>DIFZ01000059.1:23151-35362 GCA_002419385.1 Geobacter sp. UBA5735
GTCGGGAGCCCCCTCCTTGGCAAGGAGGGGGAAAGGGCAAATTGCAGAAATAATCCGCAGAAACAACTGTTTGCACCCCCTCCTTGCTAAGGAGGGGGCCGGGGGGTGGTGTCACGCCTCCATCAACGCCGTATGGTCATCCAGCAGGTGGACTTCCACCTGCTCTCCGGCAGCCAGGTCGCCGCGCTCTGCCGGTATGACGGCGATCCCGTCGGCTAGAAGCAGGGTCTTGAGATAGCCCGTATCCTGCTTTCCCGGGCTCCAGGCGAGGAACCGGCCGTGGTCGTTCTCGACCGCCACCCGGAGGAAGTTGACCCGGCCCGGCTTTTTTTTCACGCCTTCCTTCAGGATTGCCGTCACCAGCGGCCGCAGGACCCGCTGGTGGCCCATCATCTTCAACAGGGCGGGACGAACGAATTCCTCGAAGGTCAAAAGACTGGAAACCGGGTTGCCCGGCAGTGAAAAAACCGGCAGAGCACCGTGGAGTCCGAATGCGGTGGGCCGCCCCGGTTTGATGTCCACCTTCCAGAACAGCTGCTGCAGCCCCAGTTCGTCCAGAATGTCCCGGACATAGTCCCGGTCACCTGCCGAGACACCTGCCGAGGTAATGAGAACGTCGGCCTTCAGCCCTTCCGTCAGCTTTTCCCGCAGGCTGTCCGGGTTGTCCCGGGCGATGCCCAGCATGATCGGGATGCCGCCTGCTCCGCGAACGCAAGCTGCAAGAGCAAAAGTGTTGCTGTTGATGATCTTGCCGGGGCCCAGTGCTTCACCCGGCTCCACCAGCTCGTCCCCGGTGGAGAGAACGGCGACGCGCACCTTGGGGTATACCGGCACGAACACCTTGCCGAAAGAAGCCAGCATGCTGATCTCGGAGGGCCGGATGACCGTGCCGACCGGCAAAATCACTTCGCCGGTCTTGACATCCTCGCCCTTGTAGCGAATGTGGTCTTTCTTCCTGACCGGGATGCGGATCGAGACCATGCCGTCGGACTCTTCGGTTTCCTCCACCTGGACGACAGCGTCCGCTCCGGGAGGGATCGGTGCGCCCGTAAGGATCTTGACAGCGGTTCCGGGCTGCAGTGCCTCGGTCATGCTGCCGCCCGCGGGGAGGAATCCGGCCAGCTTGAGGACGGTCGGCGAGCCGCAGTCCTCGGATCGGACGGCATAGCCGTCCATGGCAGTGTTGTCCCACAGCGGCATGTCCCACGGGGCGGTGATGTCCTCGGCAAGCACGCGGCCGGTCGCTTCGAGCAACTCGACCCGTTCCTTGCCCAGCGGCCTGACGTTGTCGAGAATTATTTTTCGGGCTTCTTCAAAAGTTGGCATACGAAAGGACTCCATTCGCAATTACGGAACTATATTTCGCTGAGGAAAACAGGTGGTTACCGTTGTACCAGACAATCGGCCAGAGCGTCAAGATAATGCGGCAACCGCAACCCCGCTCCTGTAGTTCCCCTGCGACACCATTTTTCCCAACCCGCACAAAAAAAGGAGCAGTGACTAACCCGCTCCTTGCTTAAATCCAGCTGGATCACCGCTGTCATTTCCGGCATGGAATCAGATGGACCGCAGTGGCCTTGAACGAAGCGAAGACGTTCATTCCTTCCTTGAGATCGAGCACAGCGAATGCCTCGCGGGTAACGAACGAGGTGAGGTTGAACCCGCAGTCCAGAACCACCTTCAGGAACGGGCCTACGGAAAAGATGTCGCGGATGACCGCCGGGAAGACATTCCGGGCGCTCGTGAGGTCGTCCGGGTCGGTGAGTTCGATGGTCACGTTTTCCGGTCTGATGCAGCAATAGAGGCAGTCTCCGGTTTCGGCGGTCCCCAATGCGTCTATCTCTTTGTCAAAGACAGCAACTGTCACGAATCCCTGGCCGTTTTTCAGCACCTTCCCTTCCAGGATGGTGTCCATGCCGACGAAGTTGGCGACGAACTCGTTCACCGGGTTGTTCATGACGGCCAGAGGTGTGCCGCTTTGGACGATCCTCCCGTCCTGCATGACCGCGATGCGGTCCGACATGCGCAGCGCCTCGGACTGGTCGTGGGTCACCATGAGGGTGGTAATTCCGGTTTCCCTGACGATCTTTTCCAGGTCATCGGTAAGGGCGTGGCGCGTGGGAGGGTCGAGGGCCGAAAAAGGCTCGTCAAGGAAAATGACCTCGGGCTCCATGGCAAAAGCCCGGGCAAGGCTCGCCCTCTGGGATTCACCGCCCGACAGTTTCCGCGCGGAACGGTGGGCCAGGTGCTCGATATTGAAGCAGGCAAGATAGCGCGTCACCCGCTCCCGGATCTCGTGGCTTCCCAGGCCCCTGATCTTCAAACCGGATGCGACGTTCCTGTAGACAGTGGTGTCGAAGAGCAGGGGTTCCTGGAACACCATGGAAACCCTTCTCCGGTAACGGAGGGCATCAGCACGAGATGCGATCTCCTCGCTCCTGAAGAACAGGCGCCCGCCAACCTGCTTGAGCAGGCGACTCAAAGCCAGCAGCAGGGTCGACTTGCCGCTGCCGTTGGGGCCGATGAGTGAAATAAACTCCTTTTCCTTGATGCAAAAGGAGGGGATGTCAAGTACTGATACCCCCCCGAATTCCACTTTGAGATTTTCTATTGTCAGTATGTTGTCCGTCATGCTTACCGGGGTCTCTCTCTCTGCTGGATTAAGGTAAAAATGTAATTGACCAGGAAAACAAGGAACAGGAGAATTATGGAAAGGGCGAAGGCAACGGCAAACTCTCCCTTCCCCGTCTCCATCACCGTTGCGGTCGTCAGGACCCTCGAATATCCCTTGATGTTGCCACCCACCATGATGGAGGCGCCGACTTCCGAAATCACGCCGCCGAAACCGGCCATCACCGCGGCCATGAGCGGCAGCCTGGCTTCCCGGACCAGCATGAGGACCATCTGCATGCGAGTCGCACCGAGGGAAAGGATCTGCAGGCGCAGCTTGTTGGGCAGGTTCTGCAGGGCGGCAATCGAAATGCCCATGACAATCGGCGTGGCGATCACCGATTGGGCGATGATAATGGCTGTCGGCGTATAGAGGATGTCGAGGAAGCCGAGCGGGCCGTTTCTCCAGAGGAACACCGTGACGAAAAGACCGACGACGACCGGCGGGAGCCCCATGCCGGTATTCACGATGCTGACGACGAATTTCTTGCCGGGAAACCGGGTGAGCGCAACGATCATCCCGGTGGAGACACCTAACCCCACCGAGATGAGCGTCGCGATTCCCGACACCTTGAGGGACAGCCAGGTTATGCCCAGGACCTCTGGGTCCAGCGCCCACAGCAGCTTGATTGCCGTGATGAGTCCTTCAAGGATAAGGTCCATTTACAGCCCCAGCGATTTGGGGTCCTTGCCGGCATCCGGGAAGAACAGGGGTGCGCCGTATTTCTTGACACCGTAAGTCTTGATGGTCTTCTGGGTCTTTTTGGACACCATGAAGTCGGAAAAGGCTTTCGCGCCGGCTGCGTTCACCTTGGGCCACTTGGCCGGGTTGACCTGGATGACATGGTAAATGTTCAACAGGGAGGCATCCCCTTCAACCAGGATGACGAGACCGAGGTTTTTCTTGAGCGAAAGATAAGTTCCGCGGTCTGCTATGGTGTAACCGTTCTTTTCGGCTGCCACGCTCAACGTCTGACCCATGCCCAGGCCGGTCTGCTGGTACCATTTCTGCCCTTCCGGATTCATGCCCGTTGCCTTCCACAGCTTTTTCTCGAGGGCGTGGGTGCCGGAGTTGTCGCCGCGGGACAGGAACAGCGCGTTGGCTGCCGCGATCTTTTTCAGGGCTTCCTTGGAAGACTTCTCACCCTTGATCTTTGCCGGATCGCTGGCCGGGCCGAGAATGATGAAGTCGTTGTGCATGACCAGCTTGCGGTTTACACCGAAGCCCTGCTCAATAAACTTCTTCTCCGCGTCGGGGGAGTGGACCAGGAGGACATCAGCCTCACCCTTCTCGCCCATCTTCATGGCCTGGCCTGAACCGACGGAAATGGTCTTGACGAAATAGCCGGTGTTTTTCTGAAAGACAGGAAGCAGCTCGTCCAGCAGACCGGAATCCTGGGTGCTCGTGGTGGTGGCGAGAATGAGCGTCTTCTGAACGGGAGCCGCAAATGCGACGGATGCGGCCAACAGCAGTGCAAAGGTTACCGCGAAACTGCGAACAAACTTCAACATGATGGTTCTCCTTTCCTTATCCATACATTGCATTTGTAATACTGCATTTCAGCTGTTTTTGAAATCCCCCCTACCCCCCTTTCCTAAAGGGGGGGAAGATTCGCTTCCTGAAAAGGGGAAGATAAGATGCCTCCCTTTCCCAAAAAAAGAAAGATTATATGCCTCCCCCTTCCCAAAGGGGGATTGAGAGGGATTTCCTTACGCCCACATTAGGCAGGGACAGAGGGGGATTTTATTTGCCCTGCGCTGCCTTCCACTGATCGGAGTTGGGGAAAAACATGGGCGCGCCGTATTTTTCCTTGCCGAACCCCTGCACGATCTGCTGGCCCTTGTCCGGGGCGGTAAGCCACTTCACGAAAGTCATGGCGTCATCATAATTGGCGTTCGCAAACTTCTTCTGGCTGACCGGGATCAGGCTGATGAAGTTCAGCAGTGCCTCATCGTTTTCCACCAGCACGGCCAATTTGACTGAGTCCTTGAGAGACAGATAGGTTGCACGATCTATAACCGTGTATGCAGCCTTCGTATCGGTGTACTTGAGCGTGGCCGCGTTGCCTTCGCTGCCTTTCTCGTAAACGGTGTACCAGGCTCCGGCCGGCTTGATGCCGGTCTTGGCCCACAGTTCCGTCTCGGCCACGTGGGTGCCCGACTTGTCGCCGCGGCTAATGAATGTGACGCCCTTTTCGGCGATCTTCTTCAGCGCCTCGGTCGCGCTCTTCATTCCCTTGATACCCGCGGGGTCTTCAGCCGGACCGACGATGACATAATCATTGTACATGAACGGAATCCGCTCGGTGCCGAAACCTTCCTGCACGAACTTCTCTTCCAGCGACTTCGCATGCACCAGAACCAGGTCGACGCTGCCCTGCTTTGCAATCTTCAAGGCTTCGCCGGTTCCTGCGCCCACGTGGCGCACCCGGATGCCGCTCTCTTTTTCGAAAGCGTCCTCGAGCACCTGGACGATTCCGGCATCCACCGGGCCGATGGTGCTCGCCATCAGCACCAGGCCATCACCCGCCTGTGCAACAGCCGCATACAACAGCGCCACAATAAGGCAAACAAACGATTTTGTCAATCTTCTCAGCATGGTTAGCCTCCGCATCAGGTTGTTGTACTACTCACTGGAGTTATTAATTATATAATTTTATACATAACGTTGTTTAAAAAAATGGGGGGGAGTGAACTCCCCCCCAACCATGATGAAGGTTACCATAGTATGTGTTCGATGCAAGCGTCTAATTAGAAAACAAGTTGCACCTGCATCCGGTACTGCATGTCGTCCCTGTCTGTATCCTGATTGTGGATGTTGGCGACATCAGCCTGCAATTTCAGCCTGTGCTGGTCAAAATAGTAGGATACGGAACCAATTTGTTCAGATTCCAGGTCACTGCCTTCATTCCTGTTCTCGTCATACTGGGAATAGCGGAATGCAACGCCAAGTTTCGGGGTGATCATGTAGCCTGCCTGGGCATACCAGCCCATCGTACGCTTGTCATTGGCAATAGCTCCGACTCCGTCACCCTCGGCAAAAAGTACCTCGCCCTGCACGGCAAGACCCATCCATTTGAAATGTGCGTCAAAGCCATAGTTGTTGATGTCGTGGTAGCCGTTCCATTCTCCGCCATAATTGCCGTTTTTCGATTCGCCGGCGTCGAGGCTATTGTAGAAATAATTTGCGCCGACCGTGAACAGCGGTTTCTTGCTGATGGCGAGGTCAGGCTCATCGTTGGCCATGGCACCAAGAGGGCTGAACGCTACGCGCGCCGCAAAGGCATTGTGATTGGTGTTCGCCAATTCTGTCTGACCGTCACCGTTAGTAACTGAAACTGCGTAATCCATAAGACCATTAAATACCTTGCCATAAGCATATGCACCAAGCTCATAACCAGGCATCATTTTTCCGACCCAAGGAGCGCGATCAACGAACATGAGATTTGAATCCGCCTGGATCATGGAGTAGCCGTACTTGACCTTGGTCTGGCCGACCAGGAACTGCAGTTCGTTCATCAGCTTGTAGTTGATGTAGCTGTCCAGCAACCCACCTCTTCCGTCGGTTTTCGCGAGTTGTACCGGATCGATCTCCATCTTGTAGGTCAGATCCTTGCTGTACGCGTAACCCTGAGCTATCAGCCTGATCCGTTTTGCTTCGAACTTGCTGGAGTCGCCAGCACCATTATCCTTATCCTCAAAGGTATAACGGAACTGCATCCTGCCGCCCAGGCTGAACTGGAACTTCTCGTCGGCGGAGGTGAAGGTGACACCTTTGCCGAGCTTGTAGTCAAACGGCTTGCTCTTGACCACTTCCTTGTAGTCCGCCTCAGTGATGACGCCCTTTTCCTTGAGGATGTCCTCAAGGGACTTGGCCTGTGCGCCCTGAGCGACCAGTACGCAGGTCGCCAAAGCTGCTCCGACTGCAAATAATCTCTTACTCACGTCTTCCTCCTTTTGCTTGGGTAAGTTGCCCCTAAACCATGATTCCGGCTTCGGATGCTGACAGCATTGAATCGCATGATAAACTAAGTATTTCTGGCCACTTCCAAAAAAAACCCCTTATATAAAAGGGGCTTGTGCTCTTTGGTCGGATAGTATTACCCATTCTTTTATGCAAAGTCAAGACATTTTGACGACACTGCATTAATATTATTCAACAAAAAATCAGCCCCAACGTTCATTCCCTGACATAGATATCCTGGTCCGACTCGTGCACCATTCCCATCAGGTGGGCATATTCGGCCTCGATCAACTCGTAGTGCTGTTGCGTCTCCCGGATGACCCGCTCGAAAATGCTGCGCACGAGAGGGTCGACGATATCGTGGGCAAGCTCGGCATAGCGGTCGACAATCGCTTTTTCTTCCCTCAAGGCTATCTCGAGCGCCTTCTGCTCGGGGGTCTCCCGGTCGATCGCTTTCTTCAGGGCGGCATAGCCCGGCGACGATTTGTCCGGCGCGGAGGCGAGATAGGACGGGAGGTCGCCGAATTCGCTCCCTTCATAGAGGCCGAAGAAAGCCGCCAGGTGCTGCTCCTCCTCCCCGGCAAGGAGTGCAAACACTTTCCGGGCCCGCTCATTCGCGGTCACCGACGACGCCTTGCGGTAGAAGTCCCTGCTGTCCTTTTCCACTTTAATGGCCATTTTCAGCGCTTCCTGAACCGTGTATTCCTTGCCCATGGCAGACGTCCTCCTGTTCATTCATTGAATAATTACCAGCAAATCTCTTTTTCAATCCCCCCCTCACCCCGCCTGCGGCCTGGTGAGGGGGGAAAAGGTAGGGGCACCCCCCTGTGGGTGCCCTTCTCGTGGGCAGGCACGGGGACCTGCCCCTGAAAACAATGTTCCACCGCAAATTATCAAGCCCCGGGTGAGGGGGTCTAAAGGAAATCAGACCGGGCAGCTCAATCCCTTGAGATCAGATCATTGACCGCCACACCAGCCATGGTGAAACCGAAGATGGCAGGGATGAACGAAACGCTGCCGAGGGTGACCTTGCGATGGCGGCAGGCATACTCCGCCGCCTCCTTGCGGGGGCAGTCGCAGCCGTCCCTGCAGCGGATATCCGTCGAAACGTCCTCCATGCGTTCCTCGGTGGAGAAGACCACCTGCACCCCCCGCTCGACACCCTGGCGTTTCAGCAGTTTGCGCACGATGCGCGCCATGCGGCACTTATGGGTGTCAGCGATGTCCGCGACCCGGATCTTCGTCGGGTCCAGCTTTGCCGCGGCTCCCATGCTGGAAACGATCGGCAGCCCGCGTTCCCGGCAGCTGCCGATCAGGTGGAGCTTGCTGGTGATGTTGTCTATGGCGTCCAGGACGTAATCGTACCTGTCCGACAAGAGATAGCCGCTGTTTTCCGCGGAGTAGAAATCCTTGCACGGAACGATTTCAGCCTCCGGGTTGATCTTCCTCATCCGCTCCGCCATGAGCAGGGCCTTGGACCTGCCCACGGTGTCGCTCATGGCGTGGATCTGGCGGTTGATGTTGGTCAGGCAGACGTCGTCGAAGTCAACCAGCACCAGCCTGCCGACACCGGCGCGGCACAGCGCCTCGGCGGCATACCCGCCGACGCCGCCCAGGCCGAAAACAGCCACGGTTGATTTTCGGAGTTTTTCCAGCCCCTCGCTGCCGATCAGCAGCTCGGTGCGGGAAAAGCGGTGCAGTTCAGTCATTCACACATGCCTTCCTGTAAGTTGAAATCCCCCTCGATCCCCCTTTCACAAAGGGGGAAGCCCATACCTGTCGTGATCAACTCCCCCACTTTAGGAAAGGGGGGGCCGGGGGGGGATTCCTTGAATCCCCAGAATCCTCTCCGCATTCGCCGTCGTCACCGCAGCCACTTCTTCAACCGATACACCCTTGATGGCCGCGACTTTTGCGGCAATCTCCGGCAGGAAAGCCGGTTCGTTGACCCTCCCCCGGTATGGCTCGGGAGTCATGTCGGGAGCGTCCGTTTCCAGTACCAGATGCTCCAGGGGAATCCTGTCCACCAGACGCAACGGTTTCACCGCATTCCGGTAGGTGACGGTTCCGGCAATGGATATCTTGAACCCCATGGCGATGCAGTGCAGCGCAATCTCGGGGCTGCCGGAGAACCCGTGCATTATGCCGCCCGCATCCCCCGCCTTTTCCTGGCGAAGAATATCGATCGTGTCCCTGAAAGCGCCCCGGCAGTGCACCAGCACGGGCAGCCCCAGCCGTGCGGCGAGGCGCAGCTGGCCGCGAAACGCCTTGACCTGCACGTCCCGCGGCACACCTTCCGCGGCTGCGTCCAGGCCGATTTCCCCGATGGCGGCGGCACCCGCCGCATACCGTGCCAGCTCCTCCATGAGGTGGTCATCATAGCAATCGGCCAGCAGAGGATGCAACCCGAAAGCCGGGAAAACCCGCTCCTCACCGGCGGCAATCGCCGCGATGTCCGCCCAGCCGTCCGGAGCGACGCCCGGCACGACGAACCCTGTCACGCCAGAATGCCGTGCCGCGGCAAGGACACGGGGCAGCCGCACGGAAAGTGCCGGGTGGTCGAGATGGCAATGGGTATCGATGTACATGCGCCCCCTTGGGAAACCCTCTGCGTCACTCCATACTATACAGGACAATCAGCTTCCGGAAACAAAAATCTCCCGTGCCGCCCGATTTACCCCCGTACCATTGGGGTATGAAACCGCATTGACAAAAAAAGACCTCTTCACTATAGTTAACTACTTTCGGGTTACTTGCATCAGGATAAGGGATCAAGCCGGTCCCTTGGAGCATGAAACGTGTTGACGGGAATACACGCAATCATATTCGACCTTGACGGGACGCTTTACTTCAGTGACGGGCTGGCACAGGAAGTCAACCTGGCCGCCTGCAGGTTGATTGCCCGCTGCAGGGGAATCGAGCCCGATGCAGCCGCTGACCTTATCAGGAATACACGAAACCGCCTCAGCCTGGCAAGAGGCGTCGAAACGTCCCTGACATCCGTCTGCTCGGAGCTGGGAGTGCCCCCGAGGCAGTTCCACGAGGCGCTCACCCCGGCGGTAACCCCGGAGTCATACCTGACTCCGGACGAACGGGTCGCTGCGCTGCTGTCTTCTCTCAAGAAACACTATGAACTCTTCGTCTATACCAACAACAACCGCACCCTGAGCAGCAGAATCATCTCCGCTTTGGGGCTTTCCGGCCTCTTCAACGGGGTAGTCACCATCGAGGACTCCTGGCGGCCCAAGCCGGACAGGAGCGCACTGCGGGCACTGCTGTCCGCCATCGGCCGGCTGCCGGAAGAGTGCCTGTTCGTGGGAGACCGTTTCGATATCGATCTCCGTCTGCCCGCTGAGATGGGCTCGGCGGTGATGCTGATCTCGAGCGTGGATGACCTCTTCCGGCTTGAACTACCCGCCAGGGGGAAAACCTAGTGAGTTTCTATCCGGAAACTCCGGATAGGCACGAATGCAGTTTCCAGATCGGAAAGAGGGGATTTTTCGTCCTGGCAAGGAAATCAAGGGATTGCGCGGAGGCATACTCACGTATGTCGCACAAGCAAGCCCGCAGATTGACACCGCCAGGGCGGAAAAGCACCCTTTCCGGATGGAAACTAGTGAGATTCACTACCCGTTGCATACAGATACCGGCTGAAAAGAGGACAGGTTCCCGATGACGACCCGAAGTGAAAAAGACACCCTGGGCACCCTCCAGGTACCGAAAAACGCCTACTACGGAATCCAGACCGCACGGGCAATGGCCAATTTCCCCATATCCGGGCTCCTCCCCCACCCGGCTCACGTCTGGGCAACGCTTGTCATCAAATTGTGCGCCGCCAGGGCGAACATGGAAACGGGACGCCTCAGCCGGGAAATCGGAGAAGCCGTTGTCAGGTCCGCAGAAGAAGCCCTGGCGGGCAACTACGGAGACCAGTTCGTCATCGACCCGTTCCAGGCTGGCGCAGGCACTTCCCACAACATGAACGTGAACGAGGTCCTGGCCAATCGCGCCGAAGAGATTCTGGGCGGCTCCCGCGGCGAATACTCCCGCGTGCACCCCAACGACCATGTCAACATGGCCCAGTCGACCAATGACGTGATACCCACCGCCATGCGGCTTGCATCGCTGCGCATGCTCTCTCTGCTTCTTCCCGAACTGGAAGACCTGGCGAAAGCGTTGCGGCGGAAGGGAACGGAGTTCGACAGCATCCTCAAATCGGGCAGGACCCATCTCCAGGACGCGGTACCCATACGGCTGGGACAGGAGTTCGAGGCCTACGCCGTGGCCATCGACAAGAACATCTCGAACCTTGAAGCTGCCCGCCCCAACCTCCTGGAACTGGGGTTGGGCGGCACAGCCGTCGGCACCGGGCTCAACGCGGAGCCGCGCTACATAAAACTTGTCGTAGAGCATATCGGACGGGAAACCGGCTTCCCCGTACGCAATGCGGCCAACCTGATCGAAACCACACAGAACATGGATCCGTTCGTCGTGCTCAGCTCGGCTCTCAAGGGTCTCGCCGTCAACCTGACCAGGATCGCCAACGACCTGCGCCTGCTGTCTTCCGGTCCGATGACGGGGTTGAACGAGATCAACCTGCCACCCGTCCAGCCCGGATCTTCCATCATGCCCGGCAAAGTCAACCCCGTCATCCTGGAAATGGTCAACATGGTGTCATTCAACGTGACCGGAGCCGACACGGCGGTTACCCTCGCCTCCCAGGCAGGGCAACTGGAACTGAACGTCATGATGCCGGTCATCATCTACAACATCCTGTTCTCGATGGAGATCCTGAAGAATGCGGTCCGCAAGATGCGGGAATCCTGCATTGAAGGAATCACGGCCAACGTTGAGAAGTGTTCCCGCTATCTGGACAGTTCAATGGGTATGGCCACGGTGCTGGCCCCGTACATCGGGTACGCCGCCGCAGCGGAAATCGCAAAGGAATCGCTCAGAACCGG
This sequence comes from Geobacter sp. UBA5735, assembly GCA_002419385.1. Classification (GTDB taxonomy): domain Bacteria; phylum Desulfobacterota; class Desulfuromonadia; order Geobacterales; family Geobacteraceae; genus RPRC01. The sequence goes on from DIFZ01000059.1 coordinate 34,747, forward strand.
CAGGAGCGCAAAGGAAATCATTCTCGCGCGGGAGCTTCTCTCCGGGGAAGCCCTCGCGGAGATCACGGATCCCTATCCGTTGACCACACCGGGAATTTCGGGCAAAAGGGATACCACAACAAAGGAGGAGCAGCAATGATTGAACAGGTGAAGAGCGTGCTCGAAACCATCCGCCCCGCCCTGCAGGCGGACGGAGGCGACGTGGAACTGGTGGAAGTCACTGCAGACGGCATCGTAAAGGTAAAACTGACCGGCGCATGCGGCCACTGCCCCATGTCCACCATGACCCTGAAGATGGGCATCGAGAAAACCCTGCTGGAAAAAGTCCCTGGAGTAAAGGAAGTTGTCCAGGTAAAATGAAGTGACTGGCAGCAATGGCGTTTCCCCGGTATACTCGGGTTAAGCGCCGGCACAGCATGACCAAGGTGGCGCGGAGCCGGTTCCGCGCCTTTCTTGCATCGGTCGGCCCCGGATGCACCGCTGCCGAAACGCCGGACTTTTCCGGGCAAGCATGCCACGAGCGTTGCCTGGCACAAAAAGGCTCGCTTCCCCGCATAACAAGTGTTCATCTGGAAACTCCATCCGAACACTATGCAGTTTCCAGATCGGAAAGAGG
>DIFZ01000047.1 GCA_002419385.1 Geobacter sp. UBA5735
TAAACTAGTGCCATTCGGGACACTCACCAGTTTTTGCCAGATTGCCATAGATTCAATGCGAAAATACGGGGAGTGTCCCGGATTATCCGGATTATCCTAACAGGTTCTAACAGGTTTTTTCCATTGGCTGATGCGAAATCATCTCCATCTTCCGGTCATCATCAGAGCAAGGAAGACCTGCCAGGTTTCAGAAAACCTGGCAGGTCTTTATTTTTTCTACAGTTCCTAAGCTACCAGGTCATGCCGCATAAAAAAATAGGGACATCCCCTGAAGGCCCCATGGGAATTCGTCACTGCCGGCCGCGGGTCTGCTTCGGTCCATGGTCTGCAGGGGCAGCAGGGTCAGACCTACAAATTTCATTAAAAAGGGGACGGATTTAGAGAGGTTGAGGGGACGCTGGTAAGTTATGTAAGTTGTTAACGGAAGTCGGATAAATTGGACAGGAACGCGAAATGCCGAGACAGCCGAGATTGAATATTCCAGGATTGATTCATCAAAAAGGGGACGGATTTATTTTTTGAAACTACCGCGATTACCAAGAAAATAAGACCGGTCACGCCGGTCAATTCCCACGACGTTGGTCTGGGGCTGAACTGGTCACCGGATGCCCAAGGCGACATTGCATGTCAATTGCATTCACAGAAGGAGTTGGTACGGATGAGAAGCACATAAGGGTCAGATCTCAACAATCAACAGTAAATGTCAAATGGTAGAGTAGTCCGGTTTCTCCTGTGATATCATCAAGATTAGGAGGTGCCGAACGCTGCTTGTTACCTTGCTAAACAAGGAAATAGAAAAAATAGCATGTCCCCGCTAGCCATGAGGATGTCATGCAGAACTTGGAAGCCGTTGGCTTCGACCGAGATGAGCTCCTAAAATGTAGCTAAAACAATCGGCAGCAGTCGGTTTTGTTCCGCTGTCCCTCCATTTCACCGCTGCACCGAAGCCCTGTTGATCTAACTCAATCCGGCCATGAACATTGCAAATTCGGATTGACGCTCCGAATTTGTAATGATATATTCCACCCATGATCCCACGCACCCTTTACAGTGAAGCCGTTTCACGAGCGCTGCTGCGTTCTCCAGTCACCGCCCTGCTCGGCCCGCGCCAATGCGGGAAAACAACGCTGGCGCGGCTGATCGGCCAAGAGCGGGAAGGACACTATTTTGACATGGAGTCGCCCGTTGACCGGCAGCGCCTCCAAAACCCCGAACTCGCGCTCGGCTCTCTGTCGGGACTGGTAATAATCGATGAAATACAACTTGTCCCCGAACTATTCGGCATTCTGCGGGTGCTGGCGGACCGTCCGGGCCAGGCTGCCCGCTATCTGGTACTGGGGAGCGCATCTCCCAATATCATCAAGAGGATATCGGAAACCCTTGCCGGGCGGATCGAGTTTGTTGACTTGTCCGGGTTCAATCTCGCGGAAATATCGCCGGAAGAGCGAGACCGTCTCTGGCTGCGCGGCGGGTTTCCTCGTTCGTTTCTCGCCGGCAGCGAGGCAGACAGCCTTGCTTGGCGGGAGGGATTCATCCGTACCTTCCTGGAACGGGATATTCCACAGCTTGGAATAACCATTCCCGCTACGGCCATGCGCCGGTTCTGGACCATGCTGTCGCACCTCCACGGCCAGATATGGAACGCCTCCGACTTAGGTCGCTCCATGGGCCTGTCGGACAAAACGGTACGTCATTACCTGGACATCCTCACCGGCACCTATATGGTCAGGCAGTTGCAGCCCTGGCATGAAAACCTGAAAAAACGCCAGATAAAGTCACCCAAAATTTACCTGCGCGATACCGGCTTGCTGCACAGCCTGCTGAATATTCCCGGAATGGGAGAACTCTGGACGCATCCACGGCTCGGTGCATCATGGGAAGGGTTCTGTCTGGAACAGGTGGTGGCGGCTTTAAACACGCAGGAGGTTTATTTCTGGGCTACCCAGGGTGGAGCGGAGCTGGACCTGCTTTTCTTCTCGGGGGGAAGACGATTTGGCGTGGAGTTCAAATTCAACGAAGCACCTAAAATCACCAAATCCATGCAGAGCGCTCTGACAGACCTCTCCCTGGCCCATCTCTGGGTGGTGTATCCTGGTGCGGCGCGCTATGCTGCCCATGAAAAGATCACCATGCTGCCGCTGGCGGAGATTGCCGGCCTGCCTGCGGAGATATTGAAATAGAGATGTTCCATTCGGGGAGATGAACGATCCCAATCAAACGGGAGGACCGTTGAACACGGTCACCCGCGGAGGAATGAAGGGTCAAGTCTAGAGGAATGAAGGGTCAAGTCTACATTCTACATAAAATGGAAAATGTAGACGCGACCCCTATATTTTCCGACCCCTATATTTTCCTTTTCTTATTTAATCCGGCAGTTCTTCGGTTTGTCCGGTTTGGAAATCTATGGTCTTGTGATGTTCAGTCCCCTGTTTCTTGAAACTGATCAAAGCGAAGCCATTTTGGCAGTTCAGTTCAAGGTTCCAATTCTTTTGGGCAACCAGAGCCGAAACCTTCGACATATTCAAGTCGGCTTCGGAACAAGGCCATCTGTTGTTTCGTTCCCGATAGTCGATGGCATTTTCGCGAATTTCGGTAAGTGCGGTGTCAACCATCGCCATGTCGGCCCTGGTTCTGTATTCATTGAACTGCGGAATCGCTATCGCCACCATACCGAAAAAAGGAGCAAGGGGATAGGCCAGGGCGTTGCGCCCGGCGACCGGGATCAGCCCCGGCCGCTGATTGTTGAGCAGCGCAGCGACTCTTTTCGACAGATACGGATGCGTAGCGTTCAGTTCATACACGGATGCCCAGAATCCGCCGGTCTCCTTGACCTGCAGGACAAAAGACTGCATATTCAGGATTTTTCCGTATTTTCCGCCCGCAGCGAGTATGGTAAGACCGCGCGCTGCAGACTGCATCTCCCCAGTGACTTCAAATCCACAGCGATCGCATGAATATTCGCATGCCCGGGAGTATGCAGCTCCGAGCAGGGGTACGATCCGTGAAGGTATCAATGCCCACAGCCACTTCAGATGGCCGAGTGCCAAGTGCCCGATCTCATGCCCTATGATCATGTCGATTTCCTTCCCTTCATCCCCGCATGCCTCCAACAGGTCGGAATAGATGACGATGAAATTCCTGCTGGTGAGCTTTGTGGCGAAAGCGTTCAACGCCCCCCCGCCTGCATGACGTAGACTTCAGGTGTTGTCTTGAGTCCGAGCTTTTCTGAAGCGGAAATAACCCGGGCGTATATCTCCGGCAATTGCTTTTCCGACAACCTTACTCCATGTCCTTTGATGTGGGCGATCATCAGTACATGTGCAATGAGCATGAACAGCCCGAAAAAAAGGGCGTAGAAAATGCCGATCACCGTAACAACGACTACAATCCATGCCAACAGTGATACGACGAGCGAAATCGCAAACAGACTCTTCTCTTTGCCGGTCCTTAATCTCTGGATGTCCATGGCTCCTCCGGAAATTTGTAATTGGTAAGCACTAAACGTATCAAAACAAATAGAGATATTCAATTAAATTAAACATTAAATCTAACATTAAATGGTGTCATGAGGGACATTCTATAATCAAGCTGTCAAGAAAAAATACTGCTCTTTTAAAATCAGATAGCTAGTGCCCATCCGGAAACCCCAGTTTGAAACGCAAGGGACCTCCGGTTTCAGTTGATCGTTTTGATATTCAGTTGTTTTGACTACCCTGTAACCAGTTTGATCTGCTCTTTCTCAATTTTGTGACGCACTGCACCCGGGATCCTTCGGTATCCTTTGAATTCACCCGGGTTACGCGCGGGGGCCGTTGCTTGTGACAGATGCGGTGATAAAATAAAGCAATCATTGACTTAAAGGAGAAACGAGTATGCGAATAGCCAAAGACGATGTGGACGTCAAGATGGATATTCCTGGTGCCGTGATCCGTCAACAAACAGATTTTGGCGACGCAACAGGATTAGGCAAGATCAGCGGCGAGTATTTCAGCCTCTCGGCGGGAGTCGATACTACCCCGCTATTTCAGGGACTTGAAGGAAACATGTGTCAGTGCCCACACTGGGGCTTCGTCTTGCGCGGCCAACTCACCACGACCGATGCGAACGGCGCACAGGAGACGGTCAATGCGAATGATCTTTTTTTCTGGCCACCCGGGCACAATGTAAAGGTCAATTCAGACGCGGAAATCATCATGTTCAGCCCCCAGCGCGAGCACAGCCATGTCATCAACCACATGATCGAGAAGGTGAGAAGTTAAACTCGCTGCCAAGGAAAACTAGGGACACTCACCAGTTTTTGCCAGATTGCCATAGATTCAATGCGAAAATACGGGGAGTGTCCCGGATTATCGGATTATCCGGATTATCCTAACAGGTTCTAACAGGTTTTTTCCATTGGCTGATGCGAAATCATTTACCATCTTCCGGTCATCATCAGAGCAAGGCAGACCTGCCAGGTTTCAGAAAACCTGGCAGGTCTTTATTTTTTCTACAGTTCCTAAGCTACCAGGTCATGCCGCATAAAAAAATAGGGACATCCCCTGAAGGCCCCATGGGAATTCGTCACTGCCGGCCGCGGGTCTTCTTCGGTCCATGGTCTGAGTGTTTCGCGGCTGTCCTGATTCCATCGTCCGTGAGCAGCACAAAACCGTCCTTGTAGAGACCGCCCACCGCTTTCTTGAACATCTTCTTGCTCATACCCAGCGCCTGCTGGATTGCTGCCGGAGAGCTCCCGTCGTGGAGATGCAAAACGCCCCCAGCACCTGCCAGTGCGTCCATGATGACTTTGCGCGCATCCGCCACTCCTTCGGTGCCCACCCTGCGCAGGGTTACGTCCAGCTTGCCGTCTTCGCGCACCCGCTTGACATAGCCGGACAGCTGCGTACCGGTGCCGGCTCCTGGCGGCAGTTCGTCCCGGTAGAGCAGCGCGGGGTAGCGCTGGTTGACGATGACCTTGGCGCCGAGCTCGGTGAGCTGCCAGACCAGCAGGTCCACCGGATCGCCCTCATGAACCGCGGGCCGTTCGGGGTCGAGACAGACATCGATCCGGGCATTGGCGAACGGCCGCCCCTGCTGGTCCACTTCCAGTTTGACCAGGTAGCTGTCGCCGACCTGCATCCGCTCGGGCTGGAGGGCAAACGGCGCGAGCAGATCCTTTGCCAGGCCCCAGTCGAGAAATGCCCCGTGGGGTCCGACCGACTTGACCGTCAGCAGGGCAAACTCTCCGGCCTGGGCAAGGGGGCGCCGGCATGTAGCCTGCAGTTCGCCTGCCGTATCCTGGTAGAGAAAGACCTCCAATTCCTCGCCCTCGACAGCATCAGGCGCTTCCCTGCGCGGCAGGTGGGCTTCCCGTTCGCCGGCCTCCAGCCAGATGCCGCCCTTATCGACGCGGATGACCCGCAGGGTGTTCAGGCGGCAAAGCTCCGGGTGTTGCGTATGTTCCATGTGCCCCTCCTTCTGGGAACTGACAGGATGCCGGTTCCGGCACCGGAGTCAGGAAAACGTGCGGTTGCTTCCTCGGAAAGTATACACCGGGGAATGCATTCTGCCGGGATGAATGCTGTATCCCTCAGGCGGCGATCGTTGCGTCGTCGCGTGTCTTTTCCAGGTAGTAGCGGTAATCCCCTTCGTAGACCCGCATCTCGCCGTGGTCGATCTCGAACACCCGGTTTACCAGCGAGCGGAGGAAATGCCGGTCGTGGCTGACCAGCAGCACGGTGCCGGTGAAGGTACGCAGGGCGTCGAGCACTATCTCCCGGGAACGGATGTCCAGGTGGTTGGTCGGCTCGTCCAGTACCAGGAAGTTTATCGGCCGGACCAGCAGCGTGGCCAGCACCACCCGGCTTTTTTCTCCGCCGGACAGGTTTTCGACCCGTTTGTCAACCGCATCGCCGGAAAACAGGAATGCGCCGAGCAGGTTGCGGATCACGCCGATGTTTGCCAGGGGCATGGCGTCCTGGACAGTTTCGAATACTGTCTTTTTCGGGTCGAGCACCTCCATGGCGTGCTGGCTGAAATACCCCAGCTCCACCCCTGCGCCCCGTGAAACGGACCCGCCGGTCGGCTCGGTCAGCCCGGCAAGCGTCTTGAGGAAGGTGGACTTGCCGGCGCCGTTGACGCCGACCACGGCGATCTTGCTGCCGCGCCGGATGATGCCGGATGCGCCGCTGAACACCGGGTGTTCCCCACCGTCCGTCCGCGTCCAGCTCTTGGCCAGCTCCTCGAAAACCGCTACGTCATCGCCGCTGCGGGGTGGCTCCTGGAACTCGAAGCGCACCACCCGCTCCCCGGCGGGAACTTCGATCCGTTCGATCTTTTCCAGCTTTTTCACCCGCGACTGTACCTGTGCCGCGTGTGAGGCGCGGGCGGCAAAACGGGCGATGAACTCCTCCTCCTTGGCCAGCATGTCCTGCTGTCGCTTGTGGCTTGCCAGCAGCAGCTCCAGGCGGATGTCCCGCTCCCGCTCATAGAAGTCGTAGTTGCCGTTGTACGAGGTGATGGTCCTGTTTGCCACCTCGATGATGCGCGTTACCACCCGGTTCATGAAGTCCCGGTCGTGACTCGTCATCAACAGCGCGCCGTCGAATTCCGTGGACAGCCATTCCTCCAGCCAGACGATGGACTCTACGTCAAGGTGGTTGGTCGGCTCGTCCAGCAGCAGTACGTCCGGTTTGAGGGTCAGGATGCGGGCCAGGGCGATGCGCATCTTCCAGCCGCCGCTGAAGGATTCCACCGGCAGGTCGAAGCGGTCCGGGCCGATGCCGAGACCGGTCAGCACGGTCCGGGCACGGGTGTCCAGGTCGTAGCCGCCCCGGTGCTCGAACTCCTCCTGGGCCGCGCCGTAGCGCTCCAGCAGGGAGGCCATCTCGTCGTCTTCCATCGGCTCGCACATGGCTGCTTCCATCTCCCGCAACTCGTTTGCCAGGCGCATGGTCTCGGCGGAACCGGCCATGACCTCCATCAGGGCGGTGCGGCCCGCCATCTCACCCACGTCCTGGGAGAAATAGCCGACCGTGGTCCGCTTCGCGCGGGTGATCTCGCCGCCGTCCGCCTCCTCCTCTCCGGTGATGATGCGAAAGATCGTGGTCTTGCCGGCACCGTTCGGCCCCACCAGGCCGTTGCGGCTTCCCGGCAGGATCTGGAATCCGGCCTCGCGGAACAGGACCTGCGAGCCGTGCTGCTTCGTGATATTCGACAGGTGAATCATGACAATAACTCCGTAACGATAATGTTCATGCGACGATGCGCTGAAAAGAGAAAAGGGGCAGGCCACTGGCCTAACCCCTTGCATAGGTGAACAGGAAACGGGATTCGCCATCCGGACGGGAAATCAAGGTCCGCCTGGAAGAATGCGCACTATATCCCAAGTATGGCCCTTTTGTCAAAGGAGAGAAGCGCTCCGGGCGGCGAAGAAGAACATCGTGGAGGCGCTCAGGGTGAACTGAAAAAAGACTTTCCCTCAGAGCAGCGGCGGACGGCTGTCTTCCGCGCATACCAGAATTTCCAGTATGTCCAGGAGACGCTCATTGAATGAGCCCTTCATCTCTTGCTTCATGATGTGGAGGGCGAAATGGGACGGAAGGGTCTTGTGGCCCGCCTGGTCGATGGTCAGGGTGCAGTAAAGGTCGCAGATAGCGGCCACCTGGGCGCTGCGCGGGATCTGCGTGCCCTTGAGACCCTGTGGAAAGCCGCTGCCGTTGTTGCGCTCATGGTGGTTACGGATGATCGAGAGGGATACTTCGCTCAACCGGGTTTTTTCCTTGAGGAACTTGTAGCCTTCTTCGGGGTGTCTTCTCAGAATGTTCAGTTCCCTGTCCGTGAACCTGCCGGTCTTGGTCAGGAGTTCCGGGGCGACAAAGGTTTTTCCGAAGTCGTGGAGAAGCGATCCGATGCCCACGTCCACCATTTCGCTCCGGGAAAGGAGGTACGCCTCGGAATGGATGAGGAGTGAAAGGGCAGCCACCTGAAGGCTGTGGACGAAGGTATGGTAGTTGTGGGTCATAACCGTTTCAAGGGAGGACAGCGCTTGTTTGTCGTCCGACAGGTAGAGCAGCAGGTTTTCCACCAGCCGCTTGCTCCGGTCGAAATCTCCCACCTTGTCCGGGTTGTCGAAGATGTCTCCCACAAAGTTGACTGATGTCTGGTAGATGATCTTTCCCTTGACCCTGTTCTCCAGGGCTTCATCCCTCAGCATCCTTTCCGCGTTGCTTTCCATGAACTCGTTGATCAATTCCTGATCACCAGGACTGATATAGAGGAAATCAACCTTGTTTTCCATCAAGCGCTCGGCATCCCTGAGGGAAAAATCCCGGCCATGGCTCTTGTAGAGGACGTAGTTGGTGCCGCTTTTCAGGTAGAGAGCAACATCCGGAAAGATGTTGGTTTCAATGCTTTCGATGCTGATTGGTACGTAGAACTCTCCCATTTCTCCTCCCGACGTGAAGACTCACCGCAACTACAGCGCGTCTCTGCCATACGTATCGGCATTCGGCTGAATTACTCAACCGGAATTATGGCGGCCGAGGGGACGGCTGCACGTCATCTGTGGTGCCGCGAGAGAAAGTCCGATTTCATGAGGTTTGACCGGCCGGTGCAAATGACTGCGGCATGCTCTTGCAGAGCCCTGGAAGCACCCGGTCGGCCGCATCGCCCCGCTCAAATCTCTGCCGTGCTACTTACTCCCGGTAAAACATCCCGCCTTTGCAGGTGCCCCTGATTATTGCAACACACCGGGAAACGGCCCGACACACGCACTTGGAAGCGCCCGGGTTTATGCTTTGCATTTTCCCTGTGCATGTATTCGCGACTGTTGCAAATGAATAGATCATTGTTACCATTAAACCATAAAAACTATTGGAAAATATTAGACGGCTTACCTTGTCTATTCAAACCTCCATGTTCCTGAAAAGGGGGCGATCAAAGTACTCTATCCCCCCGTTCGGGTGTTTTCTTAGAGATACCCCCACCTCTGGTGGTAGTCACGGCGGTGTATCTGCCTTCGACATGCTTTACGAGCTGTTCAGCGGCATTATGAAAGTGGGAGGTGCCTCATGACCTATGGATCATCGTTCCGTCAAACGTTGGTATTGCTGCTCCTGTCATGCTCCGTGCTGCTCCCGGCAGGAGTCGGTGCTGCGGAGGCGCCATCTGCAAAGGTTGTCGATGAAAGTTCCCTGGAAGAGTTGACCGCGCCGGTAGTGGTGGATGGCAGAGTCCTTTTCAAGGTCCGCGGAAGCTCTGCCTTTCCCGCCGAGAAGCGGGCTCAGGCCATAAGTGACCGGATTGTCGCAGTGGCAGCCGACCCCAGCTTCACCAGGGAGGCGATACGTATCGATTCTCAACCCAATGCGGACGTGGTGATTGCCGGGAACAGGCCCGTGATGTCAGTCTTTGATGCTGATGCTCGGCTGGAGGGGCTTGATCGACATATGCTTGCCAGAGGTGTCTCCACACGGGTAGGTGAGGCGGTCGACGTCTGGAGGCAGGACCGTGGCCCGGCCACGTTGCAGCGCAACGCCCTGATCGCCTTTGGTTCAACTCTTGTCATTGTACTGACACTGTGGGCAGGAGCGCGACTGTTGCGCTTCCTGCGCGGGCTCCTGGAAAAACGCCTGCACCAGAGGATTCAGGACCTCCAGTTCAGGGGGTTCCACATTGTCAGGGCCCAGCAGGTCTGGGCATTGCTGACCGGGGGACTTTCATTGCTCTGGACTGTGGTGGTGCTGACGGCCGTTTATATTTACCTGAGCAGCGTTCTCATCCTCTTCCCCTGGACGCGGGGCCTGGCCGGCAGCCTGATATCGCTCCTGGTGGATCCCCTGCGCACCCTGGGGTTCGGTTTTCTCCAGACCGTTCCGAAACTGGCATTTCTGGTGGTTCTCTTCTTCATCACCCGTTACCTGCTGAAACTGATCCGGCTCTATTTCAACAGCATCGCTGACGGCAGCGCGGTCCTGCCGGGATTCGATCCGGAGTGGGCCGAACCCACCTACCGGCTGATAAGGATCTTTATGATTGCCTTCATGGTAATCGTGGCCTATCCCTACATCCCCGGCTCGGGATCGGAGGCCTTCAAGGGAGTATCGATCTTCATCGGTGTGCTCTTTTCGCTTGGATCCTCATCGATCATCGGCAACCTGATCGCCGGGTACACCATGACCTACCGCCGGGCTTTCAAGATCGGCGACCGGGTCATGGTGGGCTCATACATGGGGGATGTGGAGCAGGTACGGTTGCTGGTGACCTATCTGCGCACCCCGAAGAACGAGTTGGTGGCCATTCCCAACTCGGTGATCCTCAACGGCGAGGTGGTCAACTACAGCACCCTGGCCGGCAAGCAGGGGCTGATTCTCCACACCACCGTGGGGATCGGTTACGAGACTCCCTGGCGGCAGGTGGAGGCGATGCTCCTGGAGGCGGCGGCACGCACTACCGGCCTGCTCCGGGAGCCGCCCCCCTTCGTCCTGCAGAAGGTCCTCGGTGATTTTTGCATCACGTACGAGATCAATGCCTTCTGCGCCGACCCCCAGGCCATGAACCGGCTCTACACGGAGTTGCATCGCAACATTCTCGACCTCTTTAACGAGTATGGTGTCCAGATCATGACCCCGGCCTACGAGGGGGATCCCGAGCAGCCCAAGGTGGTGCCACGGGAGCAGTGGTATGTCGCTCCTGCCCGAGCTGAATAAAAAAAGAGGCTAGCCTTTGTTGGCTAACCCCTTGAATTTACTGGGAGATGGGGATTCGAACCCTAGGAACCGCAAGCGGTTCAACAGATTTCGAGTCTAATTATAGGGTTCTAAAAATTGGACGTGGAGTGACGAAACGTAATAAGATTTTCTTCCGCCGAGAAGTCGATTCGACCAACAAGTCTCTCATGCGTCAAAGCGAAAACGTCTTCCGAATCATCGATGTATTTTGTCGCAAGAGTCTTCCGGATCTTCTGGCGGATCATTCCAAGAGCTTCATATGGGCTGTTAGTGGAGAACACCCTGAAGCGATAGCCACATCTTTTACCCATACATGAATTCAACTTTCCGACCGTTTGCAGCAGTGTAGGTGTCGATCAGGGGAAAATCATCTTGCCATTTATTCATGTTGTTCTCCCGCCATATGCAGATACACCATCTAAAAATAAAAAAGCCTCTGAAAATCAAAGGCTTTTTTGTCAATCGTGCAAAGTTGTCAAACTTTTCTTACGTTAGCAGCCTGAAGCCCCTTTGGACCTTTGACCACATCGAATTCAACATCATCCCCTTCTTGCAGAGATTTGAATCCATCACCGGTGATTGCAGAAAAATGACAAAAGACATCTTCACCATTTTCCTGTTCAAGAAAGCCAAAACCCTTTGCGTCGTTGAACCATTTTACTTTTCCTTTTGCCATTTTCTTTCTGTTCTCCTGATGAATTTAATTTTACCCGGAAGCGACCCCGGATTTTTGATACCGTAACAACTTTAACTTAATTGTCAAGCAGTATATCACTCGTGGCAATTTACCCCACTTGCTATGCATATAACAGGTGCGCATTGGATTTAAGAAATTATTAAGGACCTGATAACCAGGCAGCACGACCTGGCCGATAAGACTCTCAGGTCAGCGCCCACGATGTTGAACAGAAATTGGGCAGGATTTCGGAGTTAAACAGAGATTTTTAATAGTGATAACGAGCTTGAAGGAAATCGCTACGATCGTCGCGAACCAGGTATACGAGTCGATGTTCTTGGGTTAGACGACGAGACCACGTACCGGGGGAAAGATATTTGAGCGGTTCAGGCTTGCCAATGCCAGTAAAGGGATCGCGCATGACGGCTTCGATCAGATCGAACGCACGCAAGGCTGTCTTGCGGTCGACTTCGACCCAATAACGGAGGTCTTCCCGGAACTCGGGCTGGAAGACAGCTTCTCTTCGCTTACTTTTCAATACCAAGTTCTTTCTGGAGCTTTTCCGAAGTAGAAGGCTCACCCTGACGTTTGAGAGCTCTTTCCAGGGAGGCGAGAAGCCGTTGCGCGTTCTTTGGGGAGCGCATGAGATGTGCGGTTTCAATGAGGCTTTCAAGTTCATCCGCGGAAATCATGGCTACGCTTTCACCACTCCGGCGACCAATAATGACGATTTCTCTGTTCTTGGTCACCTCATCGCACAGGCCGGCAAAGTTCGCTCGAGCGTTTGTATAGGTTGTCTTCAGCATTTTTATTCTCCTGTTTAAGTGGTACAGAAAGACTGTACAGCACAATACTTCTTTTAGCAACAAGAATCTTACATGAGTGAGGCGAAAGAGGGGTCGAAATGAGAAGGACACCCCCTCGACATTGGGGGACGGCGGCAAGGGGGACGCCCATAAGTTTATAAATTTCTTATCGGCAAGTTATATAGTTATGGGCGTCCCCCATGTCCCCCTTCATTGGTCTGGGTCATGGCTTGAAATTCCTGCTGCTGCGCACCAGATACAGTCGCTCGGTGAAACCGCCTCCGGTTTCAGAGGCTGCCGCTTGAGCGGCCAGCTTCGTAGTCCCGTCGCCGCTCCTCAAGGCCGCAAAGGGAATTCTGCCGGAGGTTCACCATTACGGCACACTTCCAGAGCAGAATAAAAAAAGAGGCTAGCCTTTGTTGGCTAACCCCTTGAATTTACTGGCGGAGAGATAGGGATTCGAACCCTAGGAACCGCAAGCGGTTCAACAGATTTCGAGTCTGCCGCCTTCGACCTCTCGGCCATCTCTCCTCTGTCCGCGCATTATTATCGAATCCCGTCCGAAAGTCAAGTATCGGAACCATTCCACTGCATGATGATGCATCGTGACGATCAGCCACGGGGAGGCAACGCCGCAGCGAATGGACTCAGGCCGCTGCCGGGGAGGGTGACTGCTGCTTGTCCAGCGTCTCCCTCACCCTTGCCAACAGCAGCGTGGGGGAGACCGGCTTGGAGAGCAGTTCAAGGCCCGCATCCCGGATGGAGCCGATATCGATGCTGTCGTCGGTATAACCGCTCGTGAAAATGAACCTGATGTCCGGCTTGATCTTTGCCGCTTCCCGGTAGACTTCCCATCCGCCCATTCCGGGCATTACCAGGTCAGCGAGCACAAGTGAGATGCTGTTCCGCTGTTCGTTCAACAGGGCAACCGCCTGTGTTCCGTTGGTTGCCTCGACGACCTTGTATCCCCATTCTTCCAGATTGAGCCTGGTCGCCCGTCGTGAATCATCGTTGTCTTCTGCCAGAAGAATGGTCTCCGTGCCTTTGAGCTCATGACTGGTCTGTTCGATGTCATCGGACACATCGGCCATGTCCAAAGACGGCAGATAGACGCTGAAAACGGTGCCTTTTCCCGGCTCGCTTTCGACAAGGATATGGCCGTTATGCCTTTTGACGATCCCGAAGACGACGGTCAGCCCGAGCCCGGTTCCTCTGCCTGCTTCTTTGGTGGTGAAAAACGGCTCGAAAATATTTTGCCTGGTTTCGGCGTCAATGCCATCCCCGGTATCGCTGACCGTCATCAGCACATGTTTTCCCTTGGCGCCGCATCCCTGCGCGGCCATGAAAGCATCATCAATGGTAAGCGCTTGGGTGCGGATGGTAATGGACCCGATATCGCTGATGGCATCCCGCGCGTTGGTGACGAGGTTCATGATGACCTGCTCGATCTGGTACGGATCGGCCATGATCGTTACATCCTCTGTGCCGAGATCTGTTTTCAGCTCGATGCTTTCATTGATGAGCCTGCGGAGAAAACTCTCGGTTCCGCGGATCAGGTGGTTCAACCTGACCGGTTTCATTTCCGTATTCTGTTTGCGGCTGAAAGCGAAAATGCTGTGGGTGAGCTTTGCGCCACGGTCCGTAACGTTCAGTATCTGTTCCACATACCCCCGGGAAGGGCCTTCGGGTGGGAGCTTGGTCATCAGGAGGTGCCCGTAGCCGACGATTGCAGCCAGAATGTTGTTGAAGTCATGGGCCACGCCGCCTGCCAGCAGTCCTATGGATTCCATTTTCTGGGCGTGGAGCAGCTGGTCCTCCAGTTTTCTACGCTCGGTGAGGTCATTGAAGGTGGTCAGGTGGATATCGGTTATTACGGCATCCATTACCGATACCTGCCTGGACGTGCCATCCCGGCAAACTACCCGTGTTTCGACAGGATCGATAGCCATTCCCGCCGGACCGCAGATCTTGCCGGCAGCCTTCCACGCCTGCTGCATCGAGCGGCGTACCATGACATCCGGATAGGCCCGGACAAACCACACATCGATGGTTGGCATGTCCTCCAGCCCATAACCGAAGATTTCACTGAACCTTCTGTTGATGAAGAGGACGTTGCCTGCAATGTCCGTAAGAACAATTGCCGCGCTGGAGGCGTCAAGCAGCATGTTGAGCTTTGTCTCGAACTCGAACAGGGTTTTTTCGAGTTTTTTCCGTTCTTCAGTCTCCCGGGACAGATGCTCGCTCAGCCTGTCTACTTCTGCCGCCTTCTTTTCCAGCTTGCGGAACAGCGCTTTGCTGTAGTCTTCCAGGAATTCCCGTTCTTCCATGTCCCGGGATGCCGGGATGTGGGGGGGCGGGCCGAGCTCCAGGACTTCTTCAACGATCCTTTTCAGTTCTTCAGGTTCCTCGGGTTTGATGATGAAGCGGTCGGCGCCCAGGCTCAGGGCAAAAGCCTGATCTTCGGGCTCGGTGTATGTCGCGGTGTAAAATATGAAGGGTACGTGCTGCAGGGCGGGATCGGTTTTGCAATGCCGGCACAGGCTGTAGCCGTCCATGACCGGCATGAGAATGTCGGCCACGATCAGATCGGGCGTGTTTCGTCTGGCCATTTCCAGGGCGTCGGCGCCGTTAACCGCGGACATGACTTCGTGGTCGCTCCCTTTCAGGAGCACTTCCAGCAGGTAGCGGTTCTCAAGGATGTCGTCAACGATCAGGATACGCTTCATGCAGTGCCCTTTCCATCCGTACACGGTCCGAGGAATTTTTCAATTTGCGATATGAACGTGTCGGGATTTATGGGTTTCTCGATATAGCCGCTGCAACCGGACTCGATGGCCTTCTCGCGGTCGCCGGGCATGGCGTAGGAGGTGACGGCGACAATGGGCACATCGGCCAGCTCGTCGCAGCTTCTCAGCTGCCGTGCCACTGCATGGCCGTCCAGGAGCGGGAGCTGGATGTCGAGCAGGATGAGGTCCGGGATTTCCCGGGCTGCCTGTTCGATGCCGATAACACCATCACGGGCTGCCGACACCGTATAACCGTGTCTTTCAAGAAGGAAGGTGACCAGGTACAGATTCTGCTCGTTGTCTTCGATGACCAACACCCTTTTTTTCATGATGCGTCCCTCTCGACCGGAAGGATAACGGAAAAAGTACTCCCTTTTCCGGCAATGCTTACCACGCCTATTTCGCCACCGAGACATTCCGCCAGTTTGCTGCAGATTGAAAGGCCGAGGCCAGTGCCGTCAAATCGCCGGGACAGACCGGAGTCAAGCTGGCGGAAGGGTTTGAACAGGTTGCCCAGATCGTTGTCGCTGATGCCGATTCCGGTATCGGCAACGGAGATGCACACTCCGCGATCCGTAATGAAACACCTTACCCTGATCATTCCCTTTTCGGTGAACTTGATGGCGTTGCTCAGCAGGTTGAGCACGATCTGCTCGACCCGGCGCTGATCGCTCCTGATCGTGGCTACCTCGTCGGCAATGCCGACTTCCAGGCCCAACCCCTTCGCCGCAACCAGGGGTTGAACGGTTTTCGACACTTTTTCGACCGATGCGCGCAGATCGAAACAGCTGTGTGCCAGCGTCAGCTGGCCGGCTTCGATTTTGGACAGATCAAGGATATCGTTTATGAGGTCCAGCAGGTGGCTGGCGCTGTTGCGCACCATTTCCAGCTGCTTTTTCTGTTCATCGTTCAGGGGCCCGGCCAGGCCCTGCTGAAGGATTCCGGTAAAGCCGATGATGGAATTGAGAGGGGTTCGCAGCTCATGGGACATGGTTGCCAGGAACGCTGATTTCAGGCGGTCCGCGGCTTCGGCCCGCTCTTTCGCCTCTGACAGCTGGGATGTCCGCTCTGCAACCCTTTGCTCCAGTTCGGTGTTCAGCAGGCGAAGCTCGTCCTCTGCACGTTGCCGCACCGCCATTTCTTCCCTGAGATGGGCCATGTTGACCGCATTGGAAATGGCCAGCCCCACCGTGTGGCCGATGACCAGCAATTCCTGCTCGGCCAGGGAAGACAGGGGCGGGAGGGTGTTCCGATAGAGCAGGTTGAGGGCTCCCAGCACCCTTTCTTCGGCCATGAGCGGCAAGGACACGACGGCACGGTAGCCGTTCGCCATGAGCGCCTGCTTGACCGACGGTTTCAGCCGGTCGTCATTGAGCAGGTCGGTGCTGACGGTTACGCAACGATTCTGCGCGGCAAGTCCGGTAAGGCTGCCGTGTAACGGCAGTTTCCGGGCCGTTTTCAGCAGCGGTTCGGGAAAGCCTTGTGAAAAGAGCATGGTGAGATCGCTGCCATTCCGGTCAAGGAGAAAGAGCGCAACGGAGGGGGAATTGCCGCGCAGCATCATGGCGCATACCGCCTGTTCGGCTACCGTGTTCAGATCAAGCGACCGGTACAGCTTGTCGGTTATGGAATGGAGTGCTTCCAGGGACTCCGTCCTGGCTTCAAGTTCGCTTTGCGAGCGGCGCAGTTCATTTTCGGCATGCTTGCGCTCGGTGATGTCGCGGAAGCCCACGACCCGAGTGGGAGTGCCGTCGATATCGATGGACCGGGCGCGAATCTCGAGAGGAATCCGGGTTCCGTCGCTCCTGGTTCCGTAAATTTCGTACGGCCCTGATTCTCCGGCATGCATCTTGTCAAGAACTTCGTCCTTTGATTCAGCGGCGATGAAATCCATCAGGTTGCGGCCGAATGCTTCTGCCGGCCGGTAACCAAGGATTTCGGTAACTGCCGGATTGATGTCTGCGATGACGCCATTGACATGAAAGAGGATCCCTTCGAAAGCGGCATCGAAAAAGCGGGAAAGCCTTTCTTCGCTTTCCGTCAGCTCTTGTTCAATGCGCTTCCGTTCGTCCAGTTCATTTCGCAGTTCGGCGGTGCGCTGCCGTACCATGATGCGGAGCGAGCGGTTCAGGACGAGAATGGCGACGA
Organism: Geobacter sp. UBA5735; assembly: GCA_002419385.1. Taxonomy (GTDB): domain Bacteria; phylum Desulfobacterota; class Desulfuromonadia; order Geobacterales; family Geobacteraceae; genus RPRC01. The sequence goes on from DIFZ01000047.1 coordinate 17,126, forward strand.
TCGAGGCAACAGCTGCGCCAATGCTGATGAGTATTGCCAGGCTGAAGGTGCGGCGTGAAATGTAGTTATCCCGTTCGGGATCGATCATTTCCCTGCCAATGGTGGTACGTTGCGCCGGTGACACGGAGTCGGGGTCCTTCTCCAGAATGGAGTGCAGTTCCGGGTAGCCCCGGCGGACCGCAAAGGAGGGGGGCCAGGATATTTCGGGGGCGCCCGGGGACTTGGACGAGGCATGCCCGGGTCCGGCGGCCGCCAGCACGAGCAGGAGCAGGGCGAACTGCAGGATGAAGCCGCGGAAGGCAACCGGACAGTGCATGGTTTCAACTGTTCGCGTCTGTCTGGATCCAGTCCGAGTCGTGGGCATCATAGTCCGTTTGTCCTTTCCATTCCTCTGCAGGAAGGATAGTTGGCGTTCATCAGGGCAGACATGAAATGAACATTAATGAATTCGGAAGCGTCCCGTGAAGCAATAGCCGGCCAGAGACAAATGACTTTCCTGAATCCGCCGGACTGTCATTGCGTGCAGAGAGCACCCAGCGTGAGCCGGGGATTGATGCAGAACACCTGAAGATTTCGTGGAAAGCAAATCTTTGTCGTATTCGAATCAACAGTGTTGCTTGCCGGAACTTTTTATGATTAATTGATCATCAATCTGTTACTACAATACCAGGAGATCCCATTATGACAACCTTATTGGAATTGGTTTCTGAAATCGTGGAACCCATGCATCCGTAACGAGCATGACTACTGATGAACTGCTTGCGGAAATCGAGCTGGTTCACGCTGCGCTGAAAAAGCTCGAAGAAGCTGAAGCTCTGAACACACCCGCAGTTGAGGAGAAAAAGGCGGCGCTTACCGCCAAGCATTCCATCAGGAACAAGGAAATCATCTGCCTTGTCTGCGGCAAGGGCGGAATGAAGACGCTGGCCCGGCATCTTTCCACTGTCCACGGCATGACGCCGTGGGTTCAATGACGGCCGTTCCGGCCCTTCGCATTCTCTGACCCCTTGCATTCTCAGTATTATGGAATAAACTGGTTTCCATCCGGAAACGGTCTTTTTATGCCCTGACGGTGTCAACCAGCGAGCTTGCTTGTGCGACATACCTGAGTATGCCTCCGCGCAAGCCCTTGGTTTCCTTGTCAGAACAAAAAAATCCTCGTTTCCGAATTGGAAACCCCGGATAGACACGTCGGTTTCAAATACACGAAAGGAGTGAACGATGGCTTCGCTGGAAGGAACGAAGGCGCCTGAATTCCAGCTGGAAGGAAGTGACGGCACCAAACATGCCTTGGCTGAATATGCCGGCACAACGGTTATCATCTATTTCTATCCCCGGGACAACACGCCAGGTTGCACCAAGGAGGCGTGCGCTTTTCGCGATCTCCACGAAGAGCTCGTCCGGAAAGGGACTGTTCTGCTCGGCGTGAGCAAGGACAGCATGAAATCCCACGACAAGTTCATCCGCGATTTCGGCCTTCCCTTCGTGCTTCTTTCTGACCCGGATGGGGTAATGATGGCCGCCTACGGCGCTTATGGCGAAAAAATGATGTACGGCAAGAAAACAATGGGAACGATACGGTCCACGGTGATCATCGGTCCCGATGGAACGGTTCTCAAGCACTGGCAGACGGTAAAGAAAGCCGAGACCCATCCTGCGGAGGTGCTCGACTACCTGAGAAACAGCTAGCGGAATGAACGATATACCCTTTGCCCCACCATACCTGAATGCAGTCCGCGAGCTGCTTCCCCTGGCCGTCTACACGGCCATGGCCCTGCTGCTCGCCGGCATCCTCATGCTTGCGGCGTGGTGGCTGGGGGAGCGTCGCCGGAACCCGGAGAAGGATGGTGCCTACGAGTCGGGCATCCTCCCGACCGGCTCCGCCCGGCTGGCCTGTCCGGTCCCTTTCTACCTGGTGGCCATTTTCTTCATCGTGTTCGACGTGGAGGCGGTCTTCATTTTCATCTGGGCCGTGGCCTGGGATCTTCTGGGCCTTCCGGGACTCATGCACATGACCTTGTTCATCGTCGTCCTCCTCCTCGGGCTCGTCTGGCTGTGGAAGAAGGGCGGGCTTGACTGGGCGCCCAAGCGGAAGGGGACGGCGAGCAGAGGCCAGTGACCAGTAACCAGAGGCAACAACCAAGAACAACCAAGAAAGAACCATGACGGAACCCGAACAGGCGCCACCTTCCAATATTCTTCTGGCCCGGCTTGACGACCTGATCAACTGGGGACGGGCCAATTCCCTCTGGCCGATGTTTTTCGGCCTTTCCTGCTGTTTCGTCGAGATGATGACCTCCTTCACCTCCCGTTACGATATCTCGCGCTTTGGCGCCGAAGTGCTGCGCGGCTCCCCGCGCGAGGCAGACCTGATGGTCATCGCCGGCACGGTCTTCAAGAAGATGGCGCCTTCGATCCTCAGGCTCTACGAACAGATGGCCGAGCCCAAATGGGTCATCTCCATGGGGAGCTGCGCCAATTCAGGCGGGATGTACGACGTCTACAGCGTGGTGCAGGGAGTAAACCAGGTCCTGCCGGTGGATGTCTATGTGCCGGGGTGCCCGCCGCGGCCCGAGGCGTTCCTGCAGGGGCTCACCCTCCTCCAGGAGAAGATCCGCCGGGAGGAGCGGCCGGCCCGCTCTGTGCTCCACCTGTCCGGCGGCATACAGGGCACCACGGCTCCGGTGCTGGTGGACGGCGAGACAAAGTCCTGCGACACCCGGGGGCCCGGGATGGAGGCGATCCCGATCCGCGGCAGCTCCGTCACCCAGCCGAAATTCTGGATGCCCCGCAGCGACGGAATGTGGCGGCCGCCGGCTCCCAAGCACACGTTTCCTCCTTTTGGGCTGGAAGGGGAGCTGGAATCGCTGTTCGGGGGCAGGGTAACCGAAGACCCTGCGGCAACGGACATGCCCACCTACCGGGTTCCGCCCGAGCTGGTCCCCCAGGTGTTGCAGCACCTGAAGGCAAGGTCCGGCGCACCTTTCCGGAGGCTGGAGGATATTGCGGCCGTGGACGAGTCCTGCCGCTGTGAGCGCGACAGGTACCCGGACTTCACCCTCAACTACCACCTGCTCTGCTTTGATGTGCCCGGTCACCTGCGGATCAAGACCGAGCTCACCGGGGACTATCCGGAGATGCCGACTGTGACCGGGGTGTGGCCTGCGGCCGACTGGTATGAGCGGGAAGTGTTCGACATGTACGGCATCCGCTTTTCCGGCCATCCCGGTCTGCGGCGCATCCTCATGCCCCACGACTGGGACGGGCACCCCCTGCGCAAGGACCATCCGTTCCGCGGGACCGAGATGCCCCCCTATACCACGGACGATGCCCGTCGCCACCAGCCCCTTCCGGCCGGAGAGTTCTTCGACCGGGTCGACGACGACACCCTGGTGCTCAACCTGGGACCCCAGCACCCCGGCACCCACGGCATCCTCCGGGTGATCCTCAAACTGGACGGCGAGGAAATCGTCGACCTTGACACCGACATCGGCTACCACCACCGCGGCGCGGAAAAAATCGGCGAACGCCAGTCCTGGCACCAGTTCCTCCCCTATACCGACAGGATCGACTACCTGGCGGGCGTGCAGAACAACCTTGCCTACGTGAATTCCGTGGAGCGCCTGTGCGGCATAACCGTGCCGGATCGGGCCGTGTTCATCCGGGTCATGCTTGCCGAGCTGTTCAGGGTCGCGAGCCACCTGGTGTGGCTGGGTACCTTTGCCGCCGACGTGGGCGCCATGACACCGGTCTTCTACACCTTCACCGACCGGGAAAAGATCTTCGACATCATCGAGATGATCACCGGCGCCAGGATGCATCCGGCCTGGTTCAGGATCGGCGGCGTGGCCGACGACCTGCCGGAAGGGTGGCAGGAACCGGTGCGCGCGTTCCTGCGCTGGCTGCCGCCGCGCCTGGCCGAATACGAGGGGATGCTGAACGGCAACCCGATCTTCATGGCCCGCCTCAGGGATGTGGGGTGTCTTTCCCTCGACGATGCTGTGGCGTGGGGAGTGTCGGGGCCGAACCTGCGCGCCTGCGGCCTGGAATGGGACCTGCGGAAGAAGATCCCCTACAGCGGCTACGACGCCTTCAGCTTCGATACCGCCGTTGCCGAGGGCGGCGACTGTTATGCCCGCTACCAGGTCAGGATCGAAGAGATCAGGCAGTCGCTCCGCATCGTGGAGCAGGCCCTGGAGGCCATGCCGGGCGGGCGCTGGATAGCGGATGATTGCCGGTATGTGCTGCCGAGGAAGCGGGATGCGCTGCAGGACATCGAGTCCCTGATCCACCACTTCGTCAATGCGACCAGGGGCATGGCGCCGCCAAAAGGCGAGACCTATGCATCCATAGAGGCGCCCAAGGGGGAAAACGGCTATTTCATCGTTTCCGACGGCCTCAATGTCCCGTACCGCCTTCGCATCCGCACCCCGAGCTTTGCCCACATGCAGGCGCTGCCGCTCATGGGCCGGGGGGTGATGGTGGCGGACCTGCTGGCCATACTGGGGTCCATCGATTTCGTGCTTGCCGATCTGGACAGATGAACACGCAATGACGGAAGCAGGAGGCAAGGATGATTCCAGGGGAACTGAAAGAACGGCTCAAGGCCCGTGTCGCGGCGTCCGTCACCAGCCGGGAAGCAGCGGTCGATGTGCTGAAAGAGCTGCAGCGGCACTACGGCTGGCTGACCGACGGGGCGGTCAGCGAGGCTGCGGAAATTCTCGGCCTTTCACCGCTCCAGGTGGATGAGCTGGCCACCTTTTACGAGATGATCTACCGCAGGCCGGTCGGGAAGCGGGTGATCCACGTATGCGACTCCATTTCCTGCTGGAGCGTGGGGTGCGCCGCGATCCTGGAGCATCTGAAGCAGCGGCTCGGCGTGGGTGAGGGCGGCACCACCGCCGACGGCTTGTTCACCCTTCTTCCCTGCGCCTGCCTGGGCAACTGCGGGGAAGGGCCGACCATGATGATCGGTGACAACCTCTACGGCAGGCTGACGCCGGAGCTGGTGGACCGGATACTGGAACAAGAGCGGAAGGAAGCGGAAGAACATGGAGCTCGTCCTCTTCAGGCATAACCGGTCCGACGGCCCGGTCACCTTCGCCGAATACTGCGCGGCAGGCGGGTTCGACGCCCTCAAACGGACGCTCAGGGAGCTCTCGCCCCTCGATGTGCAGCAGCTGGTGATCGACTCGGGCATGCGCGGCCGGGGAGGGGCCGGATTTCCCACCGGGAAGAAGTGGTCCTTCGTGCCCCGCGACCTGCCGGGGCCCCGCTACCTCATCTGCAACAGCGACGAGATGGAGCCCGGGACCTATAAGGACCGGGTCCTCCTCGAGCACAACCCCTGGCACCTGGTGGAGGGGATCACCCTGGCCGCCTACGTGCTGGGGGTCTCCCATGCGTTCATCTTCATCCGCCGCGGGTATGAGACCCCTGCGGGGAACCTGCGGGCGGCACTTGCGGAGGCGGAGCAAGCCGGGCTTCTGGGCGACAACATCCTGGGCAGCGGCTTTTCCCTCAAGGTCGACCTGCATGTCTCGGCCGGACGCTACATCTGCGGCGAGGAAACCGCACTCATGAATGCCCTGGAGGGGAAACGGGCCAACCCGCGGGCCAAGCCTCCCTTCCCGGCAGTGAGGGGGCTGTGGGGCGGGCCGACCGTGGTCAACAACGTGGAGACTCTGTCCAATGTCCCGGCCATCGTCCGCAACGGACCCGAGTGGTTCAGGGGCCTGGCGGCCATTCCCGAGGCGGCGGGCACCAAGCTGTTCTGCTTCAGCGGCCACGTGCGCACCACGGTGTGCGCGGAACTGCCCCTGGGCATGACCGTCGGCGAAATGATCGACGGGCCCGCGGGAGGGATGCGGCCGGGCAGCAGGTTCAAGGCGTGCATTCCCGGCGGGGCATCCACGCCGTTTCTGACCGCCGGACACCTGGATGTGCCCATGGACTTCGATACCGTGGCCAAGGCGGGTTCCCGGCTGGGCACCGGGGGGGTCGTCGTGTTCGATCACCGGACCTGCATGGTCGCCGCCACCCTGAACCTGGTGAGCTTCTACGCCAGGGAATCGTGCGGCTGGTGCACCCCCTGCCGGGAGGGTCTCCCCTTTGTCCGGCATGTCCTGGCCAGGATCGAGCGGGGGGAGGGGGAGCCGGAGGATATTGACATCCTGCGGGAACACGTGAAATTTCTCAGTCTTTCCTTCTGCCCCCTGGCGCCCGGCGCCATGGGCCCGGTGGAAGGGCTGCTGCGGCTGTTCGAGGAAGAAATCCGCGACCATATCGTGAAAAAGAGCTGCCCGTTCGGTTCCGGCCGACCGGGAGCGTGAACCGTTACCATGAACAGGCTTACCATCGACAACATCGAGATCGAAGTCCCTGCCGGCACGCTGGCGATCGAAGCGGCCAGGCAGGCGGGGATCTTCATCCCCCACTTCTGCTATCACCCGGCATTGGGCAATGCGGGGGCCTGCCGGATGTGTGCGGTCAAGGTCGTTGAAGGTCCTGTCAAAGGGTTGCAGATGTCGTGCATGCTCCCGGTGCAGGAGGGTATGGTCATTTCGACCACTGACCCGGACGCCGTATCCATGCGCCGGCACGTCATCGAATGGCTGATGATCAACCATCCCCACGACTGTCCGGTGTGCGACGAAGGGGGGGAGTGCCTCCTTCAGGATTACACCATAGCGGGCGGACATGGAATCCGCCGTTACCGGGGAAAGAAACGCACCCACACCAACCAGTACCTGGGCGAAACGATCCGGCACGAGATGAACCGCTGCATCCAGTGTTACCGCTGCGCCCGCTTCTACCAGGATTTTGCCGGCGGGACGGACCTGGGGGTCCTGGGCCGGTCTGCCATGGTCTATTTCGGCCGGTTCGAAGAGGGCAGCCTCTGCTCGCCCTTCTCGGGCAACCTGGTGGACATCTGCCCGACCGGGGTCTATACCGACCGTACGGCCCGCTTCCGCGCCCGCTACTGGGACTACGACATGGCGCCATCGGTCTGCCCCCACTGTTCGCTCGGCTGTGCCACCATACCTGCGGCCCGCTACCGGGAACTGCTCAAGACCATGGCGCGGCGCAATGATGCGGTCAACGGCTGGTTCATCTGCGACAGGGGGCGCTTCGACACCGGCGGCGTCAACAGCCCCGACCGGCCGCGTGCCCCCCTGGTCGACGGGCGGGAGGCATCCTGGGACGAGGCGCTGGATACGCTTGCGGCGAGGATAAAGGAGTTCAGCCGGGTTCACGGGGCGGGTTCCCTCGCCCTGGTCGGCTCGCCCCGCATGTCTCTGGAAGGGAACCTGATGCTGGCCCGCCTGGCTGAACAGCTGGGTGTTGGCGCTCTCTGCTATTTCATCGGTGACGGGGAGTCGTCGGCAGCCTGCCGCGCGGTGTCGCTCCTGAACCGGGACAACGCTCTGTCAATGGCCGACCTTGCGGGATCCGACTGCATAGCCATTGCCGGGTGCGACCTCCTGGAGGAGGGGCCGATGCTGCTCCTTGCCGTCAGGCAGGCGTGGCGACGCGGCGCAAAGGTCTATCTTGCCGGCAGGCAAACGCCGCCAGGGCAGCTGGAGGCGGTTTCGGTTCCCGCGGAAACGGTTGCTTCCCTGGCAGACATCCCGTTTGATGACTTCACGAAACCGGCGATAATCAGCGGTCCGCACCAGTGCAACGGGGAAGGGCCGGCACAATCGGGCCGGCCGGGCATCGGCCTGGTGTTCCCGCTTTCCGGTCCCAACGCATTCGGCGCGGCCTTCCTCTCCAGGGAGCATTCCGGTCAGTCCCTGGCCGCTGCCGTGGCGTCGGGGCGCATCTGTGGTATCATTGCCTTCGAGGCCGATATCCCGGCTGGACTGGCATCGGGCATGTCATTGCTGGCAGTGGCCGACCGGATCCGCACGGACGCGGTGAAGAAAGCGGGAATAGTGCTGCCGGTGACCTCCTGGGTGGAAATGGACGGCACCTTTGTCAACAACGAGGGCCGTGCGCAAAGGTTCCGGAAGGTGATGCATCCGGGGGTGCCGGTCAAGGGGCCGGACCCGGCTCTCCATCCGCCCCGGGTGCACCGCCGGGCGCCTCCGGGCGGGGATATCCTTCCTTCCTGGAGGGTCATTGCCGACCTCATGGTACTGCTGGGAGGTGCCGGCATCAACGGGCCGCTGTCCGGCAGGTGGAGCGAGCTGCGGAACCTGGATCCGGAAGGGGGAGGGGCGAGTATCCTGTGACAGATGCCACGCTCGACATGACGATTCTCCTGGTGAAACTGGTTGCGATCTATTGCGTCGTGCTGACCGGGGCTGCCTACCTGGTCTTCGCCGAACGGAAGGTCCTCGCCTGGATACAGGACCGCAAGGGACCGAACCGGGTGGGCCCCCTGGGCCTGCTCCAGCCACTGGCAGACGTGATAAAGATGCTGACCAAGGAGGACACCCGACCTGCAGGGGCTGACAAATGGCTGTTCTGTTTCGCGCCTGCAATGGCAGCCATACCGGCGATCCTTACCTTTGCCGTGATCCCTTTCGGAGCGCCGGTCACCCTGCTGGGGCGTCCGATCCCCCTCCAGGTGGCGGATCTGGACGTGGGGCTGCTCTACTTCATGGCTCTTTCTTCCATAGCCGTTTACGGGGTGGCGCTGGGAGGCTGGGCATCCAATTCCAAGTATGCGCTGCTGGGGAGCATCCGCGGCCTTGCCCAGCTCATTTCCTACGAACTTTCCATGGGCCTTTCCCTGGTGCCGGTGGTGATGCTGGCCCGTTCGTTCAGGCTGGGCGACATCGTGGCTGCCCAGTCATCCTTTCCCTTCGTGGTCTGCCAGCCCCTGGCCTTCATCATTTTCCTGATCAGCATCGCGGCCGAGTGCAAGCGTGTGCCCTTCGATCTTCCCGAGGCGGAAAGCGAACTGGTTGCCGGTTTCCACACCGAGTATTCGGGGATGCGGTTCGGGCTTTTTTTCGTCGGGGAATACATCAACATCATCGTTCTGGGAGGTCTTGCCGCCACGTTTTTCCTGGGCGGCTGGCAGGGTCCGTGGCTGCCGCCGCCCCTGTGGTTCGCCGTGAAGGTGGGGGCCTTTGCGTTCCTGTTCATCTGGGTGCGCGGTACGCTGCCACGGCTCCGCAATGACCAGTTGATGAACCTGGGGTGGAAATTTTTGACTCCGCTCGCACTGTTGAATATTCTGGCTACGGGGTGGTGGTTAGTGGTATAGTAACCCGACTCCGAAAATTCCGGCATCGTCTGGCAGGGCACTTTACCAACAAGGAGGAAGTGTTATGACTGAGAATGTGAACGCAGCAGACAGGCATGGCCACACACCGCTGATCGAGGCATCGAAGGCGGGCGATCTCGAACTTGTCAGGGATCTCATCCACCGCGGGGCGGAGGTGGATGCAAGGAGCAACAAGGGCAAATCTGCCCTGCATTACGCCGCAGCCAATGGCCGCTCGGAGGTAATCAAAACGCTTCTCGAGAGCGGGGCGACCGTTGATGCCCGTGACCGGGACGGCCATACTCCGCTGATGCTGGCAGCCAATTACGGCTGTAACGATTGTATCGGCCACCTGGTCGATTACGGTGCCGACGTGAGCGCCAAGACCCTATGCGGGAATACCGCCCTGGTCTATGCCGAGACCAACAACCATCCGGAAACGCTCGATCTTCTGAGGAAGCTGCAGCGGGCCAAGGCAGCTGCCTAGCGGCCCGATCGAGATCCGGACCGGTGCCCGTGACCCACTGCCGGGCCCACCAGTGAATCCATGCGCTGCATATCCGATCTGAAGGCGATTGCCACCGGCTTCCGGACGACCTGGAGACATATTTTCCGGAGGCCGGTGACCATCCAGTATCCGGAGGAGAAGAGGACCCCCTTTCCCCGCTACCGGGCGCGGATCGTCCTGACCCGCGACCCGGACGGCGGGGAGCGGTGCGTGGCCTGTTACCTCTGTTCCGCTGCCTGCCCGGTGGACTGCATTTCCATGCAGTCCGCCGGGCGTTCCGACGGACGACGGTATGCGGCATGGTTCCGCATCAACTTTTCCCGTTGCATATTCTGCGGCCTGTGCGCCGAGGCATGCCCCACCCTGGCGATCCAGATGACACCCGATTACGAACTGTGCAGACGCGATGTCATGGACCTGGTCTATGAGAAGGAAGACCTGCTGATCGATGGTTGCGGCAAGGACCCGGAGTACGACTTCTACCGCCACTGCGGCATCGGCGTGGTGAGTCCCCGCGGGGAAAACCCTGACGAGAAGCCGCCGGTCGATGTGAAGACGCTGTTGCCGTAGAAGAGGCGGGCAAAAGGCAAAGGGCAAAGGGCACAAGGCAAAAGGCAAAGGGCAAAGGGCACAAGGCGAAAAGCAAAAAACAAAGGGCAAAGGGCTGTAGGCGACAGGTCCAAATTCCAAAGCCAAATCGTAGAGTTCTCGATCAATAGTGGTTCCTGTTGCCCGGTTTTCCCCCGTGCCTTGTGCCCTGTGCCTGCCTTTACTTTATGGAACAGACCGTTTTCTACATCCTTGCAGCGCTGGTGGTTGGTGCGACCCTGTTTGCCGTCACCGAACGGCATGCGGTCCATGCCATCGTCTACCTTGCCACTTCGTTCTTCGGGCTGGCGGTGATCTTTTACCTGCTGGCTGCGCCCCTTGCGGCGGTGTTCGAGGTGATCATCTACGCCGGTGCCATCATGGTGCTGTTCCTGTTCGTCATCATGATGCTCGACCTGGGCCATCCGGAAAAGATGCGGGCGCCGGGGCATCTGGACTGGTGGCCGGCACTCTTCCTCGGATTGGCAGTCTTCGCGTCATTTGCCATGCTGGCTTCTTCATCTCCTGACCGCAACCCCGGGGTATCGGGAGGGATGGGTATCCGCGACCTGGCCGTGACCATGTACCGCAACTACGGCATTGCGGTTGAAATCGTATCCTTCCAGCTGCTCTTCGCGCTGGTCGGCTCCCTCTATCTCGGGAGGCGGAAATGATCGTGCCCTTTACCCATGTGCTCATCCTCGCCGGGCTACTCTTTGCCCTGGGCCTCGCCTGTCTCCTCGCCTGGCGGTCCAACCTCATCATGATGCTCATCGGCATCGAAGTCATGCTCAATGCGGCCATCCTCGCCTTCGTGGGGGGGGCGGCCTTCTGGGGCAATGTTGACGGTCAGATCTTCTCGTTATTCATCATCGCCATGACGTCGGCGGAAGTCTCCCTGGCGCTTGCCCTGGTCGTCTACCTTCACCGCCGGAGCAGAAGCGTCGATTCCGACCGGTTCAATACCCTGGGGGAGTAGCATGGAAGCTGCCCTCACCCTCATTGTCGTGCTGCCGATACTGGCCGGGGCACTGATAGCCCTGGCGGGATCCGGGCTTCACCGCCGATTCAGCGAGCTGGCGGCATGCGGTGCGGTCGGCGGGGCCTTTGCCGCCTCACTGGCCTCCTTCCTCGCCTATCGTCATCCGGTGGTCGTGCAACCGGGGAACTGGTTCTCGGCCTTCGGCCTGTCGGCTCCCTTTTCCTTCGGCTACGATCCGCTGGCTGCGGTGATGTGCCTGATGGTCACCTTTGTCTCGGGCCTCATTCTGGTCTATTCCGTCAAGTATATGGCAGGCGAGGAGGATTATGCCCGTTTCTACGCGCTCATGACCCTTTTTGTCGGCGCTATGCTGCTCCTGGTTCTGGCGGGCAACCTTCCCCTCATGTACCTGGGCTGGGAGGGGGTAGGCTTCTGTTCATACGGCCTGATCGGTTTCTGGTACCGTGACGGGGCGAATGCCGATGCCGCGCGGAAGGCCTTTCTGGTGACACGGATCGGTGATGTCGCCTTCAGCATCGCCATTTTCTGGCTGTTCACGCTCTGTGGCACCGTTTCCCTGGCGACCATCAACGGCATGGCAGCAACGCTGCCGGCACCGGTGGTCACCGCCGTCGGCCTGCTGCTGCTGGGGGGCGCCATGGGGAAATCGGCCCAGATGCCCCTCATGGTCTGGCTTCCCGACGCCATGGCAGGTCCCACGCCGGTCTCCGCGCTGATCCATGCCGCCACCATGGTAACGGCGGGTGTCTATCTGCTGATCCGCTTCTTTCCCCTGATCGGGTCCTCTGCAACGGTTTGCGCCGCCATAGCGGTCACCGGCGCCCTCACCGCCTTCTATGCCGCTACCTGCGCCATCGCGCAACGGGATATCAAGAGGATCCTGGCGTACTCCACCATGAGCCAGATCGGCTACATGATGCTGGGAGTCGGCAGCGGCGCCCTCACCGCAGCCACGTTTCACCTGGTTGAGCACGCCTTCTACAAGTCGCTGCTCTTTCTCGGCGCAGGATGCGTGATTACCGCCCTGCACCATGAGCAGGACATATACCGCATGGGAGGGCTGCGCAGAGCCATGCCCGGCACCTATTGGCCGTTCCTGGCAGGAGCGGCCTGTCTTGCCGGACTTCCCCTCACCGGCGGGTTCTTCAGCAAGGATGGGATCCTGGAGGCGGTCTTCGCCAGAGGCGGCCCGCTGTACCTTTCGCTCTATGTCATGGGCACTCTCACTGCATTTCTGACAGTCGTCTACACATTCCGCATGGTCTACGTGGTTTTTCACGGAGAAGACCGGAATATTCCCGACACCGTCCATTTCCTCGAGATGATCCTCGTGCCGCTTGCGCTGCTCGGGTTCTTCGGCGAAGTCATGAACCTGCCGGAATACCTGGGAATGGGCAGCTGGCTCGAGGGCTTCCTGCACAGCCCGGGATCTGTCCATGGGCAGGTTCTGTCATACCGCGCGGAAGTCAGCCTGCAGGTTTTTGCGGCAGCGGTCGCCGTCGGTGGTCTGCTGCTGGCACGCGCACGTTTCGGCAACGGCAGGTGGCGTGGACAGGAGCGGGAATCCCGCGACGGCTTCCGGGAGTTCCTGGCCAATGGCTGGTACTTCGACGGACTCTACCGGGTTCTGTTCGTGGAACCGTTCCTGAAAAGTGCCCGCATACTTCGTGACCCGGTTGAGGAACGGGTTGTCGTTCCGCTCCCCGACCGTATCGGCGCCATGGTGGCCGACAGCGGGAGATGCCTGGCAAAATGGAGCTGCGGCAGGGTTTCCGCCTACCTGGTGAGCTTTGCCGCCGGTGCGGCGCTGCTGCTGGGCTACCTGGCATGGCTGGTTTTCTGACTCGTTACGGGAAGGTCCTGTGCTCAACAACTATCCGATCCTGTCAATGCTCATCTTCCTTCCCCTGGCCGGGGGGCTGGCCCTGCTCGGGGTGACGGGCAGCGCCCGCTTCTGCCGTTTTGCTGCACTCGCTGTCTCAGCGCTGGAACTGGCCCTGGCGTGCGTCGCATGCCTGGCTGCGCCTGATGCTTCTTCGACAGGACCGCTTCCCGGGTTTTTCCTGGTGGAGGACCTGCCCTGGATCGAGCGTTTCGGCATCCGCTATTTCCTGGCCATGGACGGTATCAGCCTGCTGATGGTTCTGCTGGCTGCTTTCCTCGTTATGGTTGTCATAATGTTTTCCTGGCAGAAGCCCACCGTCAGGGTCGCCCGGTTCCATTCCCTGCTCCTCCTGGCGGTAGCCGGGATGGTGGGGGTGTTCCTTTCCCTGGACCTGTTTCTTTTCTACCTGTTCTGGGAACTGATGCTGGTGCCGCTGTTCTTCCTGATCGTTGTCTGGGGAGACGGCCGCCCTTTCCGGGCTGCCATGCGGTTCTTCGTCTTCACCATGGCAGGTTCGCTGCTGATGCTGGCGGCACTGATCGGCCTGCACCTGGCCCATGGAAAAGTTACCGGAGTATACACGTTCGCCTTGCCCGAACTGCTTCACACCCCGATGACACCGCAGCTGTCTTGCTGGCTGTTCGTTGCATTCATGGCCGCTTTCGCTGTCAAGGCTCCTGTTCTCCCCCTCCACGGCTGGCTTCCCGACGCCTATACCGCGGCGCCGACCGCGGCGACCGTGCTGCTGGCAGGCGTCATGGCAAAGACCGGGGTCTACGGGATGATGCGCTTCGCCTTCCCCCTCTTCCCCCAGGCTGCCGCCCAATGTGCCCCGGTTCTGATCGGTCTTGCGGTGGCCGGCATCCTCTACGCGTCCTTTCTGGCCTGCGCCCAGTCGGACATCAAGCGGCTCTTGGCCTATTCGAGTTTCGGCCATACCGGTTTCATGGCTCTGGGGGTCGCAGCCTGGAACCCCGTGGCCCTGTCCGGTTCGGTCATGCAGATGGTGAACCACGGTATCACCGCCAGCGCCCTGTTCCTGATGGCGGGAGTGCTGGAGGATAGGTCCGGCTCCCGGAACATGGCAGGTTTCGGCGGGCTCTGGGGCACGATGCCGCGTTATGGGGCTTTCTTGCTCCTGTTTTCACTTGCCGCCCTGGGGCTGCCCGGGCTGAACACGTTCGTCGGTGAATTCCTCATCCTGGCCGGGACGTTCGGCGTATCGCCCGGTGCTACGGCAGCCGCGCTTTGCGGCATGGTTCTAGTCCTGATCTACCTGCTGAAGCTGGTGCAGGCGTTGCTGTTCGGTTGCGCGAAGCATGGGGGGGGCTATGCCGACCTCTCACGGCGGGAAGGCTTCATGTTCGCCATTCTCGCCGTACTGGTCGTTGTGCTCGGCCTATACCCGTCCCCTGTCCTGGACATGGCCAGGCTTCCTGTCATGCTGCTGACCGGCGGAAAGGGGGGATTGCCGTGATGCCTGCCGACCTCTGGGCAGCAGTGCCCCTGCTCATCATCGCGGGCGGAGCCCTGGCCGTCCTGCTCTGCGGCGTATTCGTGCCGGGCCGTCACGGTACCTGGATCGGGGTCGTTGCGGCCTTCGCTGCCGCCCTCTGGGCCGTGCAGACGCCGCCGGAACCGGTTGCGCCGCTGCTGGGGCTGGCAGCCTCGCCCTTTGCCCGCTTTTTCACGGTTTTTTTCTGTCTCACTGCTGCCGCAGCGCTGCTTCTTTCCCATTCCTTCAATGACCGGTGGGGGATCCGGGGAGAGGAGTATCCCGCCACGGTCCTCTTCGCCCTGTTCGGCATGTCGGTGCTGGCTGCATCGGGCAATCTGCTGACGCTCTTCCTCGGCCTGGAATCCGTTGCTTTTGCCTTCTATATCCTTACCGCGATCGACCGTGAACGGACCCGCTCGGTCGAGGCGGGGATGAAATACCTGCTCATGGGCGCTACAGCCGCAGCATTCACCGCTTTCGGCATCGCCCTTTTCTACTGCGGGACCGGCACGCTTGACATAGCCAAAGCCGTGCAGCCCGTAACCGTTGCGGGAAACGCAAACCCCCTCGTCATTGCCGGTTGGGGCTTCCTGCTCCTGGGCATGGCGTTCAAGCTGTCCCTGGCGCCGGCCCACCTCTGGACTCCGGATGTCTACCAGGGGGCGACTCCGGGCGTCATTGCCCTGCTTTCAACCGGATCCAAGGCAACGTCCTTTGCTGCCCTGATCCTGCTCGTTTCTCCCCTGCACAGCGGCTGGGAGTATCTCCATGGCCCCCTGTGGTCGCTTGCGCTCCTCTCCATGGTGATTGGAAACCTGGCGGCACTGCGACAGCGCAACCTGAGGAGAATGCTTGCATACTCCTCGATTGCCCAGATGGGCTACGTTGCACTCGCTCTGGTTACGGGAACTGACGAAGGAACGGCTGCGGTGATTTTTTATCTTGTCGCCTATACCGCAACCAATCTGGCTGCTTTCGGGGCAATCGCTTCCCTGTCGGCCGAGGGCTTCGCGGCAGAGGAGATCGGGGACCTGCGGGGCATCGGCAGGAACTGTCCCTTTCGCGGAGGTGTCATGGCCCTGGCACTGTTTTCCCTGGCAGGGATACCGCCGACTGCCGGTTTCATGGGCAAATTTGCGGTTTTTGCCGCCGCGTTCGGGGGAGGGGAGCCGGTGCTGGCCGGTATCGGGATACTGACTGCCGCCATTTCGGTCTATTACTACCTGCATGCTGTTTCCGTGCTGTATGGAGCTTCCGCCGGAACGTCGCAGAGTGTGCCGAGGCTCGGGATTCCCGAGGCCGCGGCACTTGCGGCTGCAGGGGGAACGGTTGTTGTGCTCGGATTGTTCCCGGAGCAGCTGCTTCAACTGGCACGGATGCTTGCCGAAGGCTGAAACAACCGGGCAATCCCGGTACCGATTCCAGGGGCACATGTGTCGCAGAAACCGGGTTGCAACAGGCTGAACGCTTGGAAATTACGTCATAAATCGATTGACAGTGCCGCTGCGTCCTGATAGGTTGTATACGACAAAGACTGATGGAACAACGCTGGGGGAGTTTCGACTGAGAGTCCGTGTGCGGTGATGCGGGCAACCCTTTGAACCTGATCCGGGTAATGCCGGCGGAGGGAAGCGGAATATCGGGCATTTCGCCAGACTCCAGGCCGCTTCCGCGGCTTTTTTCGCATTCCCGGCCAGAAACATGCGCTGGAGGATGCTATGCAGATACTGGTAAACGGCGAACCGACGGCCATGGCAGGCGGAACGGTGACCGAGCTTTTGCGCCTGCTGGGGATCGAGCCTGAACGGGTAGCCGTGGAACTGAACCTGGAGATCCTGCCGAAGGCCCGGTACGGGACCACGACGCTCAGTGATGGCGACCGGATTGAAATAGTTCACTTTGTCGGTGGCGGTTGAGGGAAAGGAGCGGCACAATGTCTGAAAAAACTGATAAACTGGTGATCGGCGGCAGGGAATTCACTTCCCGGCTCATGGTGGGAACCGGCAAATATGCCGATTTCCGGCAGATGTCCAGCGCTATTGAGAGATCAGGAGCGGAAATCGTTACCGTGGCTGTCCGCCGAGTCAACATTTCCGACAGGAGCAAGGAATCCCTGCTCGACTATCTGGATACTTCGCGATATACCCTTCTGCCCAACACGGCGGGGTGTTACACGGCTGACGACGCGGTTCGCACCTGCCGCCTGGCCCGGGAGGCGGGGTTGTCCGATTTCGTCAAGCTCGAGGTCCTGGGCGATGAAAAGACGCTCTTTCCCGACAACGAGGAACTGCTGAAGGCGGCGAAAACACTGGTCAAGGAAGGTTTCACGGTGTTGCCGTACACCAGCGACGATCCCATCCTCTGCAGGAAACTGGAAGACCTGGGATGTGCGGCGGTAATGCCGCTCGGCGCACCTATCGGGAGCGGCCTCGGCATCTGCAACCCCTACAATATCAGGATCATACTGGAGACGGTCAAGGTTCCGGTGATCGTGGATGCCGGCGTCGGCACCGCATCGGACGCTGCCGTCGCCATGGAGTTGGGGTGCGACGGCGTGCTGATGAACACCGGCATCGCCGGGGCACGGGACCCCATCGCCATGGCGGAAGCCATGAAGCTCGCGGTGATTGCCGGTCGGCTGGCCTACAAGGCGGGTCGCATCCCCAGGAAGCTCTATGCCACTGCTTCAAGCCCTCTCGAAGGGGTGATAGGCGGATAACGGCAGGCGCAAGGCACGAGGCGCAAGAATGCTACAGGCGAAAGGCAAGGGCACGTGGTGAGCAGAATGGACACGAAAGGAGCGGTTGACTTCAACCTGTACCTGATCACCAACAGGCGGCAGGTTCGGTGCGGCGATCTCTGTGTTGCTGTCGAGGCTGCCCTCCGGGGTGGGGTCAGGGCGGTGCAGGTGCGGGAAAAGGATCTCTCTGCCCGCGAACTCCATGAGCTGGCCTCCCGGATGCGGGATATCACCCATCGTTACAGCGCCAAGCTCTTTGTCAACGACCGGGCTGACGTCGCCCTGGCGGTCGGGGCCGACGGCGTCCACCTGGGGGGGCACAGCATGCCGGTCCGGGCGGTGAGGGAACTGGTTGGGGAACGGCTCATGGTCGGCGTCTCCTGCCACGGCATGGAAGGGGCGTTGGCCGCTGAGGAAGACGGCGCGGATTTCATCACTTTCAGCCCCATCTATGAAACACCTTCCAAGATCGCCTACGGCAAGCCCCTGGGCCCGGAGCTGCTGGCCGAGGCAGTCGATCAGCTTCACCTGCCGGTATTCGCCCTCGGCGGGATCAAGCTGGACAAGATCGGTGAAGTCGTGAGGCATGGCGCAGGGGGGATTGCCCTGATTTCGGCGATCCTGGCGGCGGAGGACCCCGAACAGGCTGCACGGGAGATGCTGGCGATACTGGCGGCAAACTCCCGGCGGCAGTAGCAGGCTCGTGAAAAACGTCATGGATTCTATGCTCATTCACCCGGAACTGCGATTCAACTCTTATGGCGCATACCTCAGGCGCCGCTTCGGCTGCCGGGTAAGCAAGGTCGTTGTGGACGGTGGATTCACCTGCCCGAACAGGGATGGGACAAGGGGCTTCGACGGCTGCATTTTCTGCGACAACCGTTCCTTTTCCCCCGGTGGCGCCAGGCAAACCGTTCCGCTCGAGGAACAGCTCGAAGCGGGGATTGCCTATCACCGAACGAGACTGGGGAGCAGGAAGTTCATCGTCTATTTTCAGAAATATTCCAATACCTACGGCCCGGTGGACAAGCTGCGCGACCTCTACCGCCGCGCGCTGGCCCATCCGGATGTGGTTGGCGTCTCTATCGGGACCCGTCCTGACTGTCTTTCCTCCGAAATCCTGGACCTGTTGCAGGAGATTGCCCGCACGCGGTATGTCTGCCTCGAGCTGGGACTCCAGGCCATGGATGACGAAATACTCGCGCAGATCAACCGGGGGCACGGCGTCGGAGACTATCTCAGGGCGCTGGATGCGGCCGCGGGTCGCGGTTTCCAGATCTGCACCCATCTCATTCACGGATTCCCGGGAGAGACCAGGGAGCGCTTTCTGAAAACCGCCT
This sequence comes from Geobacter sp. UBA5735, assembly GCA_002419385.1. Lineage (GTDB taxonomy): Bacteria > Desulfobacterota > Desulfuromonadia > Geobacterales > Geobacteraceae > RPRC01. The sequence goes on from DIFZ01000047.1 coordinate 35,908, forward strand.
CCCTGATGTCAGCACTGCCGGTCGATTCCCTCAAGATCCACCAGCTGCATGCGGTCAGGGGCACCAAGCTGGCCGAGATGTATGAGCGGGGCGCATTCGTTCCCCTGACCCACGGAGACTACGTTGCTGCTGTGTGTGATTTTCTCGAGTTGATTCCGTCTCGCATAACCATCCAGCGCCTGTACGGCTCCGCTCCTGCCGCCATACGGGTTGCCCCGTCATGGAATCTGAAAAATAACGCCATGTGGTATTCCATAGTTCATGAGCTGACCCGGCGCGGCACCTGGCAGGGTTACGGCATTCACCCGGGACGCCTGGCGGTAGGGACCCACTGAGGGAGATTCTCCCGGAACAGGACGGAATCATGTACTGTGACTTCTTCGGATTCAGAGAACATCCCTTTACCATCACGCCCAACCCCCGGTTCCTCTTCTTCAGCAAGAACCACCGGGAAGCGTATGCACATCTGTTCTACGGCATTACCAACCATTCGGGCTTCATGGAGCTGACCGGAGAGGTCGGTTCCGGCAAGACCACGGTGATCCGGACCCTGCTGGACCAGCTTGACCGCGACGACTTCCGTACCGCTTTGATCGTCAACCCGTGCCTGTCCGGGCAGGAGTTGATGCGGAGCATCAACCGGGAGTACGGCATACCTTACGAAGGCTTGAGCAGTTCGGAACTGCTGCAGGAACTCAACCGTTTTCTGCTGGCGGAGAACACTGCCGGCCGGACCGTCGTTCTGGTCATAGACGAAGCCCAGAACCTGGAGCCGCGGGTGCTGGAGCAGATACGGCTCATCTCCAACCTGGAGACTGAAACCGACAAGCTGATCCAGATCGTCCTCGTGGGACAGCCCGAACTGGGCGCGCTCCTGGAACGGACCGAGCTGCGCCAGCTTTCCCAGCGGATTGCGGTGCGGTACCACCTGAATCCCATGGATGCCGTTGACACGACGTCATACATCGAGCACCGCCTGGAAACGGCCGGCGGCAGGTTTGCCGTGACCATTTTCCCTGCTGCGCTAGCCAAGATTTATCGGTTTTCCGGTGGGTTGCCGAGGCTCATCAATGTTGTCTGCGACCGCTCCCTGCTCGTTGCCTACGGCGAATCGAAGCGTGTCATATCGGACAGGACGGTGGGGCTGGCCATTCAGGAAATCCATCGGCAGAGCGAGTCACGGGGTTCGGTCTGGAAGGTCAGGGCTGCTCTGGCCGTGCTGCTGGTCGCTGTTGTGCTCTTTGGTGTCTACCTGTATTCCGTCAGGGGGGTGGGCACAGGAACGGCACAGGAGATGCAGCTGCCGTTGCCGGTTAAGGTGAAGCCGTCGTTGCCGGTAACGGTGAAGCCGCCGTTGTCATCCAAAACCGGAAACGGGATGGCTGAACCGGCATCCGAGATGGAGAGCGCCCGGAACGCAGTAGCGTTCCTTGACCGTATCTGGGGGGGAGATGGGGCCAAAGCCGCCGGCACACAATCCGAACCCGGAGGTTTGCGCTCTTTTGCCCGGGTTGCCGGCTTGGAGGTCACCTCCTTGAAGATGGGTTTGAGCGCCCTGCGGAATCTGGATGTCCCGGTTGTGCTGGAAGCACGGCAGCCCGGCATGCAGGGGAAACGCTATCTGGTCGTCACCGGGATCGGCAGGGGGCTGGTTGCCCTGGCTGCACCGTTCCGGGGCAGAACTTCGCTGCCTGAAAGGGAGTTGCGGAGCGTCTGGCGGGGAAATGTCCACGTTGTCTGGAAAAATTACCGGGACATACCGCTCAGGATCGTGCCCGGCGCAAGCGGCCCTGCCGTGAGCCAGGTCCGGCTGATGCTGGAAAAGGCCGGTTGTCTCCGCCGGGGCGTCGGCACGGCGTATGACGGCAGGATGAGCGCGGCCATGAAAGAATTCCAACGGATGCACGGCCTGAAGGAGGATGGCTTGATGGGGGTGCAGACGCTGCTCCTCCTCTATCGGCACGGTGGGGGATACCCGGTTCCCCGGCTGGCGACCGGGGTGGAGGGATGATTCCATGAGTTCCATCTTGAAAGCATTGAAGAAACTCGAGCAGAGCAAGTCAGTGCGCCGTGAAAGCGATCATGACATGACCTGGTTCATCCGCGGCGATACCGGCGAATCTGCTCCCCGGCGCCGCTGGCCCCTGTTACTGGCGCTGCTGGGTGTGGCTGCCGCAGCTGCCGTTGCCACCTATGCGGTTATGTCGAAAATTTCAGGCCCTCTGCGGCCGGTACGGGCAGGACAGGTCACGGGCGAAGACACGAAAGCGCCCGGCTCCCGACAGCCACCCCCCGAGAGGGCCGTTACCGTCCCGCGAGCTGCATCTCCCGTGCCGGAAGCTGTCAAGCCGTCGGTGGTCGCGGGCAGTCTGCGAACCAATGGTGCACAAAGCGGGCATGGCGTTCCGCTTCCGGACGAAACGCTGAAAACCAGGCCCTTCCCGGGTGCCTCGGACCAGAAAGGCACTGCCCGGCAGATGAATACGACCGGGCCGAAGCAACGCAAGCCCCCTACCCGCGGCAGTGCATCCCCGAGTGCCCCTGTGCCGCCTCCTGCCGGGCAGGCAGCTTCCCTGGAGCATCCCGTCCTGCATGTGGGGGGGATCGCATGGCAGAAAGACAGCGCCAGTCCCATGGCCATCGTCAACGGCACACCGGTGGCGGAAGGATCGACCGTCGGCGGCGCCAGGGTCGAGAAAATCTATCCGGAGCGTGTCCGCTTCTCCCACAAGGGGCGTACATTCGATGTCGGGCTGGGCTCATCTTCCAACGGCAGGTGACCCGGCTTTCGGGCACCAGCTGCTTCGCTCGTGCGATGGCAGCGGCTTATGCTCAATTCCCTTTGCCGCGGAGCGATCCTTCGCAGCACCATTTGAGCCACATGCTCCGGTAGGCATGCTCCAGAGTGCGTGTGAAACGGGGTGCGTCGCACAGCGGTGATGCCGCGAGACGGTCCCGCAGCGAGCTGCGCATTTGTTCCAGCCGTGACAGGTCGCCCGCTAGGGAAGCTGCCTTGGCCACATACCCTCCGCGGTCTCCGGCGATGAATTCCAGGAGGCCCGCGGCGCTAAGGTGGCTGAGGGAGTGCCGTGAAGCAAACCGTTCTCCCCCCAGAGTAATCACCGGCACCCCCATCCACAAGCTTTCCAGAGTCGTCAGCCCACCCGAATACGGGAACGGGTCCAGCGCCACGTCCACGTCTCCATACCTTCCCAGGAGTTTCCGGTGCGGAACCATCCCGGAAAACCGAACCCTGTCTCCGACTCCCCCGGCAGCGAATGCTTCCCGATAGCGCCTGTCCATGCACGGATCGCCGAGCGCTTTTGTCACCATGAGCAGGCGCGCATCGGGAATGGCTGCCAGCACTTGCGTCCAGAGCGAAATGACCTCGGGATTGATCTTGGCCAGGTTGTTGAAGCAGCCGAAGGTGACGAATCCGTTCCTGAGCGCCGGCAGAGGCGCGACCGGCGGTGCATAGTCCGGCGGGGTGTAGCAGACGTAGCAGTCAGGCAGACGCACGACCGATTCCACATACCAGTGATCGGTTCCTGCGGGAGTTTCGCGGTCGTCAGAGACCAGGTAGTCCATCGCCGAGAGGCCGGTCGTCCCGACGTATCCGGCCCAGGTGACCTGCACCGGCGCCGGTTTTCTGCCGAAAACGAGGAGTCGGTTGCGCGCCGTGTGGCCCGCCAGGTCAACCAGGATATCGATGCCGTCCTTGCGGATCAGATCTGCCAGATCATCGTCGGGCATGCCGAAAATGGTCTGCCACGCGTCACTGTTGCACCGCAGCCTGTCGGTCAGGTCGTCACCGAAACTCTGGTTGGCATAACAGTGAATCCGGAAGCGCGAACGGTCATGGGACGCGAGAACCCCGTCAAGGAAATAGCCGACGGGATGGCGGCGCAAGTCGCCGGAAACATAGCCGATTCGCAGCGGCCTTTCCGGGTCGGGACGGTCTGCCGGGGGGGGCATCACACGGACTCCCGCCAGATGGGCCGCTTCCCATGCCCTGGACTCGCGCAGCAGATCTTCCGGCGTGATTGAGGTGTCGTACTGGATGTTCATGAGCAGGTTGCTGTGGGCGACCACATGATCCGGCTTCAGCTCCAGAGCCCGCCTGAAGCATGCCATTGCATCCGTGATGCGGCACTGGTCCTGGAATACCGTTCCCAGATTATAGTGTGCTTCCGCCATATCCGGTCGGACCATGAGCGCCCGGGTGTAAATGCGGATCGCTTCTTCCGAGCTTCCCAGTTCTTTCAAGGCGTTCCCGAGGTTGATGAGCACTTCGGCGTTGTCCGGCTCCAGTTCCAGGGCCTGGTGGTACACGGGGACGGACTTGGCGGCATTGCCGCTGTCACGCAGGGCGTTCCCCAGGTTTATCAGGAAGCCCGGCGTCCCCGGTTCGAGGGACACTGCCCGGCGGTAGCTTGAAACCGCTTCGTTGAGCCGCCCCTGATCCCGCAGTGCATTGCCCATGTTGAAATGGGCGAGCGGCGCATCCGGATCCAGGTCCAGTGCCCTGCGGTACCAGGATTCGGCCTCGGCCGGTTTGCCCAGGTCCCGCAGCACTGCGCCGTAATTGACGCACGCCTGGGCATTGGCCGATGATTGGTCAAGGACGCGTTCATAGCAGGAGGCAGCTTCCTCAAGCCTTCCCAGGTCTCTGAGGGCAGCCCCCAGATTCAGGCGCGCCTCCATATATCCCGGTTCCCGGTCGAGCGCCTGTTCATAGCTCGCCGCCGCTTCGTCAGTCCTCCCGGCTTCCAGCAGGACGTTCCCGAGATTGTAGTGACAGACCGCCATGTCCGGCCGCTGCTCCAACGCCGTGCGGTAGCAGGTTTCCGCTTCCTTGAGATTTCCTGCTTCCTTGCAGGCCAACCCCAGGTTGATGCGGGCTTCCGTGAGACGGGGGTTGGCTGCGAGCGCCCTCTTGAAATGTGCCGCGGATTCGTCGAATCTTTTCCCGGCCAGGAGGATGTTTCCCAGGTTGTAGTGGGCCATGGCGAACGTGCCGTTGATGGTAATGGCCTTCCGGTAGCTTGCCTCGGCCTTGTCTGGGCGTCCCAGTTCCCTCAGGGCGTTCCCCCTGTTGGTGTAAGCTTCGGCAAAATCCGGTTTTCCGGCGATAGCGCGGTCGAAAAAATCGAGAGCGGCCGGGTAATTCTGTCGCTGCAGCGCCACGACCCCCAAGAGATGGAGTGCCTGAAAATTGTCCGGCTGGAAGGCGATCACCTGCCGGTAGATGCCCTCGGCCGTGTCCAGGCTTCCGGCCTGGTGGTGGCGCAGGGCGATGTCCAGCGCCTGTTCGATCCCCAGTGCCTGGCGCTGGCTGCCCGGGCTCTGCGCGACCGGCGCATCAGCGCTACGGGTGGCCTTTTTCTTTTTCTTCATAGAGATATTTCTCCGGCCATTGGTATGGGCCTTGATCATCGATGTGGAGTGAAGCTCTTGCCCTGGTGCATTTACGACCGGCATTTCGCTGTTGCCGTGCTGCCCGCGGGAACAATTTCTACTGTATTTCCGAGAATTTTGCAAGGAACAACTGGTAAGACTTGCCCTGCTGCTGGTTCCCGCGCTTCCCTTCAGGGAGAAATTGATTTCTGAACAGAAAGGGTGACGGATTGTTGAGGGAGAATCAGTGGCTGTACGGTTGTGACTTGTTACTCACCAAAGGGAATTCTATAACATTTGGCACTTTTCAACTACTTGAAAATATTGTTGCACAATTTTATGGATACTTAAATTACGCATAAAGGTCCCGTATCGAGTACTCATTTTGTGGTAAAAAAATGCGGCAGAAAAAAAATTTTTCCCTTTGGATAAAAATATGTATAGTGCGTTCGCAGGCGTGTTGCCGACAGGTTCATTGTGCAGGCAGCAGGGCAGGCCCAAACAGCAGGTTGAGTATTTTTGTTACACCTTACTCCATTTCAGCGGAGCTTGAAATATGCACACCATAGTGAAGAAAGAGA
>DIFZ01000014.1 GCA_002419385.1 Geobacter sp. UBA5735
AGAGACCCCGGCTGGTCGTGACGTACGTGCTGGCTTCGGACACGACGGCCCCGTCGGTTGCCATATCGTCTCCTGCCAGTGGCGCAACGGTCAGCGGAACCGTGTCGGTCAGTGCCGGCGCCAGTGACAGTGTGGGGGTAAGCAAAGTTGACTTCTACGTGAACGGTGCCCTTGTCTCCACCGACTCCAGTTCGCCTTACAGCTACAGCTGGGATACGACAACGCTTTCGAATGGCAGCTATTCCCTGAGCGCCAGGGCCTATGACGCAGCGGGGAATATAGGCGAGTCAGGCAATACTTCAGTTACAGTTTCCAATCAGGTTGCCGACACCACGGCGCCGACCATGAGCAGCTTCACGATGCCGACGACGTCGACGTCCCTTGCGGTAGCGATCTCTGCCCTGGCAGCAACTGACGCAGTGGGCGTTACGGGCTACCTGGTAACCGAAAGCTCGACCAGGCCATCTGCGACCGCCAGCGGCTGGAGCACGGGCGCACCGACTTCCTTCACCTTCAGCGGGACGGGGACGAGGACCGCCTATGCCTGGGCTAAGGACGCGGCAGGAAACGTATCGAACAGCCTGAGCAGGACCGTGAGCATCACGCTTGCCGATGCCACGGCGCCGACAGTTGCAATTACTTCCCCATCGAACGGTTCAGTGGTAAAAGGGACGAAAACCATCTATGTATCCGCTTCTGACAATGTTGGGGTAGGCAAGGTCGAATTCTACGTGAATGGGGTCCTCAAGCTGACTGACGCTTCCGCTCCCTACTCATATTCCTGGAATACGAAAACCGTCGCCAATGGGACATGCACACTGATGGCCAGGGCGTATGATGCGGCAGGCAATGTGGGGCAATCAACGACAATCACTGTCACGGTCAGGAACCGTTAGAGAAATAAGAAGTGAGTTTGTAAGAAAGGGGCGGATTTCAGATCCGCCCCTTTTTACATTTCAATGCATTTTACCTTGGCATGTATTTCGCTGACCCTTTTGAAAAATGCTTCCTTGAGCAGGAAGGTCTTGTTGTCGAGGAATTCGATTTCACCTGCTTTCTGGAGCCTGTTCAGTATCCTGGTGGCTGTTTCGCGGGATACGGAAGCATAGCTGGCGATAAGCTGGTGCTTGATCCGCAGATTGATGATGACACCGCGGGCGTCCCTGACGCCATAGAGCTCCTGAAGGCGGTCGAGAACGATCATGACCCGGTGTTCGGCACAGTCGAAGCTCAGCAGCTTCACCATCATCCATGCGTCCCTGAGCCGCAGGCAGAGGAGATCGATGATCTTTTGCCGGATCCTTTCATGGGTCATGAGGTGATGCTCGAAGTCGTTTCTGTGCAACAGGCCGATGAGCGCTTCTTCGTGGGCTATGACGGTCGCCGGCTGGGTCTTGCCGTCGAGAAGGGACATTTCGCCGAAAAAGTCTCCCTTCTTGTGGATGGTTATGATCTGTTCCCGCCCGTCATCATTCAGCTTCACCACCCGTACTTTCCCGGCATAAACCAGGTACATGTACGAGGACGTATCCTCTTCGGAGAGCACAATCTGGTCTTTCTGAAAGCGTCTTTTGATCAGGACCCTGTCAATACAATCCGTTTCATCAGAGGAAAGATCGGAGAAAAAGGGTATGTTGCTGATGATGTTCTTCCCGCCCGGCTGATGTTTGTCTTCTTTCCAGACCATGGGTGTCTCCCCCGAAAAAAGCTTTGCATCTTTCTTCCTTCTGGAACACAGAGCTTCACACTAATCCAATAAATAGGCGCATTTTTTTGTCAGCTGGATACCAGCGTTGCTGTGCTTTGGACGGCGGCTTTGCCCAGCCCTGAAGTTTGTTCGAGCCGAAAAATGCTTTCGGCAGTCGTCGAGATGCCTCTATATTATGCATAATCCGTTCCATTATTCTGGTGTCTGGTCGGGGAACGATGTCCTGTTGTTCCTCATGCCACGAACAGCTTATTGCTTCCGCTCATTGAGTCTGGTAAAACTATCCTGTATGATGCATTCCAGAATTTAGAATCCAGAATCTAGAATTCAGAATTCAGAATTTAGGAGTCAGGAGTCAGAATCCAGGAGTGAGGAGTCAGAAGTCAGAAGCCGGAAGCCGGGGGGCTCCTTCTGATCGCTGGCCGCTGATCGCTGGATGCTGTCCTTTGCCGATATGATCCAGATTTTTCTGTCAATAATTGCCATAGCCTGTGCAGGAGCCTATATCGTGTCGGTTTTCGTGAAAACTGACAGGATCATGCTGTCTGTTCTGCTTGCCCTGGCGATGGCGGATGTCGCGTTGCTCGAGTTCTTCGATCTTCAAGCCGTGCTCAATCCTGAACACGTCATGTTCTGGAAAGAGTACGCTGTTGTGGCAGAAGGTTTCTTCCCCTTTCTCTGGCTCTTCGGGATAACCGCCTCTGCCCACCGGCGCGGGGTGGGCGGTGCGTCCCGGATACAGAAAGTTCTGGTCCTCTTGTCCGTTGCCATGCCGCTCGGGGCGCTTTCCGGTTTGCGCGTCCCGTTTTTTTATTCGCCGGATTTCGGTGCCGAGCGGATGCTGTTCCTGAGCGGAATGTCCAGCGCTTTTTACGTGGCCATGCTGGTTTTTCTGGTTGCGGGACTGGTCAGCCTGGAGTCTGCGCTGAGAAATGCTTCCCGCGAGGTCCGCTGGCGGATCAAATTCGAGGTCCTGGGAGCTGCAGCCCTCCTGGGAGTAATGATTTTTTATTACAGCCAGGGCTTGCTGTACCGCAGCATAAATATGAATCTCGTCCCGATGAGGTCGGTTGTTTTCATTGCGGCAGCCGGCATGATGACGTTTTCCCGCTTCTGGAGAAAGAGCGGTTCCTGGCTTTACCTCTCCCAGCAGATGGCTTTCCGGTCGGTGGTATTGCTCATTGTCGGATGCTACCTGGTCGGTATAGGTCTGATGGGTGAGGGGATGAGGTATTTCGGCGATTCCTTCCAGCACAACCTGCTGATAGCTCTCGCGCTCCTTGCCGGCGTCGGCCTCTTGCTGGTGCTCCTGTCCGAAACGGTCAAACGCAAAATCAGGGTCTACCTGCACAAGAATTTCTATCGGCAGAAGTACGACTACCGAACCCAGTGGCTTCAGTTTACCGACGGGCTCGCGGCCGCCGGATCCCGGGACGATCTGTTGCGGGCCATCATCAGCGGCTTCTGCGAGATTTTCGGCATGGGGTGCGGAGCCCTGTTCCTGAAGGACGTCGACCGGGCAGCCTATCAGAATTGTGCGGTACTGCAGATGGAGTACTCGCCGCTGCTGTTCTCCGGGGAAGATGACCTGCTGCAACTGATCACCCAGCGCAAATGGGTCATTCACCTTGCGGAGGAGATGCCCGGGGCAGGCGGGCCGCAGGGGGACTATTTCCAGCGGTTTTCCATCAAGTTCGCCGTACCCCTGTTCCACGACAGCCGCCTGGAAGGGTTCATCCTGCTCGGCAGGCCTCTCAACAAAGACGAAGCCTACTATTATGAAGATTACGACCTGATGAAGACCCTTGCCAGGCAGGCATCATCGGCCATTCTCAACCTCCGCCTTACGGACGAGCTTTCACGGGCACGGGAAATGGAGACGGTCGGCAGAATTTCCGCGTTTGTGCTCCATGATCTGAAAAACCTGGTATCCGCTCTGGCGATGGTGGTCGATAACGCACGGGAGCACTTCGACAACCCGGAATTCCGGGAAGACATGTTCCAGTCGCTGGAAGGCACCGTTGACAAGATGAAGGGGCTGATCGCAAAACTGAAAGAGCTGAGTGCGAAACCTTTGTTGAACCTGCAGCGGGCTGACCTCCTCGAGCTGGCTTCCGCCACGGCCGGCATGGTGAATGCCGCGGAAATAAACGTCTTCGGTGCTCACGCCTTTGCCGAGATTGATGGGGAGGAAATGCGCAAGCTGTTGTTGAACCTCGTGCTGAACGCGGTGGAGGCTTCAGACGGAGGCTCCGGGGTTTCGGTAACTGTTGGGACAGACACGATGGCTTATATCCGTGTCAGTGACCAGGGATGTGGCATGACGCCGGATTTCATCCGCAACGATCTGTTCAAGCCGTTCCGCACGACCAAGGCCAAAGGTCTGGGTATCGGGCTCTACCAGTGCAGACAGATAATCGAGGCCCATGGGGGGAGCATCGAGGTGGCAAGTGAGCCCGGGAAAGGATCTGCTTTTACGGTTAAGCTGCCGAAAGCTGAAAGCTGAAAGTTTTCAGCGGGAAATGCGGGGAAGCGGGAAATGCGGGGAAGCGGAGAAGCGTGTAATGCGTTGAAGCGATTGTTTTTCCGCATGAACGAAGTGAACGCTTAAACGAAGTGCTCGCTTTATCGCTCAAACGAAGTGCTCGCTTTATCGCTCAAACGAAGTGAACGCATTATCGCATGATCCCTGTCCAAAGGATAGCCAATGGAAAAAATTCTCATAGTTGACGATACCGAAGAGATCCGCAAGCAGCTCAAGTGGGGGCTTGCCAAAGATTACGAGGTGCTGACCGCCGGGGACGGCAAGGAGGCGCTGGCCGCTTTCCGCAAGCACCGGCCAAAGGTGGTCACTCTGGACCTGGGCCTGCCCCCTGATCCCGCGGGCACTGAAGAAGGATTCCGCTGCCTGGAGGAAATGCTTCACTCCGATCCGGCAGCCAAGGTCATCGTGCTGACCGGCAATGAGGAGCGGGCCAGTGCGCTCAGGGCCGTTCAGACCGGTGCGTGCGATTTCTACCAGAAACCCATTGACATCAATGAACTCAAGGTAGTCATCAAGAGATCGTTCCACATCCGTTCCATAGAGGACGACAACCGGCGCATGCAGATCGCCCTGGAGCAGAAGTCCACCCAGTTCGGCGGCATGATGGGGCAGTGCCCCCAGATGGAGCAGGTGTTCTCCACGATCAGGAAGGTGGCCTCAACTGATGTGCCGGTCTTCGTGACGGGTGAGAGCGGAACCGGCAAGGAGCTGGTGGCACGGGCCATCCACGCGCTCAGCCTGCGCCACGATCGGCCCTTCATCCCCATCAACTGCGGGGCCATTCCCGAGAACCTGCTCGAGTCGGAGCTGTTCGGTTACGAGAAGGGAGCATTTACCGGCGCGCACGCCAGGAAACAGGGGAAGGTCGAATACGCCCATCACGGGACGCTGTTTCTCGACGAGATCGGCGAACTTTCGGGGGGGCTCCAGGTGAAGCTGCTCCGTTTCCTGCAGGAGAAGGTGATCCAGAGGGTGGGTGGGAGAGAGGACATTCCCGTGGACGCACGAGTGGTGTCTGCCACCAATACGGACATCACAAAGGCGATAGCGGGGGGATCCTTTCGCGAGGACCTCTACTACAGGACCTCGGTAATAGCAATCCATCTTCCGCCGCTGCGCGAACGGGGCAGCGACATCATGCTGCTGGCAAACCTGTTTCTCAGGAGGTTCTGCGACGGGTCGAGCAGAAAAGTGCGGGGGTTCAGCAGCGAGTCGGTGAAACGGCTCGAGTCCCATGACTGGCCGGGCAACGTGCGGGAACTGGAAAACAGGGTCCAGCGAGCGGTCATCATGACCGACTCGCCCCTCCTCGAGCCGACGGACCTGGGATTCGCCGAAGCTTCGCCCCCCGGCGGTGTGACGTTTGATGAGAAGCTGACCCTGCGGGATGCCCGCGACCGGGTGGAGCGTGAGCTGATTGCCAGTGCCATCCAGGAACAGAACGGCAACATCGCCAAAGCCGCTGAGGCTCTTGGTGTGAGCAGGCCGACGCTCTATGACCTCATGAAAAAACACGGCTTGAATGCGTGAAATTGCGTTCAAGCGTTGAAAGCGGGGAAGTGTTGATGCGGGAATGCGTTAAAGCGGTTTTTCCCCTTGAACGAAGTGGTCGCTTAAGTGAAACGGACGCTTTGCCGCATATCCTGAAGGCTTTCAACGGGAATGCGTTGAAGCGGAAAAACGGGGAAAGCTCAATGGGTACTCATAAGGATCTGCATATCTGGCAGCAAGGTGTAGATCTGGTAGTGATGGTTTACAATCTTACAGCTGAATTCCCTGCATCTGAGGTTTATGGGCTCTGTTCCCAGATGCGACGTGCTGCAGTTTCTATTCCTTCAAATATTGCTGAAGGAGCTGCTCGACAGGGAGATAAGGAATTCATTCAGTTTCTCTATGTGGCGCTTGGTTCCCTTTCTGAGCTTGAGACACAATGCATTATCGCGCAGCGTTTGGGTTTCCTGCAGGAATCGACAGTCTTCGAAGCAATGGAAGCGCTGCGCAGAAAACTGCTCAATTTTATAAAACATCGCAAAGAAAGGAAGTAAACAGCTTTTTCCGCATCACCCACTTCACACGCATTTACGCATCTCCGTCGCGAAGCGACATTTACGCATTCCCGGCGCGAAGCGCCTCTTCAAGCGCCGCCACAACCGCAGGGTCGTACCACGTGCCCGAGTTCTTCCTGATTTCGGCTAACGCATCATCCTCGGACAATTCATTTCGGTGAGGTCTTTTCGACATCATGGAACAGTAACCGTCCACTACGGACAGGACCCTTGATATGGCAGGTATGTCATTTCCGGCAAGCCCGTCAGGATAGCCGGAGCCGTCATATTTCTCATGGTGATGGAGGATCGCCTTCCTGACCTCAGGGGAAAACTCGAAACCGTTCAGCAGTTCGATGGTCGTGAACGGGTGGACCCTCAGGGATGCGAAATCGGACGGTTCGAGCCGGCCCTTGTCAAACACCACGTCATCCATCAGCATAAGTCCCAGGTCGTATATGGATGATGCATAGACAGCCAGTTTCCGTTCTTCTTCGGCAGTTTCGAGCAGCTCCATCATTTTCCCGATCAAATCCCTGAACAGGCCGGTTTTCTTGTGGTATCTCTTTCCTGCCTGGAGCAGCTTGGCGAAGGAAGACGTGAACTCGCGGAAGCCTTCATCCCAGTGCTCATCGCTGTTGAGCCGTTCCAGGAGTCGGGAGACGCGGGCGCCGAGAATGTCAGCGACGGAAAGATCCTGCATGGTGAACGGTTCGGCAGTCTTCTTGTTGTTGAGGTTCATGACGCCGATTACCTTGTCGCCGGCCTTGAGAGGCACCGACAGCAGCGATTTCGTATTGTACTGAGGTATGTTCAGTCGGGAGAAACGCACGTCCTTTTCGATGTTCTCTATCAGCAGAGGCTTTCCTTCAAGGGCAACCCAGCCGCTTATCTGGTCTCCCGGTTTGATGCGGGTCCGTTTGACGATTTCGTCGGAAAGTCCCATGGCGCTCTGGATCCTCAGTTCTCCGGTAATGCTGTCGCGCAACATTATGGAGCAGGTGTCGATGCCCAGGAGTTCGGCAATGAATTCCAGGAACAGGTCTATGCTCCTGCCGACGGCAGTGTCGATCTTCTGACGCCGGCTCTTGGGTATGGTGAGCATAACGGTAAACGCCTTGATTCCTTCTTCAAGAGACAGCTCCCAGCCATGGGCATCAGCTACTTTCCGCGCCAGATAGATCTTCAGTTTGTCGTCCCGCCCTTCCTCCCGGAACGGGTAGTCCGGCTGGGAGAAAATCCTGCGGATGCTGTCGGTCAGGGGCGTATCCACAAGGAGAGCGACCTTGATGCAATCATGGTCCATGGTGGATATCCTGAAGCCTGCACCCTTGCCGAGAGCAGCCGACAACCCCTCGATCAGATTCAGCAGCATCTGGGCCACTTTGATCTTGTCGCAGACTACGTCGGCTGCACCCTTTGCCGTTTCGATAACGACAGACTGCCCCTGGCGTTCGAGCCGTTCGTTGAGCGCGCGTGAGCCGGATACCTCGGCAAGCAGGTCCTCCAGGCTGACCACAGTCTTCCTGATGCTCCTCATTTCGTCTTCGAACGCGAGAAAGTCCAGCTGGTTTTCGACAATTGCGGCGAGCTTGTCCGTTTCCCGGGCGATGATGGAAAAGAATTCTTTCTGCTCGCCCCTGGTGAGTTTTTCCGATTGCTCCAGCAGATATACCGAACCCTTTACGGAATTCAGGGGGGTACGCAGTTCGTGAGATATCCTGGTCAGGAACTCGGTTTTGATCAGGTCTGTTTCCATCAGCTTGCGATTCATGTCTTCCAGTTCGGCTGTCTTTCCTTTCAGTTTTGCAATGAGCTGGGCATTTTCCAGCGCGATTGCCGTGTGGTGCGTGATGATCTGCAGCAGGCAGAAATCGTCACGGGAAAAGGGGGCGGAATCCTTTCGGTCACTTGCGTTCAGTATACCCAGGAGCTTCTTTTTCCCCATGATGGGACAGGATACGAATGATCCGGTTTTATACTCACCCACCTTCATTTCATTGAATCTTTCATCTGTGCCGATATCTGCGACCAGGACCGGCTCAAGCATCCTGAGCACGGTGCCGGCGATACCTTCGCCGGGTTTTGACCGGTAGTTCCTGGCGATATCGAGGTCGATCCCCCGTGATGCCAGAATGTTGAGTTCCCTCCGTTCATTGATAAGCATGAGGGATGTCTTGGCGGCGCCGGTATAGGTCGCCACGATGTCGAGAATCATGTTGCCGAGTGCGCCAAGGTTGTCTGTCAGGAGGATGACATCGGAAAGATCCTTTATGAGCGAATACTTCTCCTCGCACATGTCGGAAGGGGATTGTAATTGTGGCAATGCGTGCATGGCTGTATTCCTTCCGGTCGGAAAACCTGGCAAAGAAGCCTACACTGGTGGGCAGCAATAATAATGCCGATAGGGGTGGTCGGCGATTTCCATGTAATGTCAAGGATGCCGGAACCGTTAATGAAACAACGGGGTACTATGTCGGGAAAATTTACAGGGGATGGCGCCCCATAATGTTCTCGCCACCAAGGGAGAGGGCGGGCGTAGTCCGGTTGAGGGAGTCGAAGGCCTGACAGCGCCCGGAATTGTGCCGATATTCATTGAACCTGACAAAATAAACCGGTATAACTGCAGCTTGGTATCGTTTGCGGGTACTTTTTTCCCTGGGGAGTCTGATGAAAGGTACGATCTTTTGCCGCGTAGCCCCATTTGCGTTATTCATGGCGTTCGTCGGCCTGGAAGAGGCGCTGCGTTTCCTTACCGGGAAGGGGTTGCTGGAGATTTCGCCCCAGGTGGTGCAGGGTCTTTATCCCGTCAAAGCGCTTGCGGTTGCCCTCGTGCTGTTTCTGTTCCGCGGAAGCTATGACGAAATCAACATGCGGGATCTGGCCAAACCGCTGGCCCTGATGCTGTCCGTGGCGGCAGGATTGGCAGTCTTCGCTTTCTGGGTACGGCTCGACCTCCCGTGGGCGACAATCGGAAAGCCTGCCGGATTCGACCCGAACATCTACCCTGACGGCTCAGTCAGAAGTGTCATGACCGCATTCAGGCTGTTTGGCGCAGTTCTGGTCGTGCCGGTCATGGAAGAGCTGTTCTGGAGGTCGTTTCTGATCCGCTATATCGTTTCTCCTGACTTCAGCAAAGTCCCGGTCGGACACGTTACCTGGCCTTCCTTCCTGGTAACCGCGGTGCTCTTCGGCCTCGAGCACAACCTTGTCGTGGCCGGAATTCTTGCCGGAATTGTTTACAATGCCCTCCTCTGTCATACCAGGAGCCTTTCTTCCTGCATACTCGCCCATGCCGTCACCAACCTTGCTCTCGGCATCTATGTGCTCACTGCCGGCCGCTGGTATTTCTGGTAGCCGGCATGGCTGGTTGTGGCTGCAAGGAAATCACGGACACGCGTCGCACATGAACGTCGAAAAAATTTACATGTGGAGATGGGGCTTTACATAAACCGGGAATATATTCCACAATATTGACATCTTATAAACTTGGCATTTTTGTTGCTTAAAATGGTTCCATAAACCTGGGTTTTTCGTTGTCCACGAGATCCATTTCTGAAAGGGGGGGTAAAATGAAGAGAGTTTCAGTTTGTTTGTGCAGCTTTGCAATGGTCCTTTGGTTTGCCGGCATTGTTGGGGCGACGCCGGTCAGTTTCAATGTGGCGTCAGCACCTTCATCAAGTGTCCAACTGAGCAATGTGAGCACCTTCGGCTGGACAAGCCTTCAATCTGGTCTGGCAACAGGATTGGGAAACAATGCCTTTACGCTTGATGACGGGCAGACCCAGACGATTGATTTTTTCTATTTGAGAGCAACAGGCCTTGGCTGGGGTACCGCTGATATCAATGCTACCTTGGCGTTCGACAGCCTTCTCGTATCAGCCAGCGGTCAGGGTGACGCCGGCTGGGGAACCATCGGCGGTGCCATTTCCGGCGGCATACTGGATTGGGATGACGCTTCGCTTCCCGATGTGATGACGCTTGCCGACGGGAACAGGGTAAGCATCGATTTTGAAGACGGTGTCGCATTGGGTTTAGGAAACGTGGCGACAGTTCATGCCTACATCACCAACCTGGGCAACGCTTCCGCGCCGGTTCCCGAGCCGGGGACGATTATCCTGCTTGGCGCCGGCCTCGTCGGTCTTGGCCTGTATGGCCGCAGGAGAATGAGAAATCAGGGCTGATCCGATTTCATGCTGCCTCTGGCAGGGAAAGGCGGTGCAAAAGCACCGCCTTTTTTCGTGGCTGATCACCCTTTCTTCCGCGCAGTGGGATGGGCCTTGTCATAGACCTCCATCAGGCGGTCGATGCTCACATGGGTGTATTTCTGGGTCGTGGAGAGGGACGCGTGCCCGAGCAGCTCCTGGATGGCGCGTAGATCCGCGCCGCCTTCCAGCAGGTGAGTGGCGAAGGTGTGGCGCAGGGTGTGGGGCGACACTTTCTTCATGGTGGCAAGCATCAGAATGTACTTGTCGATGATCCGCCCCACGCTCCTGCTTGTCAGCCTTCCTCCCCTGGCATTGATCATGAGGGGCGCCTCAAAGGGAGGGTTGCCCCGCATGGCAAGATAGTCCGACAAGGCGCCACGGGCCTTGCTGCCGATTGGCACGATCCTCTCCTTGCCCCCCTTGCCCAGAACCCTGGCAAGCCCCTCCAGAAGGTCCACTCCGCCGACATCGAGCGACGTCAGTTCGCTCACCCTGAGCCCGCTGGAATAGAGGGTCTCGAGAATCGCTCGATCCCGCAAAGCCAGGACTTCCTGCCCCGTGGGAGCGGTCACCAGGCTGGTGATCTCGTCGATGGTAAGGTGAAAAGGAACCTTCTTCTCCTTCCGGGGAGTGCTCACCAGTCCGGCCGGGTTTTTCGGCACGCTTCCTTCCCGCACGAGATATCTGAAAAAAGAGCGGATGGCTGCGAGCTTTCGGCCCACGGTGCTTTTTGCGCACTCCCCGTGCAATTGCGCCAGGTAGCGGCGGACGAGCAGGTGCGTTACCGCGGCCGCGTCAGCAGTGCCTCCCTGTTCCCTGCGCACGAAGTCGTGGAAAAGTTCCAGGTCGGTCAGATACGCTTTCAGCGTATGGGCGGAAACGTTGCGCTCCGTTGCCAGGTAGCGGCAGAATTGATCGATTTCCTGTTTCATGTGGGCAGACAGTTGCCTTTCGCAGGGCAGTGATTCGCGAAGTTGTTTAAATTCCAATGCAAAACCGGTCTCCCGCAGAGACGCAGAGACGCAGAGAAAACCCTCAAGCCTTTGAATTTCTCTGCGTCTCTGCGGGATAATTGGTTTCAGTCCTTCTTCTTCACGTTCACCTGCCACGGTGTGCTTTCCGCGCGCAACGACGGCACATACATGGGCCAGACCGAAGCCGGCAGCGCAAGGACATTTCCTTCCATCTCCGGATAGATCACGTAGCGGAACTCGTGGCGTCCGGCCGGGAGGAGGTCGATGAAGAAGGCCATCTT
The DNA here is from genome assembly GCA_002419385.1 of Geobacter sp. UBA5735. Taxonomy (GTDB): domain Bacteria; phylum Desulfobacterota; class Desulfuromonadia; order Geobacterales; family Geobacteraceae; genus RPRC01. Next base: position 11,762 of record DIFZ01000014.1, read on the forward strand.
CTCGTCGTGCCGTTCCTTGTGGGCATACCAGTCCCAGAAGTCGCTGTAAAGGCTGAAACGGGAATCGTTTCTCGTTTCCCGGACCTCGAAGCCGGCCGGCAGGCGGTCTTCGATCACGACGAAATTCAGGTCGTCCCGGTTGTCCACCGTAAGCCGTACTTCGACTTCATCGCCCGGTGCAAGGGCTTCGCCGGGGCTGAACGGGTGGTATTCCATACGCCAGTTTTCACCGTCACGCTGTGCTGCCAACCGGTAGAGTTTCCGTTCAATGGCAAGGCCGGGAGCTCCTGTTGCAGCCTCTGGCGGCAGGTAGTGCTCGAGCAGGGCGGAGAGGTAGAGTGCGCCGTCACTGCCGTCTCTTGCCAGGCTTACCTTGTTTGGTCCCCGTTTGAGTTCCTGGGCGGGAACGGAAACGGCCTGCCTGCCGCTGGTAATTATGCCCTTTTCGACGACATAGCGTTCCAGTTCGCGGCCGTTCAGGGAAAGCACTGCCTTGTACGAAGCGTCGCGTTCCCCGGTTGCTGCCACGTAGCGGGCAAGGGCCGTAACCGCCTCCGCCGTTCCCCTGGTAGTGTTCCACCAGCGTCCGGAGCGTTTCCGCACCAGGAATTCGGCAAGGGATGGGACGAGAGCGTCGGCCCCGTCGAGTGCCAGCTGGTTTTCCAGCAGCATGGCCGTGGTTTCCACGGCCGAACCGGACCAGCGGCGGGAATACCACCACGAATCAGCGTCTTCATCCTTCAGATAGGCGGCGGAACCTTCCCTCATGACCTGTTTTTTCACGTCGTCGAGGAGACGGCCGGACCGTTCTGCACGGTTGGCGTTCCGCAGGGCCTCGACGTACTGGATGCGCTGCGAGGGCTGCAGCTGCCGCCATCCCGCCTCGACGCGTTTTTCCACCGCATCGCTGGTCTTGCCGCTGAGCGTGTACGCCCGGTAGAGGGAGGGGAGGGAATCGAGTGCCGATTTGTCCAGCTGTTCGGCAAGGCTCTGAACGCCCTTTTCATAGGATTCGTCCCTGACGGGCAGCCCGGCTTTTTTCGCCAGGGCGAGCCCGTACATGACGTGTGCCGTCAGATACGGGTCGGTGGAACCGTCTTTCCACCAGCCCCAGCCGCCATCCTCATGCTGGAAATCGTGGAGTTTCCTGAGCCCTTCATCCAGAACGCGGTCCAGCTTGGCAGCGACCCCCGGTTCCAGCGACCAGGATCCGGAACCCAGGAGAGCCTTCACCCGGACTGCCGGCAGGAAGCGGGACATGGTCTGCTCGACGCAGTCGTAAGGGAAGTCGATGAGTTCCTGCAGACTTTCGTTCAGGCTGGCGGCGAGAGTCGGGGCAACGGCCAGCCTGAGGGCGGCCCCCTCGTGCAGGGCTTTTTCCGGAAAGTTCAGGGTTGCCGCTCCCTCGCCGGAGCGCAGGGCGATATTGCCCTGGGACACCCGTTGGATGCCCCGGGTCAGCACCGGCAGCTGCAGTTCCATGGCATCTCCCCGGTCGCCGGCTGCGGCCCGCATGGCAAGCAGGGCTTCGCCCGGGGCATCGGCCCTGACGCCCATGTCCTGACGCAGGGTCCCCCCGGCGGACACGGTGCCGTCGAAATGCGGAGCTCCGGACAATGTTAAACCGCGGGTTTCGAACACGCCGGTTACCTTCCGCCCGGTTTCGGTCATGTTGGTGATCATGCCCGGGATTTTCACCGCGTCTCCTGCCACCAGAAAACGGGGCGGCTGGAGCCGGGCCATGACATCGAGCCGGGAAATGAACCTGCCGCGGCCGGTGCCGAATTCGCTCAGACCGTCGTGGCCGACGACTGTCGCACGCCAGGTGGTGAGATTGTCGGGCAGGGTGAACTCGGCTTCCGCCCTGCCGTTGACACTCGAAGCAAACACGGGAAGCCAGTATGCCGTGTCCTTGAAGACCTTGCGCACCTTGATGCCCTTCAGGGCTTCATCAGCCATGGCAGCGGCGGCCGCCTTGGGCGCTCCGCCAAGGAATATGCGGGGGAAGGAATTGAGCGTGGTCACCAGGTGCTCCCTCGTGCCGCGGAAAAACCCGTAGATGTCCGGTCGCCGTTCGGGAGCGACGGCATACAGGGCTTCATCGACGACTGCCAGCGAGAGTTCGGTCGCGCGCGGCTTCGCGTCATCGCCCACGGCGTCTATGGACAAGCGGACCCTGTCGCCGGGGGCATACACTTCCCGGTCCGGTGTGACCTTGAGCTCGAGCTTGTCCGGGCTGCTGTCCACCCGCAGAGTCTTTGTCCTCGAGTAGAAACGGCCCTGGCTGATCACCACGGCGGAAATGAAGACAGCGGGCGCATGGCCAGCGGTTACGGGCAGGTCAATAACCTCTACCGTGCCGTTCAGCGGGGCGACCCGCCTGCTGAGAATCTCCCGCCCCTCCACCGTGAGCAGGAGCGAGGCTTCCGGTGCCGGGCTCTTGACAATGAGCCGGGCGGTGTCCCCCGGCTTGTAGCTCTTCTTGTCCAGTTCCAGGCCAAGCTCCCGGTAGGAGCTGTCCCAGGCATGCCCTTCCCGCCAGACCCAGATCCACCCCTGGCCAACCGCTTTCAGTCCCCGTTCGTCCAGAGCCGCGGCGGTGATGCGCCAGTACCCGGAACGGGGAAATGTCTGGGCGAAAACAGCCTGTCCCGTCTGGTCGGTAACCACTTCACGCTGGTCGATTGTCCTGTAAGAAGAGATGTGGGTTTTCTTGTCGTAGACTTCTTCGTCCAGGGTTATGGTGACCCTGGTTGCGACCGGTTTGCCTTCCCAGGACCTGGCAGTCAGCGCTATGTCAGCGGGGCGGCCGGGAGATGAAAGGTAGGATACGGGCCGGACCGAAAGGTCGATGAGGGACGGGGTGACCGTAAAACCCGCCGTTGCCGATACTTCTCTGGCGGCGCTGTCCGTCACATCGCACTCGATACTGTAGGAACGGGCGGATTCCGCCTGCCGGGTCGTGATCTGGATCAGTGCCGCACCGTTCGCGTCTGTCACGGCATCGCCTTCGCCGAGAAATTCTGCATACCCGTAATCAGTGAAATCCCCTTCTTCCGCTGCATCCGGCAGCTGATCCTCGCCCGGGGGGTAGTAGGGCCGGGAATAGATCCGGTACGTGACCTTCCCCCCGGTTACCGGCGCTCCGAAATAATAGCGGGCGCGGAGCGTCAGCGGCGCCTGGTCGCCGCCCACATAGAACCTGCCGGGGACGGATGCGGTTAGTTCGAATTCCGGTTTGCGGTACTCGAGCACCTTGAAGGAAGTTTCCCACAGCTCTTCGCCGGATTCGGCCTTGAGCGCGTAGTCACCCAGGGCGGGCTGCTCAGGGAGTAGGCACTCGCCGTTGAAGGAACCGGCGGCGGAAACCGGGTATTCCTTTTCCATCAGGGTCTGGTTGGCGGTGTCGGTGACGGTTACACGGACCCGGTCAAGAGCGGGCAAAGCGTAACCTTCACCGACACGCTTCCTGAGGACTCCCTTGAAGTAAACGGTCTGTCCGGGCCGATATGCAGGGCGCTCCGTATAGAGATAAGCCCTGACACTGGCGGCATCCGTGCCATCCTTTCCCATGCCCAGGTTGAGCAGTGCGAATTCGGTCCCCTTCCTGCCGATCACCCTGCTTCCCCCGCTGCTCTTGCCGAGGGAGAGGAGACCGGAAGGATCGGTCGCGCCGGCCGGCGATGCCGTGGCTGCGGCCCCTGGCTGGACGGGCAGCGTAACGATATCGACCCCCTCCAGGGCACGGCCGTCCAAAAGGTCGGCGGCAAACAGCAGCGTCGCATCTGGTGCGGCCTTGGCCACGAGGCCCAGCCTGGTGACGAGAAACGTGGAGCGGGCAACGGCTTTGCCGCCTGATGCCTCAACAAGGTAGTAGCCGGACGGGAGGGGATCCAGTTTCAGCGCAGTGTCGCGAAAGTGGGTCCATTTTCTTTCCTTGAGCTGGGCGCCGACCGTTTTCACCCTGCTGAGGGCATGTTCCGGCACGGTTTCGGGCCTGTCCGGATCGATTGTCCCGTCCAGGAGCCGCGAGCTGTCGATTGCGTACACGGTAACTGCTGCCCGTTCGACGAAGAGCCCCCGCAGGGAGACCGGAACGGGCTTGCCCGGCGGTATGACCCGTCCTGAATGGTCCAGGGACAGGGACGGCGGCCGGGTGGTCGCCTTTATTTCGACTGACGTGCTTTTCCCCTCCGGGATATCAACGGCAACCCTGGACTCCATCAGGCGCTCGTCGTAAGATTCCAGCGTATAGGAGCCCGGCGGAAGTTTGCGGAAAACCACCTTGCCCTGCCCGTCGGTCCGGGCATAGCGGTGTGCGAGATTTCCGCTCAGCGATAAATCGGCCCTGGCCACGGGCCGGCCGGCTGTCGTGAGCCGTGCTGTCAGCGTTCCCCCTCTGCGCACGGTGATCGTTCCGGCATCTTTTTTCTGTCCGGCCCCCAGGGTGACGGACAGTGTCTTTTCTACGACCCAGGCTGCATGGTCAATGGTGACCTCATGCCAACCCTGGTCGAGGGCGGAGATTTCGAACCGGCCCGAGGCATCCGTAAGGGCGCTGCCGCGCGTTCCCGCGGAGACGCGAATGCCACGCTGGGGGTTGCCGGATGAATCGACGATGCGCCCCGCGATGCGGGCTTCCCGGTTCAGGAGGACCGGCAGCTCTGCGGTTTTGTCGGGGCCGATTTCCAGAGTTTCCTCGCGGGTGCCGAAGCCTGCTGAGCTGACTGTGCAGGAATAGGAGCCCACGGGAAGGTCTGCACGGAAATGCCCTGCTCCGTCACTCGTTGTCCGGTGCTTGAAAGGCGGTTTTTGCGGGTACATGCGGCTGAGTTCGATCGTCGCCCCCGCAACCGGTTGCGCGGTTTCGGCCGACAGGACGGTCCCCGTCACCGAACCTTTCTTTTCGGCTGCCAAAGCAGGTGAATGGAGCGAGAGTCCCCCCCATGCAAGCAGGAGAAGAAGAGCGACAAAGATCTGTTTCACGGCTGGCCCCCCTGTCATGTCATTTATGTGCGGTCGTTATTCCCCAGGCTTCGAAGCTGGATATCCGGACGCTCGAGCCATGCTTCTCGCCGAGCCGCCGCAGGGCCTCACGGAAGGCCCATGAAGCCGTTTTGGCTTCTCCCGGCACGATGGCAACGCCGGACCGGTCGTTTTCCACCAGCAGCCCCTGACGATTCGGATCGACTGCCTCGGGGGACGCGACCGGCCTGGGTTCGCCCGGGAAGGTGATCAGGACCCGTGCTGCCAGGGCGGTTCGCCGGTCGATGCCCCTTGCCCGCCCATCCAGGTGCAGCGCCTGCCGGACGTTCTCTTCGATCTCCCGCCCCAGGCAGGGGGTGCGGGGATGGAACCCGCCGGCGCAGGCAATCACCCGGTTGCCGCTGAAAAACGTCACGAAGCAGGCCTGCTGGATTTCCGCCGTCCAGGGAGGCGGCGCAGCCTCCGGGCCGAGACCGAGGCGGGCAAGGAACATCGCCCTGGCAAAGCCCAGCAGCTCTTCCTGCCTGCGCCGGTCTGCCTTGACGCGCGCCATGGAAGGACTGGCGGCTGTCCCGATGGCTGTGGCCGGTCCCGCGTGAGCAGGCATGGCCGATGGCGCCGTGCCTGCGATGAAGGCAAGGCAAAGGAACAGGCGGACGGCCATCATGATACCCCCGTAACGAGACCATGTCCATGTTCCGTGCAGACGGAACCTGCCTCCGGGATTCTTTTTCATTGCAGGATCCTCGTGGGCGCCGGGTAGGTGTCCCGGGAAAGGGTTTCATCCCGGTCTGCTCCTCCTCCGGTCACGATGCGGCGGGTGACGGCCGAGAACCCCCCGCTGCCGCGTGCGGATGTGCCGTGGGGCAGGCGCCCGGTCGTGGAGAACACGGTCTCCGGTTCGAGGGGAATGATGTCGGAAGAAATGAGAACCCGGAACGGCTTGGCCGTCACGGACCAGAAACCTGCCGTCAGGCGCCCCTCAGCAACCCGTATGCGCAGCAGGAGCGGGAGGCGGTGGGGATTGCGAAGCTTCAGGTCCTTGCGCCAGGTTGTGATGGTGGCATCCCGGCCGGGCGGGACGTATCCCACGGCGCGGGAGTGGGGATGCCGTTCGACGATTTCCATGCCTGCCTCCAGCGCGGCATTGTAGATGGATGTTGCCAGCTGGCAGATCCCGCCGCCCGGTATGTCGCTGAGGTCTCCCCGTACGCCGATTATAGGCGCTGGGGTATAGCCTTTCGTCGTATCCCGGGCGCCTACGCGCTCATTGAAGCTGAACAGGGCGCCGGGCGCCACCAGGGTCCCGTCCAGGTCCAGAGCGGCACGCGCCGCGTTGCCGCGCTGTCCGGTACTGCGGCCCGTCAATGTGGTCGAGAATCCGCCCCACAGGTAAGGAAAGGCCGGTGCCGCTGCGTCTGCAGCCGGTCCCTGCGTCGGAAAACAACAACATGCGGCGGTCAGGAGCACTATCATCTTGCAAATGTATGCTGTTTGTTTGTATCCTTTCATCAACATCGCGGGCACCACCGGACCGGGCATCGGTTCCGTCGATTCCGGCTGGTGCCGTGCCAAGTCCGTATTCAGTGCAAATCCGGCGTTTTTCGGAGTATTCATGTTCATATATCTCGACAATGCAGCGACTTCATTCCCCAAGCCCGAATCGGTCTACCGGGCGGTTGACCATGCCTTGAGGAATGTGGGCGCCAGCCCCGGCCGCGGCGGCTACCGCAGAGGGCTGGACGCGACGCGCCTGGTTTTCGAAGCCAGGGAAGCGCTGGCGGAGCTGTTCGGCATCCGGGACTCTTCACGCACCGTGTTCACCGCCAGCGCAACGGAGGCCCTCAACCTGGCCGTCAGCGGCCTGCTCCGGCCCGGCGACCATGCCATCACCACCATTGCGGAGCACAATTCCGTTGCCAGGCCGCTCCGCCTGGCGGAGAGCAGGGGGGTGGAAGTCACCTGCCTGGACTGCGACCGTTCCGGATTGCTGCGCCCTGCGGATCTGGCACACGCCATCCGCAAGAACACCCGGCTCATCGTCCTTTCCCACTGCTCCAACGTAACCGGTGCCATACAGCCGATCGGGGAGATCGGGGCACTGGCGGCAAAGGCCGGCATTCCGTTCCTGGTCGATGCCGCCCAGAGTGCCGGTGTCATCCCCATTAATGTGGAGGATCTCGGCGTCACGCTCCTGGCCGCCCCCGGCCACAAGGGACTGCTCGGCCCCCAGGGAACGGGTTTCCTCTACCTGGCCGAAGGGATCGATCCCCTGCCGCTGATGGTCGGCGGAACCGGCACCCATTCAACCGATGCGGAGCAACCGCTGGAGATGCCTGCCCGCTACGAAAGCGGCACCCTCAATGTTCCCGGTATCGCCGGGCTCAAAGCGGGGGTGGAATTCATCCGGGAAACGGGGATCGAAACCATCCGCCGGAAGGAATCCCTCCTTGTCGCCAACCTCCTCGAAGGCCTGGCGCGGATTCCCGGGATAACCCTCCATGGGCCGCCCGTGGGCCGGGAGCGGGGCGGTATCGTCTCCTTCACGCTCAAGGGAATGGATCCGGCCTTCATCGGTTTCTCCCTTGACCGTGATTATGATATCGCGGTCAGAGTCGGGCTGCACTGCTCTCCCGGAACGCATCGCGCGATCGGCACCTACCCGGAAGGGACCGTCCGCGTCAGCCCCGGATATTTCAACGCTCCGGATGATATCGAAAAATTAATCGCGGCGGTCGGCGAAATCGCTGGACGAAACGCTTGATGCCTGCCGGTGACATTCATGTCTGTCCAGTCAGTATATAAGTAAAAAGCTGCAAAGACAAAGGGGTTGACTGAAAAATGCGCCCAAGGCGGAGACCGCCCGGCATGCGGGCGTTCACGGGGATCCGGAACCGGGCCGGGTCATGCTGGAAGGGTGTGACGGAAGGGCCTATTTGGGCCGTGCTTTTATCCTGGGCTTTCCCCCTTCGATCTGGACGCGGAACTCGATCCGGTCAGTCTTGTACCGGTCGCTCAGCCCGGAGCGGAATTTGTCAAGGGAGGCTGCAACGGATTCCCTGGTAATGCCGTCGATCGGCAGGTTGCACGTTTTGCAGGCTTCGAGATACTGGCGGAAGATATCGTCTTCAGGAGGAGCCGCCGGTGCGTCGGCAACCGGCGAGGGTTTCCGGCCGTGTATCTCCATCTTGAAGCGGTCCCGCGAATACGTGCCTTCCTCGATCAGGCGGTTTGTCCGGTTCCAGTACTGACGGTAGCTGGACAGGCGTGATTTCAGCGAGTTATACCTGAATTGGAGCATCGTGTTGGAAATGGACGCTGTGGTATGTTTGCGTGCCAGACGCTCAACCTCTTCCCGCAGGCGGGTCGGCTCGCGTTTTTCCAGGCCGAGGAAATACTGCTCATACTTTATGGTCAGTTCCTTCAGGCTTTTTTCGAACTGTTCGATGTCGTCGGGTATGCCCACGTGGTCTCCGGTCGATGTGACGGTTTTTTCGCAGCAGGACCTCATGCTTCCTATCGGCGCTCTTGCCGGGAAACTTGAGAAACTAACCGGATTCTAATATTCTGCCGGTTCCCTGTAAAGAAAATCTTTTCACATGAAGGGGAGCTGGTGCCGGAGACTAATTCGCTTGACTTGGACGTGCCGGTTGTTTAGAGTTAATCGTCTTCAAAACCAGGCATTTACCCGGGGAGGTTTCGTTTCATGCACTCCATCGCCGCAATAATCCTGGCTGCCGGCAAGGGCACCAGAATGAAGTCGAACCTCGTCAAGGTCATGCACGACCTGGCGGGAGCACCACTCATCACCTATCCTGTCAACGCAGCACGGCAGGCGGGAGCCTCGCGTATGGTCATCGTCATCGGCCACCAGGCGGAAACGGTCCAGGCCCACTATGCCGGGCAGGAGGATATGGCGTTTGCCCTCCAGGCCGAACAGAACGGCACCGGCCATGCCGTGGCCTGCGCCGCTCCGCTGCTCAGGGATTTCCAGGGAAAGGTGCTGATCCTGTGCGGCGATGTGCCGCTCATCACGGAGCAGACTATCGATTCCATGGTGCGGCAGCATGCGCAGCAAGGCGCGGCGGTCACCGTGCTGACGACCGAGGTCGACAATCCGCACGGCTATGGCCGGATCCTGAAGAACGAAGCCGGTCACGTGACCGGCATCGTCGAGGAGAAAGATGCAAACGGCGAGCAGCGTGCCATCCGGGAAATCAACTCGGGAATCTACTGCGTCGAGTCGGGATTCCTGCTCGATGCCGTGGCAGGGCTTTCCCGCGACAATGCCCAGGGGGAGTATTACCTTACCGATATCATCCGGATGGCCGCGGAGCGTGGGCTGGCGTGCATTTCACACCCCACAGCCGATGCACGGGAAGTGATGGGCATCAATGATCGCGTTCAACTGGCCGAAGCCGAGGCGGTGCTCAGGAGGAGGATCAACGAAAACCACATGCGCGAAGGCGTCACGCTCCGCGACCCGAACACCGCATACCTGGATCCGGGAACGGTGATCGGCCGTGACACGGTCATCCATCCCCAGGTGCATGTCTCCGGCAACAGCGTTCTCGGAGAAGGATGCGTCATCGAGCCTTCGGTCGTGATCCGGAACTGCCGGATCGGCAACGGGGTCACCGTCAAGGCTGGGTCCGTGCTGGAAGGGGCAGTGGTGCACGACGCCGTGTCGATCGGCCCCATGGCCCATCTCCGTCCCGGAACCGAATTGCTGGACGAGGTCAGGATCGGCAATTTCGTCGAGACGAAAAAGATTGTCATGGGCAAGGGCTCGAAGGCTTCCCACCTCACCTACCTGGGGGACGCGAGCATCGGCAGCGGCGTCAATATCGGCTGCGGTACCATTACCTGCAATTATGACGGAGTGGCTAAGCACCGGACCGTCATCGGGGACAATGTGTTCGTGGGCAGCGATGTGCAGTTGGTTGCGCCGGTAACCGTGGGCAGCAACTCGCTCATTGCCGCCGGCAGCACCGTGACCCGCGATGTCCCTGCCGACTCCCTGGCGATCGCCCGTTCCCAGCAGGTGAACAAGGAAGGGTGGGTGAAGGCGCGGGCACAGGGCAAAGGGCAAAAGGCAAAGGGATAAAATTGGGGAAAAACGGTTTTCAGGATCTTACCGTGTGGCAGCGTGCACGTGAGTTGGCCGGACACGTATACCAGGTAACATTGACCGCTTCCTTTTCACGCGATCTGTCGCTACGTGACCAGATGCGACGTGCTGCTGTTTCAATTCCCAGCAATATTGCCGAGGGAGACGAACGTGAAACGGATAAGGAAGCGATACGCTCTTTTTACATTGCAAAAGGGTCTGCTGCCGAACTTTTCACTCAAGCCCTGATAGCTCGCGATATTGGATATCTTGATGATGTGCAGCTTGGATGTCTTACGGACAGATGTTCAGAAATTTCAAGAATGTTGGCTAATCTGATAAAAGCCCGGAGTCGGGCACCTCGAACCAATCCACTTAATACAAGGTAAATAGGTCATTTGCTAAAGACAATTAAATGCATGGTAAAGAACTCTTTTGCCTTTTGCCTTTTGCCTTTTGCCAAGGAGTTTCCACATGTGCGGAATAGTCGCTTACATCGGGGGGCAGGAAGCCACCCCGATCATACTTGACGGGCTGAAAAGGCTGGAATACCGAGGCTATGACTCCGCGGGAATCTGCACCCTGCAGGACTGCAGATGCGAGATCCGCCGGAGCGAGGGCAAGCTGGTAAATCTGGAACGGCTTCTTGCAGCCGAGCCGCTCGCGGGGAAAATAGGCATCGGGCACACCCGCTGGGCCACCCACGGCAGACCTTCCGAGACCAATGCCCATCCCCACAAGGCCGGCCATTTCATCGTGGTCCACAACGGCATCATCGAAAACTATCTGGCCCTCAAGGAATCGCTGCAGGCTGCCGGGCATGTCTTCAAAAGCGAGACCGACACGGAGGTCATCTCCCACCTTGTCGAGGAAAAATACAAGACCGTACCGGATTTCGAGCGGGCTGTCAGGCTTGCACTGGCGGAACTGCGGGGCGCTTATGCCGTCTGCATCCTCTGTGAAACGGAGCCGGACGTTCTGATCGCCGCCAAGTTCGGCTCTCCCATGGTCGTCGGCCTCAACCCGGAAGAATATTTCGTCGCATCGGACATACCGGCGATCCTGTCCCATACCCGGGAGATGGTCTTCATGGAGGATGGGGAGATGGTCGTTTTCCGCGACGGAAAAGCGGCCTTCACCTCGGTGTCCGGCGAACCCCTGGAAAAGAAATCGCGCCACATCGACTGGTCTCCCCTGATGGCGGAAAAGGGGGGCTACAAGCACTTCATGCTGAAGGAGATCTTCGAACAGCCAAGGGCGGTACGCGACACTGTCGCCGGACGGCTTGTGGAACACGAGGGGGATGTCCACCTGGAGACCGTCGGGCTTTCCGATGACAACCTCCGTAGCATCGAAAGGATTTTCATCGTCGCCTGCGGAACCTCCTGGCACGCGGCCTTGGTGGGCAAATTCCTCATCGAAGAGCATTGCCGCGTTCCGGTCGAGGTGGATATCGCTTCTGAGTTCCGCTACCGTAAACCCATAGTTCACGAAAATACGCTGATCATACCCATATCCCAATCCGGGGAGACAGCAGACACCCTTGCCGGGCTGCGGGAGGGGAAAGCTCGGGGCGCCCGCATTCTGTCCATCTGCAACGTGGTCGATTCATCCATTGCCCGGGAATCGGACGGCGTCATCTATACCCATGCCGGGCCGGAGATCGGCGTAGCGTCCACCAAAGCGTTCGTAACCCAGCTGGTGGCTCTGTATCTGCTGACCATACGGCTCGGTCGCGCGAACGGATCGCTCGTCAAGGAACAGGGGATGGAGATGATCGCATCGCTCCTCCGCATTCCGGCACTGATGGAAGAGACCCTGGAGCTGAATCCGCTGCTGGAGAAGGTTGCCCGCACCTATATGCATGCCTCCGATTTCCTCTACCTGGGGCGCGGCATCAATTACCCGATCGCCCTGGAGGGCGCGCTCAAGCTGAAGGAAATCTCCTACATTCACGCGGAGGGGTACCCCGCGGGCGAAATGAAGCATGGTCCCATTGCGCTGATTGACGAGAACATGCCGGTGGTGGTGCTGGCGCCGCGCACGGAGAGCTACGAGAAGGTGGCTTCCAACATGGAAGAGGTAATTGCGCGCGGTGGCCGCGTCATAGCGCTCTGCACCGCAGGAGACGGGGGGCTGCAGCAAAAAGTCGAGGTTGCCATCGAGGTGCCCGAGTGCCGCAGCGACCTGGTGCCGGTGCTGCTCTCCATACCCCTCCAACTCCTTGCCTACCATGTGGCAGTCATGAAAGGGACCGACGTCGACCAGCCGAGGAACCTGGCCAAGAGCGTGACGGTGGAATGACGGGGATTGCGCGGGTTTACGCATTATGCGCATCAAAGGCTGATCAGAAACAAACGATTCACGCGAAATCGACTACCATCAAGCATTCGCCCGGTTGTCGTGCAACTGTTACTTTGCGAGTTGATGGATCCAGGTGGTAAGTCAGGTAACAGTGAAGACGCGGCATTTTAAGCACTTCAGGGTTGAAAATGACAACATTTATTCCGTTGCACCTGGCCGATGGCGCAAGTAACCCGGGGTGCCCCTCCTGGGACAGTCGTCTGCCAATAGACTGCGTAAATGAGTAATCATTCGAGAGCAGTTGGGGAAATGCCTTCTCTTTACCGACGATATCGAACAGGATAGCCTCGCAGAAAATGAGGTAAACGGCCCTTTCCCTGGCCACGATTTCGTTCAGTCCTTCAATATTCGATTCATCTTGAATCATGTGATATGCCGATTCGCAGATTGTGGTTTCCAATCTGTCTGCGCTGCCGTACCACACGCCGAATTTACCATCGCCATAGCGAGAGGCCATGAAGGGTTGTGTATCGAATGGATATCCAATGGCCTGAGAGTAATGAAAGCCCCTCTCGATCAATCCTTGCGGCATATTCTCTTTCACCCTCGCTTCAATCCCTATGGCAAGGCTTGATAGCTCTGGGTCGCCGTCTGTCAGATCGTCAAATAAATCCTGTGACTCACGGAGTGAGACGATGTTTCGATAGACGTCTTGACAGAAGTCTGTCGATTTGCTGAAAATATTACCCACTACCGCCCCCTTTGGAAGTCCAGGTAACGTGATACTTTAGCCATTCCGATAATCCCCTCTTGCTGCATCAGCTGTAATGGAGTCAAGTTGTCAAAAGCTTTGTTCCGTTGCTTGACCCACGAGTAGCGGAGGTTTTCATTGTAGGGATAGAGCAAACGGAGCGATTTGTGGATTGAAAGGAGCCATCCTGTTCGATCAAGAAGATCCCGGAGGTTTGGCAGTGGTGCTCCTTTACGGTATTTCGTCAGGTTCGCCCTGCTGCTCGGGCTCTGTCCAAGCAATTCAAGCCTGACGACTGTGGAAAGATCCCACAAGTCGAATAATTTCGTAATAAGTTTTGCCAAATTTATCCTTGATTCATCAGATGTTAAGCCTGAAGCTTGTCCTCTGGATTTGGTTGTTTTCGTTGTCGCTTTTGTCGTTTGCATGACATTCCACCTCCGCGCGTCTATTGTTTACATGTTAACATTGTATGTTTAAATGTCAACAGCATATGGCAATCAATTTGTAAACACGCCAAGGGTCTCCCCACGTTAGCTTCCCTGCCTGGTGAACGAGGGGGTATTTGATTGCAAATGCTCAAGGAGTTGCCTATCAGAAGGTAGTAGTAGTGAACATCCCGTTTGAAGCAAGTAAATGATTGTGCATAATTTTGAATATAAATAAAAATTCATCCCTTGAAAAATAGCATTGAGCGGATAATATCGGTTTAGTGATAAGTTTCGTTGATTTTCTGATAAATAATGAAGGAAGGAGTAATGCGCAAATGTATAAATATATTACGATAGTTGTATGCCTGTTCTTCATAACCCCAGCCTATGCAGGCGAAGACGGTACCTTGATAGAAGGTGATCTCAGAATAACTGGCACACCTGGTGTAAGTGGCTTGGTTTTCCCTGATGGAAGTATTCAGTATGAAGCTACTGTTCAAGGTCCTATTGGGCCACCAGGTCTACCTGGTGCGAATGGACCTGACTCCGTGACGCCACAAACA
>DIFZ01000035.1 GCA_002419385.1 Geobacter sp. UBA5735
ATAACAAATTTTGCTGACGAGGCAGAAGAATGATCTTTACAATTCAGTAAAACAGGCATAAAACAACGCCATAAATCGGTAAGATCCACCAAGCCCCTGTCATCCCCGGCAGGGGCTTTTTGTTGTCGAATGTCTTCCCCTTAGACGATTTCCTCCCCTGATGTAGTCTCCGAGTCAGCCATGCTTTTCTCCTTGCAAAGGCGGGTGGGTTCTTCTCTCGTTCTGCCCACCCGCAGCCTTTTCCTTAAGGAGCCGTTATGCCGTTACCCGCAAACCTCGTTTCCGTCGCCGAGCTGGCGGCGGCCACGCATATACTTCCAGCCGATCTGGTCAAGGCCATCATCCTGACCGAAAGCGGTGGCAACCCCGTTGCCATGCGCTATGAGCCGGCATTCGCCAAACGGTACGTTCCGCCTGCCGCGCCCACATTCGGCGCATCGAAAGCGACCGAGCAGATCGCCCGTGCAACATCCTGGGGATTGATGCAGGTCATGGGACAAGTCGCCCGGGAAATGGGCTGCAAAGAGCCGTATCTTTCGGCCCTGTGCGACCCGGTTATCGGCATTCACTTCGGCTGTCTGCTCCTGGCAAAGCTGCGCGACCGCCATTACGAGGCGCACGGCTGGGACGGAGTCATCAGCGCTTACAACCAGGGCAGCCCGAGGAAGGATGAATCGGGCGAGTACATCAACCAGCCATACGTCATGAAGGTGAAGAAGTTTATAGGAGACGCCCTATGAAAAACTGGTTCATCGGAAAACTATTGGGTTTCGTCGGCAAAAAGCTTGACGGTTACAAAACAAAAATCGGTGGCGTCGGTTTCATCCTGGTGGGCGTCACCGGCATCATCGCCGAGATTTTTCCCGATCAGGGCCTGCCGAAGATGGGACTTGAAGGCAGCATAGGCGCCATCTCGGCCGGTATCACCGCCCTTGGCCTGGCGCACAAGGCGGTCAAGACCCAGGCTGCAATCAAGGAACTGCAGGCGCCTGCTGAGCAACCGCCTGCTTCCGCTACGCCAAATGTAGCCATTGCGACGCCGGATGTCGCACCCCCGCCCAAGCAGTGGGACGGGAAGGTGACTGGCCAATTCCCGTGAAATTTTTCTTCAGCAAAACATTTGCCTGTGACTGGGACCAGTGGCTCTGCCGGCTGTTCCGCAGACGAAAGGAGACCGATGATGTGGGAAAAAGTGAAGTTTCTGGCGTCGAGCCTGTGGACGTTCTTCCGTCCGATGATCAAACAGTTTCTGACGGCGGTCGGGCCGATACTGACGGTTGCGGCGACTGCGGCGGTGGAGGCTGCCGCTGCCAAGGCGATCAGCTCCGCTGAAAAGCGGGATGGCGCCTATGCGGAGATCGTGCTTGCCCTGGAAAAGAAGGGCTTCGAACTGGGCAAGGATTTCACCGCCCGCATGGTCAATTCAGCGATTGAAGCGGCCGTCGCCGGGCTTTCGGACTGATGGCCGACGAGATAGACCGCGCCCAGGAGCGTGACGAGTTTTTCAGGTCGCTCGCCCTGGGCAGCCGCAAGACAGAAAGTTTTACCGGCTTCGCAGCCGCCGAGTGCATCGATTGCGGCGAACCAATACCTAAGGCCCGTCGGGTGCTCGTTCCGGGCTGCTGCCGGTGCGTTGACTGTCAGGCCGACTTCGAACGGAGATCAGAGTGACAAACCTCAACTACCAGGCCCTGAATTTCTGGTTCGGCGTGGCCAACTCGGTCGGGATTGCCGTAATCGGCGTGATCGGCTGGTGGAACCTGCGGGAAAAGGTGGCGAACAACCGGTTTGCCGACGCGGAAAAGCGGCTTGCAAAGCTTGAAAATGAGGTCAAGCACCCGCCGTCATGCACCTATCACCCGAGGCTGGAAGAGCGGATGAACCAAGCCGTGGGCAAGCTGGAGCGCATGGACGGCAAAATTGACGGCCTCAACCGGGCTGTCGACCTCATGAACGAATACCTGATCAACCAGGGAGGTAAACGGTAATGCCCTTCAACGATCTCCTCATATCCGATATCCGCCTGGTGATCCTCAGGGCGCTGGAACAGGATCTCGGCTACAGCCACAATGAGAGCATCATTCATTCCGTGGTGGAAAAGTTCGGGCACCGCTGCAGCCGCGACTGCATCCGGACCCAGCTGGCGTGGCTCCGCGAGCAGCAGCTCGTCACCATCGAGGACGTTGCCGGTTACATGGTGGCGACCATCACCCAGCGCGGCGCGGACGTGGCCTGTGGCCGGGCCAGTGTGCCGGGCGTCAAGCGCCCGAACCCGAGGGTTTGATATGGGACGTCAACCGTCATCCATAGACCTGCTGCCCGACGATATCCGGGAGAAGCTCCAGGAGTGCCTCCGCGATCCCCGCTGCACCCAGCTTGAGGCGACCAGGAAGATCAACGAAATTCTGGAAACCGAAGGGCATCCGGACCGCCTGAGTAAATCGGCGGTCAACCGCTATGCCCTGCGCATGGAGGAGGTTGGTTCCAAGCTGAAGCAGTCCCGGGAGGTTGCCGAAATGTGGATCGGCAAGCTGGGCGCTCAGCCCCAGGGGCAAGTCGGGCATCTCCTGAACGAAATGGTTCGGACGCTGGCTTTCGACTGCGCCATGACGCTTTCCGAGGGTGAAGACCCCATTCCACCCAAGATGTTGAAGGACCTTTCAATAGCTGTTGAACGGCTGGAAAAGGCGGCTTCGGAGAATGTTAAGCGGGAAGAGGACATCAGGCGGCAGGCTGCAGCCAAGGCATTGGCCAAGGTAGACACCCTGGACAAGGCCGGTTCTAAAGTGACCTCCGACGACATGCGCCGCATTATTCGGGAGAGCTACGGTGTCTAGTCCCCTCTTCTACCCTTATCAGCAGCAGTGGGTCGGCAATGATAGCCGGTTCAAGATCGGCATGTTCAGTCGTCAGACCGGCAAGACCTTCACCAGCACCTTCGAGGTTGCCCGCGATTGCCAGCTTGCGGATCTGGAAGGGAGACGTGCCCGCTGGGTTATCTTGTCCCGCGGCGAGCGCCAGGCGAAAGAAGCCATGGAGGAAGGGGTCAAGCGCCACTGCCAGGCGTTGGGAGCGGTCATAAAAGCCACGGAAAGCGACTGGATGGGGGAAGCGAGCTACCGGGCGCTGGAGGTGGAATTCCCGAACGGTAGCCGCATCACGGCATTGCCCGCCAACCCGGACACGGCAAGGGGTTTTTCTGCCAATGTGTTCCTTGACGAATTCGCCTTCCATGCCGACAGCCGCAAGATCTGGGCGGCGCTCTTTCCGGTCATCTCGGCGGGATGGAAGCTGCGCGTGGTTTCCACACCGAACGGCAAGGGCAACAAGTTCTATGATCTCATGACCGGTGACGACCCCATCTGGTACCGCCAGGTGACGGATATCTACCAGGCGGTTGCCGACGGGCTGCCTCGAAACATCGAGGAGCTGAGGGCGGCCCTGGATGATGAAGACGCCTGGCAGCAGGAGTACGAGCTGAAATGGCTGGACGAAGCCAGCGCCTGGCTGTCTTTCGAGTTGATCAACGGCTGCGAACACGATCGGGCCGGGGATCCGGAAGGCTATGCCGGCGGACCATGCTTCGTCGGGGTGGATATCGGCGCACGGAACGACCTGTTCGTGATCTTCGTTCTGGAGCAGATCGGCGACGTGCACTGGACGCGGGAAATTATAGCACGGAAGCGGGCCAGTTTTGCCGAACAGGACATGCTGCTGGATGACGTATTCAGACGATACAACGTGCTGCGCTGCTGCATGGATCAGACCGGCATGGGTGAAAAGCCGGTTGAGGACGCCCAGAGAAGGCACGGCACAAGCCGCGTCGAGGGAGTTCTGTTCACCATGCCCAACAAGCTGACCATGGCCACCATTGGTAAGGAAGCTTTCGAGGACAGGAAAATCCGGATACCTCTGGGAGATTCGACGCTCCGGGCCGACCTGCACAAACTCCAGCGGGTGACTGGCCCGACCGGGAACAGCCGGTTTGTCGCAGAAAGCGACAACGCGGGCCACGCAGACCGCACCTGGGCGTGTTTCCTGGCACTCAACGCCGCAAGCGGGCCGGTCAGGCAGTATGCCTACGAACCGATCAAACCAAAGGACTACCAGGATCTTGCCCGACCCGTCAGGACAACGGCCGGATTCGGCCGACAGAAAGGAATGTGGTAAATGGCGATCCTTTACGACGCATACGGCCGGCCGGTCAGGACACAGGATCTTGCCCGCGAGCATGCCGCACCTTCGCTTACCGGCATCCGCACCATCTGGCATGAGACTGCCGCCGCCGGCCTTACTCCGCAGCGCCTTGCTTCGCTCCTTCGGGAGGCTTCCGAAGGCGACCATCAATCATACCTCACCCTGGCGGAGGAAATGGAAGAGCGGGACCTGCACTATGCCTGCGAACTGGGGAAACGGAAGCTTGCCGTCTCCCGGCTGCCGGTAACAGTCGAAGCCTTTTCCGACGAAAAGAAGGACATCGAGCTGGCCGACGCGGTGCGGTCGCTGGTTGCACGGCCGGGCTTCAGGGGCATGGTGAAAGATTGTCTGGATGCGCTCGGTAAGGGTTTGAGCGCAGTGGAAATCATCTGGAGCCGCGGCTCTCGCTGGTTACCGGAACGCTATCTCTGGAGAGATCCCCGCTTTTTCCAGACCGACCGGGTGAGCCAGAGCGAGATCAGGCTCCGTGACGAAGCGGATCTCTCTGACGGGTTTCCTTTGGCGCCGTACAAGTTCATCGTCCATGCACCGAAGATCAAAAGCGGCATCCCGATCCGGGGCGGGCTGGCCCGCCTTGCTGCTTGGGCGTTCATGTGCAAGGGGTACACGGTAAAAGACTGGATTGCCTTCGCCGAGGTGTTCGGCATGCCAATCCGGATGGGCAAGTATGGCCCGAGCGCTACCCCGGAGGAAAAGGATATCCTGCGCGCAGCGGTGGCCAATCTGGGGAGCGACGCAGCGGCCATCATGCCCGAATCAATGACAATAGATTTTGCAGAAGCCTCCAAGAGCAGCGGATCTTCCAACTTCTTCAAGCTCTTGGCTGACTACCTGGACGACCAGCTTTCCAAGGGCATATTGGGCCAGACGGCGTCCAGTTCCGGCACACCCGGGAAACTTGGTGATGAAAAGCTCCAGGCAGAGGTGCGCGAGGACATCCGCGACGATGACGCGGAGCAGTTGGAAGAAACCCTCAACCGCGACCTGGTGCGGCCGTTCATCGATCTGAACTTCGGGCCGCAGGAAAACTACCCGGTGCTGCAACTTCGGGCGCCGGATGCCGAGGATGTCGCTGCCCTGGTCGACGCCCTGGACAAGCTCGTGCCCCTGGGGCTCAAGGTAGAACAGAGCGTGATCCGCGACAAGCTGGGCCTGCCGGACCCTGACGAAAAGGCAAAGCCTGAAGACCTGCTGGGGCAACCGCCCGCAGCTATTCCGCCCAAGGGCGGCAATGAGACAGCTCCCAACCGAGTGGCCTTGAATCAGGAAGATTCCGGGGCGACAGGTCAGGCCGTCATCGATACTTTTATCTCTTCATTCTCCGCTGACGATCTTCAAGGTGAGATAAAGACGGTGTTGATGCCGATTATAACCGGCCTTCAGGAAACCGGTGACTATGCCGCGGCCATGGAAAAACTGGTGGAGGCATACCCTGCCATAAACACCGAATCCCTCCAGGATGTGTTGACCAGGGCGCTCTTCGTGGCGGAGATCATGGGCAGGCTCGATGCCGGACGTTGATCTGAAATATGCCTTCGGCCTCAAGCCGGAAAAGGCGATCGAGTATTTCGAGTCGAAGGGCTTCCGGATTACCTGGGACTGGCACGAGATGCTGGAGGACGCTCACGCCCGGGCATTCACCGTAGCCAAGGTAATGCGCACGGACATTCTCCAGGACATACATGGAGAACTCAGGAAGGCCATGGACGAGGGGCTAACCTTCGCTGACTGGAAGAAGAATTTAACCCCGAGGTTAAAAGCAAAGGGCTGGTGGGGCGAAGTGGTGAACGAGGCGACCGGGGAAGTCGCCAACGTCGGACCACACCGGCTCAGGACGATCTTTGAAACCAACATACAGACATCCTACATGGTGGGCCACTACCAGCGAATGATGGAGAGTACGGAATCCCGTCCCTGGTGGATGTACGTGGCGGTCATGGACAAGCTCACTCGGCCGGCTCATTCGGCGCTGAACGGCCTGGCCTTCCGCTTCGATGATCCATTCTGGAACAGTCACTTTCCGCCCAACGGTTTCCGCTGCCGCTGTTCAGTCCGCGCCCTGGATGAATCGGGGCTAGAGGAAAAGGTGAAGGCTGGAGAGGCGGCGAAGCGCTCAACCTCCGGATCAGGGGCGGATGCCAACCTGGGCGAGGTGGAAAAGCCGCTTACCCGGGACGGCAGCCGGATGTACCAGGCCACCACGGTGAAAACGAAGGATCTCAATGGCCGGCCGGTGGCCATGGCCCCGGATGCCGGGTGGAGCTACAACCCGGGAAAGGCGGGAGCAGGGAGAATAGCAGTTGACAAACTCGCTGACTGGACGGCTCCGCTCGGGGCGATGACATTCCGAGATCTCGGCCCATTGGCGGCACGAGAGGTAAAAAGTGGATATGCAACATGGATTGCCGAGGTACGTAAGTCGAAGGTCACCAGGCACAGCTTTACCACGCTTGGAGCCATGGCGCCGGAGGAAATACAGTTCCTGGAGTCAAAAGGGGTCATGCCTTCAACCGCGGCCATAATAATTGAAGATAGACTCGTTGTCGGCAAAAAGGCGGAACGGCACAAAAAGTCAGGTGACGCCCTCTCCGATGCCGAATGGGACAGCCTTCCCAATGCCGTCTTGACGCCGCAAGCTGTGCTTTACGACAATGACGACGGGAAGTTGCTCTATGTCATGCCGTCGCTTGACGACCCGCGCAAGGTAAAGGTGGTCGTCGAGCCTGATGTTTGGGAAAAGAAGGTAAAGATGCAGACAAATGCCGTGCGTTCAGTGTTCAAGGTAGGAAAAGAGGCCCTGCTGGACAAGAGAAAATACAGTCAGGTGAGAGGGAAAATCGAGTAACGGACGGGAGGCCGGCAGTCCCTCCATGCCACGTGCAAGACTCACATGCCGCAGGCACACCGAATTTCCTGCTGTCGCCCGTTACCCTTTGCTTAAAACCATACCACCATTATGAGAGTTGCGCAATGCCCGACATGATCGATGTCAAAATCGAAGACAAGCAGGTAACCAAACACCTGGAACGCCTGGCCAAGAAAGGCGGCGATCTTTCGCGGGTTATGCGGGACATCTCAGAAGACATGCTTGACGCGGTCCTGGAGAACTTCTCCAGGGAGGGGAGGCCGGGCCGCTGGCCGGAGCTCTCACCTGCTTACAAGAAGTGGCTGGTGAAAAAAGGCAAGACCGGCAAGATGCTGAACCGAACGTCCGGCGGGCTCTATCACTCCATCACAGCCAGGGCGGACGCGCTATCTGCGCTTGTCGGCACCAACAAGAAGTACGCCGCCATCCACCATTTCGGGGGTAAGGCGGGCCGCGGGCGCAAGGTTCGCATCCCTGCTCGCCCCTACCTGGTCCTGGCCGATGCCGACACCCGGAAGATCGTCGAGCGGATGAAACGGTATCTCGAAGAGTGAAAAACGCGAAATTTGACTTCTGAGACGTTTTCCGCTCTCAACCCTGCCGATTGTATAGGGGCGAGTTGGAAAGCGCAACACGCGAAAGTTTAAAGATGGTTTTAATGCGGTTCTGTTTTGCGGCGCGGACGGTATCGAACCCCTTCAACTGGGGTGACCGGAAAAGTTGATGTACGGTGCGTATGTCGCACCGTTAAGGAGGCACGATGAAGGTGCTGTTGACAGCTATGAACCAAGAAAACGCAAACGCTCTTCGCATGGCCCTTAATTTCGAGTTACCGGCTGACGGGGCGGCCCCGGAACGGATCGAGCTGATACCCCCGGGACAGATCATCACCGGCCGTGACGGACGCACCTGGATCAACGATCATCCCGAGATAATCCTCCAGTCCTTTACCGCCGACGGCAAGGACCTGCCGATCGACTGGGAACACTCGACCGAGTTGAAAGCCCCGGGAGGGGAAGAAGCTCCGGCTGCCGGTTGGATCAAATCGCTGGAAATCCGCGAAGGCGGTTCGGTATGGGGCCGGGTGGAGTGGACCGCCAAAGGCAGCGAGTCTGTTGCCAGCAAGGAGTACCGCTACTTGTCGCCGGTTTTCCGTTATGAAATTGATTCGCGCCGGATCTTCCGGCTTACCAGCGCTGGCCTTACGAACCAGCCAAACCTTTACATCAGTGCGCTCAATGCCGAGGAGCCACGAAAGGAGCAAAAGATGGAACTCGCCAAACTGCTGGCGGAGTTGGGGCTCCCCGCTACCGCCACATTCCTGGATGCCCTGAACCGCATCGCCCAGATGAAAACCGATCATGCCACGGCCCTCAACCAGGCGCAGAACCCGCCCCTGGACAAGTTCGTTCCCCGGGCGGACTATGACACTGCCCTGAACCGGGCAGTAGCAGCGGAGCAGAAAGTGACCGATCTGCAGAAGGCCGAGTTGGACAAGGCTATCAACACCGAGATCGACCAGGCCCTGAAGGACGGCAAGATTACGCCGGCAACGAAGGATTACCACGTGGCGCAGTGCCGCATGGAAGGCGGGCTGGATCGCTTTAAAGAATTCGTCAAGGCTGCGCCGGTCGTTGCCGGAGATTCCGGGCTGAATGACAAGAAGCCGGGTGATGGCGGCACGGCCCTTAATGCCGAGGAAGCGAAGGTTGCCGCCATGTTTGGCAACTGCGTTGATGACATCAACAAATATGGAAAGGGGGAATAACCCATGGCTCTGTCCGCAGACCGCAACACTCCCATGAAGGACGGTGAATTGATCAGCGTCCCCATGGCAACGAACACCACTATTTACGCAGGGTCCCTGGTCGTGGCCAACGGCAGCGGTTATGCCGCCCCCGGATCGACAGCCACCACCCTGACCGCACTCGGCCGCGCAGAGGAACGGAAGACCAACTCAGGTGCGAACGGCGCCGCCTCGATCCTGGTGCGCAGGGGGGCCGTCTTCAAGTTCAAGAACTCCGGTACCGATCCGGTCGTCCAAGCCACTCTCGGCAAGACCTGCTACATCGTCGATGACGAAACGGTGTCGGCTACCAACGCTGGCGGCAATACCCAGTCCGCTGCGGGCAAAGTTGTGGGCATCGATGCCGATGGCGTCTGGGTAGAGATTTAACGAACCTTCAACCTGTCAGGAGGACACATAAATGATTGTCAACGCAACAAACATCACGAACATCTTCATCAACCTGAAGACCACCTTCAATAAGGCATTCGACGCTGCTCCTGCCATTTGGCAGAAGATAGCCATGCTGGTGCCGAGCGGCGGTTCAGAGAACCAGTACAACTGGCTTTCCTATTTCCCGCGCATGCGGAAGTGGATGGGCGACAAGGTGGTCAAGTCCCTTGAGGCATTCAAGTACACCATCGTGAACGACGACTGGGAAGCCACTGTGGAAGTGGACCGCAACCACATTGAGGACGACAACCTGGGCATCTACGCTCCCCAGGCGCAGATGGCCGGCTTCTCCGCCAAGCAGTTGCCCGATGAAATCGTCATCGACCTGGTCAACGGCGGCTTTACCAACCTCTGCTACGACGGACAGTATTTCTTCGACACCGACCATGCCGTTGCCGGTGCAAGCGTGTCCAACAAGGGAACCGCGGTTCTTTCATGTGCTACCCTGGCGGCAGCCCAGGCGTCGTTCGGAGCGGCCCGCACGGCCATGAAGAAATTCAAGAACGACGAAGGCCAGCCCTTGAACATTACGCCCGACATCCTGTTTGTGCCGCCGGCGCTGGAAGACACTGCGCTGGTGCTCAAGAACAACGAGCGCCTGGAAGACGGCAAGCAGAACCCCTACAAGGGAACCTTCGAAGTCGTTGCCGATGCCCGGTTGACCTCTGATACCGCCTGGTTCCTTCTGGATACCACCAAGCCGGTCAAGCCGTTCATCTACCAGGAGAGGAAGAAGCCGGTCTTCGTGCAGCAGATCGACCCGCAGGCCGACGACGTGTTCACCCGCAAGAAATTCAAGTTCGGCGCGGAAGCCAGGGCTGCCGGTGGTTATGGTTTCTGGCAGCTTGCCTACGGCAGTACCGGGCTGGGTTAAGACCGGGGCATAGTTGAAAGTGGATAGTGATCTGGAGGGGTAGGCTTGACTCGCCCCTCCAGGCGCGCAACCAAAAGGAGATCAATCGATGATTCGTATCACCGCCAAGACAGATGGTTTCAGACGCTGCGGGGTTGCCCACCCGGCCGTTCCGGCCGAATACCCGAATGACCGCTTCAGCGTCAAGGAGCTGGCCCAGTTGAAAGCGGAGCCCCAGCTGGTTGTTGAGGAGCTTCCCGATCCGGAGCCCAAGGACAAGGGCAAAGACAAGGGCAAGGATAACCAGTAATGGCCTACTGTGCGCTTGCCGACATAACCGCCACCATCCCGGAGCAGACGGTCACAAACCTGACCGATGACTCCGGGACGGGAGAGGCAGACCAGGGTAAGGTGACGGCGGCGATCGCCGACGCTGATGCCGAGATCGACAGCTACTGCGCGGCCCGCTACACGGTGCCCTTTTCGCCGGTGCCTGCCGTGATCCGTAAGTGCTCGGTCGATGTCTCGGTTTACAACCTGTACAGCCGCTGCGCCGAATCGATTCCTGATTCTCGAAAAGAGCGTTACAAGAACGCCATCGAGCTGCTGAAGAATATCGCCAAGGGTGTGGTCACCTTGGGCGAAGTGCCCTCGCCGGCGACGAATCCGGAGAGCGCAGGCAGGCCCGAGATCACCAGCAGCACGCGACTGTTCACCCGAGACACCATGAAGGACCTGTGATATGGGCACACCGGTTACCACCTGCACCGACATCGAGACGGCAGTCCTGACCGAGATCACCACCCGTCTTGAGGGAGTTCGAGCCACGGCGATCCAAAAGGACGCCCAGGGGCTCTACCCCGGCCCGACGGTTAGCGTGGCCATCTTCGAAGGCACGTTCGAGAAGGTGACACAAATAACCTGGAAGCAAAAGTTAACGGTGAATGT
This sequence comes from Geobacter sp. UBA5735, assembly GCA_002419385.1. GTDB lineage: Bacteria > Desulfobacterota > Desulfuromonadia > Geobacterales > Geobacteraceae > RPRC01. Next base: position 11,125 of record DIFZ01000035.1, read on the forward strand.
GCTCCTGACCTTCAAGCATGAGCGGGGCGAGGAAGAGCGGCGACGAGGCATTAACCCTCTCGTCCAGGGAGTGGTTCAGTACCTCATGCTCCGGGATCTGGGGCTCAACATGGAGCCCTTGAAGCCGGTCCGGTTCAGGGATGTTACGGATGAAGCGGATTACGAGGAACGGAAGATCGTTTACCTGGTCGAGTTTTCGACCTCGTTTACGGTGACGAAAGTGGATCTGGAAGTAGCTGGAGACCTGCTTGCAGTAGGGTTGAATTACTACCTGAAGCCAGGTGATGAAGTGGTGGATGCGTCAGACCTAGTCACTCTTGGAGGATAAATTTATGGGCAAATTTTTCATGTTATTGGCGCTGATTATGTGCTTGACCGTATCGGCCGCATATGCCGAGGCCCCTGGCGGTGGGATGCGTGAGATAGGGTTTTTCGAAATCAAATGTTTTGACACAGCCGGCCGGCTCAAATGGACAGAAACCGCAAAAAACAACCTGGCCGACGGCGGCGAGCAGATGTTTCTCGACGTTGTGCTCCGTGCCGGGACTGCGCCGACGAACTATTACATCGCCCTCTACAACGACACCATTGTCGACACGGATACGCTCTCAACGGTAACCGGTGAGCCATCGACGAACGGTTATGCCCGGTCGCTGGTAGAGCGATCCGCAACCGGTTGGCCTACGCTCGCTCTTGATAGTGGTGATTACCAGGCGACATCGAGCACCGAGACGTTCACGGCTTCCGGCGGATCCTGGGGTCCGGTAACCTATGCGGCACTGGTGACCGCTGCGAGTGGTACAACCGGAACATTGGTCAGCTATGCTGCGCTCAGCCAGTCTCGAACGCTTGCCTCCGGCGAATCGCTCCAGGTGACGTATCGGGTAAAACTGCAATAATGACAGCCCGCCAGGATGCAATCAGATGCAGCCTGTGTTGCGTTCTGGCAGCCAAAACAACCGAGCTGCGGCTCAAGGGGGTACCACATAATGAGATCAACCATATTGTCCTGTCTGGTTTCAATTGTGATTTTGTTGGTAGGGATTACTACCGCAAACGCCGGGACCGTGACGTTGGAATGGGGGGCAGTGTCCGGAGCTGACGGGTACCATGTCTATACCGATGGCGCAAAAGGGCCTACTGTCACCGGCACGACCTCAACCGTTACGGTCCCGGCGGGTGAACACAGTTTCTACGTTACCGCGTTCAACGGCTGGGGAGAGTCGGGGCCATCGAACACGGTCAAAACCCCTCCGCTCCCTGGTGTCCCTGCTGATGCCCGGGTGATTGTTTTCGTCAACATAGTCCAGTAGTAGCAGGCAGAGGGATACAACATGCCTATTGGCGATAATTCAATATGCCATCCGCTGATATACCCGTTCAATATAGTGGCGACTCCGGGCAGCGGAACCCTGGCGCTGTCTAGCGCCACTACGTTCATCGCGTTTTCAGTGCTGGTCAGAGCGGCTGTCACGTTCACCAAATTCCGTTTTTACGGATCGGGGACCGGCACGGTGAACAGTGTGACCGTGGAATTGCAGGCTGACAATGGCGCCGGATCTCCCAGCGGGACTGCACTCGATACCGGGACCATAACGAGTTACGGGGGCACGGCAGCATGGCGGGAATGCAACAATTTTACCGGGAACCAGACGCTGACGCCAGGGGCTACCTATTGGATAGTCATCAAAAACACGACATCTACCCCGGCCAGCAATTACCCGACCGTTACCTTCGCCTATGGCCTGATGCCGCCATGGGTTAATACCGATAGTTCACAGGTCCGTCATCACAAGAAATCTACGACCGACGGCAGCACCTGGGTGAGCGCCGTCGGGACGTGTGCCGCTTACATGGCGGGATTCTCCGATGGGTCTTGGTACGGCGTGCCTGGATATGCTGGTGGATATTTCAGCACGTCGGGAGTTGATCGAGCATATACCGGTGTGGATTTGGGGGGAGTTGGCGTTATCCCTGACGATGCCTGGTTGAACGTGGTCGGAATTTGGGGGTGGATACGGCGTGTTGGAAGTCCTGGCGCGCTGCGACTGAAAATCTACGCGGGCACGTCCCTGCTCTGCCAGAGCATGGATGTCCCGCAGACGCAGACGAGCACCAGCGCTACCGCGGTTTCAGGTTTTTTCAACAAACTGGTTACCATCCCACCGAGGACGCTGATCAGGGCAATGGTAACCGCCGAGGGTGGCGACAATACGTCAAATTACTATTACCTGTCGGGCCAGTTCTGTGACGCTGATTACCCGCAGAATGCACCATCGCTGTTTACATACACCCGGATTGACGGTGGAGTGGCAACCGATACGGCCGGCAAACACCCGGCGATCGCACTCTTGTTGGACGCAAAGCAGCCGTTTGCGGTACCACCGATAAACCGCAGGCAATTTAACTCTATGAGGTAACGAACTATGGCAACAGGCGACGAACTCAGCCAGTCTCTACAGTCAGATGCTGCAACACATACAATGACGATCCAGGGGCGCACGGCGGGGGGGCAGACCCCAGAAATCATAGCATCCGCCGTGGTTGGTAAGAAAACAGATGCCGTAGCAGCAGCACGGAGATCAGCCTTGACGTCCGCAGACGCAACTGCAAGCCTTGGGAATGCTGCATATACTGGCAATCTGGTCGACATCAGCAACTCCATGCATGTTGGTATTCACGGAAGGTTTTCTGCGGCGTCTCAGTCGTGCACAGTGTTCCTGGCATTATACGATGAAGCAAATGCGCTCATAGGTATTACCAGGGACATTACGCTGCAGGGAGACGGCACGTATACGGACGGAACCGATTACCCGAGCGTCATGGAGATTGTGGATACCCTGTGCGCAGCCAAGGTGTTTATTGTTTTAAGGACAGCTCCGTCCGGTAATGTCGATCTGTACCTTGAGGTACTCTGATGCGTGGAGCGATCTGGGCGTACATTTTTGGTGGTGGGTCGGTTATCACCGAAACCCTCACCGCTACGATCACCTCTCTGGCCGCCGCAGCCGACGCCCAGGATTACATCGAAGCGGCAACCAGCCTGATCCAGTCAGGAGCATCGGCTGCCGACGTCCAGACGATGATGGAGTCGATGCTCACGCTGGCTCAATCACACGTATCGGTAACCGACATTGCTCAACTGGTCGAGGCATGCCTCACCACAATTCAGTCTGCCGCGTCTGTTTCGGATGTCCAGGGATTGGTAGAGAACTTGGCAACTACGATTCAGTCCCAGACCACTGCAACCGACATTCTCCAGGCGGTCGAGACGCTCCAGACCACGGCCCAGTCCGCAGCAACCGTTAGCGATGTCGCCCAGCTGGTCGAGTTGCTGCTGACTACGGTTCAGTCCTCTGCCGGGGTTACCGATACTCTGCAGTCAGGGCAGACGTTCAGCGAGAATCTGCTCACTACGGCAATTTCAGTCAGCCAGGGAAACGAAGCCCAGACGTTTGTCGATACCATCAACACGGTCATCCAGTCCGGGGCCTCTCTGACGGAACTGGCCGGTCTGGTGGAGTCTATTGGCAGTACGGCGCAGTCGATGTCTTCCATTTCGGATCAGCAGACGTTCATCGAGAACGTCTCGATCATGGCTGCGTCCAGTGCCAGTCTGGTGGAAATCGGCAGCTATATCGAGCAGGTGTCGGCGACAATCAGAAGTCAGGCGTCGTTGGCGGATATTCTGGTGGGGGCATTCGTGGGAAAATACATTTTCATGGATGTTGTCAGCCCTCTGGTTCTAAACAATGAATGCACCCGGCGGATATTTGCTGACAAGGCCAGACCGCGTATCTTCGGAGACATTTGTAGCCCGAGAGGACATGCCTGATGTGGACAATCGAGAAGCCTGCATACAACGAAGAGTTCAGGACATGCCAGTTCAGGAGAACTGATGGACAAGGTCAATTGAACTCAACCGAAACAGTATCGTCTGCTGAAGTTGTCTGCGCCGAGCGTAATACCGGCGCCGACACTACTTTGGCCATGATCAGCGATGTTGCCCCTTATGGACAGACCTATGTCCGGTACAAGCTGAAGGCCGGGATTGCAGGGACTGTATATATTTTGTCGGTTCGCTGCATTACGTCCAACGGTCAAAAACTGGAAGAGAGATTCTTGTTGAAAGTCATTTAAAGGAGGCTTCACATGCTCGTTAAAGCAGCGCCGGGCCTGAAATGCCCAAAGGAAGAAAACCCAAGGGATTACATCGGCGATGGTGATCCTGTGGAAGTTCCGGACAGCGCGTACTATCGCCGTCTGGTGGATGATGGCAGCCTGATGGAAATCCCCCCCGACCCCCCTTTCGTAAAGGGGGGAGGTAAAAACAAAGGAGGTGACGAGTAATGGCATCGAAAAACATCTCGTTTGATCAGATCCCGAGCTCGATCCGGAAGCCTGGCAAATATTTCGAGTTCAACACGAAGCTGGCGGTCCGTACACTGCCGAACAACCTGCAGAAGATGCTGATCATAGCCCAGCGCTTGGCAGCCGGGACGGTGGCGGCACTCGTCCCGACGCAGGTCTTTTCCGATGCCCAGGCCGCGGAGTATTTCGGTAATGGCAGCCAGGCGCACCTCATGTGCCGGGCGGCAATCAAGGCAAACGCGTACCTGGACCTGACAGTCTGCGCCCTGGACGACGGCGCGGGAGTCGCTGCAACCGGCACGGTGAGTATCGCCAATGCTGCCACCTCCACCGGTACGCTCAAACTCTGGGTCGGCAACCAGAAAGTGGAAATATCCATCGTCACCGGTGACGCGGCAACGGCAGTCGCCACCGCATTGAAGGCCGAGTTGGACAAGTACCCGGATCTGCCGGTAAGCGCAACCGTCAACGCTGCGGTCGTGACCCTTACGGCCAAGAACAAGGGTCTGATTGCTCACCAGATCGACGTGACCTATGAGTTGACCGCCAAGGGTACGACAGCCACCATCGTGGCGCTGGCAAACGGAACTATCGATCCGGACATTTCCACCGCCTTGGCCAAGGTTTTTCCGGAGCAGTACCACATCATAGCCACGCCCTACAATGATTCTACCAGCCTGACAGCTCTCCGGACACACCTGGACAGCGTATCCGGTCCGATGGAGCAGCGGGGCGGCGTAGGGGTGTACGGTTATGATGGCGCCCTGGCAAGCGCAACTACCCTGGCAGGCGAGATCAACAGCGGTCGCATGCTCGGCGCATACCTCCGGGGTACCCGCAGCCCTGCTTACGAGTTCGCGGCGGCATTCGCTGCGGTCATGGCATACGAGGAAGACCCGGCCAAGCCCTTGAACACGCTGGCTCTTACGGGCATTCATGCGCCGGCAATCGACCAGCGGCTTTCCCGGACCGAGCAGGAGAACACGCTTAACAACGGTGTGGCGCCACTGGAGGTGGGACCTGGGGAAAGGGTGCAGATCGTCCGCGCAATTTCCACCTATACCGAGGATGCCCAGGGGATCAACGATGTCAGCCTTCTGGACATCACCACCATCCGCACTCTTGACTATGTGAGGAAAGCCTGCCGCGAGCGGATCTCCTTACGTTTTCCCCGGGAGAAACTTTCCAGTAAAACGCCGCCTAAGGTCCGGAGCGAACTGATTGATGTACTGAAGAAGCTCGAAGATCTGGAGATAGTTGAAGAGGTGGACGCCAATCTCCCGGGGTTGATCGTGGAGCGTGACGAACAGGATGTGAACCGCCTGAACGCAAAAATCCCGACGGATGTGGTGAACGGGCTGCACGTGTTTGCCGGCCGCATTGATCTGCTTCTGTAACCAACATTGAACGGAGGTTCAAGCCATGTCTGAATACATTGCCGCTGTCACCCTGGAGGTGAACGGCCAGGAGATAACCGATTTTAAAAGCGTAACCGAGGGCGGCCGGGCAATTCGTAAGCAGGTTCCGCTGATGAACAAGACCGGCCACATCAACACGACTGCCCGCCACACGGTGGACGTGGAGTACACGCCGCCGAAGGACGCCCCCGAATTCGATTTCGATTCGGTCGTGGGCGGGACGCTGACCATCGACAAGGGCAACGGTCTCCGCATCCAATACGGCGGCGTCTGTACCCTGGAAGTCGGTGAAACCAAGTACGACGGTGACAACGAAGCGGTCCGGACGATCAAGTTTTCCGCCGAGACCAGGTCGGAGGGATAGATGGTCGAAAAGGGAACCTTCCCCGAGGGGATTATTGCTGCCGGCATGGTGTTCCAGGAGTTCAGCCTGGATGAACAGCGGTTTCGCCATACGCTTGAGGTTATGAACGACCCTGCGGCAGGGGAAAAGGTCGAAAATCCGGTATGGTTTTCTGCTGCCTTGCTTGCCCGTCGCTTGACTGTTGTGGGTTTGGATCGTGTCACCCCGGAAATGGTGCTGGATCTCTCCGGTCCGGACGGCGACGAACTGACCAGGGCGACTCTCCAACTGGAACAGCGGAGGAGGGAGTTTCGAAACTCGGCACAAGCCGGCACGGAAGCTCCAGATAGCTCTTCTGAAGATGGGGTTCAGTAAAGCGGAGATCGATGATTTGTCTGAAGGGGAGGCTTACTCCTTCCTTGAAGCATTCGATGAAATCGTGAACCCGGGCAAGCGCCGGAAAATGACAGTAAGAAAACCGGTAAAAGGTAAACGGCCATGACCAACATGAAGCTTTTTCTGGAACTGATCGCACGAAGCACCGGCTTGAGAAGTGAGCTGGATGGTTCGGGCCGTGCCGTTACCAGGTTTACCAAGGGTGCGAAGCGGGAAGTCGGTGAACTCAAGTCCGCTTTCGGTTCGTTGCAGTCCAAGCTTGCAGCCGTCGGCCTGTCGATAGGAGCTGTGGCGACCGCGATGGATTCGGCCCGGTTGGACAAGGGCCTGACCCAGATCGGGCAAACTGCCGGGGCAAGCAAAGCGGAAGTTTCAGCTCTCCGGCAGGACCTGTTTCGTATGGGTCGTGAATCAGGCCAAAGCATTGACGAACTGAAGAGCGGTTTTGATGCCCTGGTGCAGTCCGGCCTTAACATGAAAGAGGCAAAATCAACGCTTGACGGCGTGAACGTCGCCATGGCGGTTACCGGAGCCAATGCACAGGCGCTTTCCGGAGGGCTCACGGTCGCTGCGACCGCCTTCCAGTTCGACCTTTCCAAACCCGGCCAGGCGTTGGAACTCCTGGACAAGATGACCGTCGCCGGGCGGCTTGGCAATGCCGAACTGCAGAACCTAGCCGACATCTTTGCCCGGGTTGGTGTAAACGCAAAATCGGCAGGTATGAGCTTCGACAAGTCACTTGCCTTCATCGAGGGGTTGTCAAAAGTGGAGCGAAACCCGGAACGCCTCGCGACACTTGCCGACAGCACGCTCCGGATCTTCAATAACCTGCGGTACCAGGGAGAGGCGCAGAAGACTACTGGCGTCAGCTTTTTTGATCCGAAGGGAGGACGCCGGGATGCTCTCGATGTCGTGGACGACCTCCGCAAAAAATACGCGCAGCTCACCACTGACAAGCAGCGGGCCATGTTCATTCAGGCGGCCTTCGGCAAGGCGGACCTGGACACCATCAAGGGCATCAAGACGCTCATGACTGGTGACATCCTGCCTCAGGTCAGAAAGTTCTCCGACACGATCGGCGAAGCCGGCGGAACGCTTAAACGCGATTTCAGCGACGCGACCCGCAACCTGGTCGATCAGGTTGGCATGGTTAAAAATGACCTGCGCCAGGCAGCAGATGGCTTCGTGAAGCCGATCAACGAAGCTCTCGGTCATTTCATTCAATTTGTCAGAGCGCCGAAGAAAGACGGCGGTTTGTCGCTGGACGGCAAGGAGATGGTAGGAGTCGGAGTGGCTGCCGGTCTTAGCGGACTACTCTTGAAGCGCTATGGCCCCAAAGCAGGCGGGGCGCTGCTCAAAAGGCTGACGGGCTATGGTTCGGTCGCTGCTGGTGTGGCGGAAGGCAAAGCGCTTCAGGCTGCTACCGGTGTAACTCCCGTATTCGTTACCAACTGGCCGGGAGGGGGCTCCCCCGGCGTTCCTGGTTCCGGAGATTACTCAGTTTTTAAAACTCCTGGGTATGGCACAGCCCCGAAGACTCCGGGCACGGTCAAGCTGCCGGGCCGTCTGGCAGGTATGGGTCGACTTGCGGGTATGGGCCGCGTCGGCGCCACGCTGGCTGGTTCGGTCGGAGCCGCCGGGGCGGGCACGGTTGCCGCTTCGGCCCTTGCAGCCGGTGCAGCCGGTTACGGCATCGGCACCTTGATCGAGCGGAAATTCATCAAGGGGGCCATTGGCGAGGCTATCTATGATCTGCTTCATCCGAGCGAAAAGCAGAAAACGGAGCAGAAAAACGACATTAAAATCGACATCAACATTGACGGTCAAGGCCCGGTAATTACCCGCACCAACGGCATGAACAACAAGGTGACCACCATGAAACGCGGCAGCTTTTTCGACGCCATAACCGCATTGCCTCCAGGATACTGAGATGGGCGAAACTCTCGAAACAGGTTGGCTGAACGGCATCCTCCTCCAGATGGAGACAATCGAGGACGGCTTCGAGAAGTCGATAGCCCGCTATGAATACCCTTACGCCGACGGCGCTGACCTGGAGGACATGGGCCAGAAAGCGCGCACCATCAAGATCCATTGCTATTTCTGGGATGACGGCGCGGACAACACCACGTATGACGACCACAAGGCGCTGCTTGATCTCCTGCAAAGCAAGGATTTGTTGGAACTGGAGCATCCGAAGTACGGCATCCTGAACGTAATGGCCGAACAGATCGGTGTGCGTCATGACGACCGGATCAGGACGGCAGAGGTTGACATCACCCTGGTGCAGCAGCTCAGGGAAGATGCGTCTTTTGTCGCGCAGTCGGATGTCACGGCTATGGCCGAGGAAGCCTTCGTCAACGCCCAGGATGAAATGATGCTGGGGGTTGAAGCTGACATTATGGCTGCATTGGGCACAGAAGCGGGAAGCATCCTCGGGAGGACGCTTGACTCTGCCCAAGGTATTGTGGAGCAGTTCCAGGATTTGTCGCTTGTAGCGCGTGGTTATCTGCAGACGGTCGAAACGTTCGTGACCGGCGTTGAAGCTGAGCTGACAACCATAGCGAATCCGGCGAACGGCCTGATTGCCGCCGTAAGCTACGGTGTGAACCTGCCGGGCCGGATTATCGGCGCCGTTGCCCGCTGCGCCGAACGCTACAGCATTCTGTATGACTCGATGAAAACCGCGCCGGCACGTTTTTTCGACAGCGTCCGTCTCGGGGTGCTCGATCTGGAAGACCGGCTCGGCTTTTCGAAGCAGGTGCGCTGCGCTTTTGCTGCCCAGGCTGCCTTGTCTGCCGCCGAGATCTACAAGGATGACGAGCAGGAACGGCAGAAATACCGCCGTGCGGAACAGGCGAAAGGCTTTGACACTCAGGGCAATTTCATTGCAACGGTTACCCCTGCCCCGGTACTGACGGCAAACGAGCTGGAACAGTCACTGGCGACTGTGCGCAGTCTGCTCCAGGACGGGATCGACCTGGACCGCGGCATGACCAGCCTGAAGGATATGGCCAGGGCGCTCCTGGAGCACATCATCACGATCAAGCTGGAACGGGAAAAGATCATCACGGTGGAACTGGACAACGCAATGCCGCTGCATTTGGTGTGTCTGAAATACAGTCTTCCGTACAATTACGCGGAGCGCATCCACAGCATCAACCGGATCAAGAACCCTAATTTTACTAGCGGGGAGGTGTCTGTCTATGTCAGATAAAGTTGCCCTGCTGGTGGATGGCAAGAAAATCGAACACTTCGAGAGTTACTCCATAGAGGCAGACATATACACCGCAGATGACGCGTTTTCACTGGAACTAGCCAACCCTGAAATCGAGATAACCCCCGGCAAGAAGTGCGAACTTTATGTGAATGACACGCTGGAGCTTACCGGCATCATCGATCGCGTTACCAGGACCTATGACAAAGCCAAATCTACCGTCAGGGTCGAGGGCCGTGACCTGATGGGGCTCCTGGTGGATTCCTACTGCGAACGGTTCTTCGACGTCCAGGGCAAGACGGTCAAGCAGCTGGCTGAGACGCTGCTGGCGGATATCCCCTTCATCAACCGGAAGAATATCGTCTACCAGGAGAATTTTGTCGGCAAGCTGAAAGGCAAGAAGAAGACCGTCACCCAGCCGATCACCGGTTTCGTGGACACACCGCAGAAGATCTCGCGGATCGAGCCGGGCATGACGGTGTTCGAAGTCCTGAAAAATTACGCGGCAAGCAGGGGGCTGATGTTTTGGGCCATGCCAAACGGGACCTTCGTCTTCGGCAGGCCGAAGGCCGGCGGCGAACCCCTGTTCAGCCTGACCTGCCTGAAGTCGGGCGTCGGCAATAATATCCTGGATGGCGAGCAGATCGAGGATATCTCGAAGCGCTACTCCAAGGTGATCGTTATCGGCCAGGGCCAAGGCCATGAAACTGATGGTTCTGATGCCACGAAAGTGAACTCCAAGGCGATCAAGAACGACACGACCTTCCCGTTTCGCAAGCCCTATGTAACCAAGATGACGAACGATTCCCAGAGTCCTGCGCTGCATGCTCGGCTGCTCCTGGAGAAGCAGCGACATGACGGTTTTCAGCTGCGCTACAAAGTGCCGCGGCACAGCCAGGACGGAAAAAACTGGGCCATCAACGAGCTGTGCCAGATTCGTGACGAAGTTCTGAACATAAACAGAAGTTACCTGATATTCGGCAGGACCTTCGAGTTGTCGAAACAGGGATGCTTCACCCGGCTGAAGCTGGGAGAACCGGGGCTGGTTGAATGATCAGGGGCATTGTCACGGCAATGATAGAGGGTGTCATCAAGCGGTTTTCAGCAAGCGGCCGTTCCGACGAAACCTTCGAAAGTCGCGAATATTTCCAGCATTACGGGTTTACCTCTCGGGCGCTGCCGGGCGCCGAGATCATCATTGTCCAGGAGGGGAACCACCTGGTTGCGGTGGCGTCTGACGATCGCCGGTACCGGTTGGCAATGGCAAACGGCGAAGTGGCGCTGTATGACCACCTCGGGCAGCAGGTCCACCTGAAGAGTGACGGGACTATCGACGTGGTGGCCATCAACGAGGTGCGCGTTACCTCCCCCCTGGTGACGGTCGTCGCGTCAACGAAGGTCAGGCTGGAAACGCCGCTCCTGGAGGTTACCGGGGACATAACTGCCGGCGGCGATATCACCGATTCGGTTCGCTCAATGGCTGCCGATCGGGACATCTATAACGACCACACGCATCCGGGTGACTCCGGCGGGACAACCGGAACGCCAAATCAGGAGATGTGATGGATTTCGCACTGATTATAGATGATTCGGGAATGGCAGCGCTCGATGTCGATCAGCAGGCGGGCTCGATCATCAACAATATCTATCTGAGCCTGACGGTGGAGAGGGGCTCATTCTTTGCCAACCCCGAGTTCGGCAGCCGGCTGCATCTCCTGAAACGGGCGAAAAATACCGTTCGGACGGAGATGCTGGCTCGCGAGTATTGCCTGGAGGCGCTGCAGTGGCTGCTCGATAACGGACGGGCAACTTCCATAGAGGTATTCACGGAGAGGGACCGCGCCGTTGATCTCAACCGCCTGAAGCTCCTGGTCGAGGCAACCCAGGCGGATGGCCGTGTTGTAAGTTTCGAGAAGTTCGTGGAGGTTGTATGACGTTTGAAAAGGGCTTCGATGAGCTGTTAAACGGCATATTGACGGACTACAGGAATCAGTTTCCGTCTGCTGACATATCCCAGGGAAGCCTGATTTTTATCAAGGCTGCCTGCATGGCGTCCGCCCTCTGGGGACTCTACAAGTACCAGGACTATATCGCCCAGCAGATTTTTCCTGATACGTCCGACACTGAAAACCTGGAACATCATGCATGGGTGCGCGGCCTGTCCCGTAAAACCGGCGAGACGGATACGGAACTCCTCGCCAGACTGTTGGAGTACATCCGTCGCCCTCCGGCAGGAGGCAATCAGTACGATTACGTGAAATGGGCCATGGATATCACTGGCGTTAAAGCGGCTTATTGCATTCCATTGGGCCAGGGGGTTGGCACAGTCGATGTCATCATTATCGCTGATCCTGAGCTTACCGGCTCAGAAATACCGACGCAGGATCTTATTGATGAGGTTAAGGCTTACATCGACGACGTCCGTCCGGTAACCGCCAAATACAGCCGGGTGCTGCCGCCGACATTTATCACCCAGAATGTGACTGTCACCGGCAGCGGATCAGAATGGGACAAGGTTAAAACCGTGTCGGATATCACGGCCTATCTGAACACCTTTGTTCCCAACCAGGTGCTTTACCGGTCCCAACTGATCAACCAGGCTATTTTGAACGGCGCTGATGATGCAACAATCGTCACCCCTGCAAACAACGTAGTCCCCGCAACGAACGAAATAATCCGGCCGGGGGTGATCAGTGCCACCTAATGCCGATGCCTTGAAGCTCTTGCTGCCTGTTACTTTGGAGGGCGATTTCCCCGCCGATCTGGAGCTGGAAGGCAAACACCTCGACAGCGTTCAGGCAAGGGCTGATGACCTTCTGCAGGAATCGTTTGCAAACAGTGCTTTCGAACTGCTCGCCCGGTGGGAAAGCGTTTACGGTTTGCCGGTTTCTCCGGATGATCCGCTCCAGGTGCGGCACGACCGCGTGTTGCAAAAGATGCGAGAATTGGGCCGTTTGGATCGGGCGTATTTTATACAGATGGCGGCAGCATACGGCTTTACGGTTTGGATTGACGAACTTCACCCACTCATGGCCGGCTGGGGCTATTGCGGCGACGAGCTTGGCGATGACGACTCTGACTGGTGCTGGCGGATCTGGGTTATCGCCGGTAATGGATATTTTTTCCGGGCCGGCGAATCATGTGCTGGCGAATGCCTGTCGTACAGCTATGACCAGCTGCTGCTGGATCTGCTGAATGAACTGAAACCGGCACACACGTTTGTCGAAATACTCTGGGCATAGGGGGATACATGCTACGCATACAATCAACAGACAATCTGTTCCATGAAGGGAATCCGGCCACAGGGGAAAAGGGGACCAAGGTCACTGATGACTTCATGAATGACGTCCAGGAAGAGATCTGCAACGTCATCGAGGCGGCAGGCATCGTCCTTGCCTCGGCTACCAGGGACCAGCTCCTGGCAGCGATCCAACGGCTTACCGGTGGCGCAGTAACCAGGACAGTCAGTGCTTCCGGCAACGTTCTGGTGACCGATTCGGTTTTACTGGTTGACGCTACAGCGGGAGCGGTGACCATGAACCTGCTTTCAGCAGCTGCCGCCAATGCCCGGGCGCTTACGATCATCAAAACCGATGACAGCAGTAATGTGGTAACCATTCAAGCACAGGCAGGACAGACCTTGCCAACGAGCGAAGGACGCCAACAGACTGCGGATCTGACCATGCAAGACGAGGCGATGCGGATTCTTCCCAATGGAGTCAGCCATTGGCACAGGGTAGCTTAAACGACAATTCAAGCTGTAGTGAATGGAGGATAAAATGAAGAGATTTTCTGCAATTGTTTTCCTTTTTACCCTGGTTGTTTTTGCGATGCCGGTCTGGGCTGCGCCAGCGGCAACTGCGAAATTTAGCGATATTATCACTAGAAGCCCGGTTATTGACACAAGATCGTTTACTGGTCAGAGTTATTTGAGCGCGACAACATTTGCTGCTCAGTCGTCTACGCTAAAAAAAGTCATACTGACAAACAACTTTGTTGTTGATGGGACGGTAACGGTAGAAGTTAACGTCGCTACTGAAGTAATTGCTGGGGCAAAATTTGTAAAAGGTACCGCTGGCAAAATTGTGTTTAGGGGTCCCTTTATCTGCCCTCTAACACAACAAGCATTTGAAGGTTTTTCCCCAGGAGATATAACGTTTGAAAAAGGGAGCGTTGCAGAGGTGTCGCCTCTTTGGTGGGGAGGTAATAACCGGAACATCGATGACACACAGACTGCAATTTCAATACAATCAGCATTTACCAGTAACGTCCACCGGATCGTGTTCCCTGAAGGCGACTATCGGATGGGAAACACAAATGCCACGTACAGCGCCACTTCCGGTGAAAAAGCTGGTATCTCTGTTGTTGGCTTAGGTACGTATCGTACCACTAGGATCATATACACCGGGGCAGGCTATGCATTCAATTTTATAGGGGATGGCACTGAAGGAACGTCACCCCTAACGCGGTTCTTTATGGAAAACCTCTGGTTCGATGGAGAGGGTAATACGACATCTGATGGCGGAGTAAATATCCAGAGATCATATATTGTCGATTTAAACCGTGTGCAAATTAGCAAATTCGAAAAGGACGGTGCTATACAGCTGAATGTACGAAATACATTTAATTTTATTTTTCGTAATGGGCAGATCAGTGGTAGCTATCCAGCCGCTGGTGGCGGATACGGTGTAGTTATTGGCTCGGACACCCCGAATGAGTGGAACACATCGAATGTCCAGATCGTAAACTCACTCATCCAACGCAACAAATACTATGGTCTCTTAATATTGCAGGCAGCGAATGTTTTTGACAATCTACTCCTTGACAATGTTTCAATCGGAAACAACGGGTTAGGAGGCAAAGGACCACTTGTGTCGAACGGCACCGCTGTTGGTGGGAGCATATTTAGTGACAGCCCTAATATCAACAATATCGAAATCAGAAATATTCATTTTGAAAGCGCAGGTTATGATTATAGTAACCCTGGGATTATTGCCTTGCGTACACATCTTGATTTAAGAAATTGCCGCAATGTTAGGATTGCAAATAATAGTTTCCAGGACGCGAACACTCATATCAACCTGGAAGACGTGCAGGACTTTACTATTGAAAACAATAAAATTTATGAAACCGGGAATTATAGCAATTTGACAGCTGCGACAGCGATAAAAATTGCCAGAGTAGACGGTGTAAGCAATGGGCGAATGGGCCAAAATACCATTTATTTCGATAATATCGAAACACCCTATAATATCGATTCGTCCAGTTATGTGGACACAGGATACATTAATGCTGATGAGGCACAGTGGAGCGGGCTATATTATCCAAACCCTATGATTTGGCGCGGAAGTACCGTCGTCCGACGGGGGGTTAATACTGACCATGCCTACCCATATTTTAACCAGATGTATGTTACACCGGATGGCGTGAACTGGTTACGCTATGTGTTGTCAGGGAAACGCTATGAAGAAGCGACGGCAATGCCCAGCTCTGGGGCATATAACATAGGGGATTTCGTCCGAAAAATTGATACGTCAGCCGTATCAGGTTCGGCAGGCAGCCGATATATTGTATTTGGGTGGTACAGACTAACTACGGGCAGTAGCCATGTTGCAAACACGGATTGGGTTGAAGTTAGGACCCTTACTGGACAATAAAAAAAGGGGCAAAATGTGATGGTCCCGCAAAAACGATTT
>DIFZ01000010.1 GCA_002419385.1 Geobacter sp. UBA5735
TCCGCCATCTCGTTCTCTCCTTTCCTTCCTCGATTGTTTTCTTCCTTGCCGCTACAGCAGCCATTCTCCTGCAGAAGGCCGGAAACATCTTCAGTTGCAGAGATGCTGGACAAGCAACTGATCTTTCGCGGCCTGCTGCATAACCTTGTGAACGTCAACAGTTATGGGGCCATTTGTTTCAAGCCAGATTTTCACCGAATCATGTTCGGAGAATTCGATTTCACGCTCGCCATCCAACGCAATCGTCCCCCGGGGAGTTGCTGCCCTGAAAACTTCCTTTGGCCGTACTTCGCAGATTTCCGCCACGCTGACCGGCGCAATCATCCCCGGACCGATTGGCGCCTGCACCGTCAGGTAACCCTCTCCGGGAGGTGCGAGGACCAGGCGCAGGCCATAGGTGTCCAGGCGGCTTACCGGGTGGATGAGTGCAGCTATTGAAGAAAGGCCGATCGCATCCGGTTCGGCAAAAGATACGAACAACTCCCTGAGGCACGCCGTTTCCCACAGCGCCCTGGCGCCGATCCAGCACTCGGATGAAACACCGAGGTCGACGAGAGCCATGTCTTTGCGGGCGCCATTGACTTCGCAGCGCAGCACTTTGTTCCGTGTCCCGACGTCCCTGATGCGCACCTTTTCCAAAGCAAGCAGTGCAGCCGCAAGCCCGGTAATGGTCGCCTCCCTGATTTCGGGGAACACGTTGTTCGTGCCGGTGGAAAGAGTCAGAAGCGGTGTATCGCCGCTCGCACTCGCGACCACCCGGTGAGTTCCATCCCCGCCCAAAACGATGATCACCGAGACACCCGAAGCGACCATCAGTTCCGTAGCTCTCACTGAATCCGCGGCCGAGTCCGAAATGGGCATCTCCAGGAAGCTGACATGGGGAAAGCCCGCCGTTTCCGAAGCTCTTCCATGCCGCATGTGGTGAATGACCCGTGAAGCGATTCCGCTGACGTCCGGCAGCATGAACACTTCACCGATCCCCAGTTTTCCCAGTACGCTGAGAATTCGCAACACCATGTTGCTCTTCTCGGTGTTCTGGAAGACCGACGCCTTCGTCACCAGACGCCGCACATCGCGGCCGGAAAGGGGATTGGCGATAATGCCTACTGAAGATGTCTTTTTGCGCATGCGCTCACCAAACTTTTAATGAAATGAAAGATTTTTACGTCGTCTTTGCATTACAAGAGCACAACGCATGCCACCTGTCAGCGCCCTTCAGGTCGCAGCCCGACGGCACAAGGTTTCGCTCCCGAAAAAAATATTATATTATCAAAAACTTAAAACTTTAAATGTGCAAGAAAACTTCTTGCTGCCTGGTACAGGGATTGACACAAAACGAAGCAATCGGTGAATCCCGGGCCACCAGGCGATTGTTTGCCACGGGAAATGTTACAGTTGTTCTCAAGAGTCGTGAGACACCTGTATCAAGGGGCAATTGATGGAGAGATTCAAGGGAATCACCGGGAGGGGAGAGACGGGAGGGACGTAAAAGCACAACGGCAACCAGTCGGGTCAGCCCGAAAGGTTGCCGTGCTCGTAGCTACTCAAAAAATGGATGAACATGGATTTGTCATGCAATGACTTCTACACACACGGTCAGCGCGGCCACAGCAACCAGGATAGTGTCTCCGCTCCCCAGTGTCGGCACCTCCAGCCCCTGAGTGCTCAGCCCACCCTCGACAACCTCCAGTTCCTTAGACCCGAACGGAATCTCGTCAAGAACCTTTTTGCCATCCACCTCACCGGGCTTCGGGCAACCGATCCTGACCTTGACGTGCATGGCACCGGGATCGTTCATCCCCACGATCTCGAAGAGCCCGCACAGGCAGCTGCGCGAAATTGCATCCTTGACCGCCCTCCTGGCAGCCTTGGTCGCGTTTCCCCCGTGGAGATCAGCCCCGTATCCCAGTTCAACGACGTAGCGTTTCATTGCCATGGCATAAGCCTCCTTGCTTGAATTTTCATGCGGGGTGCCTGCAGCAGGTTGTCGCAGAACCTTCGCTACCCTGGTGGTCAGCACAGAAAATCACACGTCCGCAGCTTTCAAAGTTGAGATCCATGTCCTGTCACATCACGCGCAGTGCAGTCATGCCGGTTTTGTTAATCATCAATGAACATTTCAGGGGCAGTTGAACTGCCCGCCGTTAATGAGGAGGATATCGCCGGTAATTTCGTTCGCAAGGTCTGAGGCAAGGAATGTCACTGCATTGCCGATATCTTCCGGAGTCTGCTCACGTTTGGTAGGTATCGCGTCTATGAAAGCCTTGTACAGGGCGTCAGCTTCTCCGATGCCGGCCGCGACCAGGTCACCGAGGATCTTGTCCCAAATCTTTGTCCTGATGATGCCCGGGCCTATGCAGTTGACCTGGATATTGTCCAGGGCGACTTCCTGCGCCACTGCCTTGGTCAGGGCGACGACACCGAATTTCGATACTGAATAACCTGCCAGCAGCGGTACGGCAACTCGCCCGGCCTGTGACGCAGTCATGACGATTTTCCCTGATTTCTGCGGCTTCATGTATTTCAGTGCGGCCTTGACGCAATAGAAATGGCCGTACAGGTTGATTTGCATCATCTTGTCCCAGTTGTCCGCGGAGAGCTTGTCAAGCGGGCCAGCGCTGCAGGTCCCTGCGTTGGGGCACATGATATCCAGCTTGCCCCACTTTTTCACCACTTCGTCAACCATTGCGAATACTTCGTCTTCTTTGGTAACGTCAGTTTTGATGGCGAAGCTTTTCCTACCTAGGGCGATTATTTCCTTTACTACACCCTGAGCATCCTCGGCATTGATGTCTGCGATCGCCACGTCTGCCCCGGCCTTCGCCAGGCATAATGCTATTCCTCTCCCAAGCCCGCTCCCAGAACCAGTCACAATTGCTATTTTCCCCGACAAATCGATTGCTGTACTCATTCGCGCTACCCCTTTCTCTTGTCTGTCAACGAATTGAACGACTTCTCCTGGTTTCCCATTCATTCGCAACCGGATGAAAAAAAGTCCTCATGCCTGCAGATTTTCATGCCGCCGCCTGAGCCGGCAAAGGAGCTTCATCCAGAAATTGATTTTGCTTATCCCTTTTCACCATCAATGAAGGTCGTGGATTGATATGCCGGATCCGGATAGGCATAGAAACCACGCCCGCTTTTCAAGCCCAGCCACCCCTTGTCCACATATTCCCGTTTCAGGAAATCAGCGTTTTTACGGGTTTGCGGGTCTTTGAGGGCATTGGCGAAGTATTCCGTAATGTGCCAGGCGGTATCAAGGCCAACGACATCCAGAGTTCCGAGCGGCCCGACGGGCGTTTTCATGACCCCCATCCATGCACGATCGATATCTTCCACCGACGCGACATCATTGGCTGCCAGAGTGATGGCCGCCCCAGTCAATGCACTGTACATGGCGTTGAAAACATACCCGTAATTCTCCTTTTTTAGGACCATCGGCACCTGGTTGATTGATTTGGCAAATTCGCGGACGAGTGCTACTATCTCAGCTGACGTGCCTGGATGGGGCATTACGTCCGCAACATTGCCGATCCAAACCGGCTGGTGAAAGTGGAAGGCAAGAAAACGGTCCGGCCGGCCGGTAAATCCGGCAATCAGAGAAGGAACCAACAATGATGTATTGGTGGTGAATATGGTCCGGGCAGAACAGAGCTCATTGAATTGAGCAAATACTTTTCCCTTGAGAACCGGGTCCTCGGGAACCGCTTCGATCAGCAGATCTGCATCCAGGGCAGCCTCCGCAGCACTGGCTGTGGTTTTAATCTTGCCCAATCCGATGATCGCCGTCTGCCTGTCCAGATGACCGCCACCGACAAGGAACTCCGCATATTCCGAGATCCGTTGGCGAGCGCTTTCCAGAACAGATTCGTCAACATCATACAGGCTGACATCGTATCCATGTGCCGCGCATTGGAAGGCTATTTGCTGACCCATTGTCCCAGCGCCCACCATGAGTATCTTCCCGATATCTTTCAACTCCATTGCCGTCCTCCTTGATGTCAATTGACAGTAGTGAAATGTCACAAGAGTTTCAACGATAGGAAGCATGTATCTTCAAATGTACTGGCTGCTGATAATCATGACGGTGTATCGGCTTCTCGAAACACGTCAGACAACACCCTGCCCCACTATTCAAGGCTCTTTCATAAAGCACTGTTTGTCGTCTTTGTTGCAGTAGCGTACGACATTAACGGTTTCCATGGTAATCAGTCCTCCGCACATCATTTCATCTATTATCGGCATTGCTCTGTCCAGTTTTTCCTTGCTTGCCACGACTTCAACAATAATGGGAAGCTTGTTGGAGAGATGAAACAGTTTGTCGCTATGATAGACGCTGTGAGGACCGAATCCGGCAACGCCGCGCAGCACAGTGGCCCCGACAAAGCCCTCCTTTATGAGAAAGTCGATAAGAGCTTCATAGAGGAGTCTTCGGCCGTATTTATCTCGTTCACCGATGAAAATGCGCATGAGGACTTTTTCGCCAACAAACTTGGGCATGGAGACCTCCAGGCCAAAACGGCTATAGATTAGAGACCCTGCGGTTGTCCGCAGACAGCCTGCACCCCTGCCAAGTGCCTCGCCTGGCAAGTTCGTTGACAATGGCAAACCACATCTGGTTGTTTTTCAGGCCCCAGCGGGGAGCGACCAGCAGGTCCAGCGGCGCAGAGCCGTACAGTCTCTGGATCGTCACATGGCCGGGAATGCGCTCCAGAAAATCGCAGACCGTTGCTGTATACTCTTCCCGTGAAATCGGCAGGTACTTCCCCAGTTCGTAGAGCTCCGCCAGCCTGGTGCCCCGCACGGCATGGAGTTGGTGAATCTTCAGTGAATCGATCGGCAATCGGGAAATGAGCTCTGCGGTCTTCAGGAAGGATGAGCGGCTTTCGCCGGGAAAACCGTAGATGAGATGGGTGCAGATGTCTATTCCACGGTCGGCCACCCGCTCCACCGCCCGCAGGTAGTCGGCCAGCCCGTGGCCCCGGTTCATCCAGGCGAGAATGGCGTCGTCCATGGATTGCAGGCCAAGCTCGACGCAGACGTAGCGGGTTCGGGCCAGTTCCGTGAGCAGGGCCAGGGCATCGTCACCAAGGGCGTCCGGCCTGGTCCCGACCGAAATGCCGACCACGTCGGGGTGGTCCAGGGCACGGGCATACAGGTCGCGCAGCGTCTTTACCGGAGCATAGGTGTTGGTGAACTTCTGGAAATAAACAATGAACTTTTCGCTCCCCAACCGCTTGCGATGCCAGTCCATTCCCTCGACCATCTGCCGTTCCAGAGGGATGACCGCCTGGGTCCCGTCAGGAGAAAAGGACGCATTGTCGCAGTAAATGCACCCGCCGGTACCCTTGGTCCCGTCACGGTTAGGGCAGGTGAAGCCGCCATCCACGTTGACCTTGCTGACCCGGAACCCGAAACGGCGGCGCAGCCAGGAACCGTAGGAATTGATATGAAGATCCCTGTGGATGCAGCCGGACATCATGTCTCCGATCCGGGCACATCTTTCCCTGTGGATCTCCCAGGCTGCGTCACCCGATGACTCCTTCCAGGGGGCTCGATGCCGTTGCATACAGCTTCCGGGGAATGCGGCCCGCCAGGTACGCCAGACGGCCGGCCCTCACCGCCAGGTTCATGGCTTCGGCCATGGCGACGGGGTCCTTGGCCCCGGAAATGGCGGTGTTCATGAGCACTCCGTCGCACCCCAGCTCCATCGCAATCGCAGCATCCGATGCCGTCCCGACACCCGCATCTACAATGACCGGCACCGAGACCGTCTCCATGATTATGCGAATGTTGTAGGGGTTGCGTATACCCAGCCCGCTGCCGATGGGCGCTCCGAGCGGCATGACTGCGGCGCAACCGAGGTCCTCGAGCTTTTTGCACATGATCGGATCGTCGGTCGTGTACGGAAGCACCGTGAAACCTTCCTTCACCAGGATTGCGGCTGCCTTCAGCAACCCCTCATTGTCGGGAAACAGGGTTTTCTGGTCTCCGATCACCTCCAGCTTGACAAAGTCGGAGAGCCCGGCCTCGCGGGCCAGACGGCAGGTCCGGATCGCCTCGTCAGCCGAATAGCACCCGGCCGTGTTGGGCAGAAGCGTATATTTTTTCAGATCGATATGATCGAGCAGTGATTCCCTGCCCCGGTCCGAGATATTCACCCTCCTCACGGCCACGGTCACTATCTCCGCCCCCGAAGCTTCTATTGCCCGTGCCATCTGCTCAAAATCCGCGTATTTCCCGGTACCGACCATGAGGCGTGAACGGAACTCGCGCCCGGCAATGCTCCAGGTGTCATTCTGTAACGTCATGCATGTTCTCCTTTCACCCTCCCCCGACAAACCAGACGATCTCCAGCTGGTCTCCCTCCCTGAGAAAGGTTGTTCGATAGTCTTTTTTCGGCAGTATGTCCCTGTTCAACTCGACAGCCAAGGACCTGTTGTCACCGTCCATCATGTTCAGATAATCATGGACACTCATGCCGGGTATCGTTGTTTCCTCGCCGTTGACCATGATCCTGATCGTTGCAACCTGCCCTGTCCCTCCGCCGGTCATCTCGCATCACCGCTCTTCTTCTGCACGGGGCTTTCGTCCCCGGCGCCACCGATCCCCGACGCCTCATCCCGGATTTTCCTGGTGATCCTCATGGCACAGAAATCCGGGCCGCACATGGAGCAGTAGTGTGACGCCTTGTCCGCATCATCCGGCAGGGTCGCGTCGTGGAACTCCTGCGCCTTTTCCGGATCGAACCCGAGGGCGAACTGGTCCTGCCAGCGGAACTCGAAGCGGGCCTTCGCCATGGCGTTGTCCCTGATCTGGGCGCCGGGGTGCCCCTTGGCCAGGTCCGCGGCATGGGCAGCGATCTTGAAGGTGACGATCCCCTCCCTGACGTCGTCCCGGTCCGGCAGCCCCAGGTGCTCCTTGGGGGTTACATAGCAGAGCATGGCAGTGCCGAACCAGCCGATCATCGCGCCGCCGATTGCCGAGGTTATGTGGTCGTAGCCGGGCGCAATATCGGTAACGAGCGGCCCGAGGGTATAAAACGGCGCCTCGTGACAGTACTTGAGCTGCAGGTCCATGTTCTCCCTGATGAGCTGCATGGGCACATGCCCCGGCCCCTCGATCATGGTCTGGACATCATGTTTCCAGGCAAGGGCAGCCAACTCGCCCAGGGTTTTCAGTTCGGCGATCTGCGCCTCGTCATTGGCGTCATGGAGAGAGCCCGGGCGCATGCCGTCACCGAGGGAAAAACTGATGTCGTAGCTCTTCATGATCTCGCAGATCTCCTCGAAGCGCGTATAGAGAAAGCTCTCCCGGTTGTGGGCCAGGCACCACCGGGCCATGATGGAGCCGCCCCGGGAGACGATGCCGGTCATGCGCTTTTCGGTCAAGGGGATGCAATCCTTGCGCACCCCGGCATGGATAGTGAAGTAGTCGACTCCCTGTTCAGCCTGCTCGATGAGCGTATCCCGATAGATGTCCCACGTCAGCTCCTCGGCTTTCCCTCCCACCTTCTCCAGTGCCTGGTAGATGGGCACGGTGCCGATGGGAACGGGGCTGTTGCGCAGGATCCATTCACGGGTTTGGTGTATGTTCGGGCCGGTGGAAAGGTCCATGACCGTATCCGCTCCCCAGCGGATGGCCCATACCATCTTCACCACCTCGTTCATGACGGAGGATGCCAGTGCCGAGTTGCCGATGTTGGCGTTTATCTTGACCAGGAAATTGCGCCCGATGATCATCGGCTCGGCTTCAGGGTGGTTGATGTTGAGCGGGATGATGGCCCGCCCGCGGGCGACTTCCGAACGGACGAATTCCGGCGTTATGACTTCGGGAATGGAAGCGCCGAAATCCCTGCCGGGATGCTGGCGGCTCAACAGTTCGCCCATGGCATCCCGCCTCTGGTTTTCGCGGATGGCGACGAATTCCATCTCGGGGGTTATGATACCGCGGCGGGCATAGTGCATCTGCGTAACGTTCTTGCCGTTTTTCGCCTTGCGCGGTATCCGCCCGGACTCCATCTCCGGCATATCTGCTCCCCGCATCGCCACGGCTTGCCGTCGGCAGGATTCTCCCGCGAGCGAGACTGCCGGCGCATCACCCCGGGCGTCCAGCCACGGTTTTCTCAGCTCCGGCAAACCTTTACGGAAATCGATCTGCACACTCTTGTCGGTGTAAGGACCCGAAGTATCGTAAACGAAAACCGGCTGGTTCGCTTCCCTGCCGTTTTCGGTCACAAAATCACTCTGGCCTATTTCACGCATCGGCACGCGGATATCCGCACTCGTTCCAACGACATATACCTTGCGGGAATTGGCAAACGGCATACAGAGGGTATCCATGCACGGCATACCGGTATTCCCGCTGTCGGTTGTGGTATCCATTGTTCTCTCCTGTTGTAGGCTTGGGTGGGTATTCAGGCAAAACGCCGGTGAGGCATTCCCCGAATGCGGTCAAACGCAGCTTCAGCGAATGGTCAGGCTTGCGAAACCGCCGAATTGGTCGTCAACAGCCTCGCACAGCTTATTTCCTGTTCAACTGCTTCAAGCAAAGAGTCAGCTGTCCAGGAAACCTCGCCATCGCGATAAGCGTTGCAGCAAATGACAATCCGGTCCAGCAGTGATTCCAGCCTTTCTATGTGAACTTCCTGAAGCCGGATCCGGCGCTGCATTTCCTGCAGTTTCCTGCCGGATTCGCCCGTCTTTCTCCTGCTTTCCTCGAAATCCAGTATTCGGCTTGACATGCATGCGCTCCTTTTGCTGCTCAGAGTACCAGGTACGACGGGAATTCACGCTTCGAATTCACATAAAAGCAAAAAGGGAACCACAAGCAACCTGCCAGCTGCCCATACCGGATAAAATGTTTTTTCAGCAATGATTTCAAGTAATTTTCTCCGAATCACGCGCAGACTCCAGCAGCGCGCCACGTCTGGGGCGGCAAATCATGCGACACCTGGCACTGCTGGTGCAACAGGTGTATCACCCCGGCATCACTACAGGATCCGGCTGATTAACGGAAGCGCTCACCTGCGACATCTTGGCCGCGCAAAACCTCTAGGTTATTGTGATAAGCGGTTCCGGAGCCGGGATCCAGCCAATTTGGCTCCTTTTGTGCTTAGCTGGAATGATGTTCGGCGAATGACGATTCACGTGGGGGAGGCAATGACACTTACATGCAAACATGGCCCGCATATTCGAGATCTCGGGGAATTCGGGCTCATCAACCTGATTTCCCGCAACGTCCGCTCATCGCCGAAGGTTTCGGTCGGCATCGGCGACGATGCAGCAGCGTTCACGTTTCAGGAGGGTTGCGTGGCTCTGGCAACCAGCGACATGCTGGTGGAAGGCGTGCATTTCGACCTGACGTTCTGCGACCCGTTCCGGCTCGGCAGGAAATCGCTTGCCGTCAACCTTTCGGACATCGCGGCGATGGGCGGGGCGCCGGGCTGCTTTCTCCTGTCACTGGCAATTCCGGAAACCCTTCCGGTCAACTTCATCGAGCTGTTCACCGCGGGCATGCTGGGGCTTGCCGACGAACACGGGGCCGTTCTGGTAGGAGGCGATACCTGCGCATCCAGGGGAGGCCTGGTCATATCAGTAACGCTGTATGGCGAGCAGAAAGGTGAAAGAATAGTTCAGCGGCGTGGAGCGCGCCCGGGTGACGGGATATTCGTCACCGGCACGCTGGGAGACTCGGCATTGGGCCTGGAACTCCTGATGAACGGCCACGGGGAGGGCTCATGCATCACCAGGCACCTCGACCCTACGCCGCGAGTCTGCGAGGGAATGGCGCTGGCGGAAGCAGGCCTGCCGACAGCCATGATCGACATCAGCGACGGCCTGCTGGCAGACCTTGGACACATCCTGGAATGCTCCCGTGTCGGCGCACGGTTGCATCTTGAGATGATTCCCCTGTCTCGCGAATTTTCCGCGCATGTCGCTTCACTGCCCGAACGCGATTATTCCCTTGCGATCAGCGGCGGGGAGGATTATGAGTTGCTCTTCACGGCGCCGCCGCACAAGCGGGATGCAATCCGTTCGCTCTTCGCGAAGCTCGGCACGCCGGTAACGGAAATAGGAGAAATCACGGAAAATTCCGGCATGTCCCTGCTATCGCCGGAAGGCAAGCCAATCGCTTCCGACAGAAAAGGATTTGATCATTTCCCCCTGCGCCAACAGCTCCACACCGGGACGCCGTCACAGCGACCGCGAGCCTGCCATGAAAACCTCAGCAAGAAGGGCTAAAGGTATCCTTCCAGTTCGTTGGGGGGAATGATGCTGTACTTCTTCATTTTCCTGTAGAGAGTAGCCCTGCTGATGCACAGGTCTTCAGCCGCGCCGGTGATGTTCCACTTCTGCTTTTTCAGGACGCTCAGGATGGCCGTCCGTTCGGCATACTGCATGGAATCCGGCGGGACCTCGTGCATTTCTGCCGCGGCGCCCCGGATGATAGTGTCGGGTCGCAGCGAAGATGTCTGAAGTATCTCGGGGGGCAAGTCATAGAGCTGGACGGTTTCCCCTTCCGCGACTGCCAGGGCATACCGCAACACGTTCCGCAGCTGACGGATGTTGCCGGGCCAGGGGAAGCTCATGAGCACATCGAAAGCATCGGCATCTATCTTCATGGTGCCGCCGCTGTTTTCGGCGGACAGTATGTTGTTGATGAGGAGCGCCTTGTCGGTCCTCTCTCTGAGCGGCGGCAGGGTAATGGTCACGCCGTTCAGACGGTAATAGAGGTCTTCCCTGAACTCACCCTTCCTGACCAGTTCCTCCAGGTTGCGGAGCGTCGCGCAAATGACATGGAGATCAACCCTGATCGGGGTCTCGCTTCCCAGGGGAAGGATCTCCTTCTCGGCAAGGACGCGGAGCAGCCGGGTCTGAAGGTTCAGGGGCATGTCGCCGATTTCGTCCAGGAACAGGGTCCCCCCATCCGATTGCAGTATCTTGCCGCGCATCCCCTTGCTTTTTGCGCCGGTGAACGCCCCCTGCTTGTACCCGAACAATTCGCTCTCGATCAGGGATTCCGGGATGGAAGCGCAGTTGAGCGCGACAAAGGGGTTTTCAGACCGGTCGCTGGCCTCGTGGACGGCACGGGCGAACACTTCCTTGCCGGTACCGGTATCGCCGATCAGGAGGATGGAGATATCCTTGTTCATGACTCTGCGGGCGCAATTGGCGTTGAACAGCATCCGTGAATCCGTGCCGGCAAGATACTCCAGCGTCATTGCGGACGAGCGGCTTCTCTGGCCCTTATCCAGGGAATCATAGCCGTTCCCTCCCTCCGGGACGCGGACCGTATGCAACTCGGGAGCCCTGAAGGTTGCGAAATACTGGGTCCCTGTACGGACGGTATGCAGCGGCATGATGGTTGTGGTCTTGTGTTTGGCGTGATTCATCAGATCGTCGAAGCGAAGATCAAAGACCTCGCTCAGAAAGCAGTTTAGTGGATTTCGACCGTCGCGCAGGGTCAATTCCTTGATTGCACTGGCATTCCCGGCAATGACACGCCCATCTGCGTCAACAGCGAGGATATTTTCCGCCATAACCTCTACAAAGGCCTGTATTGCATTGAAACGTACGATCCAGCTGTCTTTGAAGAGACGCAGGAAATAGACGTTTTCAATGAGCCGCGCATAGTAGTTTACTACCTGGAGGGCCAGCAGTTGGGATTCTTTTCCAGGGGGGGGGCGGAGAAGAGAAATATCCAGCGTTCCCAGTAAAGAGCCGTCGGGATTGAAAAGCGGAGTGCACGAACAGCTGAGGCCGATGTGACGGGAGCGAAAATGCTCGTCGCGATGGATTGTAATCGGCTTTCTCTCTTCAACACAGGTCCCCATTCCGCAGGTCCCTTCGATCGACTCAGTCCATACCGACCCTAGATAAAGGCCCGTTTCCCGGTGTTCCCGTTCTTCATTCGGGTTCCCTAGATATTCGATGGTAACGCCGTTCGCATCGCCCAGCAGAAGAACATATCCGGCATCGGAAACACGCTCGTACATGCTTTTCATGCCGGATCGTGCGATGAACAGGAATTCTTCAAGAGGCTCAGTATAATCCTTCAGTGCCCTGCCCGTCAGAATTCTTGTCTTGCTCGTTGTTGAAGGATCAATGTTGTATTTTGTCAGGCAGCGCTTCCATGAATTCTGGAGAGCGTTAATGGACGGATCAAGTCGGTTTCTTACCATCATTTCCTTGCCGTCTTTCACCTGTTTTTCCACACGTTCGACATGTTTGGTCAAGTCCTTGGAATCCACGACACTTCCTCCCACAGCAGAATACAGAACTACTTCGGTTTCTAATTGTACTACATTACCAGCAACAAACCGAAAACTTTTCCGTCCCGTTTTTTGCATGGCCGCAAAACCAAAGAATCCGGAGAGGCACAATGCGCCTCTCCGGAAGTTTTCCATTTCTTGGTGCAGTGGCGCCGGATCCCATCAAACCGTCAGGCTTCGACATCCGGCACTGAGTGCCCTGCGGCTCTCAGACGCCCGGCGGCAGGTCACTTGAACATGTCGTCTCCACTTTTGTATTCCAATCCCGGATGGTTGTCGAAGCGGACGACACCGACCGCAGCCTTGCTGCCGACAGCCTTCTTTATCTCGGCAACGCCTTCGACTCCGAAGCCGGCACACAGCTCGATGGCCACTATGCCCTGCTCGACGAGTGATTTGCAGGCCTGCACCGCATCCGGATAATTACTCACACCGACAACGGTCAATTCAACGACCGGGGTGTTCACCACCGCACGGTGCACTGCAGCGTCCGCCTCAGGCGCGACAAAAACAAATGCAGCCTTGAGTCCCATTTCCGATCTCCTTTCTGCCTATTTCGGCGGATACACGGCTTGGGGTTCGGGCCATTTGAAGTCGGGAACCAGCTTGTAGATCTCGGCGATGACGCCAAGGTCCTTGCGCGAATCAAGGTACGTGTAGGTCAGTCCTTCCCAGGTCCCGCCCTGGAGGATGGGGCGGCCCTTCTCCTGGTAGAATTTTACCGTTTCCTCGTAATTCTCGGTGCCGAAAGCGACGTGGTGGAGCCCTTCACCGTGCTCTTTCAGGAAGCTGGCGTAGATGCTCTTGTCATCTTTCGGCTCGATGATTTCCCACTGCACCCCGCCGATATCCGCCAATGCGAGACGCATGGCGTAGTCCACCGGCTTGCCCTCTAAGATCATGTCGCTGACCGTGTTCGGATTGAACTCATAAATGGACCACGGACCGATTCCATAATCATCGGCATATTTTTTCACCGTTTCGTCACAATTCTTTACCACGACAGCTATCTGCAGAATATTCGTAAAAACGGGTTTTTCCGACATGCTGTTCCTCCTGTCTTGTCTTTTGGCAGATTTCAAGCAAAAGCCTGCATCGTCCGGCCGGCTTTAGCCCGGCAAGACGATGCAGGCATACTAATGAGGTGAAACCGAAACCGGCTTAACCGCCTGCGGCCGCCGGCATAGACTCAGTGTTCGAAATTGTCGAAATCAATTGCCGCATCATAGATTACGATGCCGCCCTTTTTCATCACTTGCTTCACGAAGGGCAGAAAAGCCGCAATTTTTTCTTCCGTGTCAATGAACTCGGCGATAAGCGGCTGACAGGTGGAGGCGGTCACTCCCAGGTTGAGTGTCTTGCAGGCCGGGCAGCAGAACCCGAACCCCTCGATGCCATTAAAGATCATAACGCCGGCCAACCCCATTTCGTAACCTTTTTTCACTATGACGTCATATAGGAACTCTTTTTCGTGATGCGTGTACTTGTTCAGGTAAATCCTCAGTACTTTTCCTTTGCCTTCATATTTCATGATTACCCCCTAGGCTTCATGCGAACTGTTTTTCGGGAGCCGCTACACCAGTCCCGTTCATCGCCCCTGGCTCTGCGGGATCCTTCCGGGACGGGGCTCTGCCCCGTAAGGGCTTCAATTGTCCGAAATCACGGCAACTTGGTCCTGCTACTTGAGATACGCCGCCAGATTCAGGAATTCCGGCTTGAAGAGCAGGTTGATGATCAGCGTCCCGAAGCAGATGGCAGTCGCCGGCGGGTCGATATGGGTGCTGGCGTGATTGTAAAACAGCCGAGCGCAGAATTCCTGCAGTACCGCGCCCAGCACGCCGGCAACAACCCCCACGACCACCGAACCGGTCATCAGGAACGCCAGGGCAGCCAAGAGGGCCTGGCAGTGCCAGATGGGAACGGGTTGGATGGTGCCGGTCGCGCATTGCAGGCAGATAAGGTTGAGGATCGCAATGGCCCACCCGATGATCAGAGGCACGACGAATGCGCCTGCTGCGGAGATAGTGCCGGCGGCGGCCAACGGGTCGAGGACAGGCTTGATGACAACGCAGAGCCCGACGGAAAGTGCGCCCCAACCGAAAGCCATGACAAGGAGCTTGCCCCAGGGAGACTGCCAGGGAGCCCAGGAAATCGAGTAGTTGGCGGTGCCGAAAAGCCCGTTCTGCTTGATCGATTCCGTTTTGCCGAAGATGCCCTCCTTGAAGCAGATGAATCTGACGATCAGGCCGAGAATCAACAGGTTGCAGGCAATCATGTCGGTCTGGTTGATGATGGGGATCAACCCTTCCAGTTGCAGGAAAGCGTGCGCTATCAGCGAATAGATACCGCCAACAAGAAGCACATCCCACGAGGATGTGGTAAGGGGAGACAAAATGTCCTTCGCGGCGCCACCAGGATGGTTCTTCTTGATGCCGGCAGCATAGGCCGCGGCAGCGAGGCCGGCACCAAAACCTCCCACGTGGGGTCCGAAGATCGGGCCGAGACCGACCTGCAGCAGCATGAAATCAGACCCGCCCGACATGACGATTATGCAGCCGACAAGAACGATGAGGGCACACAGGATAACCGCCCATAACGCGCCGAAAGCCGCCCCCGCAATGCCCCCTCCGAAAACGAACAGAAGCGTCGTTGCACTCCAAGGTTCCATAAGAGAACTCCTTTTCAGTATTTATTCTTAGTTAATGATCAACCGCAAAAGTGACGCCTTAGCTACCTGGATAGCACAACAACTGCACTAAAAGTTCTTTCAACACGGGTTCAAATGAAAATGAGTCTAACAGACGGGAAGGGAAATACCCCCTTCCCGTCTGTATCTCATCACGGAATCGGCCTAGCTCGGGCTGACGATGATCTTGATGTTATTGTCTTTATTGTTGACCAGCTCTTCGAAGCCCTTCTCGATGATATCGTCCAGCTTGATCCTGCCGGTGATGAGGGGCTCTGCCTTCAGCTGGCCGGTTGCCAGCAGGTTGGCCACGCCCTGGAAATCGTCGACCGTATAGGCCAGGGTTCCGATTACGACCTTATCTGTGCCGCTCAAGCTGAAGAAGTTGAACTCGCTGGGCCCCTCGAAAATACCGACGATGACGATCTTGCCGACATTATGGACCGACTCGACTGCCATGGGTGCGGTTTTCACGTTACCGATGCACTCGAAGGACACATCGGCGCCGCACTTCAGGCCGGTTATTCTCTTGATTTCCGCGATAACGTCGCATTCCCTCGGATCGAGGATTATGTCTGCGCCGCACTCTTTGGCCAGCTTTTTGCGGGCTTCAGCCATTTCAACGATGATGGCGGTAGAAGCACCGGCCGCCTTAGCGCACATCAGCGTACCGAGACCGATGGTGCCGGCGCCGTAGATGACGACAGTCTGGCCCATAATGGAGCCTGCCAGCCTGACGGCCTTGAAGCCGGTGGCAAGCGGCTCGATGAGGGAGGCTGCCTGCAGGTCGAAACCCTTGGGAAGCACGTAGCAGAGCTGCGCAGGGACATTGACATAATCTGCGAAGGCGCCGTCAGCCATGAGGCCGGTGAACGCCAGCTTTTCGCACACGTTGTAGCGGCCTTCCCGGCAGGGCAGGCACTCGCCGCAGTGCTGGCACGCATCCGGGGCGACCATGTCGCCTACCTTGACGTTCGTGACACCCGCACCGACTTCCACAACCTCGCCGGAGAACTCGTGGCCGAGAATGAGCGGTGCCTGAACGCCCGTCAGAGGATGGGGCGACATCGGAATGAAGATCGGGCCGGCAAGATATTCATGCAAGTCGGAGCCGCAGATGCCGCACCAGGCAACCTTGATCTTTACCTCGCCCGGTTTCGGTGCGCCCGGCTCGGGTACATTCTCAATACGGATGTCTTTCTTCGCATACCATTTCGCTGCTTTCATTCTGGGATTCTCCTTTTGTGTTTTTGTAGTGCGCCGCGCAGCGCAGCGCTTGTAGAGACTGAATCAAACGTCATCGCGGAACGGGAAACCTCGGGTGAAGACGGCATGGACCACGAGGGGGCATGCCGTCCACTCTCGCTCCTAGAAGGACCAGATAAAGCGTGCGTATCCGGCCCTGGTCTTGGTGGTATTCCTGCCCGTAACCCCATGTTCGTACCAGAGCGCCAGGTTCAGCCGGTCGCTGATCTTCATCTGGTTGCCGAAACCCAGAGCCAGCTCGCAGTTGCTGTTGGCAAACGTTCCGTCACCGCCGCTGGTGAACTCGCTTCTGCCCGAATCCTGCCAGTCGACCTTGAAGAAAGGCTCTATCACGTTGTGGAACTTGTAAGCGAAGACAGCGTTGGCGAACCACGTGTCGCCCTGCGAGGCCTCTACTCCGCCATGCTCGTAGTCGCCCATGAGCTTGAAGCCGATATCGCCGTCGAACGTGAAGTTGCCGATGTGGTAGTTGGTCATGAAGGCAATGCTGTGATTCCAGGAATGCCCGGACAGCTCGTTGTCGCCGATGGGCAGGTACAGCCAGTACTCCAGAACGCAGGTCCAGTTCTTGGTCGGCTTGAACCAGCCGACGAGACCGGTCTGGGCATCGATCATGCCGGAAGCGCTGGTGTCGTTTTTGGCTTCAGCGCTGCCGAAACCAAGCACGCCTTCCCACAGGAAGCCGGCGTTGCCGAGCCCTTCGATATTGAAAATGTGCACAAACTTGTTGATGTTCACGAACAGGTGCTTTGAACCGCTCTCGCCGTCATAAGCTTTCGACTCGTCCCGGAAGGTGTTGTAGGAGAGCAGGAGGTTTATCCCGTCCTTCGGGATCTCCGATCCTACCGGCAACTGGTACTCGTGGGGAGCGATGACGCTGTAAGGAATAATGCCTGCTTGAGCCTTGGATGAAACACCGGCAAGACAGACACTCCCCAGAACGGCAGCTATTGCTCCCAAAAAGATCCTACCCCTCATTGTGCTCATAAAGACCTCCTCCTCATTCAAAATATTCTGTATTGACCAGAATTCTCCCTCCAGGCGCCTTTCGAATGGAGCCTGGAGGCTTGTGTTGTCATGAGTGGAAATGCGCAACCACCCGTCAAACCGTTAAACCAGCACGATACCGCCGTCGATCATGACCGACTGGCCCGTCATGTAGTCTGCGTCCTCGGAAGCGAGGTAGGAAACATAACCGGCGACCTGCTCAGGCTTGCCGACTTCCTTGGCGAGAATGGCACTGTCAACGTAAGCCTTGAGTGTTTCACCCTTTGCGGCACCCGTGTACGCACCGATTTTCTCGTCGATGAGATCCCACATGTCAGTGCCGACGATGCCCGGGCAGTAGCCGTTGACCGTGATCTTGTACTGCGCCATTTCCTTGGCGAAGCCATGGGTGTAACCCCTTACCGCAAACTTGGAGGCGCTGTACACCGGCAGGTAGGCAAAACCCGAGTGCCCGGCGATACTGCAGCAGTTGATGATCTTGCCGCCGCTGCCCAGGTAGCCCTTGTGGCCCTGCTTGACCATCTGCCGCGCTGCCGCGTTGTCGCAGAGGATGACGCCCTTGACATTGACCGCAAGCTGCTTGTCGATGTCCGCAGGAGTGTGGTCCCAACCAAGCTTGACGACCCCGATCCCGGCATTTGCCACCATGACGTCCAGCTTGCCGAATTTTTCGACCGTCTTGGCAACGAGATCATTTACTTCCGCTTCCACGGTAACATCGGTCTTGATCGCCATGGTCTTGCCGCCCGCCGCCTCGATCTCAGCCGCGACTTTCTGTGCGTTGTCGAACATGATGTCGCTGATCACGACGGCCGCTCCGTCAGCAGCCAGCCTCATGGCGATTGCCCTGCCGATACCACGCCCCGACCCTGTTACGATTGCAACTTTTCCGTCCAGTTTACCCATGCTTTGCTCCTTTCATATGGTTGCCCCATCCTGTATTGATGGCCAGATATGCATGCAGACCCCTGTTTGCTGCAAATCGGTTAATGTAAAAAATAGGGTGGTGAATGAGGGAGGAATTTGTTCACCACCCAAGCACCATGAGCTGGTGGAATGACATGGCTTGGGTATTATCTTCTGCACTGTGCTATTTTTTAAAACGCCATTTTGTGAATCTTATAAGGCAACACCCGTACCAAATGATGTACGCGGAACGAGAGCTGATCGCAATCAGCTTAAATTATTGGATAATTTGGCAGGGAATAAAAAAAGACGGGGAGTTTTCGCATGGTTTCCAGAGCTGGGTGGCAAGCATTGAAACGAATGTCTGTCGTAGCCTGCTACAGGTGTCGCAGGCGTTTCTCAATATAGAACGTCAAACGTGTTTAGAACGCTATTTTAAGTCAGTATCTTCCGGTTAGGTTTTT
>DIFZ01000069.1 GCA_002419385.1 Geobacter sp. UBA5735
TAAACTAGTGCCATTCGGGACACTCCCCGGCTTTTTTATTTTAGTGCGCCCCGTTTTCCTTGGTTTGAGTACCTGATTCAACCTGAATTCCAGCATGTCAACGAAGGACTCCGATCCAAAAGGTCGTCCGGAGTTAGTCGCCTTACGGATGTCGTTATCCGTTTCTTCATCTTCAAAAGCTACAAATTCATGATGCACATTGTTTTCCTGTGGTGAAAGCCAAAAATCTGCCGCCAGCAGTGGATCATGTGCGCCTACTACATGGGCTTTAGAAATATTGGAAGTGTCTCTAGTTTTACACTGGTTCATATATGCGATCAACTTCTCAAGGCGCAGCGGCAGAGCGTCAGCGGCAACCGCTGCCGCTGCATGTTGGCCCTTTATCTTTCAAAACGGTTGACTTATTACCTATAATGATATATCAAATTAAAAGTGAACGGCAAAGAAATCATAAAGATACTTAAATCTCTGGGATGGGAGATCAAGGCCATCAACGGCAGCCATCACCAGATGATCAAGGATGGCGTCAAGGTCACTGTACCGGCACATGGAACTCAAGACATTAAAATCAAGACCTTACTCTCCATCGAGAAACAAACGGGGGTGAAGCTAAAATGAAAATCGAATATCCAGCCATTTTTGATCCTGCCGATGAAGGCGGATACACCATTACCTTTCCTGACTTTCCTGAAGCCATAAGCGAAGGGGAAACTCTTGAAGAGGCCAATTTCAACGCCATAGAGGTTTTAGACCTGACTCTTAAGTCGAGAATGGAAGATAACGAGATTATTCCACTTCCTCATGCCGAATCAGGGGAAAACATTTATATGATTTCTCCGGATGTCAACATTCAGGCGGCCTTGCTCATCAAGTTGAACCGCGGAGAGAAAAAGTTCTCCGATCTTGCACGAACTCTTGGCACCTCGTGGCCAGCGGTATCCCGCTTGGAAGACCCGAAACACTGGCCTTCACTTCGTCAACTGGATAAGATCGCGGCGGCTCTTGGCAAACGATTAGTGCTGTCGCTCGAATAATAGGCCTTTCCTTACATCTTATCTTTCTTTTGTTTCATGATTTTGTATGGCCGATTTTCGCTTGCCTTACAGAATCCCTCCTCGATAAGTAGTGGAATTACGTAGCTTGAATACTGTGGCGAGTATCCATTTTTTCTGAGCATTGCGCCAATTGAACCTTTTATTGGATTGTCTCTGCACGCGCCCATAAGAATAGG
The DNA here is from genome assembly GCA_002419385.1 of Geobacter sp. UBA5735. Classification (GTDB taxonomy): domain Bacteria; phylum Desulfobacterota; class Desulfuromonadia; order Geobacterales; family Geobacteraceae; genus RPRC01. The sequence continues at coordinate 1,232 of DIFZ01000069.1, forward strand.
ACTTTTATCTGTTATTTCAGCTATTATCAATCTGATTGCATTTGCAGATATGTGAATGTCGACCTTTTTATGGACAATAAGTCCCGTATTAAGTGAACCCGAGTATTCATACTCGATCCCCATTAATGTCCTTGATTTCGGCATATCTCCCCCATCATTATTCGTTTCCCATTTTGCGTGGATCAACGTGGAAAGGCGCAGCGGCGCGAAGCGACCATCTGTCGCCATGTGGTCAGCCTTCGGCATTTAAAACCCTTCTGCATCTAAAACCTTTATTTTAAATCCGACAAAACTGCCTATAACCTTAATGTCGTGGGTATAGATTGCGCGCTCTTCAACAAGGAGTCCGCAGTCAATACGAGTAGGATCGATTGAGATGATTCGCCCAAATGCCAGATATGAGTATCCCTCCAAAGGTTCAAGGCCGATTTTCTGGGCTGAATTTGCGGCAAACATGTCTTCCCAAGACCAAGAATCATCGAGTTCCGTAGAGAGGCTTACATCAATTTCTCGCGGGGGTCTTTCTGCCGTCCAGCTAAAGCCGTCACGAACGCAGTAGTCCTGTCCCTTGATGTTGAGGATTGCTTCGCGACCAGGACCTTCCGTTCGAACCAATGTCACTTTCATTTTCGCTCTATTCTGCAAGGCTAACGACCCCCGCGGGTGACCCGCCGAAGATCGGTGTCCACTCGCGTGTTCATGCGCAAGTCGCAGCACTGTCGGGTCACCCGCGGGGGCCGTTCACGCGACGCAGTCGCGTGAACCGGTGATCTACCCAAATGGAACATTTATCCTGTTCTCTCCCCGTTCTTCCCACAACGTCCGGATTGGCACGGCAAACAGGCGGTCGCCAAAGGATGCGGTCGTTTCACCGTCGTACAGCACCACCCCGGCGCTGAAACGCCCGTCCGCAGCTTCCCTCAGCTTTCGCAGCCCGCGAAAATCGGCTGCCGTGACGGTAGCAGCAGCTTTCACCTCTATGCCGGACAGTTGGCGTCCTTCCGTCTCCAACACCATATCGACCTCGACGCCATCCTTGTCGCGAAAATGGTAAAAGCTGGTTGGAGTCTCGCGCCAGCCGGCTTGACGCCGCAATTCCTGATAGACAAACGTCTCCAGCAGTTGCCCCATGAGCTGACGGTCGGCCATGAGCGCTTCCACAGTTACCCCGAGCAGTGAGCAGGCAACACCGCTGTCCCCCAGGTGCAACTTTGGGGTTTTGATCAGGCGGCTCAGACGGTTTGTGTGCCAGGGTGGAAGTTCATCCACTAGAAATACGTTAACAAGCAGGGTCAGGTACTCGCGGATTGTTGGACGACTAACCTGGAAGGGCGACGCCAGCTCGCTGATGTTGACGAGCCGTGCTGTCTGCCCGGCGGCCAGCGTGAGCAGGCGCGGCAATGCGTCCAGCGCACTTATGCGCGCCAGATGACGCACATCGCGTTGCACAAGGGTTTCAATGTAATCGCGATACCAGGCTGAACGGCGACGCGGCGTCGAACGCGCCAGGGCCGCCGGATACCCGCCGGCAACAATCCGTTCCGCCAGCTCTATACCCAGACGTGGATGGGAATCAAGCGTAAAATTTGCGTTGAACAGGTTGTCCAGAAAATGCCCCCTGACGCCTGCCAGTTCTGTCTGTGCCAGGGGGTGCAGCCGGAGGATTTCCATGCGCCCAGCCAGTGAATCGGCCAGTGTCGGCAGGAGAAGCACATTGGCCGAACCGGTCAGGATAAAGCGCCCAGGGGTGCGATCACGATCAATCGTAACCTTTAGAGAGGTAAACAGCTCAGGCACCCGCTGCACCTCATCCAGAATAACCTTGCCGCTCAAATCGCCGACAAAGCCCATCGGGTCGGCGCTGGCGGCAGCACGTAACACATCGTCATCAAAGGTAAGGTAGACGTATCCCTCAAGGTCGCCGATTTTGCGTGCAAGCGTACTCTTTCCGCATTGGCGCGGTCCATGTATTAGCACAACCGGCGAGTCGGCCAGCGCTTCGTGCATCCGCTCTTGGATGAAGCGGGGATAAAAGATGGTCTCATTCATAGGGGAAAGGCTAGCACAGTTTTCGGCTGATTGAAAGCTATTCGTTCGGCTGATTGAAAAATTAAGCTCGTCCGATTGCAAATATCAGCGTATTAACCCATCAACTACTTATTGTTGAGCCCCTGCTCAACCACCAATTTTACACACAATTTCTTATATTGACGTAACCATAAGAAATATAACATTTCAAGTAGATGTTCAACATGTCAAATCGTTCGCTGAGCGTTGAAAAATCAACATTCCATCTCGCCGTTTTTCGTTGTCAAATCCTTGCGAAATATACTCCCGCTCATGATTGAAGTCAAAGGAGAATTCCACTCCTGACTTCATCCTCACCAAGCATCTTGCTCACCCCTCACCCAGGAATACCCATCAGTCTACACAGCGAATAGAGGAAATGGCTGCGCAAATAGTCTGCGATTCTTAACTCGTGTCTATCCGGAAACTCCGGATCGACATGAATGCAGTTTCCAATTCGGAAACGAGGATTTTTTCGTTCTGACAAGGAAACCAAGGGGTTGCGCGGAGGCATACTGCTGCCGGCTATCGGGAAACATCGCCACATCAGGTTTTCAGTGGTTTCTGAAGAACAAGTCGCCAACAGAGTTGTCGAAGGTTGACATTGTTGACCATCTGAGAATGCAGGCTCAAAACTGAGGGCTGGAGGAGAATCTTGTTTTGAAGCAGGATTTAAGACTGAAGGCTGAAGCATGAAGGCGCAAGGCACAGGGCACAAGGATCAAGCACCGGCAATCAGCCTTGAGCCACCAGCATCTTCGCATCCAGGATCAAGGCTCCGCGGGAATAGACGGTTACCGGGTTGAGGTCAATCTCCTCCAGGAGCCCGGTGGCCATGAGTTCGGAAATGATGACGAGGATATCAGCGAGGGAGTCCAAGTCACAGGGCGGCTTGCCCCGGTAGCCCGTGAGGAGGCGGTAGGCGGTCACGCGGGGCATGAGCTTGAAGGCATCGTCGCGGGTCATGGGAGCCGGGGCGAAGGCCACGTCGTGGAACAGTTCCACGAAGACACCGCCCAGGCCGAACATGACCACCGGGCCGAACTGGGAATCGGTTATGCCGCCGACAATCACCTCGACGCCGGGAGCCGCCTGCTCTTCCACCAGGACGCCTTCAGCCGTTTCGATAGCCATGAGCTGCACGATTGCCGCCTCGGCCCCCTGCTGGTCGGCCAACCCGAAACGCAGCCCCCCCCACGTCGCTCTTGGAGCGGATCTGTGACGAGGAAACCTTGGCAATGAGGGGAAAACCCAGCGGCGAAAGGTCCGGGAGCGGGGCACCGCGCGGTACGAATACACCTCGCGGAACCGGGATACCGCACTGCCTGAGGAATCCCTTGACTGCGTGTTCAGGCAGGGCCCTTGTCCCCCGGGGTGAGCGGAGAAAGTCATTCAGCATGACGCTCCTATCCATGGCTGATTTCCCCTTCGAGCAGCGCGGCAAGCCCGCGGACCGCCCGTTCGGGCGACGGGTAGACCGGAATGCCGGCCCGCTCCAGCAGCCGGGTCAGCCGCGGCGCCACCCCGCCCTGGGCGATGTGCACCACCAGCGGCTTGGGAACTGCTGAGCGGAATTCGCGGAGATGGTCCGCGAGCCTGAGGGTCACGCCAGCCACTCCGGTCAAGGCGATGACCACGAACCCGTCGAAATGGTCCCGCAGGGCGAACAGGGCATCCCGGTAATCGTCGTCGCGCACCTGCCCGGTGAGATCGACGGGATTGGCCACGGTATAGAACGAAGGGAGCGCGTCTTTGAGCCTGCTGCGCACGTCGTCCGGCAGTCCGGCGAGCTGCAGCCCGTGCCGCGCGCACTCGTCCGCTGCAAGAACGCCCGAGCCTCCGCCGTTGGTGATGATGCAGACCCGCGTCCCGGAAGCGGGCCGCTGATAGGACACCGTCTTGGCCGCATCCATCATCTCATCGAAACCGGCCACCTCCCGGATGCCGCAGTGAGCCAGCAGCGAATGGAACACCTGGTAGTTGCCGGCGAGCCTGCCGGTATGGGAGAAGGCTGCCGCGCTGCCACCCGCCCCCTTTCCCGCCTTCAGGATCAAGAGCGGCTTGCGCTGCGACAGGAATCGCGCCGCTTCGAGGAAGCGCCGCCCGTCGCCGACCGATTCCAGGTAGGAAACCACGACCGCGGTGCCCTGGTCGTCTGCCAGGTATTCGTAAACCTCGGGAGCATCGAGGTCCACCGCATTGCCGTAGTTGACGGCCCGTGAGACTCCCGCATTGGCAACCCTGACGGCATCCAGGAGACAGATCATCATGGCGCCACTCTGGGAAACAACCGCCACATTGCCCCGCTTGGGCCGCTTCAGGCAGTGGTGGGGCAGGAACATGGTGTCCAGCCGGTGGGAAGGGTTGAAGACGCCCAGACAATTGGGGCCCACGAGCCGCACCCCGGCTTCCGCGGCGATGCGAACGATCTCCGACTGGAGGCCGTCAGCGCCCGTCTCGGCGAAACCGGCGCTGACGATGAGAGCGAAACGGGCTTTGCCGCGGTGTTCCGCCAGGATTCCCGGCACCTCGACGGCAGGGCGCATGATGACGGAGAGATCCACCGGTTCCGGCAGTGCACTGGCCGATGGATAGCAGGCACGTCCCAGGATTTCGTCATAACGGGGGTTGACGGGGTAGATGCTGCCCTTCATGGCCATGAGGTTTCTCAGCACGATGCTGCCCAGCTTCGCCTCATCCGGCGAAGCGCCTACCAGGGCCACTCTTTTCGGGAAAAAAAGCTGGTCGAGTTCCTTCTCTTGTGTCCCGCGAATCGCGCATGCCGCCATGGTATCTCTTGCCCGTTCCCTCTGGATATTTCATAATGCCGCCTGAGCCGCATGTGATACAGGATAGCAGGGAACGAAAACGAGTCAACGCGCGCCAACGCTCTCCACAACATGAAAAACCCCGAAACACGGGTAGGGACGTCAACCTTGGCCAGCACTGGACGCTTACTACAACGAGACAAGTTATTATTCGGACGAGAAACGGGAAAAGACCATAAATGACAGGCTTTGACGGATGATGCCGCACAGTCGCCGCAACCTGCCGGATAGATGAAAAGGAGCACATGCCATGGGCAAAACCGTAACGACGCTTATTCTGCTGGCGCTGGCCCTGATCCCAGCCGCCGCATTCCCCCAGAACCTGGAACGCGCGCGTATCAGCTACATGGAGAATGACGTCCAGATCAACACAAAGGGTACGGAAGACTGGTTCCCCGCGACCGTGAATACCCCGCTCCAGGAAGGTGACCGGATTTGGGCGCCGCCCGGCGGCAGAAGCGAAGTGCAGATCCTGGGCGGAGTGGCGGTCAGGCTGGATGCTGACACATCCCTCGACATCCTCTCCCTGGAGCAGGACTCCCTCCAATTATATGTAAGCGGTGGAAGAACGTATATCAACAACCGCAACTCAGGCATCGGTCACATCCAGATTGACACCCCGCTGAGTTCCGTGTCCTTCAGTGACAGTACGATCGTCATGATCGACGTAACCGAAAACGGCGCCACCGACCTCTCGGTTCTCGCTGGATACGCATATGCGGAATCCCGCGATGGCAAGACTCGCGTGGATGCCGGCACCACCCTGAGGATCGAGGCGAATCTCGCGGCTGAAATCCTGCCGCTCGGATCGCCGGACGAATGGGCGGACTGGAACACGGACCGCGACCGGAAACTGGCGGACGCCGGCCAGAGCCTGCGCTACCTGCCTGAAGAACTCGGTGATTACGCGACAGATTTCGAAGCCAACGGCAGATGGCTGTATACCTCCGATTATGGCTACGTATGGTCGCCCATGGCGGCTTTTTCCCTTGACTGGGCGCCGTACCGCATCGGCCGATGGGTATGGATCGGCGGAAACTATGTCTGGATATCCGGAGAACACTGGGGATGGGCACCCTACCATTACGGCAGATGGATCCATCACCGCACTTCAGGGTGGTGCTGGATCCCGCCACGGCGCGGCCAGGCGCATTGGTCTCCGGGCTACGTGGGCTGGGTCCATACTCCCGAGTATGTCTCGTGGGTGCCGCTGGCACCGGCCGACACCTATTACGGGTATGGGCACTACGGCCCGGGAAGCATGGACGTGACCGGATTTTCCGCAGGCTATGCAGGCTTTAACCTGAGTTTCCGCAACATCAACGTGCGGAATGCGGTTTCGGTGCAGCACAGGGACACGTTCCTGACCGGGAAGAAAGTGAATTTCCGCATGCAGGAAAACCCCTTCGCCCGCAGGGATGTGTCGATAGGGCCGCCGACGTACAAACCGTCGCGCGCAACGCTGTCGCCAGCGATCAAGCAGATACAGAGGAACCATTTTCCACCGGACCGTCTGAGGGCAACCAGGGTGGACACCCTCAAACAGCAACGGCGGGTGGTCACCGATCACCAGGGCTCGGTCTTCACGCCCGGCCGCCCGGCCCGGGAAATGAAGCTCATCAAACGGGAAGAGCCAGTGCGTCTGCAGCATGAGCAGAGACCGGAACACTACAGGGAAACGGAACGGACCAGCAGCCCGGAAAAAGAAGTGAGAAAAGAGCGGATCGAACGCCAGGCGCCGAACGTTCAGCCGGCCGATACGGTACGGCAGCCTGCGAACCAGCCCCAACCCCGCAGCGTCAACAGGATACGCGAGACGGCACCAAAACCGCCGGTTCGGGTACAGAAACCCCAGGCACCGCAACCTGTCCCCGCTGCTCCGGCACAGCCGCGCATGCAGACACCACAGGCGGCTCCCGCACCGGCTGTCCGGCAGCCCGCGGCACAGGACCGGCAGTTGCGCAACCGTTCCATAGCCCCGGCCTCCCCGGTACAGCCCCAAGGCCAACCCGCAAGGATCGAACGCCAGGCGCCGAACGTTCAGCCGGCCGATACGGTACGGCAGCCTGCGAACCAGCCCCAACCCCGCAGCGTCAACAGGATACGCGAGACGGCATCAAAACCGCCGGTTCGGGTGCAGACACCCCAGGCACCGCAACCTGTCCCCGCTGCTCCGGCACAGCCGCGCATGCAGACACCACAGGCGGCTCCCGCACCGGCTGTCCGGCAACCCGGGGCCGAGACGATACGGCATGACAAACAGAATTCTGCAAAGCAGGACAGAACACAGGAAAAGGTCATCAAACAGCAGCAGGGTGAGGACGCCGGGACCCGGAACCAGGAAGGACAGCCGGCAGCAAACACCGTCCCGGAGAAGAGGCAGGGAGGATATAGGCGTTGACGCCATCCGACAGGAACGCTGAACTCAAGCAGCAACAGATAGCGTAAACCATAAACCGGGAGGGCCGACTGGCCCTCCTTTCCGTTACGAGCTGACGGTACCCGTCCTTTGCGAGCACCCCGGATACATAGAACTTCTAAATTTTATCAATTTTCCGCCGATATGAATGAATAGAGTAAGAGCAAAGAGCATATCGTACTTTTTCCTCCGAAAAGCCGATCCGGCACGAGCCTCGTACTTCCGGAAGACGAGCCGGAGAATGAATTGACCATGAAAAGCCCTTCGATCCTTGCCGTAGACGACCAGTCAATTTTCCTTTTTCTGCTCGAGAATCATCTGCGAGAGAAAGGGTTCACCCCTCTCACCGCGTCCAGCGCCACGGAGGCGCTGTCCATTCTGGAAAAACAGCACGTCGACCTGATCATCTCCGACCTGATGATGCCGGACATGGATGGCCTGCAACTGACAGAGAAGGTGAAATCGCTGTATCCCTCCCTGCCGATCATCGTCATAACAGCCCACGGCAGCGTCGAAAGCGCGGTCACGGCAATGCGCCGGGGAGCATTCGATTACCTCGAGAAGCCCTATGATCCTGATGACCTGCAGATAACGATCCAGCGGGCGCTTTCCTATACTCATGCCATCAGGGAAAACGAGCAGATCACCGGCATGCTCAGGGAAAGATTCACTTTCCAGAGCATCGTCACTGTCAATCCCGCCATGAAGCAGGTCCTGGAACTGGCGTCGAAGGTCGTGTCTTCTCCCCAGACCACCATCGCCATTTACGGCGAAAGCGGTTGCGGCAAGGAGGTGGTGGCCAGAGCGATTCATTACGCTGGGAAGGGTCTCCCCGGCAGCTTCATTGCAGTCAATTGCGCCGCAATTCCGGAGAACTTGCTGGAGAGCGAACTGTTCGGCCACGTCCGGGGAGCCTTCACCGGCGCCGATCGCGACCGGGAGGGAAAATTCAGCGCAGCGAAAGGCGGAACCCTGCTCCTGGACGAAATCGGGGACATGCCGCTGCCGCTCCAGGCAAAACTGCTCCGTGTCATTCAGGAGCGGGTGTTCGAGAAGATCGGTACAAACACTCCGGTGCCTGCGGAATGCCGCGTCATCGTTACCACCAACCGCAACCTGGCCGACCTGGTGGCCGCCGGCAGCTTCCGCGAGGACCTCTACCACAGGATCAATGTGTTTCCACTCTCCATACCGCCACTTCGGGAACGGAAGGAAGACATCCCGCTTCTCTGTGAACACGTGCTCGCCAAACTGCGCCAGCATCTGGGAAAACCGCTGCATGGAATTTCGCCGGAAACCATGGATGCCATGCTCGCCTACCACTGGCCCGGCAATGTGCGGGAATTGCGCAATTCCATGGAGCGTGCGGCCATTCTCACCGACAACGGGATGATTGATCCCGATCATCTCGGCATTCACCACTCCCCAGCATCCGGACGGGCCTGTCCCGCAGAGGGCAACACCGTCTCCTACGAGCTATCAATCCCCTATGATGAGCTTTCATTGGAGGCCCTGACCGGTCAGATCATGGAAATCACTCTCGAACGGTGCAGAGGCAACAAGTCAAAGGCCGCCAAACTCCTGCATGTAACCCGCAAGGCCTATTATCGCACCTGAGTCCCCCATCTGCCATCCGCTGCCGGTCCACCGTCCCTCCTGGATACAACCTGTCCCCCGGGAGGACACCGGTGCCACCCTCCCACATCCAACACCCCGTATTTATTGATAGTTATGTTTTGGCACAGAGGCTGCTGATAAAAGGACAGCACAGGGCGTTGTGTGCTTCGGAAGGACACTCAATGATAATGAACAGATTGCGTCAATTTCGCAACGCTGAAACATTTGCGGGCAGGCTTGCGGAACTGGAAGAAGCCGCTGCATGGTTCACGGTATCCTGAGACCCAAACAAGGGCGCTCATGACCGACGCTGAAAGAGGTAAACATAGTGAGCAGCAGACCAGACGACTATAAGACGGCCGCAGGCACTCCTGAAAAAGGACCGGCATCTGACATGCCGTCCGGGGGAGCCTCCACGGGGTTTGCCGGCCAACGGATACTTGTCGCGGATGACAACTCCGCTATCAGGGACATCCTCGTGGAGCTCCTGGCTCATGCCGGCCTGTGCGTCACGGCAGTCTGCAATGGCGCCGAAGCGGTGGAAGCCGTCTCCCGGACCGATTTCGATCTTGTCCTGATGGATATCGAGATGCCCAAAATGGACGGTCTCACGGCCGTCCGGCAGCTTCGCGGACTTGACCGGCCCGGTATCCGTTCCCTGCCCATACTGGCCATTACCGCAAATGTCAGCATGGAGGACGTGGAAATGAGTACCCGCGCCGGCATGAACAGCCACATTTCGAAACCATTCAAACCGGAAACCGTGTTGCGGGAAATTCATCGTTTCCTCTGCCTGCATGAAGAGAACGGGCAGGACGGCGCAAGCCAGGTTTCTTCCTGCCAGCAAAGCGGCGGCTGCCTTCCCGCAACATGCCACCCCCTGGATGTAGCGCAAGGAATACGCCTGGTAGGGGGTGATCGCGCGCTCTATGAGGAGCTGCTGCGGAGGTTTGTCCTCGAATACCGGGAAAAGGGAGCAGTAATCCGCATGGAAACGGAGACCGGAAACTTCAGCAAGGCAGCGTATATCGCCTATGGCGTCAGGGAGATCGCCGGTCTGCTGGCTGCCGGACCTTTGCAGTCAGCGGCTGCACGGGTTGAATTGGAATTGAAGTGCACCAGGGCCTGCAGCGATTCTGTTCTGGAACAATTCCAACGGGAACTTTCCCGTGTCATTGACTTTTACCGTTCCCACGTCCAAAACGGCACAAAGCCCGGGACAGATCAGCCGCCCGACCCTGCATGAACCTCTCAAGATCAGCGTCGGCTTGCCGATAAGAAGAAGGGAGTTTTTTCCAAAAAAACCTAACTTTCATGCGGAAGCGCTGGCCAACAGGAGCGGGCCTTGTGATGGGGAAGTGCACTGTGGGAGACACGCAGCTTCAAGGCAAGAGAATCCTCCTTGCAGAAGACAATCCGGTCAACAGGTTGCTGGCGTCGGCCACACTGGAACAGGCCGGCTTCGTCGTTACAGAGGCCGAAAACGGCTTGCAGGCACTGGAGCTGGCAAAAACGCACGACTTTGACCTGCTGCTTATGGATATCCAGATGCCGGTCATGGACGGCCTGTGCGCAACCCGTCTCATTCGCGAACTGGACAAGTCCGGAACTGACAGGCTCCCCATGCTTGCGTTCACGGCAGGTGTGCCGGGACAGGATAGGGACGAAATACTCGCATCGGGAATGAACGGCTGCCTGGAAAAGCCGTTCGCGTCCGACGCGCTGGTCACTACCGTCCGCCGATATCTGCAGCCTGCACGGGAAAATCCTGTCCACATGCAAGAGCCTCTGTCACCGACTGCCGGAATTCCCGCCATCTGCCCACGCCGACCCTGTCTCGACATTGAGGAAGGCATCCGCCGGGTCGGCGGCGACGGTTCCCTGTACCGCGAACTTCTCAGGAGATTCGTTGCAGAATACGGGGCAGACGCAGATCACGTGATGGATTCGGTCAATTCCGGAGAACTCGGCAATGCAGGTCGCATTGCCCACTCGGTAAAAGGCATCGCGGGTGTGCTGGCCGCCGATTCTCTGCTGGAAATTGCCAGGGAACTCGAAACAGCATTGAAGAATGACGGAGAAAACCCACACCCCGTCATGGAGCGGTTCCGGGACGAGCTCTCGGCAGTTCTGTCCTCTGCCGAAAACGAGTTGCGGAACCTCCATTGAACCGGTCTGGCAGGATCACAGCACCGGCAGTCCTCTTCACTACGGGAACGGCAGGTCATTCATCCGATGATCCTGAGGGCAAGATACGGCGCCAGATTGAAGATCAGTATCCCTATCTTGAAAAACGCCATCCCCTTATAGTGGATCGCATCGAATGCTTCCATCTCCATCCGGAACCATTTCCCGTGGAGCCGGTACATCCAGTCGTGGGCCATGGTGAAAAACAGAAACCAGAGGACGAGCACTCCCAGGTCGATAAAGGTGCACCAAGCGAGCATGGACCGGACCATTTCCAGCGTCATGACATTTCACCTCCTGTCGTACAGACGTGCTGCCCACTGCTGACAGCTCTAATGATCAACCTGTCCCCGATGCTCAGTTAGCCAGCAATGGAGCTGCAAGGACTTCCCACAGTTGTACCGGCGTCGGATAGCGGCTGAGGATTCGTGACACTGCTGCTTTGAAGTGCTCCCCGGTCCAGCACGGAAGCGGTTGGATTCTTTGGATCGCCTTGTCAAAAAAAGCGGTGAGCGGATTGGCCGCAATAATCGTCTTCTCGCGGCGGCAGTTGTCCCCGTGAAAAAAGAAACAAAGATATTCACTGCCGGACATGGCCGGGAACATCCCCGCCGTGGACGGATCATGGTAGTCCAACCATACCGTGTACTCCTTGAAGAAATGACGGCCCACCCGGAAAGCGACAACCGTCACGACGACGTGGCCCAGCGGAAACAACCCTCCCCTTACGGATACTCCCGATTCGCCCAGATACCTGATCACGGCCGATCTTTCACGGACCAGAAACACGGGATGAGCATTGGGAGACGCTGCCAGGAAAGGAGCCGCTTCTCCCGCCTGCAGCCAACGGATCAGATCCTCAGCAGTTGAAGACTCCGGCATTGATTCCCTCCATCCGGCAAGCCTGAATGATGCCCTAACATCAGATTAAGGGAAGATGCTTCCAAGTCAACAACCGGACCAGCATTTTACCATTTTCATTCGAGCAGAAAATAGCTGCTGCAAGGGCTTTGGTTATTTGTGAAAACCAGCTATCCGCGCCGCGGCATCCTCTACTGACTGCAAGACCATTTCCTTTATGGGCCCCAGAATACTAACCGTATCCTCCGGATGCTTATCAACGACAAAAAGCTGATTCAGCTCTGAAACCGCAATATCGACCTCACGTGTCAGGAAACAGATGATCAGCCTGAAGTAAGTGCTGTTTTCTTCAAACGGCAAATTGATCAATATCTCGTTGAAGCTCTTGATACCCAGTTCTTCAAGAAATAGAATTGCCACAGCCTCGGCCTTCGATATGGATTTGATCTCCTCTCTTGAAAGCGACAGATAATTGCACGCACCCGCCCTCTTTACCATAATCTGCATTTCATGTATGGAAATCTGTCCAAGCGGAACATAAAGCGCCACCTGATCGTCTTCAAAAAGAACCATTCCCCTTTCTTTAACGAATTTCAGATATGAAGCAAGATAGTCGCAAGAGGGCTCATAGTGACGACAGAGATGATTCAAATGGCTTCCCAGGCTGTTGGCACCCTGCGCCATGCCCCAAGCCTGCTTATGGATATGGGGAATACTCGCACCAGCCGATGTCAGAGTCTTTGTTCCTATAACTAGGTGCCGTATTGTTGAGTTGAGGCCGATGTGAACTCCCGAGGGCTCAGGAAACCATACCGCCTGGGACTTCTGGTGCTGCAGGTATCTCCAGAGTGTAAGATTAAGATCGTAAATATCAATCATTTCAAGCTCTTCCCAAGCGTGTATCGCCCTCGCCGGGAAAGCTATATAATGAAAATACGGTCCAAAAGGAAAGTCATTCTTGATTATGCGGGTCAGACTGGACGCGGATGGAAGCATGCGGTCTTTAAGAAAAGCATCCTTGCAGAATATGCATTCCTCTTTCTGCAGTTCGCTGGAAGCTGAAGGATTCTTTGAAGCGATTGTTTTTACATGCGGATCGGGGTCTGTATCGTGGATATACTGCAGGATCTTGGGATCCGTTGAAAGTTCGGCAAGAACCATTCTTATCCATTTGAACCCGGTAACTTGAAGAAACGGGTACATGTTCTTGATGCTTTTCAAGTCAAGGTTGGTCAGGTCCGGAATTGCCATTGGATTGCCCAGATGCCGTTTTGACCTGGATTCACCTATCTGTATACCGAACGGCCTTATGGGATCCTTGATGAAATAGACAAAATTGTCCTGAATTGCTTCCTTGTCAGTTTCCCCGACCATGCCTTCGGCAGTATTTCTTCTCGTCCATCCGCTCGTCGTCGGGATGCGTACACGATCGAACCTCGGCTCGCCACCATCAGCCCCGGGACTGAATGAAGAATTGATTAGGGAAGTTTTCCAGCCATCTGACATGTCCATTATCTCAATAAAATGAAGGAACTGCCCGCAGCATACCGGTAAGGTTTTCGGTCGTTCCGCTTTTATTGGATCTGAGAACAGCTTCCTTGATTTTGGCTTCCAGATCCTCTCTGAATTTTCTCTCAAAATCCGCCGGGTCAAGATAGTTCTTCCAGAATATTCTTGCACTCAAATCTTCCTGGAATCTCAGCACTTTCAGCAACTGTTCCGCTTCAGTCGCATTGACAGGCGTTTTGTTGCCCGCCTTAAAATAAAACATTATTTCCGGTTTTCCTGATGACTGCCAGGCGGCGTATGCTCTTTCAAACTCTTCTTGCGTGCCGGATTCGCTTTTCTCCGTTCTCGTACCAAACCTGTTTCCCATGATTCCAACATAAACATCATAATCTCCAATTTTGCAGTTTATGTACTCTTGCGCTTTCTCAGCAGCAGGCGGGAGAGATTCCCAATCCTTGGTCTTCAGAGTGACATTGAGTTCATCCCCGATATCATCGTCAACTGACTTTGTAACTCTTCGAACGATTTCCCTTTCTCTGTGAAGATCATTCGGAGAAGAGATAAATCTCAACTTTCGCAGCTGGCAAAAAC
>DIFZ01000051.1 GCA_002419385.1 Geobacter sp. UBA5735
AGTGAGCTTTTGCGGGGCCATCAACATTATCATACCATCTATCCTCAAACGTGGTGGAGAACCTGCCGCTTTTATATCACCCCTGATCAGATCGGGCAAATATATTTTTTCCTTTACTTTTCAGCAATCAAACAATTAGAATCACCCAACTTGCGCTCTCGCTACCCTATTTCGAAAAGGAGCACTTATGATTCTTACCAACGTCAACACTGTTCCCGGCAAAAAAATCGTTGAACATTTCGGCCTCGTCCAGGGCAGCACGGTACGCGCCAAGCATGTCGGCCGGGATACCATGGCCAGCCTGAAAAATCTGGTGGGGGGCGAACTGAAGGGCTACACCGAACTGCTGCAGGATTCCCGGGAGGAGGCGACACGGCGGATGACGGAGCAGGCACGGCAGTTGGGCGCCAATGCCGTGGTCAATGTCCGCTTTGCGACGTCGTCCGTTGCCCAGGGCGCCGCCGAGTTGTTCGCCTACGGCACCGCCGTCCGTGTCGAATAGGCGGGGCGAGCCATGGAAACTATCCTGAATAACCTGAATCTGATCGTATTTGTCGGGCTTGTGGCACTGGGTTACGTGGCGGGGTCCTCTGCGGAGCGCAGGCACTATTCGTCCATCATCCGGCGGGAGCGGGAGCAGTTGAAGTTCCAGGTGATGAATGCCGAAGCGTACTTTTCCGAGGGGCGGGTGGGCAGGGCTTTTCTCGTTTCCGGCAGCGCGGTAATCTCCATAGACTATTTCAAGCGGTTGCTCGGCATCCTGCGCAGTATCGTCGGCGGCAGGGTCAAGGCATACGAATCGCTGGTGGACCGGGCACGGCGCGAGGCAATCCTGCGCATGAAGGAGCAGGCTATGGGCAAAGGAGCCCACATGGTCGTCAACCTCCGCCTGGAAACGGCGACCATAGGCAATGCCGCAAACCAGAAAGGCAGGCTGGGAAGCGTGGAGGTGATTGCCTATGGTACGGCAATTACATTGAACCTTTCATGAAATACACCCCCAAGGAACTTTCCGAAAACGTCAACGTTTCCGGCGGCCATCCCCTAGTCGAGCTGGCCTGGCTTGCCGGTGGGCTTGCCGCCATTATTGCCGTCATCTGGCTCGGTCTGTTCCTCGTTGCTGAGCTGGTCATCCCCCGGGTGCCCATTGATGTCGAAATCTGGGCCGGCAATCGCCTTCTCAGCCAACAGGCCCACCGGGACAATCCCTCCGTCACCCGCGTCTTGCGGCATCTGCTGGCTGTTCTCCCTGGTGATTCTCCCCTGCGACGCTACAACTTTTCCGTTACCGTTGCCGAAAATGACACGGTTAACGCACTGGCACTGCCGGGCGGCCGGATCGTTGTTTTTTTAGGGCTCCTGAAGCAGGTGCGGTCAGAAAATGAAATGGCCATGGTCCTCGGCCACGAACTGGGCCACTTCGCCCACCGCGACCACTTGCGCGGCCTGGGCCGGGGACTCGGCGTCGCCCTGGCAGTGGCCATGATCTTCGGCAGGGACAGTGCCGCCGCCAGCTGTGCCACCAATCTGGTCCACGGCCTGGAGATGCGCTACTCCCAACGGCAGGAGAGAAACGCCGATGTCTTCGGTCTCGATCTGCTGGTGGCCGGCTACGGTCATGCGGGCGGCGCCACCGGCATTTTCTCCCGCCTTGCCGGGGAATCGGGCGGCAAAGCGGCCTATGTCCTTGCCTCCCACCCCCATCCCGAAGACAGAATCAGCGCCCTGAAGAAGATGATTGCCGAAAAGGGGTACCGGATTGGCGCTGGACAATGCAGCCCCGGTAAAGTAAACTAACTTAAACTAATTTGGTGGGGGTGTTCGAATGGTAGTCGTCAATACACATGAAGCGAAAACCAATCTTTCGCGGCTGCTGGACGAGGTTCTTGAGGGGCAAGACATTGTCATAGCCCGAGGCAATAAGCCGTTGGCGCGACTTGTCCCTTACACGGGCGGCAAATGCGCTCGAAAGCCGGGAGTTCTCAAGGGGAGAATAAAAGTGTCGGAGGACTTTGATACGCCTCTTTCAGATGAAATAGTGGCTTCATTCGAGGCGGGAGCATGAGGGTCCTGCTGGATACTCATATCTATCTCTGGTGGCTCGAAGACTCCCCGCTTCTTTCACCGGCTGCCAGGAAAATCATCGAGTCGGCGTCGATAGTCCACGTCAGCGCTGCATCCCTCTGGGAAGCCATCATCAAAATAGGCCTTGGCAAACTGGAGGCTGACCCTGCCGATCTCGTGGCCGGCATTCGGGAAAGCGGTTTCGAGCCTTTGCCCATAACTCCGGAACATACGCTTGCGCTTACAGGGCTTGCTGACCACCATAAAGACCCTTTTGACCGGATTCTCATTGCCCAGGCTCTCGCGGAACCGCTTCGCCTCCTTACCGTTGACGCGCTCCTCTCCCGCTATTCTGAACTCGTAATCACGGCGTGAACCCCTTCTGATGTTCTTTCCGCCAGCGCCACATTTTCGACATGGGTCGTCTGGGGGAACATGTCCACCGGCTGGACCGCGCGGGTGGCATAGCCGAGTCCCGCCAGGATGTTCAGATCGCGGGCCAGGGTCTGGGGCGAGCAGGATACGTAGATGATCCGCTGTGGATTCAGGCCCGCGGCGCTTTTCAGCACGTCCTCGTCGCAGCCCTTGCGCGGCGGGTTCAGAACCACCAGGTCCACCTCTCCACCATCTTCTTGCAGTTCCGCGAGCAGTTCCGCCGCATCGCCCGCTTCGAAACGGCAGTTGCGGAGCCCGTTCAGGCGGGCGTTCTTTTCCGCATCTGCCACGGCGGCGTCCACCGATTCGAAACCGATGACATCTCGTGCACCGTAGGCGAGGTAAAGGGAGATCCCACCGACGCCGCAGTAGACGTCGACGACCCTTTCGTTGCCGGCCAGTTCCGCCCATTCCCTGACCTGCCCGTAGATGGTCCGTGCGCCGTCGTTGTTCACCTGGAAGAACGACCGTGGCGAGATGGAGAAACGGACGTCACCGACGGCTTCGGTGAGGGTCTGCTGTTTCGTGACGAAGTAGTCGCGGTCTCCCATGATGACGTTGCCGGCCGAGCTGTTGACGTTCTGGCAGACTACGGTTACTTCCGGTACTTTTGCCTGGAGGTGCTTTGCCAGGTGGTGGATCTCGTTGTAACTCCGCTCGCTGGTTACGAAGACCACCATGGCGCGGTTTTCCAGCTCCGAAATGCGGACTGCCAGGTAGCGGAGCAGGCCGTTGCGGGTTTTCGGATTGTATATCGGCACTTTTCCCTTGATGATCCCTTCGCGGACAGCAAGGGCTATGCGGTTGACCAGGGGATGGTGGAGCGGGCAGTCGCCGATATCCATGACCTGGTGGCTGTTGCGGCGGTAGATGCCGATGACGGGGGAGGCGAACCTGCCCGAGATCACCAGTTTGGCCGTGGTGCGGTAACCGAAGGGCTTGGCCGACGGGGCCGGAGGTCTGACTTCTGCTGCCCGAAGTGACGGGAAACGTCTCATGGCGCCTTCGACCAGGTTCTTTTTCCAGTCCAGCTGGGCCCGGTACTTCATCTGGATGAGGGGACATCCTTCGCAGGCGTTTCCCAGGCTGCAGGGGATCTGCGCCAGGCGGTCCGGCGAGTGCCGCAGGATCTTCAATGTCTCGGCAAAGGTGTCCCGCTGGCCGGAGAAGGTGACTTTCGCCCGTACCGTTTCGCCCGGCAGTACGCCGGCCACCCGGATCCTGGTTGTTTCATGCAGCGCCAGGCCGAAACCTTCTTCATCGAGGGTGGTTATGGTCAGGTCGAGAACCTGGCCGACCTTCGGTTTCAGTCTCGACTGCGGTGCGTTTGCGGCTTTTTTCCGTTCGATGTCATTGCGTTTGGCAGTCTTTTTTACTTTCATGTGTCCTACTAGAAAGGAAAAGGAGGTTTTTGTCAAATCTTCTTTGACGGGGGGTTGTTTCTGTCAGGAGAAACGGGGCAATTGGGGTCTGCGGACAGGATGTCGCCGCTTTCCAGGTAAGCTGCTGCTCGGCATCCCCCCTTGCAGACATGGGGCGCGTGCATGCACGATTTGCATGGGTTTGCCAGCTGCTGTTTGGTGAGACCACGGAGCATGCGCAGTGCGGGGGCTTTGTTCCACAGGGTTTTGAAAGGGGTTCGGAGGAAATTGCCCAAAGGGAACTGGTGCAGGAACGGGCATGGGTAGGCTGTCCCGTCAGCACCGATGCTCAGGGTGTCATAGCCTGCACGGCATCCCATGCTTGCCTGGGCGCAGACCTGTTCGTGATTTTTCCCGAACGTTTCCGGGAAGGTGGTTTCAGTTGAGACCAGGAGCCTTCCTTCGAGTTCCTTCTTCCGGCGGGCCAGGGTTGCGAAAAGCTGATGATGCATGGTGCGGTCAAGTTTCAAACGCGTCGCATGGCGGCTGCCGCGCCCTGCCGGGAGGAAAGGAATGGCCTTGTAGCCACGGCAGCCCAATTCTACAGCCAGATCGATGAGCTTATCGACGATGCTGACGTTTTTCGCTGTCACGGTGGTGCTGATGCTTGTTGCGATGCCTTCATCGTGCAGGCGACGTATGGTGGCGCAGGCAGCTTCGAAAGCCCCGTTCCGCCCTCTGAAGCGGTCATGTGCCTGGCCGATACCGTCAATGCTGATCTGGATGTGAACTATGGGCAATTCCCGCATCCCGGTCAGAACCGGGGAGGGAATTGCCTGCCCGTTGCTTGCAATGTCCATTCCCAGGTTTCGATCGGCCGCATGTCGCAGCAGGGTCAGGATATCGGGTCGCAGGAAAGGCTCTCCTCCGGAAAACGAGATTGAAAAGACCTTCGCCTCTGCCAGGGTGTCGATGATCGACAGGGCCTGCAGCGTATCCAGCTCGTTTCCGGGTGTGGCGCCTGAATCCGTAAGGCAATGGGGGCAGGAAAGATTGCAGGCATAGGTGATGTCCCAGATCACATTTCTGGGCGCAGAGAGGCTGGGGGCTGCGTCGGGGAACACCGGGGTGTCCGGCAGGTGAGCGCGTCCCCGGTGTTCACCTGGTGCAAACCCCAGCCCGTACAGGCGCGACAGCTTCATCATGGTGCCATCGATTTTCCTCCTGCCCTGGGCCGGGGAAAGGGCGAAGCGCCTGCGGACGGCATCTTCTATCTGCCCGCAGGTCGTGTCGCCGTTGCAGAGGCGCGCAATGAAATACTCCACGGGGTCCAGTTCTCCCTCCAGGCCGAGGTACGGGTTGAAAACGAGCGCTCCGAATCGTTCAGGCCTCAGGACGATGAATGAGAAGAGAGAGGGGACGGTCGTATCCGGGCTGCCGCCTGGCCGATGCTCAGTCACCGCTGCGATCCTTCCTGATCCGCTCGAGCATGAGTCGGATGGGTTTGCGGATAGGGAGCGGGAGCAGTTCGATCTGCTCCATTACGTCCGGATCTTCTGCCATGCGCGCAAACCGGCCAGGGTCCCGAACCCCCCCAGATTTCACAGATCCTGTCCAGGGGCTCCAGGAGGTCGTCGATTCCGGGCTCGCCTGGATCTATGGCAGGACAGCCGGAGGAAACACTGGGGCATACGTTCAGGGAGACACAATAGGCGGCTAGTTCACGTTTGCAGTTGAAGCTCAGTCTGCTGGTACAGGTCAGGAGATTGTGATCACAGATGATGTTTGACGTGCATACCACGTGATCGCATTTTTTCACCCTGACGGTTCCCAGATAGGGAATCAGGTTCTTCCCCGACACAGTGAGGTGCATCGTTCCTTCGACTGAAGGTGTGATCATGGGCGAGGCTTTCCCGGAAGCAGTGGTCCTGCATGTGGTAAAGAGGCTGCCTTCCATGGTGAGGCAGACGAGTGCATCGGGTACCGGCCTGCCGCCGCTGGTAACCGATACGGAATAGGACTGGTGGCCGGTGCAGATGGTCGAAGCACACGACACGTCAAGGTGGAGCGGGCGGTCGCTCCAGACCCGTAAGGCGGGATCGCCGAAAAGGTTGTAGTCATAGATCTGTCCGACCCAGGAGACGGGCAAGAGGGTTTTCGTGGCATCGGCCATCTCGCCCAACCGCTCCGCGGAGGGCATGGCTTGCCAGAACGTGCAGGCCAGGGGACCGTCCCCGGTAGATCCCATGCGACTGTGCCCCATGTAGGCGACCATGCCGCCGAGGGGATTGAGCACCGCACATTCCCCGATGGACTGGCCGGAGTCCAGGTCGAAGCGGGCGGTGTGGCACGCGTAGGAGAAACATATGCCGGGGTTGTTGAGCATGTTTTTCAGTATGCCGGAATCATTAATGAAGCAGAGGTAATCGGTATTCCCGTGGCTGATAAGGGAAATGGCATTGTTGCCGCCTTCTATGGCGTCCACAATGGCATCGCGCGTGCCTTCCGCAAGATCAGGGCCCTGGGCCTGGACACGCAGATAGTCCTGGTAGCGTCGGGTGAAGAGCCAGCGGGAGGGGGCAGCCTGTGCCTGGCCTGTGGATGCCGCACTGTCCAGAAAATTCTGCCTGATCTGTTCGCTGACGACGGCGCTCCGGTCGAGGGGGTGGACGGGATCGTCGACTGCGCCCAGGTTTTCGGAGCCGAGCAGAATCGAAACGCCGAAATCAGCCGGCAACTCGAACCCTTCCGGGTCCTGGAAGCGCTCGTAGCGCGTTATCTTCGCGACGAGCGCAGCAACTTCGGCAGGCTCCCTGACCGGGAGTCTGCCGACGAAGATGTCGGGAAACTGGTTGACACGGTCTGTCGCCCGTGAATAACGTTCGCCGTATATGCCGTTGCAGTCGGCATCCCAATCGTGGTGTCCGGCCGGGACATACTGGTCTGCAGCGATGTCGGCGTAGTACAGGTCGGTGGGCATGTAGTTGCCGTCAGTGAGGAACAGGAACGGCTGGCCATGAAACATGACGGGCCCGCACAACTCGATGAAGGTCGTGCGGGTCGGGGAAGGGGTTGCCGGGACATCTGCCAGGTCGGCGATGAAACGCCAGCCGAGTCTGGCGGCCGAGCATGTTTCGTCGAAGGGGACCAGGGTTCCCTCGGCGTCTCCAGCTATGATCAACAGATAGGATTTGCCTTGTTTGATATTTTGTTCGACGGGCAGGTTGGGGTCCGGCGGGGCCACCTGGTTCAGGAGATTCTGTGTAAGGTAGAGCCGTGTGCTCGTGTCATCGATACGATATGCCGCTCCATGATAGGCGCCGCGGGCCGGCCCGTGGACCCCGACTTCCGCGAGGGCGAACTGCGGGCCGCTGGTGACGAGGATGCGCAGCGCCGTTGCGGAGGTGCATTCGAACCTGATTTCTTCCGTTCCCCCTGTCCCGGAGGTTGTCGAGTACTTTTCGGTCCACGTGACGCCGTCGGTCGAAACGAGGATGGCATAGGACGTGGCGAAGGTGGCGCCCCAGCCCAGTTTCACGCAGTTTACGGGTGCATGGGCGTGAAGGGAAAGCTGGATCCACGGCGTCGCATCGGAGGTGCCGCACTGCCAGAACGATGACTCGTTGCCGTCAAGGACAGCAGCCGGGAGGCTGCCCGGCAGTGTTGTCGAAGCAGTGGCGGAGGTCGCATGCTGAACGGACAGGTCCGGGGTTGCGATGTCCCGGTAGCGGACCACGTTCTGGCCGTAGTCGAGGGCGCCAGCCACCGCAGGCATGTCTCCATCGAAGCCGAGGCCGGTGACTGCCGCATGGCGGGTTGGAATGACGCTGGTATCGCCGCCGAGAAGGACGAAGTCCGTGGACCAGTTGACGCGTGCCCATTTGATGAAGTTCCTGATTGCCTCTGCATCGTCCCGTGTCCCGCCGTCATGATAGCCTGACGTCAGCCGGAAGCAGGCATTGCCCGTGTCCGCCACGCTGCCGGCACTGATCTCTTCGACGGTCACCACTCTGGCATTGAGGCCGAGCCTGGTTCGCCAGGTGGCCAGGTGGCGGAAGGGTTCCGCGAGGGCATCCGAGGTGACAATGACGTAATCGACGGCGGGATAGGTCGTGTAATCCAAAACCTCTATCCCATCCTTGAAAAATCGGTGGACATCAACATCTTCCGGGTTGAGGACCATGCCCCTGATGCGCTCGGCCAGTTTGCGTTCGCTTGCCAGCTCGGTGAATGAGCGCGGTTTGTCGGGTTTCCCGTCTGTCCGGCGGTAGACGAGGATGATGTCAAGCCGCTCTGCCAGTTCGAGACTGAACATGCCCGGCCGGTAACGGAAGGGGCAGAGATTCACTTCGGCCAGCGCGAAACCGCCGCTGCGACGGATCCCGGCGAATCGGGCCATGGCGGCAGGCCAGGCAGCGCTGGAAGCGTAGAGCGATGTGTCCGGCGGAACCCACTGGTATCTGGCGCCGGGTGGGGCGGGTTGCCAGGGCTGGCATGGCTCCACGGTCAGCCCTTTGGCCAGCAGGGTAGTTTTGACTTCCGTGACAGTGCAGTCCTCGACCTGTGCATCCCAGGGAACGATGACGCGGAGCTTTATCCACGGCATGGCGACCGTTCCGAAACGGCCGGCTTTCCAGAGGGTGATGGTGCTCCTGTCCAGTCTCACCGGGATGGAAAGGTGCATGAGCTTTTTTCCGCTTCCATCTCTGCCAGTGTCAGCCAGGGTCATGTCGCCTCCTCAATCGCGCTCGTTGTTCTTGTCGGGGATTGAAAACCGTTGTCGGAAAACGGCTTCGCGGATATTCTCCGGAATACCGAACACTGCCGATGGTACAGTTTTGTCGCAACAAAATCAATGATTATTGTTTAGTTCAGTATAATAAATTATTGACAATGTATGTCGGGGTTTGTAGGGAGCCCGGAGCCTGTGTCCCAAACCCGCCTTGACTTTTTCCCCATACGTTCGCTACTATGTCCCGTTATGAAAAAACCGACCAGACAGATACGGATCGGCAGCGTTGCCGTCGGCGGTGGGGCTCCCTGTTCGGTCCAGTCCATGTGCAGCACCGATACCCGTGACGTGGCCGCCACCACGTCCCAGATCGCGCGTCTTGCCGAGGCGGGCTGCGAACTGGTGCGCTGCGCGGTTCTGGACATGCAGGCTGCGGAGGCTCTCGGCGATATCAAGGCTCGCTGTCTGATCCCGTTGATCGCGGATATCCATTTCGATTACAAGCTTGCTCTGAAAGCCCTGGAAATGGGCGTGGACGGGCTGCGCATCAATCCGGGCAACATCGGTGAGCGCTGGAAAGTCGCCGATGTTGTGAAGGCTGCTTCCGAGCGTCTCGTGCCGATCCGCATCGGCGTCAATGCCGGCTCTCTGGAAAAGGAACTCCTGGCTAAATATGGCCGCCCGACGGCCGAGGCAATGGTCGAATCAGCCTTGGGCCATGTGGCAATCCTGGAAGAACTGGGCTACGACCAGATCAAGATTTCCCTCAAGGCGTCGGACGTGATGAAAACAGTGGAGGCTTATCGTCTCCTGTCGCAACAGGTAAATTACCCGCTGCACATAGGTATTACCGAGGCAGGTACCACGTTTTCCGGCACGATCAAGTCGTCGGTCGGCCTGGGAATCCTGCTGGCAGACGGCATCGGCGATACCCTGCGGGTGTCCCTGACCGGCGACCCGGTGGACGAGATCCGGGTAGGGTTCGGCATCCTCAAGGCTCTCGGCCTGCGTCAGCGGGGCATCAATCTTGTTTCATGCCCCACGTGCGGCCGTTGCCAGATCGACCTGATACCTGTAGCCGAAGAGGTGGAGCGGCGCCTGCAGAAGATCGTCAAGCCCATCAACGTGGCAGTCATGGGGTGCGTGGTGAACGGACCCGGCGAAGCACGGGAGGCTGACGTGGGTATCGCGGGCGGCAAGGGGGAGGGGCTCTTGTTCCGGCACGGAGAGATTGTCCGCAAGGTTCCGGAGAACGAACTGGCCGACGCATTGGTTGAAGAAGTGGAGAAGATGGCGGGCGAACTGTTGTAGAGGCGGGTTTTCAACCCGCCCTCGGTGTGATGTTGCCCACATCATGATATTTCAAGAAACGTAGGGGCAACCCCCCGTGGTTGCCCTTTCATTGGGCAGGCACAGGGGTCTACAAATTTATCGCCAAAGGAAGCATACACCATGCGCTACTCACAGTATTTCATTCCCACCGTGAAGGAAACCCCTGCCGACGCGGAGGTCGTGTCGCACCGGCTCATGCTCAGGGCCGGCATGATCCGCAAGCTGGCGGCCGGCATCTACAATTATCTTCCCCTGGGGCTTCGATCCATCCGCAAGGTGGAGAATATCGTCCGGGAGGAGATGAACCGGGCCGGCGCCATCGAGATCCTCATGCCGGGCGTCATCCCTGCAGAACTCTGGCAGGAGTCGGAGCGCTGGGACCAGTACGGCAAGGAGCTTCTCCGCATCAAGGACCGCAAAGACGCCGAATTCTGCCTCGGACCCACCCACGAGGAAGTGGTGACGGACCTGGTGCGGCGCGAGATCAAGAGCTACCGCCAGATGCCGGTCAACCTCTACCAGATCCAGAGCAAGTTCCGCGATGAGATCCGCCCCCGCTTCGGCCTGATGCGTGGCCGCGAGTTCATCATGAAGGATGCTTACTCCTTCGACGTTGACGGCGATGCGGCCGATCTTTCCTACGACAAGATGTACCAGGCCTACCGCCGCATCTTCGAGCGGTGCGGCCTCAGGTTCCGCGCGGTTGAGGCCGACACCGGCTCAATCGGCGGCTCTTCTTCCCACGAGTTCATGGTGCTGGCGGACTCGGGCGAGGACGCCATTGTTTCCTGCACGGCCTGCGAGTACGCTGCCAACGTGGAAAAGGCCGAGTCCCGCCCCCTCGAAGTGACTGAGCACGCTGACCCCAGACCGCTGGAGCGGGTTGCCACACCGGGAAAGAGGACCATCGAAGAGGTCTCGGAATTCCTGGGAGTCCATGCTGCGTCAACCATCAAGACGCTGGTGCTGCTGGCCGATGGCGAGCCGGTAGTTGCGCTGGTTCGCGGGGACCATGAGCTGAACGAGATAAAGCTGAAGAACGCCCTTGGCTGCACCGAGTTGGAAATGGCAGGCGACGAGGTGGTAATGAAGGTCACCAGCGCGCCGGTCGGGTTTGCCGGACCGGTGGGACTGAAGGTGAACATCGTTGCCGACCTGGCAGTCAGGGCCATGAAAAACTCCGTGACCGGAGCGAACGAGCAGGACATGCACCTGAAGAACGTCAACCTGGAGCGGGATTTCCCGATCGGGAAGTTCGCCGATATCCGCAACGTGGTGCACGGAGATGCCTGCCCCCGCTGCGAGTCGGGAATCCTGGAGATGTGGCGCGGCATCGAAGTCGGTCACGTTTTCAAGCTGGGGACCAAGTATTCCAAGGCCCTCAAGGCAAGTTTCCTGGATGCTGACGGCAAGGAACAGATCATCTTCATGGGCTGCTACGGTATCGGCATCGGCCGCACCGTTGCCGCCTGCATCGAGCAGAACCACGACGAAAACGGCATCATTTTCCCCATTCCCATAGCTCCGTTCCACTGCATCATCTCTGCGCTGAACATCAAGGAGGAACCGGTCAGGGAGGCTTCCGAGCAGATCTATCATCAGCTTGCCGAGGCGGGCGTGGAAGTGCTGCTGGACGACCGGGACGAACGCCCCGGCTTCAAGTTCAAGGATGCGGACCTCATCGGCATCCCGCTGCGCATCGTGGTGGGGAGCAAGAACCTGGCGAACGGCAACGTGGAGCTGAAGGACCGGAAGACCGGCGAGGTGGCACTGCTGCCCGTTGCGGAAGCAGTGGAGAAGGTGAAGGCGGCGGTCGTCAAGGCTTTGAAATAGACACTGTCGGTAAAAGGCAAAAGGCATAGGGCCAAGACAAACTTAAAACCTAAAACCTAAAACCTAAAACCTAAAACTTAAAACCTAAAACCTAAAACCAATTCCCTATGCCTTGTGCCCTTTGCCCTTTGCCCGGAGTACTCATGACCCGAGACGAAGCCCGTTCAAAAATAATATTCGCCCTTGACGTGGATTCTTTCAACGCTGCCAAGCACTGGGTCTCGGTCCTTTCCGGCAAGGTGGGGATGTTCAAGGTGGGCAAGCAGCTTTTCACCGCCTACGGGCCCGACATCGTCCGCATGATCGAAAACTTCGGCGCCGGGGTGTTCCTGGACCTGAAGTACCACGACATCCCCAACACGGTGGCCATGGCCTCCCGGGAAGCTGCACGGCTGCGGGTGAAGCTCTTCAATGTCCATGCTCTGGGTGGCTACGACATGATGGCGAGAACAGCGGAGATGCTTGACAAGGAGTTTCCGCAGGGTGAACGATCCAAGGTTCTTGCGGTGACCATTCTGACCTCCTCGACGGAGGAGACCCTGCGCGGGGTGGGTATTGAGCTGCCCGTAGAGGAGATGGTGGTGCGGCTGGCAACGTTGGCGAAAAAGGCCGGCATCGACGGCGTGGTGGCATCTCCCCGTGAAGTGCCCCTGATCCGGGCGGCATGCGGGAAGGATTTCCTCGTGGTCACTCCGGGTGTCCGTCCCTCCTTTGCCTCGACCGATGACCAGAAGCGGGTCATGACCCCGGCCGAGGCGGTTTATGCCGGGTCGGACTACCTGGTGATCGGCCGCCCCATCAGCGCGGCGCCCGACCCGGTTGTTGCGGTCGAGGTGATCGTGGACGAAATGGCCGGGAAATGCTGAAGCGTTGAAGAGTCCGCTTTGCTCAGGTGTCGTAGCGAACAAGCGTCAGGGCAATGCATCGCATGAACGCTTCAACGCTTCATCTTCCTGAAAGGAAACCATGAAAGAAGAGATCATCTACGGGCTCAACCCGGTGCTGGAGGCTTTGCGCGGCACACGAAAAGCTTTCGAGCTGTTCATTGCCGGGACCGGCACTGACAAGAGGCTGGAAAAACTGCTGAAGCTGGCTGCTGACAAGGGTGTCCCGGTAAGGAACCGGGAACGGTCGGACATAGCCAGGATCTGCGGCAGCGACCATCACCAGGGGGTGGCCCTCCGTGCCGAGGCGTTTTCCTATGCCGGGCTGGATGACATCCTGGCACGCTGCCGGGCGTTTCCAGGGGACGGACTGCTGCTGGTGCTGGACGGCGTGCAGGACCCCCACAACCTGGGGGCGCTGATCCGCAGCGCGGCCTGCGCCGGAGCCCACGGGGTGATCATCCCGAAGGACAGGGCCGTGGGGGTGACGCCCACGGTGGAGAAGGCATCGGCCGGTGCGGTGGAAACGATCCCGGTTGCCCAGGTGGTGAACATCGCCCAGGCGCTTGAGGAACTCAAGCAAGAGGGGTTCTGGATCTACGGGGCCACGGACGATGCGCCGTCCATCCTCTACGGGCAGAAATTTTCCGGTGCGGTCGCACTGGTCATCGGCAACGAGGGTGAAGGCATGCGTCCGCTGGTCCGGAAGAAATGCGATGCCCTGTTTTCCATACCCATGCATGGCGGGGTGAGTTCGCTGAATGCTTCGGTTGCCGGCGGTGTGGCGTTGTTCGAGATCGTGCGGCAGAGGCTGGCTGAAACATAGGAAATACCGGCAGGAAACCAGTTTTGCCTGCAAAGTCGAAAAAAGCCGGTACCCATGATGGGAGCCGGCTTTTTTCTTATGCGTGGGCAGGCTGCCTGCTTGTCCGCCACACGGGAATGGGCGTGTCCGGTGTGGGAAAGCAGCGGTTCAGGAAGGGGGGAATCCGGTTTTCAGCCGGTACATGGCGTGATCGTGGATCCTGGATATCTTTGCCTGTTTCAGGTTCAACACCATGCCGATTTCGGTGAAATTCAGATCTTCGTAATAATGCAGCGAAAGCACCAGCCGCTCCAGTTCGGGCAGACGATCAATTGCCCTGCCAAGCTCAAGAGGATCCTTGTCGGCAAAGGAGACCCCGGGGTCCGCTGCGGCAGGACGCGTGATGTTCAGGTGCTGGTTGCCGATTGAAAGACCGACCGGATTGCCAATGGATTGTTTTATTGCTGATATGGTTTCCATAGTTTTTTCCTCTTTGCTCCATTGAAAGTCAATGACGGGTGCAACGGGATCATTTCGGTCGCGCACTTTATTTGAGCAGTTGTGCAACTGTTGAACTCTTCATGCCGTGGTGAAACGTTCCGCTTGTCCTGGCCGGGCATGGCCCGTGGTCTGTCAAGCGTTCAGTTTCCCGTCTTTTCCTGAGTCCGCTTTGCCTCAGGCGGTAACTGCAGTGGAGTGACAACACCCGGTATCCATTTTTCTGCAAAAATGTGACCAACATGAGAGGAGCATGTCAGGCAGCCTTTTTTTTGCCCTGCGGTTGCTCGCGATAAAGGTCAACCCGGGTTCGTGGCGTCACGAATTCAAAAAAACAACCTTGCTTTGGGGGAAAGTTATGCAATTTTTTGTGTTGATTCCTGACGCTCTTTCGCTTGCGTGATAGAATGTATTTCATGTCGCACAGTGTTCAACGCGGAAGCTCATCACGCGGGAGAAGGAGGGAATGCCATGAATGATTTGCTGGGGGTCGTCCTGGCGGGCGGCGCCGGGGAACGTTTGAAGCCCCTTACCACGGTACGGGCAAAGCCTGCCGTTCCTTTCGGCGGAAAGTACCGGATCATCGATTTCGTCCTCAACAGCATGATCAACTCGGGAATCAGGAACATCAAGCTCCTGGTGCAGACCCTGTCGCAGCCGCTCATCAATCACGTGAGCACCATGTGGCCTTCGGCGCCGGTTTACAATTATTTTGTCCAGTGCATACCCGCGCAGAAACGGATGGGAGAACAGTGGTACAAGAGCACGGCTGATGCCGTCTATCAGAACCTGAACATTTTCAGGGACAATCCATGTTTCAAGAGGGTGGCCATCTTTTCCGGTGACCATATCTTCAAGATGGACGCCAGCCAGTTCGACAGCTTCCACCGGGCCAAAGGCGCCGATTTTACCATTTCGGCCATGGTGATAGAAAAAGCGGATGCCAGCCGCTTCGGCATTGTCGAGGTGGATCAGCACGGCAGAGTGATCGGTTTCGAGGAAAAGCCGGCACATCCCAAAGAGATTCCGGGGAGACCCGGATACTGTCTCACGTCGATGGGGAATTACATCGCTAATATTCCCTCGCTGATCGAGATGGTGTCCGAGGATGCCGGCGTTGAGAAATCGTCCCACGATTTCGGCAAGGACCTCATCCCGTTCATGCTGAAAAAGGGGCTCGGGGTGTATGCCTATGATTTCAGCGAAAACTATGTCCCCGGAGAAGACCATATCTACTGGCGCGATGTAGGAACCATCAAATCCTACTGGGAAGCCAACATGGACCTGGTGAGCCTCGAGCCTGAGCTGAACCTCTACAACGAGCTGTGGCCCGTCAAGACAACGCCCGACTTCACCCCTCCGGCAAAACTGGTGATGAGGCAGTCCCTCATAGACAACGCCATAATCAGTGGCGGAGGCATAATCACCCAGGCTGAGGTCAGCAATTCCGTGCTCAGCCAGAGGGTGCGTGTGGAAAAGAATGCGACGGTCCGTGAGAGCGTCGTCTTTTCCGGCGTCACTGTCTGCGAGGGAGCCAAGGTGCGGAAGGCAATAATCGACAAAAATGTCACCATCCCGCCCAATACCCGCATCGGCTACTCTGCCGAAGAAGACGAGGCTCGGGGTTTCAGGGTTGTGGACGGGATTACCGTCGTGCCGAAGAACTATGTCTTTCCGTCGTGACAAAGAACAAGGGGGGATGGCCCGTTCAGGAACCATCCCCCCCTTTTCGTTGATCGCTTCAGCTTCAGTCCGGGCAGTGACCCGTTCCAAATCTGCCTACCAGACTTCGACGTATGCCATTTCGCTGTAGACTCCCTCGAGCTTGACCTTGTGGCCCTGCTCCATGCGGGACAGCGCTTCGAACATTTCTTTCTGGTCCTTGTCGGCGCTGGCCTTGGCCAGTTCGGCATACATGGCCATGGCTTCTTCTTCTTTTTTCATGGCAAGCGCCATGGCGTCAGCCGGCTTCATGGTAATGCTGAGTGCTGGTGCATCGACGGTTTCGGCAATCTTGTAGTCCGTGTTTTCGTCGAATTTCATGGGCTTTGCCTGGGTGAGCAGTCCCTGCAGAAAATCCTGGTGTTTCTTCTCTTCAGCAGCCAGGTCTTTGAAAATGGATTTCAGACTGGCATTTTCCACTTTCTCGCCTGCAGCAGTATAGAAGTCGTAAGCTTCGATTTCATTGCCAACTGCCATCGAAATGACTTTCTTGTATTCCTCAACGTTCATTGCATTTCCTCCCCTGATTTATAGTGGATTGCTTAACGCTTTATGAATAGACAGTACGAAAAAAGTGGCACACTGTCAAGTTTCAGTGGTCTCCTGCTCTGTTAATTTCACTTCATTCGCTGTCCCTGTCAACCAGGTTTTCCCCTTCGGCAACCATGAGTTCGCTGATGAGGCGGGTGAAGCGCAGCGGATCCTTGACCGGGGTCCCTTCGGTCAGGAGTGCCTGGTCGTAGAGAAGTTCGCAGTAGTCGTCCAGCTTTTTTATTCCCTTGTCCTTGTCGAACAGTTTCTGCATGATCCGGGTGATGGGGTGGTCCGGGTTCAGCTCCAGGATGCGCTTGGATTCCGGAACGTCCTGGTTCATTGCCTTGAGGATCCGTTCCATGTTGGCGTTCATGCCGTATTCGTCGGCCACCAGGCAGCAAGCGCTGTCGGTGAGGCGGCCGGAGAGGCGCACCTCCTTGACCCGGTCATCCAACTTCTCCTTGATAAAGCCAAGGAGATCGCCATAGTGTTTTTCCGCTTCCTTCTTCTTTTCTTCGTGCTGTTTCTTTTCCTCTTCGGTTTCGATCTCCAGTTCGCCCTGGAGCACCGATTTCAGCTTTTTGCCATCGTATTCCGTCAGGCTCTGCACCAGCCATTCGTCGATAGGGTCGGTGAGGAACAGGACCTCGTACTCCTTTTTACGGCAGATCTCGAGATGGGGTGAGTTTTCCACCACGGTTCGGCTGTTGCCGGTGATGTAGTAGATTTCCTTCTGTCCTTCCGGCATGCGCTCCACATAGTCCTTGAGCGAGACGAAGGCTCCGGGCTCGGTCCCGGTGCTCTCGAACATCACCAGTTCCTGCAGCTTTTCACGGTTGGCGTGATCGAAATGGATGCCTTCCTTCAGCACCGGTCCGAACTCTTTGTAAAACGTCAGGTAATCTCCCGGTTCCTTTTCCTTTGTTTCAGCCAGAGTGCCCAGGATCTTGCCCACCAGATTCTTCTGGATCCTGCGGATCTGGGCGTCTTCCTGGAGGATTTCGCGGGAAACGTTCAGGGGCAGGTCGCTTGAGTCAACAACGCCTTTCATGAAGCGGAGATAGTCGGGGAGGAGGTGTTCGCACTTGTCGGTGATGAAGACGCGCTTCACGTAGAGATGGACACTCTTGCGGTGCTCGGGCATGAAGAGGTCGAACGGTTTGTGCTCGGGAATGTACAAGAGCGCCTTGAACTCGCTCGTTCCCTCTGCGGAGTAGTGAATCGTGCGGAACGGTTTGCCGTAGTCATGGGAGATATGACAATAGAACTCGTTGTACTCCTCTTCGGTTATCTCGCTTTTCGGCCGTGCCCAGATGGCTTTCATGGAGTTGAGGGTTTCTTCCTCGGTCTTCTTGATCTTTTCCGCACCTTCGATGGGCTTGCCGTCGACGCCGCGGGGGTATTCTTCCCGGGTGATGTCCATGGTGATGGGATACTGGACGTAATCGGAATATTTCTTGACGATGGAGCGGAGGCGCCACTCGTCGAGAAACTCCTTCATATCGTCTTTCAGGTGCAGGATGACATCCGTGCCCCGGGTTTCCTTTTCGCACTCCTCGATGGTGTAGGCTCCGTCGCCGACGGATTCCCAGCACGTGGCCGCCGCTTTGTTCCCTGCACGCCGGGTAATGAGGGTGACCTTGTCGGCAGCCATGAACGAGGCGTAGAAGCCGACGCCGAACTGGCCGATCAGTTCCGGATGGTCCTGCACGCTCTGCTCTTTCAGCCCCTGCAGAAAGGCTTTGGTGCCGGATTGGGCGATGGTGCCGATGTTCGTTTCGACTTCCTCCATGGTCATGCCGATGCCGTTGTCCCGGATGGTCAGGGTGCCTGCCTCACTGTCGGGAATCAGCTTGATCTTCCAGTCCGGATCGTTTTCAAGTATCGAGGTGTCCAGGTGGGATTCAAAGCGGGCTTTGTCGACGGCGTCAGAAGCATTCGAGATCAGTTCGCGGAGGAATATCTCCTTGTTGGAGTAGAGGGAGTGGATTACCAGGTCCAGGAGTTGCTGGACCTCGGTCCGGAAATGTTTCGTGGTCTTTGTCATGGGTGGTGGTTCTCCTCGTTCAGAAATTCTCGTTGTGCTGATGGTTTTCCAACGGTCTTCAAGATAATCATTCGACAGCCCATTTGCAAGGGCTGCTGAGGCTTTTATTTTTTTCCGGCTCGGGGAAAGGCCGTGAAAAGTTGCTCCTGACTTGTCTGGCGCGGCCGCGTTGCCGCTCCTTGTTCAACCCACGGCTGCCCCGGGGCTGCCGCCGCATCAAGTTGACACCGGATAACCGCTATGATAGGGTAAACGTTTCAAAAATTGCCCGGTTCCCGTCATCACCCGGCATCGCGGAGACGTTATGTATCATCCCGATTTTTCCACATTCTGCCACCTGGCCGGACGCGGCAACCTGATTCCCGTCTACCGGGAGATCATGGCGGACATGGACACCCCGGTCAGTGCCTTCAAAAAGATCGACGACGGCAGATACTCCTTTCTCCTGGAGAGTATCGAGGGTGGGGAAAAATGGGCGCGATACAGCTTCCTCGGATCCAATCCCGAGGTCATCATCCGCTCCAGAGGCAACAGGGTCGAAGTGCTTTCGTCCGACGGTGCGACGGAATGCCGGGAAACGGACGATCCTCTTGCATTCGTCAGGGATTGCCTTGCCCGTTATGTTCCCGTCGAGGTCGATGGCCTGCCGCGTTTTTTCGGTGGCGCCGTGGGTTATGTCGGGTACGACATGGTGCGCTACTTCGAGCGGGTCGCTCTGGCAAAACCTGTCGAGCTTGATGCATACGACTGTTACCTGGTCATCACGGACACCATTCTGATCTTCGACACGGTCAGGCAGAAGATAAAAGTCGTCTCCAATGCTCATCTGGACGAGGGGAAGTCTTTGGAGGAGGCCTACCAGGAGGCCAGTTCCAAGATCGATGCCCTGATCAGGAAACTGCGGGCTCCGCTCGCTGCCGCCGAACCCGCCCGGCCTGAAGCCAGGGCTGCGTTTGTCTCGAACATCAAGCGGGAGGACTTCGAGGCAGCGGTCATGGCGGCAAAGGAATACGTAAGGTCAGGGGATGTCATCCAGGTGGTGCTTTCTCAACGTTTTTCAGCTGATCTCACCGTCAATCCCTTTGATATCTACCGCATTCTCCGCACCCTCAATCCGTCTCCCTACATGTTTTTCCTCCGGCTGGACGACACCCTGGTGGTGGGAGCGTCACCCGAGGTCATGGTCCGCAAGGAGGGGGACCAGGTGGAACTTCGCCCTATTGCAGGCACCAGGCCGCGCGGCGGGTCGCGGGCGGAGGACGCACAATTCGAGAAGGACCTCCTGGCCGACCCGAAGGAGAGGGCGGAACATGTCATGCTCGTCGACCTGGGGCGCAACGACCTGGGGCGGGTCTGCGAGACAGGCACCGTCCGGGTGTCCGAGTTGATGGTGGTGGAACGCTATTCACACGTCATGCACATTGTTTCAAATGTCCAGGGGGTGTTGCGGGAGGGCCGGGACGCGTTTGACGTACTCCGGGCAACCTTCCCGGCCGGGACGCTGTCCGGTGCGCCCAAGGTGCGGGCAATGGAGATCATCGAGGAGCTGGAACCGGTTCGCCGGGAGATCTACGGAGGCGCCGTCGGGTATTTCTCTTTTTCCGGCAACATGGACATGGCCATTGCCATCCGCACTCTGGTGGTCAAGGACGGAAAAGTCCACCTTCAGGCGGGAGCCGGCATTGTGGCAGATTCCGAACCGGCAGCAGAATACCAGGAAACCGTCAACAAGGCCAGAGCCGTGGTCAAGGCCATAGAGATGGTGGAACAGGGCTTGGAATGAGGATGGCACGCACATGCTGTTGATGATCGACAATTACGACTCTTTCACCTATAACCTGGTGCAGTATTTCGGCCAGCTTGGTGAGCAGGTGGTCGTCCACCGCAACGACCGGATCACCCTGGAGGAAATCGAGCATCTCTCCCCTGAGAGGATCGTCATTTCGCCGGGACCATGCACTCCTGCTGAAGCGGGGATTTCGGTGTCCACCATACTGCGGTTTGCGGGGAAGGTACCGCTGCTGGGTGTCTGCCTGGGCCACCAGGCGATCGGCGCCGCGTTCGGCGGCCGGGTCATCCGCAGCAGTCAGCTGATGCACGGCAAGACTTCACCCATACATCACGTCGGCACGGGCCTGTTCCGCGGTCTCCCCAACCCCTTCGAAGCAACCCGCTATCATTCCCTGATCGTGGAACGGGCAACGTTTCCCCCCTGCCTCGAAGTGACTGCCTGGATCGAGAGCGGAGAAGTCATGGGGCTTGCCCATAAGGAGCTCCCCATATGGGGGGTCCAGTTTCATCCTGAGTC
The DNA here is from genome assembly GCA_002419385.1 of Geobacter sp. UBA5735. Classification (GTDB taxonomy): domain Bacteria; phylum Desulfobacterota; class Desulfuromonadia; order Geobacterales; family Geobacteraceae; genus RPRC01. The sequence goes on from DIFZ01000051.1 coordinate 20,556, forward strand.
GATCCTCACCGAGGGTGGCATGGATATCCTGAGGAATTTCCTGGAGATGAGTAAATGATGGTTTTAGGTGTTACGTGTCAGGTGTTAAGTATTCAAGTAAAAAGAACCTAAAACTTAAAACTTAACACTTAAAACCTAACACTTAAATCGTTCTTTTGGTGATTTTATGATCAAGAAAGCAATAGCCAGAATCGTGGAGCGGCAGAACCTGTCCGAAGCCGAGATGATAGAAGTCATGGACCAGATCATGTCCGGCGAGGCGACGCCGGCCCAGACCGGCTCCTTCATCACCGCACTGCGCATGAAGGGGGAAACGGTCGACGAGATTACCGGGGCTGCACGGGTCATGCGGGACCGGGCGACACGCATCAATGCCGGCAGGAATGTCCTGGACATTGACCGAGAGGACATCAACCTGGACAGGGAAACGGTCCTCGACACCTGCGGCACGGGCGGCAGTTGCACGAACACCTTCAATGTATCCACTACAGTGGCGTTCGTGGTTTCCGCTTGCGGTGTCATGGTGGCCAAGCACGGCAACCGCTCCGTTTCTTCCACGTGCGGCAGCGCCGATGTGCTGGAAGCGTTGGGAGTCAATCTGGACATTACACCCATGATGGTGGAACGCTGCATCACCGAGATCGGCATCGGTTTCCTCTTCGCTCCGGCGCTGCATGGCGCCATGAGGCATGCCATCGGCCCCAGAAAGGAAATCGGCATACGCACCATCTTCAATATCCTCGGACCCCTTACCAATCCCGCCGGCGCACAGTGCCAGGTGCTCGGCGTCTACCGCGAGGAACTGGCCGAGAAGCTTGCCCAGGTTCTGAAAAAGCTCGGCTGCAAAAGGGGTTTCGTGGTCCACGGACGGGACGGCATGGACGAGATCACCCTGACCAGCGAAACCAGGATTGCGGAAGTCACTCCGGCAGGTGTTGCCACCCGGTTGTTCAGTCCCGAGGAACTGGGCTTCACGCGCTGCAGCATGGCTGATCTCCGGGGCGGGGATGCCGGCGCCAATGCTGCAATCGTGCGGGATGTCCTGGCCGGGGTTCCCGGTCCGAAACGGGACATAGTGCTGCTCAATGCATCGTTCGGCCTGCTGGCTGCCGGCAAAGTGGAAGGCCTGCAGGAAGGGTTACGCCTTGCCGTCGACGCGATCGATTCGGGCCGGGCACTGGCCCAACTGGAGAAGCTGGTGGCGATGACCAACGAATAGAACCTTTGGAATGAGGCGGTGAATGAGCGGTACCCCGGATATATTGCGCAAAATCGTTGAGTACAAACAGGATGAACTGGCTTCAGCCAAGTCACGGCGCTCCCGTGCCGATCTGATGTCACGCTGTGCGGACGCGCCACCGGTGCGCGGCTTCCATGAATCCCTCGAGCGGGTGGATGAAGCCGGGCGGACCGCGTTGATCGCCGAAGTGAAGAAGGGCTCCCCCAGCAGGGGAGTCATCCGTGCCGACTTCGATCCGGTCGCCATTGCCGGAATCTATGCCAAGAACGGGGCCGCCTGCTTGTCGGTTCTGACCGACGAGCATTTCTTTCTCGGGCACCTGGACTATCTGGCTCGCATTCGGAACGCCGTCACCATTCCCCTCCTGCGGAAGGATTTCATCTTCGATGAGTACCAGGTATGGGAGGCGCGTGCCGCCGGGGCTGATGCCATTCTCCTGATCGCCGCCATGCTCGACCTTCCCCGCCTGCGCGATTTTATTGCCATTGCCCGCGACCTGACTCTGGATGTCCTGCTGGAGGTCCATGACGAGGGAGAACTGGAGACGGCCCTGGCAACCGATTGCCGCCTGGTCGGCATCAACAACCGCAATCTCCGTACCTTCGAGGTCGATCTGGGGACAACGGAGCGGCTCTGCGCGCTCATGCCGTCCGGGCATTTCCCGGTAGCGGAGAGCGGCGTCCATACCCGGGACGATGTCCTCCGGCTTCGCACCGCCGGGGCGCGGGCCTTCCTGATCGGCGAGTCGCTGGTGCGGGAGCCCGACATCGGCGTGAAAGTGCTGGAGCTCCTTGGAGAGAAGTGAACCAAAATTCAATTTGACGTGCATATAATCCTTTCGATTCAATTCATTTGCCAGGAGGTTCCATGACGACCAAGATTCTGCTGCCTGAAGATCAGATACCGAAACAGTGGTACAACATCATCCCCGACATGCCGGGCCCCCTGGCGCCGGTCATCAGTCCCCAGACCCTGCAGCCGGTGAAGCCTGAGGACCTGCTCCCCATCTTTCCCATGGCCCTGATCGAGCAGGAAGTATCCCAGCAGCGCTGGATAGATATTCCCGACGAGGTTCGGGACATCTACCGCCTGTGGCGGCCTTCTCCCCTCTACCGTGCTCACCGCCTGGAAAAAGCCCTGGGGACCCCCGCCCGTATTTTTTACAAGCACGAAGGGGTTTCCCCCGCAGGCTCCCACAAGCCGAACACTGCCATTCCCCAGGCATGGTACAACAAGCAGGCCGGGATCCGGCGGCTGGCCACCGAGACCGGAGCCGGGCAATGGGGTAGTTCACTCGCCCTTGCCTGCAATTTCTTTGGGATGGAATGCACCGTTTACATGGTGAAGGTTTCCTGTACGCAGAAGCCGTACCGCAAGAGCATGATGCAGCTTTGGGGTGCACGGGTGATACCGTCTCCGTCCGAGTTCACCAATGCGGGGCGGTCAATACTCGCCCACGATCCGGATAACCTGGGGAGCCTCGGGATCGCGATTTCCGAGGCGGTTGAGGATGCTGCAACACATGAAGACACGAATTATTCCCTGGGCAGCGTTTTGAATCATGTTTGCCTGCACCAGACCGTCATCGGACAGGAGGCCAGGGCGCAGATGGAGATTGCCGGGTATTATCCGGACGTGGTCATTGCCTGCTGTGGCGGCGGGTCCAATTTTGCCGGCCTTTCCTTTCCCTTCATCGCCGACCGGGCGGCAGGAAGGAACGTCCGCTGCGTGGCCGTGGAGCCCACTTCCTGCCCGACGCTCACCAAGGGGGTCTACGCCTTCGATTACGGTGATACGGCGAAAATGGGTCCGATTGCCATGATGTACACGCTCGGCCATGACTTCATGCCGCCGGGCATCCATGCCGGAGGGCTGCGCTATCACGGAGAATCGCCCCTCGTTTCCCAACTCCTGCATGCGGGACAGATCGAGGCGAAGGCATACAGCCAGAACGCCTGTTTCGAAGGCGCCATGCTCTTCGCCCAGAGCGAGGGGATTGTACCTGCGCCCGAGTCCTCACACGCAATCCGTGCCGCTATCGATGAAGCAGTGCTGGCAAAGGAAGAGGGGAAGGAAAAGACCATCCTGTTCGGCCTTTCGGGTCACGGGCAACTGGACATGGGCGCCTATGACAGCTATCTGTCCGGTGCCCTGGAAGACTACGAGTACCCGGAGGATAAGATCCGGGAAGCGCTCGAGCGTCTGCCGAAAGTTTCACTGTAAGACTGAAATCCCCGTCGGTCCTCCTTTGGCAAAGGGGGAAGACCGTTCGCTCTTTGTGGGTTCTCTGATTCCCCCCTTTATGAAAGGGGGGGCAGGGGGGGATTTGAAACGGAAAAAGGGTGCCGGTCATGGTCAAAGTGAAGATCTGCGGAATCACCAACGAGGATGATGCGCTGCAGGCAGTGGACGCAGGCGCCGACGCTCTGGGGTTCGTGTTCTACAACCTGTCGCCCCGTTGCCTTACCTTTGAAGCTGCGGAGAAAATCATTCGCAAGCTGCCGCCGTTCGTTGCGACTGTCGGGGTCTTCGTCAACAATCCCGCAACGTTCATTGCCAGTGCAGTGGAGCGCTGCGGTATCGGGATCGTCCAGCTGCACGGCGATGAGACGCCCGGCTTCTGCTCCGGTCTCCGGCACAAGGTGGTAAAGGCATTTCGTGTCCGGGACATAACCAGCCTGGATGCAATTCAGACCTATTCCGTATCCGGCTATCTCCTCGATGCCTATGTGCCCGGGACATACGGGGGGACTGGCCTGACCTTCAACTGGGAAACCGCACGGATAGCCAAGCAGTATGGCACCGTAATCCTGGCCGGAGGCCTGAACCCGTCGAATGTCCAGAGGGCGGTGGCGGCTGTCGATCCCTATGGGATCGATGTTTCCAGCGGTGTCGAGTCGGCGCCGGGGAAGAAGGACCACGCCAAGGTCGCGGAGCTGATACGGCGCGCGAAAAGTCTGTGAACACGTGATGTGAAACAGGGGAGGCTCGATGAAATTACCAGATAAGTCAGGCCACTTCGGCTGTTTCGGCGGCAGGTTCGTCCCCGAGACACTCATGCCGGTCCTGCTGGAACTGGAAAAGGCATACACGGCAGTTAAGAACGACCGCGACTTTAAAGAGGAATTCAACTACTACCTCATGCAGTACGTGGGTCGCCCCAATCCGCTCTATTTCGCCGAGAAACTGACAAAGAAGCTGGGTGGGGCGAAAATCTACCTGAAACGGGAAGACCTGAACCACACCGGGGCGCACAAGATCAACAACACCATCGGCCAGGGCCTCCTGGCGAGACGGATGGGCAAGAAGCGGGTCATTGCCGAAACCGGCGCCGGACAGCACGGTGTCGCGACGGCGACTATAGCGGCCCTGTTCGGCATGGAGTGCGAGGTCTTCATGGGGGAGGAGGATATCCGCCGCCAGTCCCTCAACGTGTTCCGCATGAAGCTCCTGGGAGCGAAGGTGACGCCCGTCTCTTCAGGAACCGCGACCCTCAAGGACGCCATGAACGAGGCGATCCGCAACTGGGTCACCTACGTCAGAGACACCTTCTACGTCATCGGCACAACTGCCGGACCCCATCCCTATCCCATGATGGTGCGCGATTTCCAGTCGGTCATCGGCCGCGAAGCAAAGTTGCAGCATGATCGCGTCGAGGGTCGACTGCCCGATTACCTGGTTGCCGCGGTCGGCGGGGGCAGCAATGCGATGGGGCTTTTCCATCCCTTCCTTGATGAACCGGATGTGCGGATGATCGGTGTCGAGGCAGCCGGTTTCGGGATCCAAACCGGAAAGCACGCTGCCCCGCTCTGTGCAGGACGCGTCGGCGTGCTCCACGGCAACAAGACCTACCTGCTCCAGGATGACAACGGCCAGATCGCCTTCGCCCATTCCATTTCCGCCGGCCTCGATTACCCGGGCGTCGGTCCCGAGCATGCCTGGCTCAAGGACACGGGACGCGCCGAATATGCCTCCATCACCGACGAAGAAGCCATGGAAGGGTTCCGTATCCTGACTCAGGAGGAGGGCATTCTTCCTGCACTGGAATCGGCACACGCCATTGCCCATGTGCTGAAGCTGGCGCCGACCCTGTCGTCGGACAAGACCATAATTGTCTGCCTTTCCGGGCGGGGGGACAAGGACATTCATACCGTGGCCGAGTATATGGGGGTCAGCCTGTAGGGGCGAAGCATTCAAGTTATTCGTGAATGCTTCGCCCGATTCGGATTGCCGCAACACCCGGGCGAAACAGGCAAATCATTTGTTTCGCCCCTACGCCTTTTTCCCTCCCGCCTCAATCCCTGTCCAGGTTCTTCACATCGATGAAGGGGATCGTTCCGGCCGTGACCTTGGGCATGTGTCCGTCCCACTTTTCAATAGCTTTCAGCGACGCCTCGATCTGGCGCAGTTTCACCAGGGCCGGCGTGACGTTTTCCTTCTGCAGCCGCAGCGCCTCGGCTTCGGCCTTTGCCTGGGTCACCTTCTGCTCGGCCTCGATCTTGATCCGCTCCAGGTCCCGCTGGGCCTTGAATGCCAGCTGCTCCGCGGTCTGTTTCTGCTCGATGGCCTGGGAGAACTGGTCGGAGAACTTGAAGTTGACGATGGAGAAATCGTCGACGATGATATTGTAGGCCGCGAGCCGCTGCTTGAGCATCTCGCGGATCTCCGAGCGGACCTTTTCGCGTTGGGTGATGACTTCCACGGCGGTATACTTGGCCGTTACCGCCTTGACCACCTCCTGTACCGCGGGATCGATGATCCGCTCCTTGAAGTCGGCGCCCAGCTTCTGGTAGATCACGTTTACTTTTTCCGGAAGGATGTGAAAATTCAGCGCGATGGTGGAGAATGTCTCCTGCAGGTCCTTGGATGCCGCTTCCGCATCGGTCTGGGATTTCTGCACCTTTACATCCATCTTGATGATCCGCTGCATAATGGGCACCCGGAGGTGCAAGCCCTCGCCGAGGACATTTGGGGAAACCGCCCCGAAGTTGAGCACCACTCCCCGCTCGCCCGCACCGATGATGACGAACGGGTTCAGGAACAGGAAGAAAATGAGCAGGCCAAACAGGATCCCGACTATTCTTGGCACAATCCTCCGCAGCTTCGATTTCACACCCTCCGCCTTATCAAGTGTCACACTATCCAATGCCATTGCTTTTCCTCCTTGAAGGGATATTTCCGGTTTCCCTGCCGGCAGCAGTCGGGCAGGAATTATACAGTAGTATTATCCAGAGGCATACCAAGCGGAACTTCGAGACTGCTTATGAGTATACAGGATTTTCCAAATGAAGCTCGCCATAAGCGCTGGTGTGCTATGCTTAGCCATAGGTGCTGGTTGGAACGGTTTCTGGAGGTTGCCCGGAAAATGCGGTTTTTTGCCGGGGGAATGCCACTTGTGCTTGCGGAGGTGTAGGGGTCATGTCGGTGAATCGGAAGAGAATTGTCTTTGCCAGAGACGGAGCGCCATCTGCAGGTCCCGTGGTGTACTGGATGAGTCGCGACCAGAGGGCTGACGACAACTGGGCGCTGCTCCATGCCCAGGAGCTGGCGCTGGAGCGAAAAGTGCCTCTCGGCGTTGTGTTCTGCCTGCTCCCGGAGTACCTGGGCGCGACCATGCGTCAGTACGGCTTCATGCTGCGGGGGCTGCAGGGGGTGGCAGGACGGCTTGCGGAGAAGGGCATCCGGTTTTTCCTGCTGCTGGGTGAACCGGGAGTGGAAATTCCCCGTTTCATCGGGGAACGGGGTGCTTCCTGCCTGGTTACGGATTTCAATCCCCTGCTGATCAAGCAGAAGTGGGACCGTGAGGTAGGTGAACGGATAACCGTGCCGTTTCAGGTTGTCGATCCCCATAATATCGTTCCGTGTCACGCCGCTTCTCCGAAACGGGAATTCAGCGCTGCCACATTTCGGCCGAAAATCCGCACGGCGCTCCGGGAATTCCTCACTGATTTTGAGCCGCTCCGGGAACATCCCTTCCCCTGGGAAGGTGATGCCCGGTCTGTGGACTGGTCGCAACTCCGCAAGGGCCTGCCGGTCGACCGATCGGTCGGTGAGGCCTTCTGGCTGGAGCCGGGGGAGCGGGCCGCGCGCCGTGCCTTGCGCGACTTCCTCGAGAACCGGCTTGCCTCCCGCTACCTGACGCGGAATGATCCCCTCGGCAACGGCCAGTCGAACCTCTCCCCCTATTTCCATTTCGGTCAGCTCGCTCCCCAACGGGCGGCCCTGGCCGCGCAACGGTTCACCGAAAGCCTCCCGGCGCTCGAATCGTTCCTGGAGGAGGTGATCGTGCGGCGGGAGCTCTCGGACAACTTCTGCTTCCACACCCCCGACTACGACAGGTGCAGCTGTTTCCCCGCCTGGGCGCGTGAAACGCTTGAACGCCACCGCCATGACCCGCGGGAGTACCGCTACCATCGAGAGCAGTTCGAGGAGGCCGCAACCCATGATCCGCTCTGGAACGCCGCCCAGAAAGAGATGGTGCAAACCGGGAAGATGCACGGTTATCTCAGGATGTACTGGGCGAAAAAGATCCTGGAATGGAGCGGTTCCCCGGAGGAGGCGCTCGAAACGGCACTCTTCCTGAATGACCGCTATGAACTGGATGGTCGCGACCCCAACGGCTACGCCGGGATCGCCTGGAGCATCGGCGGGGTGCACGACCGGCCCTGGCCGGAGCGCTCCGTCTACGGAAAGATCCGCTCCATGACCTTTCAGGGTTGCAGGAAGAAGTTCGACGTGGAGGCTTACATCAGGAAGGTGGGGGGTGCTGAACGGAGCTAAGCTCCGGTGTGTTTTCGGGAAGAAGCGGAAAAACCCAGGACGTTTTCCAGTACGTCGAACAGGTCCCTGAGTATGATCGGCTTGATGATGTTGCGTGTTACGTTCAGCTTTTTCGTTTCTTCGACAAATGCCGCATCCTCGTGCGCAGTGATGAAGATGATGGGTATGTCCGGGTCCATTTCCCTGATGGCCTTTGTCATGTGAATCCCGTCCATCAGCGGCATTCTCGTGTCGGTGATGACCACATCGGGGTGGTGCAGTTTGTACAGTTCGAGGCCTTCTCTGCCGTCACCGGCCTGGTATATGGTCGTATACCGTGTCTGGAGCAGCCTTTGGACGGTGAGGCGGGTAATTGCCTCATCTTCCACGTAGAGAATCGATGCCCGGTGCTTCTCTCGCTTTCTGTCGCTCTTCAAGGCTGAACCCTTCACGAGACCTGTGCCTCGGTCGCTTTCCTTCACTGGTTATGGTTCCTGGCTGGGCGCCGTGTCGCGGTCCGGGGCATGTGGTATGGATTGTTGTTTGCTGGATGCCACTAGAAAACCATGAATCATGGAATGATGTCAAGATGTCTCTATGGTTTTTCATGCATTTGCCGCACTCAACGGATTTTTCGGATCAGAGGGTTTTTCGGAACCGGTTCACCGCGAAGGAAAGGATTACGGCTCCGAGCATGAAGAGCGCGATGAACTGGTGCCAGAGGATGGTGATTCCCACTCCCTTGAGGAAGATCCCGCGGATGATGACAAGGTAGTAGCGGAGAGGGTTGAGAAAGGTGAGCCATTGGACGGGTTCCGGCATGTTCCCGATGGGGAAAGCGAAGCCGGAAAGGAGCATGGCCGGGAAGATGAAGAAAAAGGCGCTCATCATGGCCTGCTGCTGGGTCCTGCTGACTGTGGAGATCAGGAGGCCGAAGCCGAGGCTGCTCATGAGGAAGAGCGCCGTGGCGCCGAAGAGGAGGGGAATGCTTCCCCGGATGGGAACATGGAACCAGAAGGCTGCCACCAGGGTGATGATCGCCACGTCGATGAAGCCGATGATGATGAACGGGACGGTCTTGCCGAGGATGAACTCGCCCCGCCGGATGGGGGTGACGATGATCTGCTCCATGGTGCCGATCTCTTTTTCCCGTACGACGGCCATGCTGGAAAGCAGCATGGTGATGATAAAAACGATGTTGGCGATGACTGCCGGGACATAGTAGTTCCGGCTTTCCAGGTTTTCGTTGAACCAGGCGCGGCTCGCCATCGCTACTCCGCCGACCCGGAACGAGGGACCCAGGGTACGGGAAGCCTTTTCCGACATCACGCGGTCGTTGTAACCGGCTGCTATTCGTGAGGCATAGTTGAGCGCTATCCCTGCTGTGTTGGAATCCGTGCCGTCAAGGATCACCTGCACCGGTGCATCCCGGCCCGAGCGCAGGGCTTCGCCGAAGCCCCGGTTCATCCGCAGGACAGCTTTGATGTCGCCCCGGTCCATGAGCTCGTTCAACCGCCTTTCCCCGGAGACATGCTCCACAATGCGGAAATAGCCTGACCCGGCAAACCGGGCTATCAGGTCGCGGCTTTCAGGGCTGTTGTCCAGGGCGTAGACGGCGATGTTCACGTCCCTCACGTCGGTATTGACCGCATACCCGAAAACAACTGTCTGGAACACGGGGATGACGAATATGATGAAGCGCATCCTGGGGTCGCGGAGCACTTGGATGAATTCCTTTACCAGCATGGCTTTCAGACGTTCGAGCATTTTGAAACCCCGAATCCAGGAGTCATAATTGAAATGCGGAATCCAGGAGTCAGAATCCAGAATTCAGAATGAAGGCAAATGCAAACGTACACAAGTTGCTTATCGACGTTGTTCTTGCTCCTGACCAATGACTCCTGAATAGTGTTGTCAGGTTTTCCGCCTTTATTCTGGATTCTGACTCCTGGATACTGAATAGTGCTTTTTTTCATTCGATCTTCTTCTTGAACACCTGAATCCGTGACGGTAATTTGTTGACACCTGTGACATGGGGTGTCCTGACCCTTTTTCATGGTCAACTCTACAGTTTTTGAAAAAACCGACCCCCAATTACGCCCTACAAGCAGAGCTCTTTGACAACTGAACCGTTTTGCCACCCCTGGGTCTGAATTGCGAGCTTGGCTGGGGAGCTTTCTT
>DIFZ01000063.1 GCA_002419385.1 Geobacter sp. UBA5735
GTGTCATTCCTGTCGCAGGGGCCACTGGCGGCGCTCTCCTCCCAGCAGTTCGTCTACGGTCAATAAGGGTCATACTTGATTTCGGGGACGGGCGAAAGTAATTGGGCACAGCAGCGGTTCGCCCTGTTCACTTCTTCTCCTTCGCCTCTTCTATCCCTTCCGGACCCATGTGAAGCTTGATGTCCAGCTTTTTCGGGTTCTTGAAAAGTGACGTCGGAATCTCGTAAATGCGTACGGAATTGGCTTTGTGCAGGGAATAGTAACCGGCGACCAGTCCCACGTATCGCGCCCCTTCCGCCCGGTCAAGGGCTTCTTTGGTATTCTGCCCCGGCTGGACGATCAGCCGCTTGGCATAGGTGACGCCGGGATCGAAGCGGTTGCATTCCAGCAGGGCGGGCAGCCCCCCCTTGCCGTCGACCAGATGGTTGAACCCGTTGAGGTCCTTGAGGTTGTAGATGCATACGACAAGGGTGTGGGGCCTGCTCTGGTAGAGGTTGAGCAGGGGGTCGCCCTGCAAATGGATCATGAGCGCCTCCTTTTCATACTCCCAGCCGGCGTGGTCCACGCTGCGGGACCGAGACGAGCAGGACACTGCAGCCAGACTGAACATCAAAAGCAAAATGATTGTCCATGACCTTTTCATCTTGTTACGTCTCCTGACAATTTTGTTTCGATCGCCAATGGTAATGAACCGGAATGGCGATCGACGCGCAACCAATACATAAGGGATATTTTATTAGCACATATGATTTCATAATGTCAATTATTAATATTTGTTTAATGATTGGTCGCGTTTGAAATAACAAGGGAACGACCGGAATGCGGCCGTAACGACACCGATCTGATCGCCGCTTGAGTTGCACGCCGCGGAAAACCGGCCGGGAGGGTTGCGAAAAAGGGATGGATGAGGAATATGCGGATCGGGAATTCAGGGGATGATTGCGACCGCCTTCTCATTCAAAGGCGGCCGAGACTATTGGGTAGCGAAAGAGTGGGTTCAGTCGGTGTGCTTTTCAGCATCACCCATGGGCCGATCACCCTTTGGGCACATAGGGGTTGGAGATCCGCTCGATGGCGATGGTTGAGGACGGTCCGTGACCAGGATACACCCGGGTCGTTTCCGGCAAGGTGAAAAGCCGCTGCTTGATGGAGCGGATGAGCACTTCCATCGACCCCCCGGGCAGGTCCGTCCTGCCGACGGATCCGTTGAACAGCGTGTCGCCGGTAAACACTGCACCCTCATCAGCGCTGTAGAGGCTGCATCCACCAGGAGAATGCCCGGGCGTGAAGACGACCTGCAGGCGCTGTTTGCCGAAGTCGATGGTCATGCCGTCCTCCAGGAATCCGTCCGGCTCCGGCGAATTCTCCACCTCGACGCCGAAGCTCCGGCCCGAAGCGGAAGCCATGGCGAGGAGGAAGGCATCCTTTTCATGGATCAGGTAGGTGGCCCCGGTGGCATCAAGCAAGGCACGATTACCGCCCACATGATCGAAGTGGCCGTGGGTGCTGATGAGATGTCTGACGTTCAATCCGCGGGATTTCACACGGCTGAGTATCCTGTCGACGCTGCCGCCCGCATCTATCACCACCGCTTCGCTGCTCTCCTCGCAGCCCAGTATGTAGCAGTTGACCTGCAGCGGTCCGACCGTTACGGTTTCGATGATCATGGTTTCCTCCTGACTGCTTCAATGCACTGCTGATCCTACTGCCTGATGCCGACCCTGACCCTGGTGGCCGAGAGGATGCGTTCCGCGTCATGCGGCGAGATGCTGACGAGAAATCCACGCTTGCCGCCGTTGATATAGATCTCCGGCAGATCCAGGATCGTCTCTTCCATGTAGACCGGAATCGACTGCTTGGTACCGAACGGAGAGGTCCCTCCCACCTGGTATCCGGTCAGCCGGGTGGCCTTGTCCGGCCTACAGGGTGCGATGCTTTTCACCCCCAGGCTCCTGGCCAGTTCCCTGGTGGATACCTGGAGGTCGCCGTGCATGAGAACGATCAGGGCGTTACCCCCGTCATCCTCCATTATGAGAGTCTTTACTACAGAATGCTCGGGGACGTCAAGTTCCCTGGCGCATACCGCGGTCCCTCCCTTTTCTTCGTACGCATACAGATGAGGGGCAAAGGGGACCTTCTTGTCCCGCAGCAGCCGGATCGCGGGGGTTACGGGAAGCTTGTCCTTTGACATGCGGATTCCTCGTGGCTGATGGCATGAAAAAGCCCCGGATTTCTCCAGGGCTCTCTGCCTTTCACTGCCGGATGACATTACAGCTTGGAAACATTCGCCGCCTGGGGCCCTTTCGCTCCCTGGACCACGTCGAAATTGACCTCCTGCCCTTCAGCAAGGGATTTGAAGCCGTCCCCCTGAATGGAAGAAAAATGCACGAACACGTCCTGGCCGTTTTCCTGCTCGATGAAACCAAATCCTTTGCTGTCATTGAACCACTTCACCACGCCTCTTACCATTCCCGCTTCCTCCTGTCGGTTGCTCACCTTGCCTGTCCGGACGCACCCCTTGTACGGTTGCGAACCGGGTTCCAGGGAAATGCCCGGCAGTCTCCCCGGCCGGGCATGTTCCCGATTTCTTCCTCAGCCTGTCAGACGGTACGGCTGGACTGGTCGGATCCGAGCTGTTCCTGCAGTGCTGCGTGGGCCGCCGCCAAACGTGCGATGGGCACGCGGAACGGCGAGCAGGAAACATAGTCAAGCCCGACCTTGTGGCAGAAAATAACCGAAGCGGGATCGCCCCCATGTTCGCCGCAGATGCCGATCTTGAGTTTCTTCCTGGTTGCCCGTCCCTTTTCGCAGCCGATCTTCACCAGCTGGCCGACGCCCGACTGATCGATTGACACGAAGGGATCCTCCTGGAGAATACCTTTTTCCACATAAAAGGGCAGGAACTTGCCGGCGTCATCACGCGAAAGGCCGAAGGTGGTCTGGGTAAGGTCGTTGGTGCCGAAGGAGAAGAATTCGGCTTCCCGGGCTATTTCGTCTGCGCACAGGGCCGCCCGTGGAAGTTCGATCATCGTGCCGATCAGGTATTTCACCTTCACGCCGTACTTCTCCATGACCTCCTGACAGATCTTCACCGCATTGGCCTTGATGCTGCTGAGCTCCTCGACCACCGCAACGAGGGGAATCATGATCTCGGGGACGATGGTGAAGCCCTCGTTCTTGTTCAGTTCGCAGGCAGCCTCCATGATTGCCTGGACCTGCATGTCATAGATCTCCGGAAAGGTCACGCCGAGGCGGCAGCCGCGATGGCCCAGCATGGGATTGAATTCATGGAGGTATTCGACTTTGTGCTTGAGTTTCTCCACGCTGACTCCCATGGTCAGGGAAAGCGCTTCGATATCCTTGTCCTCCTGGGGAAGGAACTCGTGCAGCGGCGGATCGAGCAGCCGGATCGTTACCGGAAGGCCTTTCATTTCCCGGAAGATGCCGATGAAATCACCCTTTTGCATGGGCAGGATCTTGGCCAGGGCCTTTTTCCTCCCCTCGACCTCTTCGGACAGGATCATCTCCCTGACGGCGGCGATGCGGTCAGCCTCGAAGAACATGTGCTCGGTGCGGGTGAGACCGATCCCTTCGGCGCCGAAATCGCGGGCTATACGGGCATCTTTCGGTGTATCGGCATTGGCCCGGACTCCCAGCTTCCGATATTCGTCCACCCAGCCCATGATGGTCTTGAACTCGCCGGTGAGCTGGGGCGGCACCGTAGGCACCTGTCCGAGAATCACCTCTCCGACTCCGCCATCCAGGGTTATAATGTCACCCTTGCTGACAGTGACGCCGTTTACCGAGAATTCGTTGGCCGCATAATCGACCTTGATTGATCCGCAGCCGGCAACACAGCATTTGCCCATGCCGCGGGCAACGACGGCTGCATGGGAGGTCATGCCGCCCCTGGCGGTAAGGATGCCTTGCGCGGCATTCATGCCGTGGATGTCTTCCGGACTGGTCTCAATTCTGACCAGGATCACCTTGAGACCCAGTTTTGCTGCCGCCTCGGCCTCGTCCGCGGTGAAAACAACACTGCCGCTGGCTGCTCCAGGCGACGCAGGCAGGCCCTTGGCTATGACATCTCGCGGAGCCTTGGGATCCAGTGAGGGGTGGAGGAGCTGGTCCAGCTGGTCGGGAGAGACCCTGAGAACCGCTGTTTTCTCGTCGATCAGCCCTTCCTTCACCATGTCAACCGCAATCTTGATCGAAGCCCGCGAGGTTCGCTTGCCGTTCCTGGTCTGCAGCATGAAGAGCTTGCCCTTCTCTATGGTGAACTCGATGTCCTGCATGTCCCTGTAGTGCTTCTCCAGTATGTCGCGGATCTTCACCAACTGCTGGTAGCACTCGGGCATGACGTCTTCCATGGCCGGCAGGTCGCCTTCCTTGTGCTTGGCGCGGTTGATGGGCTGGGGGGTGCGGATGCCGGCGACCACGTCCTCTCCCTGGGCATTGACCAGGTATTCGCCGTAAAAGTAGTTTTCGCCGTTGGACGGATCGCGGGTGAAGGCGACGCCGGTGGCGCAATCGTCACCCATGTTGCCGAACACCATGGCCTGGACGTTGACCGCCGTGCCCCAGTCTGCCGGAATGTTGTGCAGCCTGCGGTAGGTTATGGCCCGCTGGTTCATCCATGAGCCGAACACGGCGCCGATCGCCCCCCAGAGCTGCTCCTGCGGGTCATCCGGGAACTCCTGGTCCAGGGTTTCCTGGATCTTTGCCTTGTATTTGCCCACCAGGTCCTTCCAGTCCTCTGCCGTCAGTTCCGTGTCGAGGTGAACGTTCTTTTCCTCTTTTTTCTGCTCCAGCAGTTCCTCCAGGAGCGAACCGTCCATGCCCATCACCACGTTGGAGTACATCTGGACAAAGCGGCGGTAGGCATCATAGGCGAACCGTTCGTCGCCGCTCTGCTTGATGATGCCCTGGATGGTGGTCTCGTTGAGGCCAAGGTTCAGGACCGTATCCATCATTCCCGGCATGGAGGCGCGGGCGCCGGAGCGGACCGAGAAAAGCAGGGGCTTGTCGGGATCGCCGAACGTCTTGTCCAGCAGTTTCTCGACCATGGCGATGTTTGCGTTGACCTCGTCTTTCAGGGAGGAGGGGTAATTCCGGTCGTTCTTGTAGAAATCTGTACATACTTCCGTCGTCAGGGTGAAGCCGGGCGGGACGGGCAGCCCGATGCTGGTCATCTCAGCCAGGTTGGCCCCCTTTCCGCCAAGCAGGTTTTTCATTTCCGCAGTCCCTTCCGCTTTGCCATTGCCGAAGAAGTAGACATATTTAGCCGACATACCAATCCTCCTAGGAATCGTTCTGGTCTCTACCACAAAATTTGAATGAGAAGGGTTCCCGCAGCCACATTCCGCGTGCGTGCGGCAACTGCGGGAAACGGCCCTTCCGCCTGTTCAGGCTGAAAGTCTCGAAAAGTCCGCGATCGATCCGAACAACCGGGAAATACCCGTCAGCAGGGCAAGCCGGTTGTTCCGCACCTGCTCATCATCGGCCATCACCATCACCCGGTCGAAGAATGCGTCGACCGGGCCACGCAAACCGGCTATCTCGACGAGAGCGCCAAGGTAATTTTTTGTGCCGATCATCCCCCGGGCGATGGCGGCAACGCCGTCGAAAGCGCTGAACAGATCCCTTTCAGCGTCTTCCTGGAAGAGGGTTTCCTCCACCGGCAGGTCGAGACCGTTCTTGACCATATTGCAGACCCGCTTGAACGCGACCGCGAGGGGTTCGAAGTCCTCTCTCCCCTTGAACTCCGCCAGGGCGCCTATCCGGGCGGCAGCGTCATTGAGGTCGTCGAAGGCCACCGCAACCGCTGAATCGACCACATCCGCAGGATAGCGCCCCGCCATCAGGTTCACATAGCGTCCGCGGAAGAACTCCAGCACATCGCTCTTGACCTCCGCCGGGTCGCGAGAAAGTTTGTCCCTCAGCAACTCCAGGGAAGAGTCGATGAGCGCGGAAAGGGAAACACCGTATCCCCGGTCCACTACGATCGCGATGATGCCCAGTGCTGAGCGGCGCAATGCATAGGGGTCCGCGGTACCGGTAGGAATCAGGCCCACGCCGAAGCAGCCGCAGATGGTGTCAAGCTTGTCAGCAATTGACACCAGCGACCCGACAGGAGTCGTGGGGAGCTCACCGCCCGCCTGGTTCGGCAGGTAGTGTTCGTGGATCGCCGTGGCCACATCCGGGTCTTCATTGGCATACAGGGCATACTCGCGGCCCATCACCCCCTGCAGTTCAGGGAATTCCCCCACCATGCCGGTCACCAGGTCGGCCTTGCACAGATAGGCCGCCCGCAGCACCTTATCTTTCATCCCGGGGCACAACTGGTCCGCCAGCCTGCCGGCCAGCTCCCGGAACCGTTCCATCTTTTCGTAGGATGTGCCGAGTCTGGCCTGGTAGACAACCCCTTTCAGATCCTCGACGCGGTCTTCCAGCGGCGTCTTCCGGTCTTCGTCGAAGAAGAACCGGGCATCGGAAAGGCGCGCACGCAAAACCCGCTCGTTGCCCTTGACCACCACGGCCGGGTCTTCAGCCAACGTATTGTTGACCGTGATGAAATGGGGCAGCAGCTTCCCTTCCCCGTCCACGATCGAGAAATAGCGCTGGTGCTCGCGCATGGAAGTTATGAGAACCTCGCGGGGCACCTGGAGAAAATCCAGCGGGAAACTGCCGCAGACCACGCTCGGGTATTCCACCAGGAAGGTGACCTGCTCCAGCAGCTCCTCATCGGCCAGTACCCGGCCGCCCGTGGCGCGGGCCGCCTGCTCAACCTCGCGCCTGATGATCTCTTTCCTTTTTTCCGGATCGGGAATGACGAAATGCCGTTCGCATTCATCCAGGTAGTGGTTGAAGTCCCTGACCGGAAAAGCCGCATTGGCCATGAAACGGTGGCCGCGGGACATGCTGCCGCTGTTGACGGAGCCGAAGGTGAACGGGACCACCACTCCGTCGAACAGGGCGACGATCCAGTGGATCGGTCGGGCGAAGCGGACATCCAGGTCGCCCCAGCGCATGGATTTGCGAAAGGGGATGGCGCCCACCATCCGTGGCAGGATTTCGGTAAGGATCTCCGCCGTCGGCCGGCCGATCAGCCGCTTGGTCACGGCCACATACTCGCCCTTTTCCGTTTCGACGACGGTCAGGTCCTGCACCTCAACGCCCTGGCCCTTGGCAAAGCCCTCAGCTGCCCTGGTGGGTTTGCCGTCGGCGTCAAAGGCGACCTTTTTCGCCGGCCCCATGGCAGTCACATCCGCGTCGGGCTGCCGGCCTGCCACGTCGTTCACGTGCAGGGCCAGCCTGCGCGGTGTGGCAAAGGTGCGAATCTCGCCGTGGGAAATCCTGGCTGTTTCCAGTTCCTTGCGGATGAGGCTGTCCATATCGGCCATGGCCCTGGGCAGAAAAGCCGCCGGGATTTCTTCGGTGCCGATTTCGAGGAAGAGTTCCGGAGCCATCTCAGCACCCCCCTTTCAGCAGTGGGAAGCCCAACCGCTCCCGCAGTGCCAGGTAGCCCTCGGCGCAGAGCCTGGCCACATTCCTCACCCGGCCGATGTACGACGCCCGTTCAGTCACCGATATGGCGCCGCGGGCATCAAGAAGGTTGAAGGCATGGGAGCACTTCATCACATAATCATATGCGGGAAGGACAAGACCGCCTTCCGCGAGGCGGACGCATTCCTGCTCGTACATGGTGAACAGGCGCAAAAGCATGTCGACGTCGGCCTCTTCGAAATTGTAGCGGGAAAACTCCACCTCGCTCTGGTGGTGGATGTCGCCGTACCTGACACCCTTGACCCACTCCAGGTCGTAGACGTTGTCAACACCCTGCAGGTACATGGCGATACGCTCGCAGCCATAGGTGATCTCGGAGGAAACCGGTTTCAGATCGATGCCGCCCGCCTGCTGGAAATAGGTGAACTGGGTTATCTCCATACCGTCGAGCCACACTTCCCAGCCCAGCCCCCAGGCGCCCAGCGTCGGCGATTCCCAGTCGTCCTCGACGAAGCGGATGTCATGCTGGTTGGGATCGATGCCGAATGACTTGAGGGAGTCGATGTAGAGGTCGAGTATGTTCAGCGGCGAAGGCTTCATGATTACCTGGAACTGGTAGTAGTGCTGGAGCCGGTTGGGGTTCTCGCCGTAACGCCCGTCGGTGGGGCGGCGCGAAGGTTCCACATAGGCGACCTTCCAGGGCTCGGGCCCGAGAACACGCAGAAAAGTGGCGGGGTTGAATGTGCCGGCGCCCTTTTCCACATCATAGGGCTGCTGGATGACGCATCCTTGGCGCGCCCAGTATCCCTGCAGGGAAAGAATCAGGTCTTGAAAGGTCAAATCGCTTCCTCCGGGGGTGTCAAACGGTCTAAACACAGTACAGCCGGACATTTCACCTACCCGGCCGAAGTTAAGTCTGGCTAAAAAACCGGAACAGTTAGATTACCTGTAACTCCCTTTCCTGTCAAGGATTATTGGATTTTTTTACTCTTAGTGAACGTCCAGAATGCTGTTGAGGAAATCGAGGGAATGCAGGGGCCTGTTCAGGTGAACGGTAACTGCCGCGTCCAGCAGCTGCCCGGCCTCCGCGAGACAGGAGGGGGGAAACGTTATCACCCCGAAACGTCCGGTCAGCAGTGCCTGGCCGAGAAGGGCCAGGGTTTCGGAACCGATGGCCTTGCCGCCCGTTCGGCATGCGGCGCACAGCAGTTCCCCGACGCCCGAGAAAAAGGCGTCGCCGTCCACCGGCGCTCCGCAACTGCAGCAGGCATTCAGCGAAGGCCGGTACCCGAGTATATTGAGCAGGTTGATCTGGAAGAAACGGAGATCGTCTGACGTGGCGGGAGAACTGTCGAGATGGTCAAGGTAAGACAGGAACAGGCGGTAGAGCCGGGGATTGGCCATGGCATCGGGAAGCAGGCGGTCCACCACCTCGCAGGCATAGCCGGCGTGGGCTATTTTCCCCAGGTCGCGCCGTATCCGTGGGAAGATGGTTATGATATCGGTGCCGCGGAGACTCGACAGGCCGTCCTTGAGCACCAGGCGCACCTGCAGGTGGGCG
This sequence comes from Geobacter sp. UBA5735, assembly GCA_002419385.1. Lineage (GTDB taxonomy): Bacteria > Desulfobacterota > Desulfuromonadia > Geobacterales > Geobacteraceae > RPRC01. Next base: position 9,068 of record DIFZ01000063.1, read on the forward strand.
AAAACCTCGAGCGCACCGCTGAAACGCTTCCTGCTGGTCTTCCCGTGGCGCGCAATGACCCGGACCTTGCCGCAGTCGCGGCAAAAAAGCGTGACGATCCGGTCGCTTTCACCGTAGTCCATGGCGGAAAGAACGATGGCTTCAGTATCTGTTGCCTGCATAATGGGAACTCAGCTGGTTTCCATGTGGAAACCGGAATCGGGAATCTCCTGGGTTGTCAGTTCGGAAACGACTTCCGCAAGGTGTCGGGACGGGTGGCAACGGTGAAGGGCAGGGACACGGCGCTGGTCGGCGCAGGTTCGATTCAGCGCAATCCCAGGCGGCCGAGGATCTTGCCCAGGTATCTGTTGAGGGGATGGCTCCTCTCCAGGTTCGGGATCGGCGGCCTCTTCCGGTCTCCTATGAGGGCAAGCTCATGAAAAATAAGCTCCCTGTTCTCGCAGCGCAGACCGCGGCGCAGAATCATCAGTGCTCTCTTTTTCTGTTCAGCCATAATGTAGATCCTGCCCAAATGAAGATAGTGCATGGCATTGCCAGGGTCTTTTTTCAACGCCTCCCGGCACAGGGCGACTGCCTCTGAAAACTGTGAACGGACCTTTGCCAGACAGAACGCAAGGTAGGAGCAGTGGAGAGGAGACCTGTCGAGAGAAGCTGCCTGCTCGAAACAGGCAAGGGCCAGATAGATGTGGCCGTTTTCCAGGGCATGAACTCCTTTGCCGAAGATTTCTTCCACATTCAGATATTCCATCTGCCCTCCTCTCATGAAAGCATGGCATAATAGTAACACACTACGCGTTTCAATGCAAAACCCGAAAACACTATCACTCTTGGCAGAAATACGGCCGGCGCGTATAATGAGAACCAATGAAACCCGAAAACACCGATACGCTGCCGCAGTTGCCGGGCATCTATATCATGCGAAACGCTGCCGGCTCCGTCCTCTACGTGGGCAAGGCAAAAAACCTTCGCAGCCGGGTCCGTTCCTACTTCACCAAGGCCCGGGACAGCCGGTACCACATCAAGTTTCTCATGGCCCGGGTGGCCGACATCGACTGCATCGTCACCGATACTGAAAAAGAGGCACTGATCCTGGAAAACACCCTCATCAAGCAGCACAGGCCCAAGTACAACATCAACCTGCGCGACGACAAGACCTATTTTTCTCTGCGCATGGACCCCACCGAGGAATTCCCCCGCCTGGCCGTCATCCGCAAGGTAACGAAAGACGGCGCCCGCTATTTCGGCCCGTACAGTTCCGCGGCAGCGGCACGGGAGGTACTCAAGCAGCTTCACAGGATCTTCCCTCTGCGCCACTACCCTCTGGCAACCTGCAGGCGCCGGGCCAGACCATGCCTCTATCACCAACTCCGCCAATGTTCGGCGCCGTGTCACGGCATGATTTCACAGCAGGAGTATGCCGCACTGGCAGAAGGCGCGGCCCTGTTTCTGGAAGGGAAGAACCGCGATCTGCTGAAGGTTTTGCAGAAAAGGATGGTTGCAGCAGCCGAATCCCAGAGCTACGAGGAAGCCGCCCGGTTCCGCGACCTGGTGCAGGCGGTCGAAATCACCGTGGAAAAACAGAAAATGGTTACCAGGGGCGGCGACATGGATGTCCTGGGATGCTTCAGGAACGGCAGTCATCTGGAAACAGTCCTGCTGTTCGTTCGGGGTGGAAGTCTCACCGGAAGCAGGAACTACTCGTTCTCCTGGGAACTGGAAGATGAAGAGGGCCTGTCTTCTTTTCTGGGCGAGTATTACGGAAGGGATGTCTACCTGCCCGATGAAGTGCTCGTGTCTGCCAGGATTCCGGGAATGGACTCCCTCTGCGAATACCTCTCCGAAAAAAAGGGCAGGCGCGTCGCCGTAACCTGCCCCGTCCGGGGGACCAAGGCCGAGCTGGTCAGGCTGGCCTGCAGAAACGCCGAGACTGCTGCCGCCGAGCGGCAGCAGTCTCGGGAAGCGGCTGTAACGACCCTCGCCGATCTCAGGGACCGCCTGCACCTTCCCGCGGCCCCCCTTCGCATCGAATGCTATGACATATCAAACATCCAGGGGCGGCACGCGGTGGGAAGCAGGGTTGTCTTCACGGACGGCAAAGCCGACAGGAAAAGCTACCGGCGCTACCGGATACGAACCGTGGTCCAGGCAGACGACTATGGCATGATGCACGAAGTGCTCCACCGGCGCTTCAGCGGCAGCGGCAGCGCAGACCCGTTGCCGGACCTGATCATCGTCGACGGCGGCCCGGGACAGTTGAACATCCTCCGGCAGGTTCTGGCAGAGCTGGAAGTGCAAGGAATCGCCGTTGCCGCGCTGGCCAAAAGCCGGGTAGAACGTGGCGCCGAAGATGATGAACTCAGGAGGAGCGACGAGCGGGTTTTCCTGCCGGGGAGAAAGAACCCGGTGGTGCTGCGGCAGAATTCTGCGCCACTGCTGCTCCTGGCAAGGATCCGGGACGAGGCTCACCGCTTCGCCGTCGCTTACCATACGGACCTCCGTTCACGCGAGGCGTTGCAGCCCGCCACCCGGGTTCCGGGAGTCGGCGAAAGACGATGGAAATGCCTGCTGAGGCACTTCGGCAGCCTGAAGAAAGTGCGGGAGGCGACGGTGGAAGAACTGGCAGCCGTACCCGGCATCAGCACGAAAATGGCAGCTGCCATCCGGAAACATTTCAGCCAGGAATGAAAACAGGGCAGTGCCCACGGCACTGCCCTGTCCAGAGCCTCTCCCGGTCGTTCAGGCCCTTACTGGGCCAGCAACGTCCTGATGGTCGTTTCCATGGCTGTCTGGATCTGGGAATTGTAGCCGATGAACTTCTGGACCAGGATCCCCCGCTTGTCGATGATGAAGATGGCCGGTATGGGCTGGACTCCATATTCCATGAGGAGGTCGTCGTCAACCAGGGCCACCGGGAAATTGATCCTGTTTTCCCTGATGAACCCCCTGACCACCGTGAGCGTGTCGCCCCGATTGCCCGGATTGAGCCCGAGAACCCGAAGCCCCTGCTTGCCGTACTTGGCATTGAGCGATATGAGGTGGGGCAGTGACAGTTTGCACCCTTCGCACCAAGTGGTGAAAAATTCCAGCACCACGACCTGCCCCTGATAACCTGACAGGGACACCTTGTGTCCCGCGGTGGTGACGACCTTGACAGCCGGTGCCGGCTTGCCCTTCCGGGGCACGGCCATTGCCTGCACGGGCGCGAGCATGCCCACAGCCAGGACAACGGCTATCATGCTTCGAGCGATTCTTGACAAATCCACCTCCAATCCTTGCTCCCGGCTTAAAGAGCCTTGTTGATCAGCGCTTCAAGCTGGGTTTTCGGCACGGCGCCCACCACCTGATCGATCAGTTTGCCGTCCTTGAAGAGCATTATGGTCGGAATTCCCCTGATGCCGTATCGGGACGGGATAGCGGGATTCTCATCAACATTCACTTTGCCCACTTTTACCTTCCCTTCGTATGCTTCGGCAAGGGCATCCACGATCGGCGCGACAGACCTGCACGGAGCGCACCAGGACGCCCAGAAGTCCACCAGGACGGGAACCGGGGACTGCAGCACTTCAGTATCAAAATTGCTGTCGCCAAAAGCAAGAACCTTATCACTGGCCATGTTGTATTCTCCTCTTTCCAGATGTTCTATGTAAGCTGCAACGAATACCGTAGACTATAAACAACGGCATGAAAAAATCAAGCGTTTCCTTGCACGGCCGGGCATGCCCAGGCACGTGGCGAAAGCATGGGGAAGAACCGTCCACTCTTCATGCTGAGAGAAGATAGGAAGTCTCGCGGCGATGGACGGCACCCTTCGCTGACAGCGTACTGGAATAGAGGTGAAACTCGGTTACGGGGACCGGCGGAGCCTCGAACAGGCGGTTTTGTTCCAGGAACGGGGCGATTCCGGCAAAGGGCATATCGCGCAGGCGGGCCAGGGTTATGTGGGGGGAAAATGCCCGGTCTTCAGGCTCCAGGCCGGTTTTCACGAGCGCCCGTTCAATCCGGACCTGCAAACGGATGACCTCTTCACACCTGTCGACCCCTGCCCAGAGAACCCTCGGGTCCCTCCTGGGCGGGAACCTTCCCACACCCCGCAGGAGCAACGGAAAAGGGGGGGCTGAAACGGTGGCCAACTCTCGTTTGATGCGCAGGAAAAGCGTTTCGTCCGCAGCTCCTATGAACCTGAGGGTCAGGTGCAGGTGGTCCGGGGCGATCCATTTCACCCCCGGCATGCCGCGGCAGATGCCTGCCACGGCTTCTTTCGCGGACTCATTCAGGTCGATGGCGACAAACAGACGGTACATGGCACGAGACCTCCGTTTTCCACGAAGCCTTTACGGGGGCTTCAGCGGGCAGACTGCCGGGGGCCGCCAGAAAGCGGCTGCACCAGATAACGGCCCCCCTCGGCAACGATTCGCGTCTTCCTCTGCCGGGACAGGGCATTCAGGTCCGCAACGACTTTTTTTCCCCGTGCACCCTTCATGATTGCAGGTTGGAATCGGACTTCCGCATTCAGCACATTCAGCGGCAGGACTTCGACCTCCCGCACACCGCCGTGCAGGGTGATCCGCGCCATCACGCTGCTTGCCGCATGCCTGCTCATGCTGCCGAAGGCGAAATTGCCCAGGCTGTAGAATATGACCCCCCTGCCGTACCGCTCGATTCCCTGCAGGACATGGGGGTGATGACCGATGATCACGTCGGCCCCGGCGTCTATGGCGCGGCGGGCAGCTTCGATCTGGTACTGCCGGGGAGCGGACAACCCCTCCCCGCCCCAGTGAAAGGAAACCACCACATAATCGGCGCTGGATTTCGCCCTGACGATATCTTCTCTGAAATACCGGGAATAGCCTGGCGCAGTGCCTGCCCCGGATTCGGCGGCGAAAAACTCGAGGGGCTGGGTCAGGGAATAGGCCAGGAAGGCCACCTTGGCACCATTCCTTTCCACGACAGCCGGTCGGCGTGCCATGGCCAGGCTGTTTCCGGCACCGGCACAGCGTACCTGTTCCCTGTCAAGGTGCCGGATGGTATCCAGCAGGCCGGTTTCGCCAAAATCCATGATGTGGTTGTTGGCCAGGGTAACGACTGAAAATCCGGCCTTTTTCAGGGCAGCGGCAGCCTTGGGGCTGGCCCTGAAACGGAACTTCTTGTCCTTGAATTCCTGCCCCCGCACCGTCAGGGGAGCTTCAAGGTTGCCCAGCGCGATGTCGGCGCTGCGCAGTTCCCGTGCGGTCGCCGCGAAGGGATAATCGTATCCGGCACGGACAAAGGTCGCGGTTCCGCTGCCGGCAAGCATGATATCGCCGACGGCATGCAGAACGACGGGTCCGGTTGCCGACCGGGACGGTGCGGCTGCCACAAAGAATATGACAAACAGCACCCACATGCTGGTTTTGGCACAACTCATCCAAGTCACACAATTCCCCTGAAAAACAATTGACTATTGTCCAGTTAAATGATAAAAAATATAACTTTGTTTAAATAAATGTAAAGGCTTTTTTCATGCTTGACGCCAGATATCTCAGAGAAAATCTCGACACCGTGGGGACTCGCCTCGCCACACGTGGCAGCGCCGTCAGCCTTGAAGGTTTCAAGGAATGTGACGCGAGGCGCCGCGAAGTGCTGCAGGAAAACGAGTCTTTGAAGGCGGTCCGGAACAGGGTTTCCGAAGAAATAAGCCGCATCAGGGACAAGAGCCTGGCCCAGGGGCGGATTGCCGAGATGCGGGAGGTTTCCCAGAGAATCAAGAGTCTGGACGACCAGTTGCGCAGCCTCGATGAGGAACTGCAGGGCTACTTGCTGACCATACCCAACATACCTCACGAGACCACGCCTGTCGGCGCCTCGGAGTCCGACAACGTGGAGATCAGGAAGTGGGGAGTGGTTCCGGCTTTCTCCTTCGATCCCAAGCCCCACTGGGAAATCGGCGAAGCGCTCGACATCCTCGACTTCGAGCGTGGCGCGAAGCTGACCGGCGCCAGGTTCACCCTGTGCAAGGATGCCGGAGCCAAACTGGAACGGGCGCTCATCAACTTCATGCTCGACCTTCACACCGGCCGGCACAATTATGTTGAAATGCTTCCGCCCTTTATGGTAAACAGGGACAGCATGACCGGAACCGGTCAGCTGCCGAAATTCGAGGAAGACCTGTTCCGCCTTGACGGGCTCGACTATTTCCTGATCCCGACGGCCGAGGTACCGGTAACCAATATTCACCGCGGCGAGATTCTTCGGGGAGCGGATCTTCCGCTGCGCTATACGGCGTACACCCCCTGCTTCAGGAAGGAAGCCGGATCATACGGGAAAGACACCCGTGGCTACATCCGGCAGCATCAGTTCAACAAGGTCGAACTGGTCAAGTTCTGCCGGCCCGACGATTCCTACCGGGAGCTGGAACTGCTGCTGAATGATGCTGAGACAGTGCTCCAGCTGCTGGGACTGCCGTATCGCATCGTCGAGCTCTGCACCGCGGATATCGGTTTTTCTGCAGCAAAGACCTACGATATCGAAGTGTGGCTGCCATCCCAGAATACCTACCGGGAGATTTCCTCATGCAGCAATTTCGAGGATTTCCAGGCCCGCAGGGCTTCCATCCGTTTCCGGGAAACCGACAAGGCAAAGCCTGAATTCGTTCATACCCTGAATGGCTCGGGACTCGCGGTCGGCAGAACCCTGGTGGCCATCCTGGAAAATTTCCAGCAGGCCGATGGAACAGTTCTGATACCGGTAGCGTTGCGGCCCTACATGGGCGGGATGGAAAAAATAGGATAGAATCTGGAGGGATGGCCGAGTGGTTTAAGGCGGCGGTCTTGAAAACCGTTGAACGAAAGTTCCGTGGGTTCAAATCCTACTCCCTCCGCCAAATATAGACGTTTTAGGTTTTAAGTTTTCAGTTTTAGGTTTTTTGTTAAAAGATTGAAGTTTTGATTTTCGCAATTGGCGTTATTCTTAACACTTAAAACTTAACACTTAAAACCTGTTTTCTGGAGAGATGGCCGAGTAGGCCGAAGGCGCTCGCCTGCTAAGCGAGTATACTGGGAAACCGGTATCGAGGGTTCGAATCCCTCTCTCTCCGCCACCTATAACCTGCCCCGGGTCGCAACCTTGCCGACTTTCGATAGGGTTGAAAAAAAGCTTGAATATTTTCGAGTTTTTTCCGATAATCGCTTTCTCCTCGTGCAGAATGCTCAATAGGCATGGTCTCCGCAGTGTCAAGGCCGCGGGGAGCCTTCAAGAAACGCGCTTGTAGCTCAGCTGGATAGAGCAACGGACTACGAATCCGTAGGTCGGGAGTTCGAATCTCTCCAAGCGCGCCAATTAAAACAAGGGGTTACGGTTGTTGCCGTAACCCCTTGTTTCATATCTCTCAAACTGATGCTGCTCTGCACCTTCCCCCTGTCCTGAATCGTGGAATTTCACGCCCTGCCCCACCTTTTCTGGTATAACTGTTGCGTTGCGATTGATTTGGTAGTAATTTGCGCCCGATTTGGCAGTAAATAGTTTCTAATAAAAAGGGCATTCAACAGGTATTTTACCACCCTCTGAATGCCCCTTTTTTATTTGATATTGATTTTCATTTCCACGGCTTAATTATCAACAAAATTGTAACCGTCAACTGAGCACCATCTATCTCCCCACTTATTTACCCGCTATTATCGCTATCGCGCCGGTATTGAG
>DIFZ01000024.1 GCA_002419385.1 Geobacter sp. UBA5735
CAACTCTCCCGTATCCGGCTCGAAGGTGCAGATGTGCGGATGCTGGATGCCATTGAACGTAGTGGTCTTCACCATGGTGTAGTGGGCCATGTCCAGGAAAGCCAGCCGGTCGCCCGGCGCCAGCGTTCCCGCAAAGGACCATTCGCCGATCACGTCACCCGCCAGGCATGAGGGGCCCGCAAGGCGATAGGTGTGCGCTTTTTCCCCGGCGTCACATCCGTTGTGGACACCCGGCCGGTACGGCATTTCCAGAATGTCGGGCATGTGGCAGGTTGCGGAGACATCCAGGATGGCGATATTCCCTTCGTTGCTGAGCACATCCAGCACTTCGCTGACCAGGATGCCGGTACCGATGGCGATGGCCTCGCCCGGCTCCAGGTAGACCTGCACTCCGTACTTGCCCTGGAAATGGCGGATCAGCTCTACCAGGGCGTCGATATCGTAACCCTCGCGGCTGATGTGGTGCCCGCCGCCAAGGTTCAGCCATTTCATCCGCGGCAGGAATGCGCCGAACTTGTCCTCGAAAACCCGGGCCGTGCGCTCCAGGGGCTCGAACAGCTGCTCGCAGAGGGTGTGGAAGTGAAGTCCTTCCACCCCGTCGAGGGAACGCCCCTCGAATTCGGCGCGGCGGATGCCGAGGCGCGACTTGGGCGCGCACGGGTCGTAGAGCGGAGTATGCCCCTCCGAATGCTCCGGGTTGACCCTGAGCCCGATCGAAACCCGGCCCCTCTCCCTTTCCCACAACGGGCGAAACCGCTCCAGCTGGCCAAAGGAGTTGAACACCAGGTGGTTGGATATCCGCAAAAGCTCCCTGACGTCGCTCTCCTTGAAGGCAGCTGCAAAACTGTGCACCTCGCCGCCGAATTCCTCGAAACCCAGCCGCGCCTCCCATGGCGAACTGGCGCAGACGCCGTGCAACGTACGACGAATGATCGGGAAGACGCTCCACATGGCAAATGCCTTCAGCGCCATGAGGATCTTCGCCCCGCTCCGCTGCTGCACTTCGTCGAGGATGGCCAGGTTGTGGCGCAATCTCCCCAGGTCCACCACATAGGCGGGGGACGGCGCGAGACGCACTATTTTTTCGATGTCGATTCCGGTCATTACAATTCCGGCCATTCCCCTTCCACCACCACGTGCGGCAGGCCCATCACCGACAGCCTCTCCAGGAACGGCTCCGGATCGAACTGCTCCATGTTGAACACTCCCTGGCCGCGCCACGTTCCGGTGAGCATCATGATGCCGCCAACCGCCGCCGGTACACCGGTGGTGTAGCTGATTGCCTGGGAATTGACCTCGCGGTAGCATTCTTCATGGTCGCAGATGTTGTAGATGTAGACCTGCTTCCTCTGGCCATTCCTGATGCCGCGGGCAATGACGCCGATGCAGGTCTTGCCCTTGGTGAGCGGCCCCAGGCTGCCCGGGTCGGGGAGCACCGCTTTCAGGAACTGGAGCGGAATGATCTTCTGGCCGTTGTATTCCACCTCATCGATCCGCGTCATCCCAACGTTCTGCAGCACCTCCAGATGCTTCAGGTAATTGTCCGAGAACGTCATCCAGAACTGTGCCTTTTTGATGGTCGGAATGTGCTTGACCAGCGACTCCATCTCCTCGTGGTACATGCGGTAAATGCTCATGGGCCCGATCCCATCGGGGAAGTCGAAGGTCCGTTTGGTGGCCAGTGCAGCGGTCTCCACCCAGCCACCGTTTTCCCAATGGCGGCAGGGTGCCGTGACCTCGCGGATGTTGATCTCCGGGTTGAAGTTGGTGGCAAAGGGCTGGCCGTGGGAGCCGGCATTTGCGTCGATAATGTCCAGTTCGACGATCTCGTCCAGGTAGTTCTTTGCTGCCAGCGCGGTATAGACGTTGGTCACACCCGGATCGAATCCGCTGCCCAAGAGGGCCATAAGCCCCTTCTCGCGGAAACGGTCATGATAGGCCCACTGCCAGCTGTACTCAAATTTAGCCGTGTCGCGCGGCTCGTAATTGGCAGTGTCCAGGTAGTCAATTCCGGTCTCCAGGCAGGCATCCATGATGGTCAGGTCCTGGTACGGCAGCGCCACGTTGATGACCAGCTTCGGCTGTTCCCGCTTCAGCAGGTCGACCAGTTCCGGAACATTATCGGCATCTACCCTGGCGGTCTTGACCGGAAATGATATTTCCGCAGCAATTGCCCTGCATTTTGACTCGGTGCGGGACGCCAGGGTTATTTCCGTGAAAACGTTCGAAGCCTGGGCGCATTTGTGCGCCACAACACGGCCGACCCCACCTGCTCCAATGATAAGAATTTTGCTCATTTCAGGCTCCCCTTCTTATGATTCCTTACCTGCAGCGGTACAGATGTGCATACTCTATTTCGATTCACTGCAACCCGTATCCGCTGATCATGGGCTTCATCAATCAATAATCAAACGTCGGCGGTGTCACCACCCAGAGAATCCCGGCCTCGGTCTTACCGGGGTTTTTCACCGCATGCTTCCGGTCGGAACTGAAGTAGAAGCACTCGCCCTTCCTCACCGTGTAGCACTGATCGTCAAGGCACAACTGGATACGACCCAGGAGGACGTAACCGAACTCTTCGCCCTCGTGGTATCCCTGTTCTTCCATCTGCTCGCCGGGCTTGATGGTAACCAGCACGGGATCCATTTCCCGGTTCTGGGCACCGGGGATCAGCAGCTCGACCTTTATGCCGTCGTTGTCGCCGGTGGACTGCACACGGGCGTCCGCCCCGAAAACAACGTCCTCATCCCGCGACTTTTCGGCGAAAAACTCTTCCATGGTGATGCCGAAAACATCAACGATGTCTTTCAACGTGGCAATGGACGGCGAAGTGGCATCGTTTTCCAGCTGGGAGATGTACCCCTTGGTCAGATCGGCCCTGCTCGCAAGCTCTTCCTGGGTCAGGGAGTTGACCATCCTCAGCCGCTTTAACCGTTCGCCGATCTTCACACAGCCCTCCAAGTTTAGTAATGGTAAACTTTTTGTTTAATGTAAAGTTTAGCATTTCTAAACTTTATGTTTAATAAACATGAAACAGGGAGCGGTTTATACTACATATATTTTCGCTTGTCAACATCTTTTCCCCAGCATGTGCCATGAAAACACTCGGGAAAGCAGCTGAAAGGACGGAAAGGAATGGCGGTATCGGCAATGAAGGGCCGGACAGAAAACTCCGGATGCCATAAAGTCAGCTCGCCAGCTCCAGGCCGGCGCTGCGAAGGGGAGGGAAGACGTGCATTTTTTTCCTGCCCTGTTCCAGGAACAGTATTTCGTCGGCCAGCTTCTGCATCTCCCGGCGGCTGTGGGTCACCAGCACGAAGGGTATCTTCCACACCTGCTGCAACTGTTTCAGTTCGGCCTGGAGATTTATCCGGTTGCGATGGTCCAGCGCGGACAACGGTTCGTCCAGCAGCAGGAGATCCGGTTCCACCATCAGTGCTCGGGCCAGGGCGATGCGCTGTTTCTCGCCGCCGGAGAGCTGGCAGGGGTACCTATCCTGGAGATGGGCCACCTTCAGCATGTCCATCACATCCATGGCGCCGATGCGGAAGTTCTTGCCCTTCTTGCAGGAGCGCGGAATGCCGTACATGACATTCCCCTTGACGGTCAGGTGTGGAAAAAGCGCATAATCCTGAAAAACATAGCCGATTCGCCGGTTCCTTGCCGGTGTGCTGATCCCGTCACCAGCGGAAAAGAACAGCCGGTCGTCCAGGGAAATTCTGCCCGTATCCGGCTGCTGGAGGCCGGCGATGCAGTTCAGGACAGTAGTTTTCCCCGATCCCGATGGCCCGAAGAGAACCAGGATGCCCCTGTCGAACTCGAATGCTATGTCGACGGTGAAACCGGGATGTTTTTTAAGAATCTCCACTTTCAGCATGGGCAGGACTCCCTTTCTTCCAGGAGTGTATCTTGTTCCTGGACCACCAGTTAAGCCAGAACACCGCAGCGAATGACAGGATCGTAATCACCACTACCAGGTTCCGGGCAGCAGTCGTATCACCCGATTCCACGGCAAAGTAGATCGCCAGCGGAATGGTCTGGGTCTTGCCGGGAATGTTTCCCGCAACCATGAGTGTGGCGCCGAATTCGCCCAGCGCGCGCGCGAAGGAAAGCACCAGTCCTGCCAGGATTCCCGGCCAGGCCAAGGGCAGGGTCACGGTCAGGAATATGCGCAGTTCCCGTGCCCCCAGGGTACGTGCCGCCTGTTCGAGAGACACGTCAACGGCGGCGAATGCCGCCTTGGCGCTCTGGTACATGAGCGGAAAGGACACGACCGCCGATGCTATGACCGCTGCCCACCACGTGAAGACCAGCTGCGTGTCAAAGATTTCCAACAGGAAAGAGCCGACCGGCCCCCGCTTGCCGAGGAGGATCAACAGGCCATAGCCGAGCACCGTCGGCGGAAGCACCATGGGAAGGATGATAAGCGACTCCACCAGGTTCTTGCCCGTAAATTCCTTGCGGGCCATGGTGCGCGCAACTGCCAGGCCGATGACAAAATCCACCGCAACGGCGACCAGCGCAACTTTCAAAGACAGGATTACGGGATCGAGCATGGTCTCCATTCCAGGTTTATTGCTCTGTAGTCATTCATGAATTAATAAATTATCACGAGTACCCTCCCTTGCGGGGAGGCCCGGGATGAGAAGGAAACAGCACACCCCCCATGGTTTTCTGTATCAAGACAGGGAGCAGCCGGGCAAGCAGTGAAACGGCCTGATGTTGACGGCATCCACCCGCAGCGATCCGTTCGCCCTGGCGAGAAGGTTGAGGCAACCGTACTCCTGGCCCAGCAGAAAAAGGTTTTTCAGCGGCATGCCCAGGACATGGCAAAGGATCACCCGGTTGACCCCGGCATGACCGACCACCAGGATCGTTCCCTCTTCCCGCTCCGCGATGTCCCGTAGAACCGGGACAACCCGATTCTGAAGATCCGCGAAGCTTTCTCCTCCGGGTGGACGATGGTGCTCAGGGTTCAATCCCCTGTCTGCGTACTCCACCGGTTGACTGTCACATAAGTCCGCCATTGCCAGGCCTTCCCAGCTCCCCATGGAGAGCTCCCTCAGCCCTGGATGAGGGGTGATCAATGCCTCGCTCCCGACCATGACGATCCCTGCGGTTTCCAGCGAGCGCTTAAGGTCGCTGCAGAAAACATGGCTGAACCGGGTGGAGGAGAGTTTGGAGCGCCACCAGTCGGCCTGTTCCCTGCCCCGATCGTTGAGAGGGTCATCGGATTGCCCGATATACCTCTTCACTGTGTCCTTCCTGGAATCTCCGTGCCGCAGGAGGAAAATCGGCCCGGTTTGAGCTTTGCCAGGTACGATCTTCATAGACAGCCGTTTTCCGGGCTGCCCAGCCCGTCTTCCACCATCACCTGGACGACGGGGCAGCCCAACCGGCGCTCGATGCGCCCGCGCACCGACAGGGCATTTTCAAGCCTTCCCCGGGCCGCCCTGCCCGCCTCGGCGTCGGACTCGAGGGAAAGGAGACGGGGTGCGAACCGTTGCTCTACGGTAACGTACCTGTCCCTCTGCGTCATCTTGTCCGCCAGATAGAGCACTTCGCTTTCGCCAATGGAAGCGCCGCTCTCCAATACGATATCCATATGGACAGCCACTACTTCGGCAACGGGGCCGTATCCGAGTCCAGCCAGAAGTTTTGCGCCTTCACGGGCATGATCCTTCCTGCCCCTGGCGGCATCGTGCAGCAGTGCCGCGGCAGCCAGAAGATCGAGGTCCAGGCTGCAGCCGACATGGTTCAGCCTGCGCGCCAGGGAAAGTGCGAGCCTGGACACGGCGCGGCTGTGCTTTAGCAGCGGCGCCTCCGCTGCAAACTTCTTCACCAGAAGGTCCTCGCATTCCCGTACCGATGGAATTCCACGCCTCCGCATGATGGCATTGAGGCGATCGTAGTCCTCAGGAGTGTCCATGTCGTGGAGAATGCCCTCGTCATCCGTCTCCAAATCGCAGGAATCGTCGTAGTTGCGTGCCAATACGGGCTTCAGCCCGCCTTCTCCACTCCATTCCAGGATCACGTCACGATAGCGCGCAGCTATTAGCGGCGGATGGCCGCGCTTACCCTTGCAGACAGGATACAGGATGCCGCAGGTACCGTTTCGAAAAGCCCGCACCAGGGTGGAAACGGTCTCGACCCTGACCAGCGGAATGTCCACCGGCAGCAGAAAAAACGCCTCCACATCATCATCGAGGCTTGCGACACCGGCAACAATGGAACTGAACATGCCCTCCCGGTAACGGTCATTCACCACCGGGCGAACCTGCATGCATTTCAGCACCGGCAGCAGGTCTTCCGCCCGGTGCCCGACAACGACACGGATATCGTCGATGCCGGCATCGCGAAACAGGTCAACCGCCCGTTCCATTACGGTCGAATCACCCAGGGAAAGGAGCGGCTTGAACTCCCTCATGCGGGAAGAGTAGCCAGCCGCGAGGATTATGGCCGAGATCCTTCCATCCATCTCAAAAACCTATCTGAGATCTCACCAGGATAAGCTGGGCGACGATACTGACTGCGATTTCCTCGGGCGTTTCAGCATGGATATCAAGCCCGATGGGATTGTGCACCCGTTTCAGGTCATCTTCCGTGAAGCCTTTGCCAAGCAGTTCCTCATAAAGCAGATGCTGTTTCCGCTTGCTGCCGATCATGCCTATGTAGCCCGCCTTCGTGCGCAGTGCCTGCTCCAGCACGGTCTTGTCATGGAGATGCCCACGCGTGACGATAACCAGGTAACTGTCCCCTTCGATCTCGAGCCCGTCGAAGAGGTTTTCATAGGAAGGGATAACGATGATCTGGTCCGCTTTGGGAAAACGCTCCTTGTTGGCGAATTCCGCCCGGTCATCAAGAACCACGGTGCGGAAATCAACCGTGGACGCCAGGTCCGCAACCGGGCGTGACACATGTCCGGCTCCGAACAGATAGACCGTACCGGGCAGAAAAGTGGGCTCTACGAAAAATCTGTTCCCTTCCAGAGAAACGGTTACCGGGCTCTTCTTCAAAGCCGACTCCCCGGTCAGACGAGGAATCCAGGATTCGGTCCCCGGGAAACTTCCCAGATCCAGCTTGTCTCTCCGCACCAGGCAGTATTCCATCCGGGACACGCTGTCCCCCTTGGTATCAAGGGACTTGATGAGATAGCCCTTTTTCCCTTCCTGGAGGGATGTTACCAGCTTGCGGAACTCGCTTGCCCCCTCATGCGAAGCAGTCAGATATTCCACCAGGAACTCAAGGCGGCCGCCGCAGATCATCTGATCGGTGGTGGCTGCATCCTCACCGGTGAGATCGACGGTCACAATCCGCGCCTTCCGGCTGTCGAATATTTCACGGGCCAGCTTCTGCATCTCGAACTCCACCAGGCCGCCGCCGATGGTGCCGATGATCGAACCATCCCGGCGGGCGAACATCTTTGAACCTACGGAACGGGGGGTCGAACCCGCATGCTTGATAATGGTGGCCTGGACCAGGTCTTCGCCGCCTTCCAGAATATGGCAAATCCCTTGCAGTTGCTTGAGCATAAGATTTATCTCTCCTCTCGGCTGTCGATTATTTTTCTCTTGATACTGCCGGTCGATATCCAGTTCTCGGAACTGGCGCGAATGGGCGCGATGGCAAGGAACCCGTTGTCGATTGCCGTCCGGATGGCCGGGATCGCTTCCAGCTTTTTCGCAGCCTGACTGCAAAGGTTCTCCGCATGGATATCTGCGCAATAGAGGGTTACACGAATGATTTGCACATCACTCTCGCTTGCCAGTTCGACCCGGAAATTGAGCAGGCCGGGCAGAGGAAACAGCGCCTCGTCAAGGTCAGCAACGGTCAGATTCGCTCCTCCGCCCAGCCCGACTCCTCCCTGCAATCGGCCTCTCACCCACTCCAAACGCTTCAGGACCGTACCGCAGGGACACGGTTCCGGAATGAACCGCGACAGGTCGCCGGTGCGGTAGCGTACCAGCGGCATGCCTTTGCGGGTCAGCGTGGTGAACACCACTTCGCCTGGTTCTCCGTCAGGAACGGGTCGGCCCGTGTCCGGGTCGATCATCTCGAAAAAGAGATCGGCTTCCCTGATGTGATACCCGTGGAGTGCACTGCAGTCCACCGCAGCGCCAAGCCCCATTTCGGTCATGCCGTAGTGGTTGAAGACCATGCATCCCCATGCGCTCTCGATCTCCCTCACGATGGCCGCCGGGACATAATCAGCACTCAACAGGACACTCCTGATCATTCCCTTCGGTATGGACACGGCGTCCCGGTGGCGAACCAGGCTCAGCACCTGGACCGGAATGCCGATGAGGCAGTCAACCTCATGCTCCACGATCCCGGCAATGGTCTTCCCGCTGTCCAGGACTATCCCGTGCGGAATACCCTGTACATCCATGCGCCGCAGCGCCTTGACCATCAGGTTTCCCACAGTGCCGTGCCGGTCTGCGGGCATGAGTATGAGCACCTTTCCGCCCGGCCGGACCAGGGCTTTCATGCCGTGGTGGAACAGGTCGGTGGTCAGTTCGAGATCTTCCTCAGTGAAATGGATCCGCTTGGCATGGGTGGTGGTGCCGGAAGTGTTCAATGTCACGATGCGGGAAATCTCGTCCCGTGAAACGCACAGGAAGCGGAGATCATTCTCCTGGATGTCTTCAGCGGCAGTGAAAGGAAGGGATGCGATGTCTGTGAGTCCCTTCAGGTCACAGCCATGCACTCCCGCGAAAAGTTGACGGTAAAAGGGGCTGCGTGTCCGGACGTAGTCGACCGTTTCACGCAGCTTCCCCAACTGATGCAGATCGATTTCCTCCCGCAGTTCAGCTCCTGTGGCGGAAGTGCCCAGTTTTTCCCTTATCCATGGCTCTAAAGGGGTTATTTCCATTGCATTACCTTTATTCAACGTTGCCGATTGTCATACCGGCTTCTCATCAATCATCATAGGCCAAGACCTGCCAGGTTTTCAAAACCTGGCAGGTCTGCGTCAACGTTCACTCTTCACAACTTTTCCCGGTACAGCCTCTCTCCCTTTGCTGACGTCAGGTTATAGAGACAGAACGGTATCATCCTGCCATCCGGGGCCACAACATGGATGCAGCAGTCCTTCGTCCGCTCCAGGTCCAGGTTCCAGGCATCCTGGAATGCCATGCACGAAACCGACAGCATGTTCGTCCTGACCCGCTCGAGGAATCCGTCAAGAGAATCCACACCCGGCGCATTGGCGGAGGATTCGCAGCAGCGACACTCCGACACTTTGGCCGCAGGTGGCGCTGACCACTGTCGGGCCGTGAAGGAGACAGCATGGGCATCGCCACTTTCCGCGTCACCGCAACAGCCGCCGCCATGCCCGGTAAGAGCCTGCAGTCCGCCGTC
Organism: Geobacter sp. UBA5735; assembly: GCA_002419385.1. Taxonomy (GTDB): domain Bacteria; phylum Desulfobacterota; class Desulfuromonadia; order Geobacterales; family Geobacteraceae; genus RPRC01. The sequence goes on from DIFZ01000024.1 coordinate 9,361, forward strand.
CGGCTTCGGGATAAAGGTGCCGTGAAATGAACAGAGGGTATTTTCCCACCCCGGGGGTGTGAAGTCCCCGACGCGCATCAGCCCGTCCGTCTGTTCCTCGATCGCCAGCATGATGTCGGGCAGGGTGAGTCGACGGCTGTTGTCGGGAGCGTCCGGACAGCGGCCGAAGTAACCCACCGGCTGGAAATGCACCCCCCGCACGCCGGGAGACAGTTCCAGGGCCAGCCTGATCATGGCGCCGATATTGTGGTGATTGACACCGGGAACAATGGTCGGCACCAGTACCACGCCGATGCCGTTCTCCACGCACCGCTCTATGGCACGCCGTTTTTCGCCATAGAAAGCGCGCCCTCTCAGCTTCCGGTAGATTTCGTCTTCCGTCCCGTCGAACTGGAGAAAGACTGAAGCGGCACCGGCCTGCCGCAGCGCGGAAGCGTAATCCTCTTCCAATGCAAGCCGTAAGCCGTTGGTATTCACCTGGATGAAGGGGAAACCCAGGGAGCGCCCCATCTCGATAATGGCCGGGAGATCGTCCCGAACCGTCGGCTCGCCCCCGGACAGCTGGATAATGATGTCGGAACCGTATGCCCGGAGCACCCGCCGATACCATTCGGCGATCTCCTCCAGCGGAGGATCGGAAGCAGCTTCCGAGCCGGCATCGGCAAAACAGACAGGACAGCGCAGGTTGCAACGGCAGGTAACCTCGAGAACGGCCGTACAGGCATTCTTGCGGTGCGTCGGACAGATCCCGCAGTCAAACGGGCAGCCCCGCTCCGCAAGCGTCTGGGATTCGCTGGTCCGCATCACGTTGGGCTGTCTTTTCCACCCTTGGAACTGCGGCCCGCCACGCCAGATGATGGTGCGGAACTCACCGTGCTCGGAGCACTTCTTTACCAGGTAAACATCATCACCATTGGCCTCCCTGACAGCAGGAATCCGCGCAAGACAGTGAGGGCAAAGGCTCTCGGTTCGAAAAGCCCCCCCGCAATCGCAACCACCCATTACCTGCCCTCGAACAGGTTGAATTCGTTTTCCATCAGAATTTCCATGACCTTCCGGTAGGTCGCGGCAACCACACCGCCGCAGCGCTCGTTCCGGAGCGCACCCTCCTCTGATATGGCATCGCAGCTGATTCCGCCGTACTGTCCCGAATAGGTTGCCCGGAACCAGTCGCCCAATTCATGGAGCATACCCATGAGACGGCAATGCTCTTCCTCATCATTCGTACCCTTTCCCGCATAAAGCGACAGGATGCAGGCGCCGCCCGTCAGAGCGCCGCAGACATCACCGATTCCGACGCCGAAGGCCAGTCCGGCCATGGCACGAACGAGGTCGGGGTTGGTCTTTTCCTGGCTCTCCAGGGTAAGGAGCATCATGATCTGGCTGCAGTAATATCCCTTGGCTTTCAAATCCATCATGCGAAACATCAAATCATCCATTGAGACGCTCCCCCTTTTTCGAATTTCGTGCAACCAGCAAAAAATAACCGGGTGAAAACAGCCTGGAACCGGGCAAGCTGCCGCACCATGAATTCAAGATAGTGCGATATTCATGGATTTCAGTATGGGGTTCACTGCTGAGAATCAGTTGCGCCGCCAGTTCCTTGAGGTACCGTGTATGATCTTCCCACACCAGCAACTCGAACCCGGAATCTCCCAGAAGCTTTTCAATGAAAGTCCGTGTCTGAAGCATGGAAGAACATCCGCAGTACATCACCGGTTCCCTTGAACCGCCACAGTCCGGCTGGCGGTCATATATGTCGCTCAAAATCAGGACACCGTCGGCGCGAAGAACACGCAAAAACTCTCTTAGAGCCCGTTGAGGTTCCGTTACCAGTGAAAGCACACACTCGCACAGGATTACGTCGCAGCAGCAATCAGCAAAAGGAAGCTCTTCGGCCCGCGCCAAAGCCAGGGGAAGCGATTCAGCGCTCCCGGATTCGCGGAACAGGCATCCAGACACATCGACACCGAAAGCCCTGAAGCGGAGCTTGTTCCGCAAGTACTCGACCGTAGCTCCGGTCCCGCACCCCACATCGAGGACCCGAACCCCAGGGCTGAATCCACCAAGGGCAAGCCCCCTTTCAGTCAGCCGGAAACCTCCGGGCCTGAGCGCCGGGCCGGTCACCGCACGCAAGGAAGCCGATTCATGCAGTGCTGAGAGCGCCTGAATCGGCGTCTTGCCTTCCCTACTTGTCTTCAAGGATTCGTTCTGCTTCCGCCATCCTCCCCAGAGCCAGGCTCTCCGGGACCAGGACGAGATCGCACGCCGGGCAGGCGGGCAGGTCCACCTCGAAATTCCCTTTTTCGTATGAAAAGAATACCTTGGTGAGTTGAAGCTTTCCTCCGCAGGATGCACAGGTCCAGGCTTCGGCCTCTTGAGAGAAATTCATTTCTTGATCCCCACGATTTTCATTCTGTGACAGTATGCATTCAGTACCGTGAAGCCATCGCCCTCAAGCTGATACTCCACCCAGAACGTCACGTTCGCCGGTTGCAGATATGCCAGGAAATTGCCGCTTTCACTGCACTGCATCCTCATGCCGCTCGATTCGGCATGCAAAATCACTTTCCTGATATCTTCCTCGAGGATCCTGCGCTCGTCGACGCGTTTGCGCACCTCGGGCGACATGACCAGCGCCAGCTTTTCGTAGTGCTCCAACTGAGGCTCCTTCCCCTCGCCAAGTTCAGCAAGGACAGATTCCTTGACGCGTACGCGGCCATCGCGGCGCTCCGACCAGGATATCCAGCCGCGGGCGGCGGGATCGGCGCCCGCGACAACGGGGAAAAGATGCTCGATGATATGGGATATGCGTTTCCCGACAAAGGCGAAGTTGTCCCTGCACATTGCGCAATACGCCAGGTAGTCGTTATCGCTCGCCGTTGTCCTCCTGGCAACCACGTCCCGTGCCAGGGTCGGGTTCGCGTTGTACATGAGCCCCCCGTAGCCGCAGCATTCCGGCTTCTCTCCGCTCAGTGGAAGCTCCTCGATGCCCATGCCGAGGGATTCGAGAATCCTGCGGATGCCCTGCTGCTCCTCCTGTTTCTGGCGGGACGCACAGGGATCGACAACCGATACGGTGACTTCCCCGGCCCCGGACACCCGTACCGAAACGGGCAACCCTGCATCAAGGATGGTACTCCAGAGAGAAACCGGTTCCGTTTCCGGCAGGTGTTCCTGGAACATATTCAGGCAGGTAGTGCAGGCAGTGATGATCCGGGGTTTGCCCATCTTCTCCCAGCAACCCCGTATTTCGTTCAGCGCCTGACTGAACAGGTCTTCCCGTCCTGCCCAGAAAGCGGGGGCACCGCAGCAGTGGAGCAGGATGCCCACACCGCCGGTCAGCTTCTCCCTCAGGTAATGGTAGGAGGACAGGACCTCGCCAGGCGCGGATCCGCACAGCTGACAGCTGGGGAAATAGAGCCAGGCGCTCTCGCTTTTCCCAGGTTCACGGCGGCACAGGCTGAAAAGATCGCTGTTGCTGAATGCCATGTCGTCAAGGGCGAATTCGTGGAAGGAAGCCGGCATGATTTTCTGCTTCAGCAGGGTGCGGCGCGCCTCAAGACACATGTCGGCCATGCTGAAATCGTTCGGGCAGATGGTCTCGCACAGGCCGCAGGTGCTGCAGGAATTCGTGAAAACGTTGTACTGGTGGGCAGCACCCAGGAGGATACGTTCATTATTGAAGATCTCCCGTGCGTATTTCTTCGGATACGCCTTGTAGCGTTCCAAAAAGAGGCATTTTTTCACGCACTCCCTGCATTCGCACTGAATGCAGCGCTTCGCCTCCATGTGCGCCTCTTCTTCCGAATAACCCTTTACGGAATCAGCAGGCACGACCCTCGGCAGCGGATCGATTCCTTCAAGGCTGGTGAAAAGCCGGGAACTGCATGGGCCCTCGTTTTCCCTGCCGAATTCCAAACCGACCTTCTGCATCAGGCGTTCTATGGAGAGGGCCGGCTTTCTTCCTTCCAATGTCTCCATGACCGGCGAAAAACCGCCTCGGAAGCGGGTACCGCCACCGGCGAACACCCCATCCCTGCCTGTGGCTCCCGTTGAAGGTGTAACAGCGATGAGGCCGTCGCCATCCAGTTCGAGAGGAAGAGCACACCCATGGAATGAATCACGATCCAGAATCACGGCTGCGTATTCTTCACAAACCTGTTCAAAAAATGCCTTGTCAAGCCGGACTCCAAGGTGGATGTCCGCCATCATACTTTCAAGGACCAAGAGTTCCTCGGCGAGAATTTCCCGTGGCAGTATCCGCTCCGGAAGATCCCAAAGCGGCCCGCCAAGCCGCTCGCCCGATTCAAAAACGGAAACTACAAACCCTTTCTTGAGAAGATCCCAGGCGGCGGTTACACCGGCCAGACCCGCCCCGAGAACAGCGATGCGGTGGTTTTTGCGAGGCAGCAGCTGGACACGCTTTTTCCCGGCAAACTTCTCAACGCAGAGCCGTTCCAATGATCCGATGGCCAGGGGACCACCCACGGGGCCCCGCTTGCACCGCTCCTCGCAAGGATGGTCGCAGATGCGCCCCAGGATGCCGGGAAAAGGCATGGTCTTGTTCAGGACCTTATAGGCAGCGTCCCAGTCACCCTTGCGGATCTCCTTCAGAAAAAGCCTGGCATCGACATGGAGCGGACAGGCCGACGTACATTCGGGAGATTCCTCCTGGATGCATTTGTTTTCCCATGCAATGAGTTCGTTCTTTTCCATCGGGACCTTCTTTCGTCGGGAATCATGGAGAATGACAACAGAAAACGATGGAGAGCCGGTGATGCGGTGACTCTCCATCGTTATAACATAAAATACATTACGATTAAAGTGTTATGGAGCCGGCCGGGTCATGCACCGGCTCCAAGAGCTTGAAACAGCCACTTTCTGCTATTTTTTCGGTGGCGCGGAGTTTACATCCTGGCATACATAACCCTGGGCCAGAGCGTCGGACACGTCGAAAGCCTTCTTCGGCGACTTGAGCGCCGCGAGGATCTTCTCGGGGTATGCCGGCAGGTGACGGATGCGTGCGCCGCATGCGTTGTCGATGGCGTTGATGACGGCGCAGTGAGGAGCGGACAGCGGAAGTTCGCCGACGCCGCCGGCGCCGAAGGCGCCCAGTTCACGAGGCTTGGTCACATAGATGATTTCGAGATCGTCGGTGATGTCCTTGCAGAACGGGAAGCCCGCGCCGATCATGTTGGAGTGCGCCTTGATCATCTCGAAGTCTTCGGTAAGGGCCAGTCCGATACCCTGGGCCAAACCGCCGTAGATCTGGCCGTCAACGACCAGTTGGTTGGTGATGGTGCCGACGTCGGCCACATGGGTCATCTTGTAGCAATGAGCCTTGCCGGTGGTAATGTCGACTTCGACTTCCGCCAGGAACAGACCGTACATGTAAATACAGAACGGTTCGCCCTTGCCGGTCTCGACGTCGCACGGCGTGCACGGCGTGGTCCATTTGCCGTATACCTGGGTTTCGATTCCTTCCTTCACCATTTCGTCATAGGTGCGATAGGTGCCGTCAGCTTTCCTCATGGCCGCAAGCAGGTTCTCGCAGGAAACCCTGATGGCGTTGCCGGTGACGACGTTGTTGCGGCTGCCGCCGGACGGGCCGCTGTTCGGGGTCAGACTGGTGTCGTTCAGGCAGAGGTGGATCTGGGACGGTTTCAGCCCGAGGGGCTTGAGGGTTTCATGGGCGAATGCAAGGGTGCCCATATCGGAACCCTGGCCGTGATCCTGCCAGCTGTTGCCCATCATCACTTCGTTGTTGGGCAGGAGTTTAGCCCAGCTTTCGGATGTGTCGGGGCCGTCGAGGCCGCAACCGTAGATGCCGAGGGAAACGCCGACGCCGCACTTCACGGTGTCGGTGCTTCTCAGTTTTGCGTTTGCAACGGCTCGCTCGTATTTCGGACGGAGCGCTTCGAACTGCTCAGGGAATACGAACACTTCCGGAGTCTGCTGAGTCGGGGTGGTTGCGCCGGGGCGGTAGCAGTTGATTTCGCGGAGTTCGAACGGGTCTTTCCCCATTTTCTTGGCCAGCTCGTCGATAAGGGACTCGGAGGCGAAGAAGGCCTGCGGAGAACCGTATGCGCGGAAAGGGGCGCCCCAGCAGTGGTTGGTGCAGACTGTCCGGCCTTCACCGCGCATGTTCGGGATGTCGTAGCCTGCGAAGGCGTACTGTAAACCACGAACGGTGAGGAGGTCGCCGAACTCGGAGTAGGGACCGTGGTCGACGGACCAGTCGGTTTCCGTGGCGAGGAATTTGCCGTCTTTGTCAGCGGCAATCCTGGCCTTGAACCAGAACGGAGAGCGCTTGCCGGTGTAGAACTGCAGTTGAGCCCAAGAGCAGGAAAGGTGAACCGGTTTGCCGCCGACCGCCATGGTGGCAACCGCGAGCAGGGCTTCGTTGGAAGGACAGAATTTGTAACCGAAGGAGCTGCCGCAGGGGTTCTGTACGATGACCAGGTTTTCCAGTTCGACGCCGACACCCGGGGCGATCATTGCCTGGTGCAATTGCAGACAAATGGACTTGGAATGGACGACCACCTTGCCTTCATCATTGATGTACGCGAATCCGACGTCCGGCTCGACGGGCATCTGGGGTTGACGGCCGAGATAGTACTCGCCTTCCACAACATAGGCGGCTTTTTCCATGATCGGCTTGGTGTCCTCACCCTTGACCAGATTCTGGGTGAAGTAGACGTTCGGGGTGCCGGGGTGAATTTCAATTGCGTCCGGAGCCATGGCTGCCGGCGCGTTCATGTAGTGCGGCAGCACTTCCAGGTCGAACTTAACCAGCTTCGCAGCGGCATCGGCATGCGCTTTTGTGTCGGCAATTACGAGAGCAATGGCGTCCCCATACTGGAAGACCTTCTGGTCGTTGAGAATCGGGCGGTCCCATCCGTCACCCTTATTGGTGGGGAAGGTAATCAGACCGGTGATGCGGTTCTTGCCCTTGACGTCCTTGTGGGTTACAACCTTGACCACGCCCGGCGCCTTCTCTGCTGCGGAGGTGTCGATCCCCTTGATGTTTGCATGGGCCACATCGGCGTACGCGATGGCGGCATGGAGGGTGTCTTCGGGGAGCTGGTCGGCCTTATCGTTGCCGAAATCCCAGAGTCCGCAGACCTTGGCAACGGATGTGGGACGCGGATACCGTGTTCCGTAAACCCTGCCGTCCTCAGGGGCCTTGTAATCAAATACGGATGCGGACATTTCGCCGCGCAGAACCTTGGCGGCGTCCATCACTGCGTCAACGATGGAGATGTAACCGGTGCAGCGGCAGGCATTCTTGTACTGGTGGAACCAGTCACGCACTTCTTCACGGGTCGGGTTCGGGTTGGAATCGAGGAGCGCCTTGGCGGAGACTATGAAACCAGGGGTACAGAAACCGCACTGAAGTGCGCCGTGGTGGATGAAAGCCTTCTGGAGGGGGTGGAGGTTAATCGGTGTACCGATCCCCTCGGTGGTGGTAATCGTCGACCAGTTTTCGACCCGCTTCATCTTCATGGTGCAGGTGCGAACGAGCTTGCCGTTCAGGATGACATTGCAGGCGCCGCATGTGCCGGTCGCGCATCCGACCTTGACACTGGTCAGGTGTAACTGTTTCCGCAGAACATCGGACAGGAGAGCTTCCTGGTCAACGATCAGCGTCCTCTCGACACCATTTACTTTGAGAACCTTTTTAATCATACTTCCTCCTCCTTTGGGTTTTATGTAACCGGGCAATGCCCGGCTACGAGGGATGAAACAAACCCTTCATCGCTCCTGTGGAGAGGATGGCGCTGAAGGACGGCGAACCAACAAGAATGCCGATAACAGTTCATTCAGACCCACTACCCTGCCTGTGGATGAGACAGGGGTGCTAAAAAAAAGACATGCCGAAAGTTGTCCATACCTGAAAAAAGGCCCCTCACTCCGCCAGTGGAGGAGACAGGAGTGAGGGAAGGTGGAATGACAAACTTTCTTTCTACCCCTTGCCGAAACTGCAGGCGGGGTAGCGGCACGCTTCACAGTCGAGACAGTAGCCGCCATGACCCAGTGCGACTATGTCTGCGCGACTTACGCGCTCACCTGCAAGTATTCTCGGTACGATCAGTTCAACTATCGTTGCCTTGTGATACATGGCGCATCCGGGAACGCCGATGATCGGCACATCGCCGATGTAGGCAAGCATGAACATGGACCCCGGAAAAGTGGGCGCCCCGTACGTGACGACGTCAGCTCCACTAGCCTTGATTGAAGCGGGGGTGCGGTCATCAGGGTCAACCGACATCCCGCCGCTTGCAACGATCATTTCTGCACCTTCTGCCAGGAGCTGCCGGATGGACGCAACAATCACCGACGGGTCATCGGGGGTGAATATCTGCCGCATGACGGTGCTGCCTACCTCGGCAAACTTGGCACGCAGGACCGGGCCGAACCGGTCTTCGATCCTGCCGTGGAACACTTCGTTCCCGGTCGTGACGAGGCCGACTTTCAGGGAACGGAACGGTTTTATTTTGACAACAGGCCCGTATTCCCCGCAGATCCTTTCAACGGCGAGGATCCGGTCGTTGTCGGTATAAAGGGGTATGATGCGTGTACCTGCGACCGGCATGTCAGCTGAGACCTGCTGATCGGAATGAAGGGTTGCAAGGACGATCTGCTCTATGGAATTAATTTCCTGGAGGGCGGCTGAGTTGACTTTGATGAGACCATTACGGGCAGAGACCAGCTTGACCTTTCCTTCGGACGGCTCAGAAAAAACGATGCCCTCCCCCGCAGCCGCCCGCGCTATCCGGAGTGCGGCGTCATTTTCATGCACGAAACCTTCCTTGAGATCAAGGACATATATGTTGTCTTTGCCCAGCTTCAGCAGTTTCGGGACATCTTCTTCCTTTATGACGTGCCCCTTTTTGAACGCACGCCCCTTGAATTCTCCCGGGACGATGCGGGTTATGTCATGGGAAAGAACCCTGCCGACTGCTTCCTGGACGGGGATGGATTTCATCATCCTCGGATTTCTCCTTTTGATTTTAAGCTTTTTTCCGCGGTAGCGCGGCTCCAGCCGGCTGGTTTTCCCGCACAGTCTGCACAGAGGGAGACCGGTTTCTTCTCCAGAATGAAAAACCCGCATCAATACTGAATTCATTCAGTATCAATGCGGGTTTCGTTAGGTCCGCACGGTGCGGAGGACGAAATCGGCGCTTTGATCTATCCGGCTAGCTTCAACAGGTGTCGAGATGTTTCATCGGATCGCTTGTCGTGAGGTTCCCTGTTTCCGGTGAAGCATGGCATATCGGGTACAACGCTGCAGAGGTATCGTTATTTATCATGTTATATAACCATATGCAAGAAATTTTTTCCTCATCGAAACGTGGCCGAAAAAAGATATTTTTCTTGCAAAGCGAAAAAAAAGCTGTCTCCCGGTCAAAAACCTCGCCGACGAATACATGAAGCTCGTGCACCATATCCCCGCTGCCTGTATTCCGTCATTCCGACGACAACCCGAATCCTGTAATTTCAATTATATGCGGAAGTACCTCACCCCGATTTCCAACGGGTGAAGATTTTTTCGAACCGACACGGTGAGTAAGTAAACTTTTTTCTTGCATTTCGTTATTTAATTTGTTACATAACGAGTGGATATTCTCCCATATCCATTCTTTCCTTGGCCCCATGTTGCCCAGCATGGGGCCTCCCTTTAACACCTTTCAGAAACTTCGGCAGTATACGGAAAAAGGATTCCTCACATGGACAACAAAAGAATAGACATGTCCGGCAAAATCTACCTCCACCTGAAAGACTGCAAACCCCTTGATATGGAAAGCATAGCGCTTCTAGAAAAGGTCGACATCCACGGGTCGATAGCCCGCACTGCGAGAGAGATCGGCATCAGCTATCCGAAGGTATGGCATACTATCGACACGTTGAACAGACTGTCATCCAAGCCCCTGGTGGTAAAACTGGCCGGTGGCAAAGGCGGCGGCGGCGGCACATTCCTCACTGAAGAGGGCAGAAAGTTCATCAAACGTTTCAAGTCAATACAGCGGACCCACGAAAGGTTCATCCGGCAGCTCGAAGACAAATGGCACGGGAGCCGCAGGTAAGGGCCTCGCGGGAGGAAAACTCCGGCTGCCCTTCACCCTAGCTCCTCTGCCTGCTCCATGCAGCGGGAGTACACAGCCCGTCCACCAATCGGCAATACCCGCGGACAGGCCGTTAATCACTGGTCCCCAGCTCAATCCAGGTCATCATGGGAGTGATCGCACCCGCCGCTGCCATCCCCGCAACGGCCTGCCTCTGCACTGCATTGCTTTTTCACTTCCGGCAGCTCCTGCCTGCCGAACAGTTCCGCATTTTCCCTGACGCTTTCCGATTGCGCCTCGTAGACCATGAATCCCATCATGTTCAACAGTTCCAGGAGGTTGTCGCCTATTCCGCCGACGACCACTCCGTCCAGTTCGCTGCCGGCCAGGGCTTTGAACGGATTGCACCCAGCCTCAGGGGCGGACCTGTCTTGGTTGGGGACGGCCGATGTTGCTTCGGTTTCGGTATCAACCAACAAAAAGTGGGGCGCTGAAGCGAAGTGGCCGTAAATACGGCTTTCCATCCCCTCATCCTCGATTACGGGAAAACATACTTTCATATCCAAAAACCTCCAATGAGATAACGGGCAGTCCATGCCCGGACAAAAACTGAATGCCTGCCGTCAAGCCGGCTGACACCGCCAGTACCTACGGAGCTTTCATTTCTTCCATGACCAATGCCTTGCCCACCAGGTCCATCACGCCGCCGCACACCGTAGCCCCCATGCCGTAATGCTTCAGGACAAGGGGGAGTTGTGCTTTGCAGCTGGCACAGGGCGCAGCGACATAATCCAGCGGCTGAAGCGCTTGTATCTGCCGAGCTTTCATTTTTCCGAACTGCATGCGCAAATCGTGCATTTCGTCCATGAGCAGACCGGAACCGCCCCCGCAGCAGAAATTGCGCTCCCGGTTGGGGGACATTTCGACGAATTCTTCTACGCAGGCCTTGACGATCTGCCTCGGCGAATCCAAAAGTCCTGTCCCTCTGCCATAGTTGCAGGAGTCGTGGAGCGTTGCCCTCAGGGGCAGCCGGGTGAGATTCAGCTCCGGGAGCCGTTTCGCCACGTAATCCAGGACATGTTCCAGATGAAAAGGAACGGGGCCGTTCGCACCTTCGGCATACATCCGGGCTGCACGCCAGCCATGGCCGCACTCTCCCAGAATCACATGCCTGGCACCGACCGCCGCCGCAGCCGTCCGCATACGTCGGTCATGCTTTTTAAGAATCTCCACATCGAAGTGAAGGCCGTAGTTCGCAGCCTCAAGCATGACCGAAGAGAGAGTCCAGTCGACTCCCAGTATGTGGAAGACCTTGGCTGCCCCCAGCAGTGTCTCCACATTGGTAAAGAGTTCTGATGATGACGGCAGGAACAGGACTTCGGTGTGCGGTTTGTCAACCGGAATCCTGATGTCGATGCCGGTTTCATCGCGCAATTCGTCTTCCAGAAAGGAGCAGCTGTCGATGATGGCCGGCTTGAGAATTCCGCTGTTGTTTCCCGTCTGGAGTTCATTGCGGCCGATAGTGACCAGAAAGCTCGGTGCAATCCCCATCCGGAGCAGGATGTTGCGCCCGGCAAGGACGATTTCTCCCGTGTCGATACCGCAGGGGCAATAAACGGCACAGCGGCGGCACACGGTGCACTGGTAAAAGTAGCTCGCCCACGTGTCGAGAGTATCGGCATCGAACTCCCGTGCGCCGGCAAAACCGCGGAACAGTCTGCCGGACCAGGTGAAATACCTCGCGAATATGCTGCGCAGCAGACCGGCCCGTGCTGCGGGCAGGTTATTGAAATCGTCCGTCCCCAGGTAACTGTGGCAGGCTTTGGCACACGCCCCGCACCTGGTGCAGGTTTCCAGCATGACCGAAAACGACCTGGCAAATTTCCTGAACTCATCCAGCAGGTCGAGAGTCCGTTCCTTCATGGAAGACTCGTCGACCTGTTCGATGCCGAGATGGTGCAAATCCTCCTTTTTCGCCGGATGATAGGGCAGGTTCACGTCTGCCCTCCCCTATCCACCGGTCCCTGTGCAGCTGCGTGAAGGGCAGCATGAACCCTGCGTGCCGCAAAGCGCGACCGGGGAGCGGCGCCTTCCGCGGTCGGACTGGCCGGGGGAGCTTCCATGAGCATCGCCCGGTTGACGATGGAACCGGCAGCGTGGAGCAGGCGTGAAAAGGGGAAATACAGCAACAGGATGTTCGCCAGCAGAAAATGGCTGACGAACATCGGGCTGTCGGGCAGCGCCGCGGAACGGAACATGATGAGATCGCTCATGTAAGCCCTGACGGCGGGGAGATCCGCTTGAAAACCGGGCAGGTACATCATGATTCCCGAGACGGCAAGCGCCATGAGCAGCAGCAGGTTGAAAAAATCTTCCGCCACGGAAAGCTTCCTGACCTCCGGATTGACGATTCTGCCGATGAGAAGCGCGTAAAGCGAGAGCACCATCACGCCACCCGACAGCCCTCCCAGCAATTTTGACATGAATCGGCTCGTTCCAGGGCTCACGCCGACAAGGGTAAACTGGTCACGAAGACAGTATATCCCGACCACATGGCCTGCGATAACCAGCCCCAGAGACAGGTGGAACAGCCAGACCCGAAGCCAGAGTGCCTTGTCTTCGCGGAAAATGCGGCCGCAGAAAAAAAACTCCCCTGCGAGAGCCGCGACCTTTCCCATCGTGTTCCGTGGTGCGGGAAAAAGCGTGATGTGGAACGGGACAGGCTTTTTCAACCATCCCGCGATCTTCATAACCGTTCCGGAGATGAAGACAGCACAAGCCGTATAGGGAAGAAGTGCTCCCAGCAGAAACTCCATGCATCATCCTTGCTGCATCGTGTTACAGGCAACCTGCCGGCTTGGGAAGGCCTGCCACTTTGCAGGCTCCTTTCGCGGGACCGGGTGGGAACAGATCCTCGATCTCCTTCAAGGCCAGCCCGGTATCCTTGCAGAGCTTCCGGATCATCGGAGCAATGCGGAACCGCTCATAATAATCACGCAGGTAGTAGATCACCCGCCAGTGATTGTCCGTAAACTCTGCAATGTTCACCAGTGCCCCGTATGCCCTGGCCACATCCTCGCTCCATTCTTCCGGATGCACGAGAAAACCATCTTCGTTGAGTTCAACAAGTTTTCCGTTAACCTTGAGATACGCCATGACATTACAGCCCTGAATTCACGTTGTCCCAGTGAACTAGTTTATGGTAAAAGTCTTGCGCGGTGTTCCCGTCGCGGGGCAGGAGGCTGCCAACCGGTTGCGTCCAGGTTCAGCTGCCGTATATATTGCTCAGGGTATAGGTAAGACACTTGGTGCATTGCCATTTGTATTGGCCCAAATGATCATGGCAGAACCATGCACCACATTTCGAACATTTCTTGTTCAGGTAGTACTCGGTATCTATCTCTTTGTTGCATGTGGCACATTTTTCAATCGACATGGGTATCCCTTTCAGATTCCGGAAAAATAAACGCACCCCTGAAATGCCGGTATAAGCGGCTCTGGTGCGGGTTTCGTTGGGTCTGCTGAAGCAGAGGACGAAATGTGCGCTCTGGCTGTTGTGTGGAATGGCCGACAAAAGGATCGGAGTGCACGGAGATTGCCTTGCAGCGATGGAACATAACCTACTTGAATGTTTCGGTTTTCTCTATATAGCTGACCCCTCCGTCCTTGAAGGAAATGACCACTTTCCCGGAAAAATTGTCCGGAATTATGTTCAACTCCGAAAGAGTGTCGGAAACTTTCCTCTTCCAGACCGAATTCGGCACCCTTATGTCTGTGACGACTTGCCTTCGCATGAAATTTTTCGATGCCCCCCCGAAAGCCCATGGCCATGGAAATTCCGTACCAGCACCGGCATTTTCCATGCGAAGCCTCCGCTTCCCGTTTCCTCTTGGAATGTACTCAGTGAATGAATTGCTGCGTGGTGTTCAGGCATTGCGGCTTAGTGGCAAACAGAGCCAGGCCTGAGGTTTTCAATCGACAACGCAGTTCAACCAGTCAGAAAAAAAAGCTGTTTCCGGATGGAAATCACCTATCGTTTGCACCATTCGTTATATATATTATTAAACAACGGAGTGCAAGAGAATTTTTCTGCCCGGCACCCATGGTCATCCCGCAAATCCCGTAAACATTCTTGACGATGCGCGACCGAACGGGTAACCTTGCACATCGGCGTGATGGTCACTTACCGCGGACGGCCATGCTCCCGCGAACCTCCAGAAAAGATTCAAACGAGCAAATCGCCCCGGCCGACATTACAACCTGGATATTGAAATACATGAGAATCGGTTCATTCGAATTCAACCTTCGCGAGCTTTCCGGATCTCTCGGCGACATGGGCACCTTCGTGCCGCTGGCAGTCGGGTACATCGCGGTCTGTGGCATGGAGCCCGCAGGGATCCTGCTGATGATGGGCCTGGCGAATATTGCCACCGGCCTGTACTACCGGCTGCCAATTCCCATCGAACCGATGAAAGTCATCGCCGCCGCGGCAATTGCGCAGCAGTGGCCGCCGTCGATGATCCTGGCATCAGGATTCTCCATGGGCATCATCTGGATGCTCATTGCCGCTACAGGGGCGGCCTCCCGTGTAGCGAACCTGACTCCTTCTGCGGTTGTTCGCGGCATCCAGGTAGCGTTGGGAATTCTTCTGGCAATTGAGGCCGGAAAACTGCTTTCCACCTCCTGGCTTCTGGGCGGACTGGGCCTTGCGATCGGCATCGGCTTTCGGAAATGCCGCCATGCGCCGGCGGCCGTTGTGCTGGTTCTGCTGGGAGTCGCGATCATGATGATCAACGGCACGTTCAGCCAGGTCATGAGCCCGGAGATTACCCTTCCTCACCTTGCCACCTTCAGCCTCGGGGAAGTCTGGCAATCCCTGGTCCAGGCGGGATTTGCCCAGATACCGCTCACCGTGACCAATGCCACCATCGCCACATCGTGTCTCATTTCCTCCTACTGGCCCGAACGACAGGTCAGTCCGCAGCGGCTTTCCGTCAGCCAGGGGATTATGAACCTGTTTTCTCCTTTTTTCGGCGGCATGCCCATGTGCCACGGTGCGGGCGGCTTGGCCGGCCAGTACTATTTCGGAGCACGGACCGGCGGCACGAACATAATCGAAGGAATTATCGAAATCATTCTCGGACTCTTCTTCGCCGCTTCGGTGGCTGGGCTGTTTGCTTCTTTTCCCCAGGCCGTGACCGGAACCATGCTGATGCTCGTGGGATTTGAGCTCATAAAGTTTGCCCGTGACGTGCGTGGCTCGCGGGACACACTTGCCATGGCAATGACCGTTGCGGTATCCCTGGCGTCAAATATGGCATTCGGCTTCCTTGCAGGCTTGCTGGTAAACCGAATGCTGCCGTATATGAACACTGAAAAACAGCATCCGAAGAAACCCCGTCAATCTCCCCAAAGATCATCCGGGAACGGAGAGTGATGCATCCGGAAAAACGCGGGCAGGCAAAGCCCCGCCCCTCGTTCTCACGTCGTCACTAACAGGCTGTCACTGTTGGAAAAAATATGATAGAAAAGAAACAGAAAATACAGATCCTGCACCAAAACCGGAGGGAATTTACATGCTGAAGGGAAAGAAAATCGGCTTTATCGGCGGCGGCAACATGGCCGAAGCAATCGTAAAAGGCCTGCTTGCCGGGGGAGTTGCCACACACGACATAACCCTCGCCGAACCGGTTGCGCAACGCCGGGACTACCTGCTGGCCAGCTATGGGGTCACTGCGGTCGACGACAATGGCAGCGCCCTTCAGGCGGCCGACATCGTCATCCTGGCAGTAAAGCCCCAGGTCTGCATGACTGCGCTCCGATCACTGCCGGGCGATGCGTGTTCAGGAAAGCTCTTCATCTCCATCATGGCCGGAGTAACGACCCAGGCGATTGAAAACGCCCTGGCAAAGGGGGTGCGCGTGATCCGGGTTATGCCCAACACACCCGCCCTGGTTCTTCAGGCGGCATCAGCCATTGCCCCTGGCACCAGCGCAACCGCCGGTGACCTGTCCCTGGCTCTTGAAATATTCAATCTGCTGGGCACCGCCTGCACCGTGGAAGAGAAACTTCTGGACGCAGTGACAGGCCTTTCCGGAAGCGGCCCCGCCTATGTGTTCACGTTCATAGAAGCGCTCTCGGACGCAGGGGTCAAAAACGGCCTTCCGCGGGACAAGGCAACCCTGCTGGCAGCCCAGACCGTGCTGGGTTCCGCCAAAATGGTGCTTGATACGGCTGAACATACGGGAGTCCTGAGGGACCGGGTGACCTCGCCGGGGGGAACGACCATCGCCGGCCTGCACGCCCTTGAGCAGGCGGCTTTCAGGGGCGCGATCATGAATGCCGTTGACATGGCGACAAAGAGATCGGAAGAACTGGGCAAATCCTGACAGGCTGCTAAAACATGAGACCGTATTCCCGCTCCAGGTACTGGAACGCCCTCTTGATCCGGGTTTTCAGCGTCACCTCGTTGACCGGCTTGAAAATGCAATCGAAGAAACCCTTGCCAAGCGCTTTGGCCTCTTCCTCTGTTTCGTTGCTGCCGGCCATCAGAATGAACGGAATATACCGCATTTCCGGCAGATTCCGCAGAGCATCGAACAGGCTGTATGCGTCAAGCTTCGGCACCATCTTTTCAGTCACGATAACCTGTGGCATCTCGGATATTGCGGTCTTGTAGGCCTCCATCCCATCAGCGGCAACCTTGACCCGATAACCTTCCTTGACAAGTATCTGATTCCACATCGTTGCCAGCAGGCTGTCTTCCCCGACGAGCAGAAGCGTTTTCTCCTGCTGGAAAGAAGGTTCCTTGCCCAGGTAGTGCCTGCAGATCGCCTCAGTTATTTCCTTTCTGGTGCCGATAAAGGGGATCACCTTCAGTCCATGATTGGCTGCGATATTGGACACGATTCTGGTCTCCGTCGGGTCCGCCATTGCCAGAGCAAGTCTGCCATTCTCGATTTTCAGGGGAAACAGCATGTTCTGCATCGCCACGTCCGCAGGAATGATGGCGAGCAATTCGGCTGAGAAACTGTGCCGGGCGAAACTTCCGACCACCTTGTAGCCGTACTGTTCCGCAAGAGCCGCGGCAAGCTCTTCGCCGGTTATCAGTTCCGTCTCTTCAAGCAGGGCGCCCAACCGTTTCTTCAGCCTCTTGGATCGTGCAAGAGTCCTGAGCATGGTCTTTTCCGTAATGAGCCCCTGTTCAATGAATATCTCACCCAGCAGCTTTCTCTTCGCCATCATCTCTCCCCGTTGCACGAATCTGTCTATTTCTCATCTTAGTTGCGTATTGTAACCCGAACAGGCCAACAAATCCACCAGCAATGAATTCGCAGGCACCTCGACCGCCGCACAAAGTGCGCGTTCCATCCAGCGCATCCAGGAACCTCATCCATGACCTGCTGCAAACGCACAGGTCATTCCTGCCCGTGCTCTTTGGGGCCCGTCAATGCCAATCCGCAAAGAGTACTGATCGGCCGGACCGCAAAAAACTTTACCGCATTCGGTCAGAGCCCGTTTCTTGCCGACGACGCATCGGCCGCGGTTACCCGCTGTCCCGCGGCTTGTTGCATGACTCGTACAACTCGATCTGTTCCCTGAGCGAAAGCTTGCGCTTGCGGCAACAAGAATTCCCGCTGCGGAGACACATCCGGCACCTTGCGTCACTGCACCACTGGCAGGACCGGCAATCGGGACACGGGTGTTTTTTGACTTCGTCACTCATCCGCCGATGCCTCCTCCGCTGCATTCACCCCGGCAGCTCCCCCAGTACGTTCGGACTGAGGCGGAGTGTCAAGCGCAGCCCTCACTGCCATCAAGAGTTCGCCAGGCTTAACCGGTTTCGACAAGAGCGGGACATCCCCTGCATCACACCCATGGGCAGACAGGATGTCACGAGTGTGCCCGCTCATAAAGATGATCTTGACTTCCGGCCTGATCTTCCTGATTTCGCACATGATCCGGGCACCGTTCATCTTCGGCATGACAACGTCGCAGAGCAGCAGCCGGATATCGTCGGCATGTTCCCGGAATTTTTCCAGCACATCCTCTCCATCAGCAGCATCGATCACCTGGTACCCGTACTTTGTCAGGATATGCTTTGTCAGCATGCGGACGAACCGGTCATCCTCGGCAACAAGTACGGTCTCCCGGTTCCCTGCGGGAAGAAACAGGTTTTCATCCTTTTTACGCTCGATCGTGCCATCGATCAACGGCAGGTAAACAGAAAAAACCGTTCCTTTTCCCGTCTCGCTCTCAACCTCGATATATCCCTTGTGCTGGGTCACTATACCGAATGCCATCGACAGACCCAGGCCGGTCCCTTTACCGACTTCCTTGGTGGTAAAGAAAGGGTCGAATATCCTTTCCCTGGTATCCGGATCGATGCCGACGCCCGTATCTGCAACCGAAAGCCTGGCATACACGCCCGGGCAGTTTTTTTGCGTCTCATCCCCAGGGGAGGGAGAAACTTCGACCATTTCCGTCGTCATGGACAACCGCCCGCCCTGGGGCATCGCATCCCTGGCATTTGTCACAAGGTTGATGATTATCTGGTCGATCTGCAGCTCATCGGCCATGATGACCAGGTCATCAGTCGACAGCGCGATGCGAAAATCGATATTCTCCCCCACAAGCCTTTTCAGCAACAGACTGATGTCGCTGACGACAGAATTGAGGTTAACTGCCTTGGGATTCAGGATCTGGCTCCTGCTGAAGGCAAGCAGCCGCTTTGTCAGCTCCCCTGCCCTGCCCGCAGCTGCGATGATCTGCTCGACATAACTGCGGATGGAACTCTTGGCCTTGATACGACCTTGAAGCAGCTCTGCGCAATTTTCGATTACGGAAAGGATATTGTTGAAATCATGGGCCACCCCTCCCGCCAGCGTACCAACTGCTTCCATCTTGTGCGCCTGCCGCAGCTGATGCTCCAGGCGTTCCTGTTCCCTGTCCCTGATCTGGAGCGAATCCGTCATGGTATTGAACGCAGTAGCAAGCTTGCCGATTTCATCCCCAGTCTCCACCGGCACCTTTTCAAGGGTCGCCCCCGTTCCCATCATCCTGACTCTTTCCGTCAGCCTGTTGAGGGGCCGGGTTATCCCCTTGACGACAAAAAAGACGATTACGGTCGCGGCAAGCAGGAAGAAGAGGCCGATGAGGCTGCTGTTCACAATCAGCTTGCCAAGAGATCGATTGAGGATGTTCTTGTCAAACACTATCCGGACAAAACCTATCGTCCGATCCCTGTTGCCGAACATGCGGTCAGAGAAAAACAACGCCTCGTCTGTCGTCGTGTCCGGACCGGCCATCACGGGCGCCCAGAAGTCCACCATGTCCCTTTTTCGATCAATGGACAGGAATTGCCCCACCCTCCTCAGCCGGTTCAACGTTTCCCGTCTTTCCTGTTCAGGAATAGTAAACTCCGTCTTCTTGCCTGAAATCCTCTGTTTGGTGTTTTCCGCCAGCACGACGCCTTCCTGGTTGTAGATGGAGACATACAATACTTCCTTGCCCTGCAGGACGCTGTCGACCGGACCCTTCAGCATGTCAGGGTTCTCCGCGAAGACACCCAGCCGAGCCGTGTCGGCAAGCAGTCTCGTCAGCACTTCGCCCTGCCAGTCCAGGTATTCCGTCTGTGACCGCCACTCCCTGAAAACAAAGTATCCGGTCAAGGACATGGAGAGAACTACAATGGATACTATGCTCACCAGGAATATCTTGGCAGCAAATGTTTCACTCAGCATCTTTGGCAAGTTTCTCATATTCATGGTCGTGTTCCGTTACCTGACAATTCGTGCCCTGGCCCTCACATCATCGCTCATTTTGAGCCGCAGTTTTTTCGAGACTGTTTCATTGACGGTCAAGACCGTATGCTCAGCCTCAGCTGCCTGCAAATCAGCCGTCTTTGCGCCGGACAAAATTCTGGCAGCCATTTCTCCCGCCTGGCGCCCCATATCAAAGGGGCTCGCATCAACCGACATCAAGGCGCCGACACCAACGTACTTGGCGGAAAACGCGCATACCGGAATGCCGTTTCTCATGGAAAAAAGCATCATTGTCTCAACCGTATCAGGAGTTATCGCCGTTGTGTCCGGAATCATCCAGATTGCATCGACCGTCCCTTTCATGGCATGCAAAGATTGGGGAACCTCTCGCGGATTGGTCACTTCCTTTGTGCGGATCTCCATCCTGAGCGCCCTGGCCGATACAACGGCCCTTCTTACGAATTCTCCCGATTTGTCCGGATCATAAACAACACCGATTCTGCGGGCATCAGGCAGCACTCTCCTCATGGCGGACAACTGCTTTTCCGGGGAAACCACCATGCTGACGCCGGCAACATTTCTTTCATGAGATAGAATCGAATGCGGATTCAGGACCATGAGGTAGACGAGGGGAATATGATGGTATTTCTTCACCTTCCGCAGAGCTTCGGCCCCAACAGCCAGGATCAGGTCCGGCTTGCGCTCCCTGATGGCCTGATCCGCTTCATTGACCCCGAGGACCGCATAAACGGCTCCCCGGCCATTGCCCTCAAGGGCGGTCCTGAACCCTGCGACAGCCTCGTTGTAAGGGGTGATTCCCATACTCTGTACAACCAGCAGGTATGGATGGTGAGCCCTGGAATTAACACTGGGAATAATGAGAAAGAAAAGTATGAAGACAATAATACGAAGCATAATCCGGTTCGTATGGACAAATGAGATACGTTTTGATACGTTACCTTGCATCAAGCCGCAACCCGATTGTTTCAGGTCAAGAGAAATTGTGCCGGCGTCAGGAGAATCTGAGCAGGCATGATTACCGGTCCGGGTTCCCTATTCGAAACATGGCACATCCGAACGCGCTTTTGAGGTATAGAAATTCATTATGCACAGCTTTGCATTAAAAACAAGCCTGGTTTTGGCATGCCTTGCACTCGGTCTTTTTCTGCGGGTCGGAAATTTGCACGCGGCCGAAGGCGACGAAATGGGTGTTCTCGAATTGTTTTATGACGAGAAAAATCTTGTGGTTACACCAACGAGGACTGCAAAATCCATTTCGCAAATCGCAGAAAACATCACTGTAATTACCGCTGAAGAAATCAAGGGCATGAACGCTCACTCTGTTGCCGAAGTAGTGAACAATGTCACCGGGATTCAGCTGTTGAATGCCTACGGCCCCGGAAGCAGCCCGGAAGTCCTCGTCCAGGGTGCGGAATCCCGTCATGTGCTCGTGCTCATCGATGGAGCAAGCCAGAACAATCTCAGCGACGGTTTCCCGGATATCGGCACAATGCGCGTTCAGCATATCGAACGCATCGAAATCGTGAAGGGGCCGGCATCCTCTTCCTGGGGATCATCGCTTGGAGGAGTGATCAACATCATCACCAAATCCCCTGATGACACCGGAAAGTTCGGCGGAACGCTCGTAACGTCCATAGGAGAGCGAAACACCGGCGACTACCGGGGAGAGGCTTCCGGAACGATCGGATCCTTCGGTTACTATCTTTCAGGCGGCGGATTCCTGACCGACGGGCTGCAATCGAACACCGACCTGCGAAGCGGCAACATCTATTCGAAACTCGAATGGAGACCGTTGAATGACACCGTTTTTACCTTGACAGTGGGATACGATACGGGATCCCGGGGTATCGGTGTTCTATCGCTCCCGTATGACAGCATTCTATTCCGAAATCGTTACGACAATTTTTTCTCGTCCCTGTCGCTGAACCAGAGGATCAGCGACAGTCTCAGCCTGGATGTTGCCTTCCGCAGCTCGTATCGAAAAATCGCATTGACAATGAAAGAAGCACAAACAGGCATTGCAAGCGAGTATTCCAGCGGCAAAGACGTAACCCTCGGCGGAAATGCCCGCCTCAGCTGGGAAAAGGGACGAAACAACCTGGCACTCGGAACGGACTTCGATTTCGGTACCCTGGATTCGCCCAATATCGCCGACGGTCATCAAAGACTGGACAAATGGGCAATCTACTCCAATGACACCATCAGGCTGGGGAGATTCTCCCTGACTCCCGGTCTTCGATACGATTACACCAGCACTAACGGCGATTTCATAAGTCCGAGCATCGGCGCCACCTGCACCATTGCCGACTCCACGATAATCAGGGGATACATTGCCAGGGGATTCAACACTCCACCACTCGGTTACACTTTCGGCAGCACGTTGTTCATGGTGCCGAATCCGGATCTGAAAATGGAAAAAGTCTGGTCCTACTCTGCCGGTTTCGAATCGGCGGCTATCTCCCACCTCTGGGTCAAGGCCACCTTCTTCCATCACGATGTTTCTGATGCCCTGGCGACGAGCATCTTGGCGAGTGGGTACGCCATCACGGTCAATGCGGGCAAACAGACGAGGGAAGGCGTGGAAGTCGAACTGAAGACGACGCCGGTATTTCACCTGTCGCTGACGGGAGGTTTCACTTTCATCAATACCAAAGACCGGGCCACCGACGAAGTTCTAAAGAACGTTCCCCGCTATGTCTATGACGTGGGAATTCAGTACGACGACAGCAGGTTTCTGCGGGCGCTCCTGAAAGGACGGTATATCGACTATAACACCGATCCCGGCAATAACGGCAAATACTCAGCCATGATCTGGGACCTCAATCTGTCGAAGGAATTCCAGGTCAGCCGAGGGATGACTGCTGAGGCGTTTTTCACCGCACACAATCTGTTCAATGGCGACCAGTATTTCCTGGATGTCTACAAGAACCCCCGGCGCTGGTTCGAAGGCGGCCTGCGCTTTTCTTTCTGAAAAACAGAAAAGCCTTCAGGCGATTCCAGGAGTGAAGCACCATGAAGACACCCTGACCGGAAAGCTACTGTGCCGAAACATACCCTAACAACCGGGTTCTGCTCTTCCAACGATCCCGTGCTCCGTTTCACGCCGACCTGTGATCCTCTCGCGACACATGTTCATCTGTACAACCTCCTGACCCCCGGGGTTATCCGGGACCGATGCCTTCAACGACATATCGAACGCCTGCGCCACCGTTTCCGGAACTACGCTGCGTGCTACCCCTACGGGCTTTGGGCGCCAAGGCTCGTGGTGAACGATGAGATGAGATCGTTAACGGAAACCTATCTGCCCCTGGAGGAAATGGATTCGGCCTTCCGACGCCTGTTTGAGCTGGCTCTCAGATATCGTCCGACACCGCTGGCAACGATAGCCGTCTCAGCCACAGACTGGCTCGATTTCCTTACGCAGCACCGGTCAACCGTTTCATCAGCCAACCCGGCACACCTGCTGCAGAGCCTTTGCGACAATGAAACGTTCCGCGTCAGCTTCCTGTTCGAGCATTTCCTGCCACGGCGCAATGGCGGCGGATTCAACCGCTATCCCCGCCAGTTGGGGTTTCTGAAATGCCATCTCGAACAGAAATTCCGCGGTGACGGAGATGTAATCCGCTGCCTGGACGCCGCCTGCGGGACCGGCGAAGGGACTTACGATCTCGCCGGGCTGCTCAGGGACTGCGGGATTCCCGTCGCACGGCAGGGTATCAACGGCTCAACCATCGAACCTCTGGAGCTCTTCGCCGCAGCCCACGGTTTTTTTCCCCATGACCCGGCAAGGCAATCGAACTTCAGGAGCGTCATGCGATCGCTTATGGATGATAATGTGCTTGAAGGAGTGGGGTTTCAGCTTGAGGACATAGCGCTCCCGGGCGGAAAAGACGCAAGCGCCTACGACGTCATCGTGTGCAACGGCCTGCTGGGAGGCCCGGCCCTTCACGTGGAGGACGATGTGATGCGGACGGTTGCCGCTCTTGCAGGACGGCTTCGGCCCGGCGGCATTTTCCTGGCCGCTGACCGCTTCCACGGCGGCTGGAAGAAAACCATGCCACCTGCGTGCCTGATGGAAATGGTGTCGCAATGCGGGTTGAATGCAATCATTGCCGGAGAGGGGATCGCTGCCGTGAAATGAACGCCGAAGCGTTCACACGCCGCGGATTCAGGAATTACTTCAGGCAGATCCTGCGAATTTCGTGGATGTCGGTCAGGTGCTGAAAAACCTTCAGGATGCCGTCCTGTTTCAGGGTGGTCATGCCGCAGCCGACGGCAAGGTCCCTGATCTCCGCGGTCTCGGGCTTTTTCTTGATCAGGCTCTTCATGGCATCGTTGCAATCCAGCAACTCATGTATGCCGAGGCGGCCATGGTAACCGGTATTGTCGCACAAATCGCACCCCACCGGTTCGGCAATGGTGATATCTTCCTTCGACAGGCCGGTTTCCTGGAACGCAGCGCTGCCGTATTCATCGATTATTTCATCAAGTTCACGCTCTGTCGGCTTGTAGACCCTTTTGCACCCCTTGCACAATCTCCGTGCAAGCCTCTGGGCAAGGATGCAGATGAGCGAATCCGAAAAGCTGAAGGGGTCGAGCCCCATCTCAAGCAGCCTCGTGACCGTTTCCGCTGCACTGTTGGTATGCAGCGTGGACAGCACCAGGTGACCGGTCAGGGATGCCTCGATGGCAATGGACGCTGTTTCCTCGTCCCGCATTTCGCCGACCATGATCACATCCGGATCCAGGCGCAGAAACGAGCGCAGCGTTGCGGCAAAAGTCAGCCCGATCCGCGGGTTGACCTGCACCTGGCGCAATCCCCGCTGGGTGATTTCAACCGGGTCCTCGGCAGTCCAGATCTTCGTTTCAGGAAGATTTATCTTGGTTATGGCCGAGTGGAGCGTGGTGGTCTTGCCCGAACCGGTCGGTCCGACCACAAGGATGAGGCCGTACGGCTTCAATACGGCACGCTGGAACACTTCCATGTTCCTTGGAGCAATGCCCAGATCGTCGAACGCAATGGGATCACCGGTATGGAGCAGACGGATGACGACATCCTCCAGGTGTCCCACTGTCGGCATCGTCGCGACCCGCAACTCAACATCAATGGGGCCGAAGCGCCTGAAATTGATCTTGCCGTCCTGCGGCTTCCGGCGCTCGGCTATATCCAGCTCAGACATTATTTTGATGCGTGAAGGTATGGCATACTTGTATTTGTAGGGGATTTTCTGATACACCTTGCAGCGTCCGTCGACGCGCATCCTCACGATGACGTCCCGTTTGCCCGGATACGGCTCGATATGTATGTCCGATGCCCGGTTCTGGTAGGCATCATAGATGATCTTGTTGACCAGCTTGACGATGACGCTGTCCCGCTCGGTGACTTTCTTGACTTCGTCTTCAATTTCCGGCTCTTCCGAGAAGTCCACCCTGGTCAGAATCTCAGCAATGCTGTCCGGAATATTCAGCTCTTCTTCTTCGTCCCTCTGGCTGACAGGATGAATGCCGTTACGGTACAGCCGCTGCTGGGCAGCCAGGATTTCCGATTCCTTCGCAATGACCGGTATTACCTTGAGACGCGTCGCGGCCTCAAGCTCCATCAACTCGTGAAGCTTCACCGGAGAGGCCATGGCGAGGGTCATGGTGCTCCCGATCTTGGAAATGGGGACCACCCGCTGCCTGCGCGCATAACTGGCGTTGAGTACACGGGCAAGCGAGGAATCGATCGTCAGGTTGTCCAGGGAAGCGAAGGGCAGATCGTACTGGATGGAAATGGCCCTGGCTATCTGGTTCTCAGACAGAAACGACAATTTGAGAAGCGACTTTTCAAGCGGAATCCCGTCCTTCCGGCTCAGCACGCGGGCCTCTTCGAGACGTTTTTCGTCCAGCTGGTATTCATACTGCAGGATATCCACCAGCTTTTTCCGCTTGCCCGACTGCTCGAGAACATAGTTGAGGTCCGATTCCCGCAGAAACCCGAGCCTGCACAACAGCCTGCCCACTGTCTCGCCCGGAGAGGTTTCCTGCAGCTTGAGAGCCTCGGCAAGCTGCTGCTCGTTGATGAGCTTGTTTTCAATAAGGATTTCGCCAAGTCTTTTTTTCGACATGAAACACTTCCGCCTACCTGATTAGTGCATCCGGGCAACCGACATCGTCAGCAGTCGGTAAAAAAGGCCCACGAGCAAAAGCTATCTGCCGAGCACATCATACCCCATGAAACCCAGGAGATCCCTGGTCAGGGGATCGATTCCGACATCGGTCACGAAGACGGCGCCCCCTTTTCGCCCGGCGGCAGCTATCTCCACACCCGACATCCGCATGGCAAACGGCGCGTTTTTCGGGCTCCACAGATCATGGGAGCCATAGCGGGCAGGCTTTTTCAAGACCGGCGACAGCTTCCCGGAAATCGTTCTGAGGCTGTCTGACGGAAGAATGCTGACAACACTGTATCCGCGCTGCTGCAGGAGCTTCAGCAGCCCATGCCGGACCGGGTCCTGCTGCGAGAAGGACACGACGACCTTTTTTCCGCTTTCCCGGAAATAACGGTCCGCCCTGACTGCCAGGACGACACCGCTCTTCGAACCGTCATCGAGCTGTATGTCCCGATCCTTTTCGAACTCCACCGATGCCGCGGTCAAGAGAGAATCCACCGTTTCCCGCTGATCCGAACCCTTGACGCTGTAGAGCCGGTTGATCCTTCCCATCGGCCGGCCCGGGTCAGTGGGCACGGCATCGATCACCTTGAAACCCTCCCGATCGAGCAGCGAGCAGAGCGCCGAAGGCAATCCCATCAAGTGGTCCGACACATTGAGCAGCACGATATCATGGTTCAGGAGGCTGTCTGCTTTTTTTTCAACCTTGAAGTCGGCGTTGACCGTAACGACCGGATCCAAACCAAAGGAAAAACGGAATCCCTCCTCCACGGAATAGAATCGTGCAGAATCCAGCAAGGCGGCATAGAAACGCCGCGGATCGGCTGGATCAGCTGTCACGATATGTACCGTGGAATCGTTTTCCTCGATGATGGACTTCACCTGTGGAGAAAGGGCGCCCCTGGAATCGACAACTATCCTGCCGCCCTCACTGTCGTGGAATACCGGATAGACAGCCGGGTCGAGTGAAAGGGAAAAACTCCGGTCCCGCAGCGCAAGTCCGTCGTCCTTCTCCGTTTCGCCGGAAACCATCTTCTCCCAGACATCCCTTGCCTGCAGCAGTCTTTCACCGCGGTCGACGTTGGTCGTTACCGGCATTCTGAAAGAAAGGCTCAAAGACCGCGAACCGCTCAGGCTGGCCCCAACGGGAGACCTGCGCCGAGCATACTTTGGCGTCCTTTTCCTCGTGCCATGCCGGGCGCTTTTGACTGTCCGGCCCATACGGTGTCGAGCTTTACCCCTGCCGGAAGATGCAGTGACCCGCCGGCCAGACGTGCGCTTCGATACTGCAGCAGACGTTGCGGATTTTTTTCCCGTGGCGGGAGCAGTCGCGGCAGCCCCTGCAGACGGCAGGCGCTGTTTGCTGTCCCCGGAATCCCGGTCGTTCCCGTGCGTCTTTTTCCCTCCCGGTCGAAGCTGCTTGAGGTCGATGTCATACGTGGGATCGATGGCAAGGGTCACGTCGGCATGACCGGCCAGAAATCCAAAAAGAATGCCGAAGACTGAATAGCGGATCCATGGAGCGAGCTTCATGGAAATCCCTCCTTGATAGGTTTAAACGCCAGCCACGTTCGCACTCGCGCCAGCACTGGGGGGCTGCCGGCCAGAGAGCCGGAATGATGCAACGGCACGTTTCAGGGAAATACAATGACAACGGCACGAATCGTACGGCTGTCGCTCTCCCTGTAGGTGACCGTTTCGGCAGATCCTTCAAGCACGCCTTTTTCCATGAGGAACCCATCCCTGGGGAGCGCTTGTCCAGCCCGCGCGGGAACCGGATACCCAAGCGCTCTGAAGACGGACGCCAGGTACGGCTCCGAAAGCGACTGGCCTTCCGGCGCAAGGATCTGAAGGGCCTTCATCGTGCCGCCGTTCCTGAAGAGCCGGAAGTCCGCCTGTGCAGACACATACCGCTCCCACCCCGGATGCCGGGAGGAATAGGCCTGATCACGCCATTCGGAGTGGATGAACGACGGCAGCCCTTCTCTCACCGTGCGGCGGAACAGCTCGCGGTCCGCCTGCGCGGCCGGGAGGGCCGTCTGTGCCGTTTCCCTGCCAGGTGCTGACGGCAATGATACCCTGTTTTCCCTGATCAGCAAGACATAAACCGATCCGGCAACCGCTCCCGCAAGGGCGAGCAGCAGCAGCGCCCTTCTCAACCTGCCTGTTCCGCGTCTCCCGCTCTCTGCTCCATCGGCCGGAAAAGCAACCTCAAGGTCCGTGCCATATGATGCGGATACAACTCCCTGGCCATCCGGGCCCTGGACGGGCACTGCGGCCATCTCTGGCTGTGCGGGTTGCCCCGCCTCTTCCCGAAGGGGGTCGTCACCAGCATCGGGCAGCCGCCTTATCGATTCTCCACCGCCGGCGCCTGCAATCAGCGCAGGAGCAGCATTCGCGAGATCCCCGACAGTATCGGACTTCTCCCAAACCGTTTCTTTGATATCCTCCAGCCAGTCGTCAGGATACAGCCGAGCGACAAGATCGGCGAATTCATCCTGAAACTGCTGCTGGGAAACGGGCATGCGCATCCATTCATCGCACCAGGCCGCGTTTTTCCTGAGTTTCGGCCCGGTCTCGTCCAGGTAGACGATCTTCGGGGAAGCCGAGCCGAGAAGCGACTTGATATGACGGGCGGCCGTCTCACCGGAAACCGAATGTATCGAGTTCTGGATGAAAACCAGGGCAGGCCGATTCTCGAAAACCTCCTTCAGTCCGTGATCGAAGTTGTCAGCCCAGCGGATCTTCGACCTGAAACGAGGTTGGAAATACTCAATGAGCCGCGCCACCCTGACGTCATTGGAAATGAAAAAGATATTGAGCATATGACCCCTCTTCAGCCGCGTATCATCACATGCAAGACTCTATATTGTCAATAGTTTTCGCCGGGGAGCACTACCTGGACCATGCCTTGCCGAAAACAGTGCAAGCAACCGGTCACCGTATATGTTCAAGAATGGCATGAGGGGTCAATGTGCTGCACTGCCAGCACATTCGGGCACGTTTGGAAAGGGGCCTGATGGAGCGCGGAAATCAGGCAGACAGCTTCTCAGCAGCGCACACGCTGCCAATTGCCGCGAATTGAAAGAGCTTCGGAACAGTCAGATTCGTGAGGATGCTTCGGCTTGGGCCAATATATCAAGCATATCCCGGTGAATCAGCCCATTGCTGGCCACTATGCGATGATCATCCAGGTGGTGGGGACTACCTGCAAAGTTGCTCACGCCCCCCCCGGCCTCCTCGACCAGGAGCTTGCCGGCGGCCACATCCCATGGGTTCAGCTTGCATTCCCAGAAACCGTCAAGCCGGCCGGCAGCCACGTATGCCAGGTCCAGAGCTGCGGCGCCGGCACGCCGCACTCCCCGTGCCGCCAGCTGAAAGCGGATGAAATGGTCGAAATTGTTCTCGTTGCTACACGTCCTGTCGTACGGGAAGCCGGTCGCCAGCAGGCATGACGCGAGGGGGGTGCGGCTGGAAACGCAGATCCGTTTTTCGCCAAGCCACGCCCCTCCGCCCCGGACCGCATGGAAAACCTCGTCCATCATCGGGTGATAGATAACTGCCAGTTCAAGGGCACCAGCTCTTTCCAGCGCGATGGAGACGGCAAACCAGGGGAAACCGTGGGCATAATTGGTCGTGCCGTCGAGAGGGTCGATAATCCAGCGGAGCGGTGAGCCGGAATACACGGCACCTCTTTCCTCAGCGAGGAAATCGCAGCCCGGGCAGGCCGCAGCCAGCAGATCGATGATGATCTGCTCTGAGGAACGATCCACGTCGGTCACGATATTGCGCTCACCTTTGAAATCGAATCCGCAGACGCTCCACAATTTTTCCCGTTGCATGCTGCCGGCAGCCCTTGCCGCCCGAACAGCCGCATCCAGACAGTCCCTTCTGTTCATGCCGACGGCTCCCATTGTCACTTCACCCTGCGGCGCCCCCCGAAGGCCTGCCTGTCAAAGCTCCCTGAGATTGCTGAACTCTGCCCATGCCAGGAAATACTCCGGCTTGGAAGCGAAGTCATAAAGGTTTTCCACGACGTTGTAATGCTTTTTCTCCTCGCCAAGAATCTTCAGCAGGACCTTCCGTGATGCGGCATCGTTTTCGACTGCTGCAAGCTTCTCATAGTAGCGCAAGCTCTCATCCTCCATCGCGAGGGCAAGCCGGTATCCATCCAGGTCGTTCCTGAGCGAGCCGGCCACATCCTCGTCACCAACGAAACTGGCGACCATTTCTCGTGCAGTCTCAAGCACTGTCGAATCCGTCAGGAGTTCGGGGTACGTGCCGCTCTTCAGTGCCAGCACCATTTCGTAATGCTTTTCCTCATCCCGCGCCAGAAGCGAAAAAATGGTGCGGATACCGACCAGTGAGCTTTCCCTGGCAATCTTTTCATAACAGGATTTCATCTCAAGCTCTTTGGATGCGGCAACATCGAGAACATTCATAACCATCCCTCCTTCCTCGTTGCTGACATGAGTCCTCTGGACAGGCCCGGACGTGCCGGACACAGGGGCTCTCCCGCTCCCTGCCAGCAATCCCTGCCTGCAGCCTGCCACTCGAAACAAGGCATATCGCGCGATTACTATCAAATCGTATCAGATAACCCGTAACCCGCAACGTGTGCGTCTTTTACAGAGGACAAGAGCTGAATGAGCCAGGAAATGCCGATCTCCGCTCCGGAAGGAATGTTTTCTGTGTGAAGCAGGATTGATGAGCTACTGGTGAGCGCTCTTGGGAAACAAAAGGATAAAGCTGGTGCCTTTGCCCAGTTCGCTCGTCACCTCGATCCTGCCTCCGAACCGCTCGACATGGGTCTTCGTGACGAACAGTCCGAGTCCCGTCCCTTCCCCCGGATCTTTCGTCGTGAAAAAGGGATCGAATATCTTTCCCCTGATTTCCTCGGGGATGCCCGATCCCGTGTCCCTGAATACTATTCTGACCAGCCCGTCCACAGAAGAAGAAGCGGCGATGGCAAGCTTCCCACCCTGTTCCATGGCCTGGAGCGCATTGACGACAAGGTTGATGAATACCTGTTTCAGATGATTTGGATTGGCCGCGATGAGAGGGAGACACGATTCCAACTCCTCCACGACCTGCACGGAGCGCCTCCGGATCTCATACTTGAGCAAAAGCAGCACATCCCGTAGTACCATGGAAACGGCTGTGTCCTCAACAGATGAGTCCTCGTGCCGGGAAAAGACGAGGATGCTCCTGGTGAGCTGGGAAAGCCGATGGACCTCCTGATAGATCCGTTCCGCCATTTCGGCGACCTGGTCGGAAAGGCCATTTTCGTTCAGTATCATCTGCGAAGCAGCCGCTATGACCGACAGAGGAGTATTTATTTCATGGACGATACCCGTCGACAGCCTCCCCAGTTCCGCCATCTTCTCGTTTCCGGCCAACAGCTTCAGCAATCTCTCAGCTTCATCGGCCTTGTACGGCAGGCGTTCCACTAGTGGTCTCTCCTTGTCGTGTCACGGTGAAAGAAGCGCGGCTGCCCGTCGGCACGCGGGAAGCCACCCGTGCCGGGCGGCTTCCCGTTTCTGCCCGTTATTCGGATTGGTGTTTTTTCCGGGTCACCTCGCCATTCAGAACAGGTTGTAGCCAGATTCCGAGTGCTGCGTCTGGTCGAGGCCCATGATCTCGTCTTCCTTCTCGACACGCAGGCCGACGGTCTTGTCCAGTATGAACGCCAGAATGCAGGTGACGATGAAGGCATAGGCACCGGCCGCGCCAACCGCAACCAGCTGGGTCATGAACTGGCCAGTGTTGCCGGCAATCAGGCCGGTCGCGCCGACCGTTGCAAATGCTCCGGTTGCAATGGCGCCGAAGGTACCGCCCACGCCATGGACACCGAAGGCATCCAGGGAGTCATCATATTTGAACTTGGCCTTCACCAGGATTGCGCAGTAGCAGACCAGACCTGCACCCACACCGATAACCAGTGCCCAGGCCGGTGTCACAAACCCGGCTGCGGGGGTAATGCCGACCAGGCCGGCAACGACTCCGGAGGCGAATCCGAGGGCGCTCGGCTTGCCTGAATGGATCCACTCGGCAAACATCCAGGTAAGGCCGGCGGCAGCCGGAGCTATGGTGGTTGTCGTGAAGGCAAGAGCAGCAAGGCCGCCGGCAGCATCGGAAGTATTCACACCGACGATAGCGCTGCCGGCATTGAATCCGTACCAGCCGAACCAGAGCAGGCCTGTCCCGATGAGCGTCAGCGGCAGCGAATGTGGTGCCATCCTTTCATGGGGGAAACCGTGCCGCTTGCCGAGAAAGATAATCAGTGCCAGGGCGGAGATACCCGATGACAGGTGAACTACCGTGCCGCCGGCAAAGTCGAGAGCCCCTTTCTTGAACAGCCAACCGTCCACCATCCAGACCCAATGTGCCAGAGGATCATAAACCAGGGTCGTCCAGAGGAGGACGAACAGACAGAAAGCCGAGAACTTGATCCGTTCAGCGACCGCACCGGAAATGAGGGCTACGGTAATCATGGCGAACATGCACTGGAACATGGCGAAAACATACTCCGGCACTGCTCCCGGCTCGGTAGCCACGTTCTGGAACAGCGTGTAGACGGGGGTACCATCCTTGATCGCGATCAGGCCGTCCATCATTGCCTTGCCCATCCCGCCCAAGAAGCCGCCGCCGATGTCAGCCCCGAATGACAGGGAGTATCCGACGACAAGCCACTGGACCGCGACGATTCCCATGGCGACAAAGGAATGCATCATGGTCGACAGGACGTTCTTGGAGCGCACCATGCCGCCGTAGAAGAGCGCCAATCCGGGCAGCATCAGGAGCACCAGGGCAGAAGAGATGAGCATCCATGCCGTATCTCCGGTGTTGAGCACCGGATCAACCGGCGCAGGAGCCTTGGAAACTTCCTCTGCCAAGGCGACAAGTGGCGTCATAATTGCCGCCGTACAGCCCATGACTATTGTCACGAAAGCTTTGAACCTCATACCTACCTCCATTGTCGTGCTGCTTTTTTGGTGTATTTGCCTTTCAGTCCTCAGCTCAGGAACAGGGTCCGCCTAGAAAATGAATGCAGCCTTGAAACCGAAGAGACTTTCGTCGTTTATGCCGAGGCCTGCACCTCCCAACTGACGCGCCTTGTGGCTGATCGCGTTGGAGTAGGTATAGGAAGCAGAAAGTTTGACATTGTCATTCACTGAATAATCCAGGCCTGCACTTAACTCATAGTTGTTCCAGTTGCTGAAGTCTTCGCTCACTGAAAAGTTCTGCTGGTTATAGCTGACGAGAGCGCCGAGATTCAGGCCGAGTCCCTTCACCAGTTCAAAGGTATGGCCAAGCGAAAACGTGTAGAAGAGCCCTGTCTCTTCCGACTGATCCCAGTCCCAGTAGAGTGACAAGGTAGGTGACAGAAGGGTATTGAGGGTTGTTTTCAGATAAATTTCGTTCGTGTCCTCAGCATTTTCCAGAGAGTAAAAGGTGTTGCCGAGATTGAATGTCAGCAACTTTACGGGCGTAAAACTGTAGTTCAGGGTGACATCAGTTTCGCTGATGTCACCTGAGTCGAATGCGGTACCTGCAATGTCGTGGGTAAGAAGATTGCTCCAGTAGCTCAGAGTAAAGCCCTTGTAGCTGAGATCCGCACCGAACTGGGAAACCCACTTGTTGTCGCTCAGGTCTATGCCGCGAAAAAGATACTTGCTGTACATACCCGCGTAAACGTCACCGGAAACCTTGACTTCTGCCCTCGCTGCGGAAACCGTGTAGCCGAGACAGAGGGAAATGACAATAGCCAGCAATACCGATTTTTTCATTACGCACTCCTTTTCAGTTCAATAGAATTTTCCTACAGTGCTTCCCCGCCTCGTTCTCCAGTCCTGATCCTTACGCTCTCTTCGAGAGACATGACAAATATCTTTCCGTCACCGATGCGTCCGGTCTTTGCCGAGTTTTCTATGGTCTCGAGCACCTTCGGAACCATGTCATCGGCAACGGCTATTTCGAGCTTAACCTTCGGAATAAAATCAACGACATACTCTGCCCCACGGTACAACTCGGTATGCCCTTTCTGCCTACCGAAACCCTTCACCTCGCTGACGGTTATACCCATTACACCGATTTCGTTTAATGCGTCTTTCACTTCATCCAGCTTGAACGGCTTGATTATCGCTTCTATCAGCTTCATGCCTTATCCCCCTTTTCTGTAATCCCTGTTCCGGGCCGGCCCGGAACAGCCTGCCGAGGTTGTCATATACGACGATGCATGCCCTGCAGTGCATGATCGTTTCACTCATATGTCAGGTAATGAGCATCAGTTGTGCCAACAGTCGCAATTAGTTTTACAAACAAGTCATATCAACTACTTAGTCGCCACATGCCACCACAGAAGCAGTAAATTTCCGCAACTGCTGTTTTTCATGCCCACTATTTAGGCATTTGCATGATCTACGGGTAAAGAACCATAGCTCGTTCCGGATTGAAAACTGCAGACGTGTCGATCCGGACTTTCCGGATGGGAAGCAGCTATCAGGATCTTCATGGATTCGTGGTCAAGGTGAGCTGACGGGTGTCGCTTCCGGCCCCGGCAGAGTGGCTTCAGCTGCGCTGGTTGCTCCACGGTTCATGCCGGAGACGCGAGACAGACGGGAGGAAGATGCAGGGAAGTGACCTGGGCACAGTGGACAAGCAGCAATGAACACTATTCATCCATGCACCTCTCCACTGAGTTGATCAGCCGTGACAGTGCTGCTGCCCGGCATGCAGCGGGAAGGCTATCGCCCGCCGAAGGGGACCGTGAGGAATTGGGAGATCGAGGTGAGGTAGTTGGTGAAAATCAATACGCCGACGACAATGAGAAACATTCCGGTGATGATCTCAAAGATCCTGATGGCCTTTTTGAAGCGGTTGAAGATATCGAGGAATTTGTGCAGAGCCAGGGAAGCCATGAAAAAAGGTGTTCCCAGTCCCAGGGAGTAGGCAAGGAGAAGAGCCATGCCTTTGTACACCGTGTCTTCGGCTGCGGCGATCATGAGGATAGATGCGAGGATCGGGCCTATGCACGGTGTCCAGCCGGCCGCGAACGCAAGGCCCACCATGAAGCTGCCCGCGTAGCCGGCGGGTTTCCTGTGGACTTTCACGCGCCGTTCCCCCAGCAGCAAAGCGAGCGGTACGAGACCCGTTACATGGATCCCGAAAATGACAACCAGTATTCCGCCGATCTTGCGAAGCACTCCCATGTACTCCTGGAGAAATGTCCCGACAATTGTGGCGGAAGCCCCGAGAAAGATGAAAACCGCGGTGAAACCCGCAATGAAAAGCAGCGAGTGGGCCATGGTCTTGCGTCGGACCGCATGGGAAGGATGTTCTTCACGCAGGTCGGCAAAGGAAAGCCCGGTAATGAACGTGATATAGGAAGGTATGAGAGGCAGAACACAAGGGGACAGGAAGGAAAGCAGCCCTGCCAGAAATGCGCCTGCAAAGGTTATGTGGGAAGATTCCATAGTTCCGGGTCCTAGCGTTTCCCCTCGTCAGGCGGCACAGCAGACACCGTACTACCGGTGTCGCGTGACGACATAATCAGCCAGTTCGAGCAAGGCACGCTTCTCGGGAGAGTCCTGGAACGGTTCCAGGCGTGCTTTTCCCCGCTCCACATACGTGCGCGCCTTATCAACGGCATACTCTATGCCACCGTACGCACGGACAAGAGAGATCACTGTCTGGAAATCCTCTACCATCAGCGTATCACTCATGATAACGTCAGAAATGGCTTTTCTCTCGGCCGGGCTGCAGCACCGCAAGGTGTGGATGAGCGGGAGGGTGATCTTTCCTTCCTCGAGATCATGGCCGATGTGTTTGCCGAACTGCTCCTCGCTGGACACATAATCGAGCGTATCATCGATGAGCTGGAACGCAATGCCCAGGTCCATGCCGAATTCGCGCAGGGACTCCTCCATCTCTCCTGCCGCCTTGCCCAGAATTGCCCCTGCCTGACAGGCCGTGGCGAGGAGGATCGCCGTCTTGCTCTTCACCACATCGACATATCTTTCCTCGGAAACGTCCAGGTCGCTCATGCAGACCAGCTGGACAACCTCCCCTTCCGCTATCATGGTAGTTGCCGCGGAGATGACGCGCAGGATATCCAGGTCCCCGTCCTGCACCATGATGGAAAAGGATTTCGAGAACAGATAATCGCCGACCAGCACCGAAGCCTGGTTCCCCCACAGCGTATTGGCGGAGGCTATGCCGCGTCGCAGCGACGCGTTATCCACCACATCGTCATGCAGCAGCGTAGCGGTGTGAATAAACTCGATAACACTGGCCAGCGAAACGTGACGACTCCCCCGGTATCCGCACATCCTGGCAGACAGAAGCAGCAGCGCCGGACGGATCCTCTTGCCGCCGCTGGAGAGTACGTATTCACCCACCTTGCGGATGAGAGGCACCTCAGAGTGCA
This sequence comes from Geobacter sp. UBA5735, assembly GCA_002419385.1. GTDB lineage: Bacteria > Desulfobacterota > Desulfuromonadia > Geobacterales > Geobacteraceae > RPRC01. The sequence goes on from DIFZ01000024.1 coordinate 45,797, forward strand.
GATCATTCCTGAACTGCTGCTCTACGCTTTTCAGTTCCGTCTCGATGAGTGATAAAGCAGATTCCATGCGGAAACCTCGGTCGAATTCACGGGGCAATAGTAAAGGAACGGTTTCTGATTTGTCAAAGCATTTGTCAAGAGTACTTTATCAGATCCACCATATCCCGGACAGCGCGGTCCAGACCGACGAGGACCGCCCTGGATATGATAGCGTGCCCGATGTTGAATTCCTCGACCCCGCCCAACGCGGCGACTTTTTTGATATTGCCGTAATTGAGACCATGGCCCGCGTTGACCCCAAGTCCGATCTTTGCGGCGAGCCGTATTCCGTTCTCTATCTTGATGATCTCGCGATCTTCGGCCTTCTGGCCGGCTGCATCGGCAAAAGCCCCGGTGTGGATCTCGATGCAGTCGGCGCCGATCCGATGGGCGGCCTTTATCTGGTCCGGATCCGGATCAATGAAGAGACTCACCGCGAGCCCGCCGTCCTGGAGCCGCGAGATGGCCTTTTCGAGAGCCTGTGCGTGCAGCCTGACGTCCAGCCCTCCCTCCGTGGTCAGTTCCTGGCGTTTTTCAGGGACGAGGGTGCACATGTCCGGTTTCACCGCCAGGGCAATGAAAACCATTTCGTCGGTAGCGGCCATCTCGAGGTTGAGCTTGGTCCTGACCGTCTGGCGCAGGAGCTTGAGATCCCGATCCTGGATGTGGCGCCGGTCTTCCCGCAGGTGGATGGTGATGCCGTCGGCGCCGGCCAGTTCGGCAATGGCCGCTGCCGCAACGGGATCGGGCTCTGCGCCCCCGCGCGCCTGGCGAATGGTTGCAACGTGATCGATATTGACTCCCAACCTGGCCATCCCGTTACCCTCCGATCCGCTTCCGCACCAGGTCCGCGATTTCTTCGGACCACGATTCGATCACACCCCTGTCCCTGCCTTCCAGCATGATCCGGAGCAGGGGCTCGGTACCTGAATAGCGGATGAGTACCCTCCCCTCATCCTTCATCTTTTCATCGATGGTCGACAGGAGCGAGGCGACCTCCGGAAACGCTGCTATATCCTTCCTCTTCTTGACCCGCACGTTGACCAGCACCTGGGGCAGCGGTTCCATTATCCCGGCAAGCTCCGAAAGGGGGCGCTGCCGGCGCCGCATGACGGCAAGGACCTGCAGGGCGGACTGGATCCCGTCACCGGTCGTGTTGTAATCGAGAAAGATCAGGTGTCCGGATTGCTCGCCGCCGAAATTGTATCCGCCGCGCATCATCTCCTCGACAACGTAACGGTCACCTACCGCGGTCTTGACAATCCTTCCGCCGGCCTTCCTGATGGCTATGTCCAACCCCATGTTGCTCATGACAGTAGCCACAAGGGTATTCTTGCGGAGTTTCCTTCTTTTCAGCATGTCCGTGGCACAAATGGCCATGATACGGTCACCGTCCACCTGGTTGCCATACTCGTCGACAAAGATGACCCGGTCGGCGTCACCGTCAAGAGCAATGCCCAGGTGAGCGCCATGGCTCCTGACCGCCTCACTGACGACCTCGGGGTGGAGTGACCCGCAACCTGCATTGATGTTGGAGCCGTTCGGCTTGACCGACAGCGGAATGACTTCGGCGCCGAGCTCTTCGAAGACCGCCGGAGCAACCTTGTAGGCTGCCCCGTTTGCGCAGTCCAGGGCTATCTTGAGCCCCGAAAGGTCAAGTTCCTTGGGGAAGGTGCTCTTGAGGAACACCACATACCTGCCGACAGCGTCGTCGATCCTGAACGCCTTGCCGACTTCAGTGGCTATGGGACGGAGAGAGTCTATACCCTTGGAGAAAATCAAATCTTCGATGGTGAGTTCAACGGCATCGGGAAGCTTCACCCCGTCACGGGAAAAGAACTTGATGCCATTGTCCTGGAAGGGATTGTGGGATGCCGAGATGACCACGCCGGCATCGGCGCGCATGGACGAGGTGATATTGGCAATGCCCGGCGTGGGCAGGGGGCCCACCAGCAGCACATCTACACCCATCGAACAAATCCCGGCCGCGAGCGCGTTCTCTATCATGTAGCCCGAAAGCCGGGTGTCCTTGCCGATGACTATGCGGTGTCTCCGCGTGTCTCCATCCTTCTTGAAGATATAGGCAGCGGCCCGTCCGATCTGCATGGCCATTTCAGTGGTCATGGGATAGACATTGGCTACGCCCCGCACTCCATCGGTTCCAAAGAGTTTTTTCATATCAAGCGTTCCTCGTGTTGGTTGAATTGATTGTGGTGAAGCACCCTGAAATTCCGGAAGCATGCCGACCCGGGCGGGATGGGATGAAACAGTAAAAACCGCCTGGCTTCAAACGACTTCACTGCCGCGCAAGTGTCAGCTTGATGGTCGCCGGATAGACTCTGAGGACGCTGATTTCCGGCGGAAGCGCCAGACGCTTCTCCATGCCGCTGAAGACAACGGTCCCCTCACCCAGTTGTGCGGCATCAAGCTCCAGGGAAAGCCGTTCCGGATGGAATCCGACAAACCTGATCCGCGAACCCGCAACGCTGACCATGATGCTTGCGGGAAGTTTCCCGCGGACCACCAGCCCGCCGGAGACATTCCGCAACGTGAGGGGCACCGTTATGTCCATCTCCACGGTGGTGAATCCCTTGGCCAGCATCCAGAGGGCCACCGCAAGAAGCAGGGCCAGCAACTTGATGGCCAGATTGCCGGATAAAAGGCGCCACGCTATCACAGGAACCACCTCTTCTGTTTCAGATGGATGAGACGCTTCAGCATCTTGCGCAAGGCATTCTGGTCGACTCCCCGCGTTATCCTGCCCCTGTGGGCCAGTGAAATCGCCCCTGTTTCCTCCGAAACCACCAGGACTACGGCATCCGTCACCTCTGACAGGCCTATCGCCGCCCTGTGCCTGGTCCCGAGAGTCTTGCTCAGTTCCGGATTGCGGGAAAGCGGCAGGAAACATCCCGCCTTGGTGAGCTTGCCGTTCTGGATTATCACTGCCCCGTCGTGAATGGGCGAATAGGGGAGGAAGATCGACATGATGATTTCGCTGGAAACCTTCGCGTCGATCTCCGTTCCGACCTCCAGGAAATTCTCCACTTCCACGTCACGCTCGAGCACGATCAGTGCGCCGATCTTCCTTCCGGAAAGGAGTTCGGCAGAGGTGACCAGTTCTTCCACCAGCGTTGATACGCCATCAGCCTGTTCCCGGAAGAAACCGCTCCGGCCCATCGCGGACAGGGCGCGCCGGATATCGTGCTGGAAAACCACGATCAGAATGAGGATGATGCCGTTGAAAAACCCGCTCAGAATCCAGTCGAGCGTGCGCAGGCCGTAGAGGTGGGAAAGGAAATAGACGCAGGAGAGCCCCACGAGACCGATCAGCAGGCGAATGGCGATGGCCCCTTTAATGAGAAGCATGAACTGGTAGAGGAATACTGCGACAAGTATGATGTCGAGCAGGTCCAGCCAACCAACTGTTCCCAAAGGAGTCATCATCGAAAGCACCAGGAAATCCCCGGGAGGGGATTGATGGGATATTCGGCATGCTGCCGGAACCAGGAGCTATCCACCCCCACCCGAAGGAGCAGGGGAGCAGGGGAGAGCAGTATCCTGACCATTCCGGCCACTTCCTATGGCATGGGCCATCAGAGCCGCGTCACGCATCTCGCGCACATCATGCACTCTCACGACAGCAGCGCCGTTTGCGACAGCCACGGCAACAGTCGCCGCTGTTCCGAAGAGCCTGTCACCCGCAGCGCGGCCCAGAACACTGCCGATGAAGGATTTCCGCGAAGTGCCGACGAGGACGGGACGGCCGAGGGCGGCAAACTCTCTGAGACGTCGCAGAATTTCAAGATTTCCCGCAAGGTTCTTGCCGAAACCGATCCCCGGGTCGGCCACGATGCGGGACGGCGGGATACCGGACGACACCAGGCTGGCAATCCTGTCCCGGAGGAATGCTATGATCTCCGGTACAAGAGCCTGGTAAGAGGTTTCGTTCTGCATCCGGTCAGGTCTGTTCCGTGTATGCATCACAACAAGGCCGGCCCCAGCCTCAGCCACAACCTCCGGCATTGCCGGATCGAAGGTGCAACCGCTAATATCGTTCACGATGCAGGCACCGGCATTGAGCGCCTCGCGAGCCACGACAGACTTGTATGTGTCTATTGAAACAGGGACATTAAGCCTGCCGGAAAGGCGCTCGATAACGGGCACAACCCTCTTCAACTCTTCGGCGGCGTCAACCGGAGCGGCATAGGGGCGGGTGCTTTCCCCTCCGATGTCAACGATGTCCGCTCCCTCTTCCTGCATTTCCAGCGCCCGGTCCACGGCACGCTCAGGATCGAGGAAAAGTGCCCCGTCGGAAAAAGAATCCGGGGTGACATTCAGCACTCCCATGATATGGGGGCGAAGCGACAGGTCGATGACGTTTCCGCCAACCCGCCAGATGCAGGTTTCGAAGAGCGGCGTTCCGGCCGCTCCCCGCGTATCCGTTGATGAATGGTTGTGCATGGGCGTTTGCGGCTTGATCATTCCCCCGTCAAATCATCGGGCTGAAGGGAACAGGAAGGAGTTTCAGCACTGCAACTGACGATTTCATCAACCTCGGCGCCGCTCAGGTTTTCTTTTTCGATGAGCAGCAGGGAGAGTTTGTGCAGTGTTTCAAGGTTGTCCACAAGCAGTGTCCGGGCACGCTGGTAGTTTTCCTCGACGATACGGCGGATTTCCTCGTCGATCTCCACGGCAGTCGACTCACTGTAGTTCTTGGACACCGACATTTCGCGGCCGAGGAAAATCTGCTCGTCTTTCTTGCCGAATGTCACCGGTCCGAGGCGGTCGCTCATGCCCCATTCGCAAATCATCTTGCGGGCAATTTCCGTGGCATGCTCGATGTCGTTGCCGGCGCCGGTGGTCATGGTGCCGAAGACGATTTCCTCGGCAGCCCGCCCGCCCATGAGCACGGCGATCCGGGCGAAGAGCACTTCCTTGGAATAGGAATGCTTGTCTTCGATGGGAAGCTGCATGGTGATGCCCAGCGCCCGTCCGCGCGGGATGATGGACACCTTGTGAATCGGGTCGGTGCCGGGAATGAGCTTCGCCACCAGGGTATGACCGGCCTCGTGGTAGGCAGTGTTGCGCTTCTCCTCTTCCGAGATGACCATGCTGCGCCGCTCAACGCCCATGAGGACCTTGTCCTTGGCGTCGTCAAGGTCCTGCATCTCGACGAAATTCTTGTCTTTGCGGGCCGCCAGAAGCGCCGCTTCGTTGACCACGTTGGCAAGGTCGGCGCCGGAGAAGCCGGGTGTGCCGCGGGCGACCAGGGAAAGATCCACGCTGGGCGCCAGTGGAGTCTGGCGGGAATGCACCTTGAGAATCGCCTCCCTCCCCTTCACATCCGGCCTGGGTACGACCACCTGCCGATCGAAGCGGCCGGGGCGCAACAGAGCCGGGTCGAGCACATCCGGGCGGTTGGTCGCGGAGATCAGGATGACCCCTTCGTTTGATTCGAAGCCGTCCATTTCCACCAGGAGCTGGTTGAGCGTCTGCTCCCGCTCGTCATGTCCGCCGCCGAGACCGGCTCCGCGATGACGGCCGACAGCATCTATCTCATCGATAAAGATTATGCACGGAGCATTCTTCTTGCCCTGCACGAACAGGTCGCGCACCCGGCTGGCCCCCACACCCACAAACATTTCCACGAAATCGGAACCGGAAATGGAGAAGAAGGGAACGCCCGCCTCGCCGGCTATGGCCCGGGCCAGCAGGGTCTTGCCGGTACCGGGAGGGCCGACCAAAAGCACGCCTTTCGGCAGCCGACCGCCCAGCTTGGTAAACTTCTTCGGATCCTTGAGAAAGGAGATGATCTCTGCCAGTTCTTCCTTGGCCTCGTCCACGCCCGCGACATCCTCGAAAGTTATTCTCCCCTGAGCTTCGGTCAGAAGCTTCGCCCGGCTCTTGCCGAAGGCCATGGCCTTGCCGCCGCCGGACTGCATCTGGCGCATGATGAATATCCAGACGCCCACCAGCAGAATGAGGGGGAACCAGGTGAGGAACATGGAAAGCCAGGAGATCTTTTCCTCGGCAGGCTTTGCGTCGACTGCCACGTTCTTTTCGAGGAGCTTCTGCGTCAGCCCCGGATCTTCGGGCTTGTAGCTCCTGAAAGACTTTTTGTCGGTGTACTTGCCGATGATATCGTCGCCCTGCAGTGTCACCGAGGCTATCTTGCCCGCTTCGAGAGCGGCAATGAATTCGGTGTAGGTGGTCTTGACTTCCGTGGTTTTGGACTTGCCCAGGATGTTGATCAGCAATATTGCCATAAGGCTGATGACCAGCCAGAGCGCGAGATTCTTATAAAACTGGTTCAATTCTACCCCCGGATAAACGGCGGGCGGTGGTGACCAACGCCCATAAGTGCTGAAAATGGTGCGACATCATTAACGAAATACCACACGGGTGACTCTTTTACAAGTAATTTAAGACGTCGTTCCCCGAATTTCAACTTCCAGAGCTTCCCGGCTCCCGGGCCGCACACGGGCTTCCTCGGCCAGCCGCAGGCCGCCGACCCAGAGAAGAGTCCCCCCGGAGAACAGGAGCGGAAGGCATCGGCGCTCACCGGCCGGAATCTTTTCATCGATGAACAGATCTTTGACTTTTTTCGACCCTGTCATGCCAAGGGGCCTGAAACGGTCACCGGCACGGAATGTCCTGACCAGCAGGGGAAACGCAGCTGCCACCGGGTCAAGGTATGCCCTCGTGGCCGGCGCCGATCCCAGGTTCACCGGCGGAGGGCCCACCGAAAGCGACAGCGAGGAACCGTCAGGCAGGAGATAGCATCCCGGCCCCTCCAGCAGCATCTCCCATCTGCCCGGATCAGACGCCTCCCCGGGCGGAGAAAAGAAAAGCTGGTCATAGCGCCTGAGCACTTCGAGCCCTCCGGGCAGGCAAAGCTTCCCGTTAACGCGACCGGAACGGGACAGGTCCTCGATCTGCCGCAGGTGAACCAGGGCAATCCTGGCCAGGCTGCCGCTCGCGTCCATCAGGGCGCGACGGTACAGGCGGAAGCGGATGCCGGAATGGTGCTGCAGAACCTTGCTGATTGCCAGGACGACCCCATCAGGGCCGGTAGCGGCAACATCATGGAACACCCCCTCCACCACGGAATCCAGGACCTCCTCGTCAGCGGCCAGGATCTCGGCGGCATCGCCCAGCCGCCGGGAAATTGCCGGGTTGTAGGTCCTGAGCTGGGGAAGGAGTTCATGCCGGATGCGGTTGCGGAGAAACAAGGTGTCATCGTTGCTGGTGTCATTGCGGAAAGGAAGCCCCTTCTCCCGGAGGTAGGCCGTTATAGCGGCGCGGTCAACGCACAGGAGCGGCCTGGCGTACCTGCCGACCGCAAGGGGGCGCATACCGGCAAGCCCCGTTGTACCGGCACCCCGCAACAGCCGCATCAGAACCGTTTCCGCCTGATCGTCCCCATGATGGCCCACGGCGATTCTGGCCGCCCCATGTTTTTTCGCCACTGAATCCAGCCAACGATAGCGGGCAGTGCGTCCAGCCTCCTCCAGGGACATGCCCCATTCCCGGCTGAGAGCCCTGACATCCGCTGCGCCAAGCTCGAAAGGCACTCCGTAGCGACCGGCCAGGTCTGCAACGAAAGCTGCATCGGCGTCAGACTCGGCGCCGCGGAGGTTATGGTTCAGGTGGGCAACGACCAGTTCCAGCGCAAGGCCTGCCAGGATATCCAGCAGCGCCACCGAGTCGGCTCCGCCGGAAACGGCCACCACCACCTTTTCCCCATTGCGGAACATGCGATGCTCTTCGATGAATGCGGCTATCCTTTTCAACAATGGTTTCGTGGCTTCCGGCTCCTTCAGGGTCATTCCACCTGATACCCGTCTTCACGGACATGACGATGGTTATGCGAATGCAGCTGCCTGCATGAAAACAAAAACCCCTCGTTTCCGAAGAAAGAGGGGGATCGTGCACAAAATATGCGCTCGATGATTACCTCTGTGCTGTCGGATCACTATAGCTTATTTCATCGGAAAAGTATAGCGGCTCACAGCACCCCAGACATATCACTTGGATAAGCACGCGCCCCTATTTCACGACATACCAGAACTTGCTGCTCCTCACCTTGCCGTCCTTGACCTTGAACTTGCACATCACTCCGTACTTTCCTCGCTTCGCCATGACAATATCGGCGCCGAAATGCCCTTCCATGCCCATCAGGTCTTTGGTCTGTTCCGATTTGTCCGGGTTGACCATTTTCACCTTCACCTCGCCTTCGGTCAGCGGCTTGCCGGATCCGGCGTCGGCAAACTCGGCCATGAGATGGTGGGTCTCCTTAATCCCCGCGGGCATTCCCATGCCCTTCATATCCATGATCCTGAACGTGACCTTCACGCCATCGACCACCTGCTGGTGGACAACCTTGCCCATCTGTGCCATCTGGCTGCCATGACCTTCGTGCATGGACCCGTGATCGTGTTCAGCCGCCGTTACCGCCAGAGGCGCAGCCATTGTCATCATCAGTACCGCTATCAGTGCTGCCGTTTTCTTCATTCCGTATTCTCCCTTTTGTGGTTTTCCCTCCGCATCAATGCTTCATTCCCGAGTATTTCAGTTTCCCCTTCTTCAGGTCATGCTTCTTCATCAGTACGAAAATTACCGGTGTCATGATCAGAACATGGATCGCCGACGAAATCATCCCGCCGATCATGGGCGCGGCAATGGGTTTCATCACGTCCGCGCCCGTTCCGCTGGACCACATGATGGGCACCAGGCCCAGGAGCGCCACCGCCACGGTCATGAGCTTGGGACGGAGCCTGAGCACGGCGCCCTCGAATGTGGCGTCATAGATGTCCTGCTCGGACACCGGCCCGGCAATCAGTTTTTTGTCCAACGCTTCATGAAGGTAGATGACCATGACAACCCCGGTCTCCACTGCCACGCCGTACAGGGCGATGAATCCCACCCAGACCGCAACGGAAATGTTGTAGTTCAGAAGCCAGACCAGGTAGACGCCGCCCACCAGGGCAAAGGGGACAGACAGCATGACCATGCTCGCCTCCAGTGCTGAATGGAACGTGAAGAAGAGGAGGATGAAGATGATCAGGATACCCAGCGGAACCAGCAGTTGCAGGCGTTTCTTGGCCCGGATCTGGTTTTCCCACTGACCAGACCAGGCGACATAGTACCCGGCAGGCAGCTTCAGCTGCTTTTCCAGCACCTGCTTGGCATCGTTGACGAAGCCGCCCATGTCGCGGCCGCGCACGTTGAGGAATACCAGGGAGCGGAGCAGCCCTCCCTCGCTGCTGATCTCCGGAGCGCCGGTCGACACGCTGAGCTTCGTCACCTGCGACAAGGGGATCTGCACGCCGTTCATGCCCGAGACGAGCATCTTCCGGATTTCGGGAATGTTGTCACGGTAGTCGCGCAGGTAACGGATGCGGATTGGGAACCGGCCCCGTCCCTGGACAGCCGTGGTCACCGTTTCGCCTCCCAGGGCCGTTTCGATCACCTCCTGCACGTCTCCCACCTGGATGCCGTAACGGGCAGCGGCTTCCTTGTCCACGTCGATGTCGATGTAGTTGCCGCCGGTGACGCGCTCCGCCACCACGTCAGCAGCCCCCTTTACGGTCTTGAGAATACCCTCGGCCTGCACCGCCAGATCCTTGAGCGTGTTCAGGTCGCTGCCGAAAATCTTCACTCCCAGGTCGGTGCGGACACCGGTGGAAAGCATGTTGATACGGTTGATGATCGGCTGGGTCCAGCCGTTGCGCACCCCAGGGATCTGCAACTTGCCGTCCAACTCGGCCACAATGTCCCCCTTGGTGATGCCCGGCCGCCACTGGTCCTTCGGCTTGAGGATAATGATGGTCTCGAACATGGAGACCGGCGCCGGGTCGGTTGCGGTTTCGGCGCGGCCGACCTTGCCCAGGACATGCTCGACTTCGGGCACGTTCTTGATGATCGCGTCCTGCACCTGAATCAGCCGTTTGGCTTCGGAGATGGACACGTTGGGCAGGGTGACCGGCATGTAGAGCAGCGAACCCTCGTCCAGGGGTGGCATGAACTCGCTGCCCATGGTGATGAACATGGGAATGGCAATGGCCAGTGCGATGATGTTCAGCGCTATGGTGGTCTTCTTCCATTTCAGTACCCAGCGTATGACCGGGGAATAGAGCCTGATGAAAAACCCCGATAGGGGGTTCGAACTTTCCGGCGGCATCGTGCCCCGCATGAAGAAGTACATGAGCACAGGCACCAGCGTAATGGCGATCACCGTCGAGCCCACCATGGCGAAGGTCTTGGTGAAGGCCAGGGGATGGAACAGCTTCCCTTCCTGCCCCTCAAGGAGGAAGACCGGCACGAAGGAAAGGATTATGATCGCAAGCGAGAAAAAAATGGCCCGCCCCACCTGCTTGGCGGATGAGATGATTACCTCCAGACGCTTTTCCTTCCGCTCCTCCGCAGGCAACTCGGAAAGGTGGCGGTAGCAGTTCTCCACCATGATGACCCCGGCGTCCACCAGCACCCCGATGGCGATGGCGATCCCGCCCAGGGACATGATGTTGGAGGTCACGCCCAAGAGCTTCATGGAGATGAAGGAAAACAGCACCGCGATGGGCAGTGTGAAAACGATGACCAGGGCACTCTGGAAGTGGAGGAGGAACAGAAGCACCACCAGGGAGACGATCACGGATTCCTCGGCGAGGGTCCGTTTCAGGGTGTCGATGGCGCGTTCGATCAGCTCGGAACGGTCGTAGGAGGTCATGATCTTCACGCCGGGAGGAAGGCCCTTTTCGAGCGCCGCGATCTTTTCCTTCACCCGGTCGATGACGTCCTTGGCGTTTTCGCCGTAGCGCATGACGATGATGCCGCCCACCGCCTCGCCTTCGCCGTTCATGTCCAGGAGCCCCCGGCGGATGGCGCCGCCCAGCTGCACAGTCCCCAGGTTTTTCAGGTAAACCGGCGTGCCGCGCATATCTGCGCCGACAGCAATCTCCTCAAGGTCCTTGACGGACTTCACGTACCCCTGGCCGCGGATCAGGTACTCCGCATCGGCCTGTTCCATGAGCCTGCCGCCTACGTCCCTGTTGGACCTCCGCAGCGCCTCCATCACCTGGCCGACCTTGATATTGTAGGACCAGAGCTTCGCCGGGTCCAGGTCGACCTGGTACTCCCGAACGAAACCGCCTATGGAAGCGACCTCCGCAACGCCCGGAACGGTGTTCAGCTGGTAGCGCACGAACCAGTCCTGCAGGGTGCGCAGCTGCTCCAGGTCATACCCCTTGCCCTGGATGGTGTACCAGAACACGTGGCCGACGCCGGTGCCGTCCGGCCCCAGGGTCGGGCTCACGCCCGTCGGGAGCAGGGATGCAGCGTAGTTGAGCCGTTCCAGGACGCGGGTCCGTGCCCAGTAGATATCCGCCCTGTCATCGAAGATGACGTAGATCATGGAGAAGCCGAAGGCGCTGGAGTCGCGCACGGCCTTCACGCGGGGCAGCCCCTGCAGGTTGACCGCCAGGGGATAGGTTATCTGGTCCTCCACCACCTGCGGAGAACGGCCCGGATACTCGGTCAGAACGATCACCTGGTTGTCGGACAGGTCCGGGATCGCATCCACGGGTGTCCGGTAGACCGCCCAGATCCCCCAGGCGATGACCAGGGCGAACAGCGCCAGGATGATGGTACGGTTTTTCGCTGAATATTCGATGATGCGCTCTATCATGATAACCCCGGGCACAAGGAAAAACCCTGACGATGTGCACCTTTTCAATATAAACTACTTTTACAAGGGAGACACGAACTTATCGGCGCTTTCATCTCGCGCCTGCTTGTCTTTCAGCCTTTCCCTGTGCCTCGTGCCCCGCGCCTTGTGCCTGCCGTTATTCCATTTTCATGTCATCCATGCTCATGTCGTCTTTCTTCGGGGAAACCGGCGCCGCTCCGCCAACCGGCCTCTTCTTCGAAGACACCCCGCCGTGCCCGGCGTGCCCGCCGCCGGAAACGCCTTTGAGCTGGGCCTCGGAGTCGATCAGGTAGCCGCCCGACGCAGCGACCTTGTCGCCGCGCACCAGCCCCGAAAGTATCTGCAGCCGGTCGCCGACCCTGGCCCCCACCCGGACGTCGCGGGGCTCGAACATCCCCGGTTCGGTTTCCACCCAGGCCACCTTGTTCCTGCCCGTGTCCATCACGGCGGTAACCGGCACCACCAGCGCCTCGCCCAGCGACGCCTTCAGGGAGACATTGACGAACATATCAGGCTTGAGCCTCAGGCCGGGGTTGGCGATCTGGACGCGCACCTTGACCGTCCTGGTTTTCGGGTCGAGGAAGGGGTAGACGAACGAAACCTTGCCGGAGAAGGTCTTGCCCGGATAGGACTGGGAGAAAATCTCCGCTTTCTGGCCGATTTTTACGGAGGGGAAATCGGCCTCGTACACCTCGGCCTCCACCCAGACACTGGACAGGTCGGCTATGTTGAAGAGCGGATCCCCCACATTGACATATTGTCCCTGCAAAGCGATTTTCTCTATGACGACCCCGGACAGGGGTGTGTAGATGGAAAGGAGGATGGTGGGCTGGCCCGATCTCTCCAGTGCCCGTATCTGGGAATCCCTGACTCCCAGCAGCTTCAGCCGCTGGCGCGCCGACGACACCAGTCCGTCGCCTCCCTGGGAAATGGCCTGGATCGGGGAGTCCCTGAACTGCTCGCGGCTTTTGAGGGCCAGGAGATATTCCTGCTGCGCAGAGACGAGATCGGGGGAATAGACCTCGGCCACCGGTCTTCCCCGGGAAACATGGGCTCCGACAGTATCGACATACAACCTGTCGATGCGGCCCGCCACCCAGGCAGTCACCCGAGCCTGCCGCGACTGGTCGTACTGGACGATGCCCACAGCGCTGATCTCCTTGTCAAGCAACGCGCTGTCCACTGTCACCGTGGCGACGTTGGCCATGACCATCTGGCTCGGCGAGAGCGAGACATGCTCCGGCATTTCAGGCGACTGTTCTCCAGCCCGACCGGAACCGGCCTGTTTCACCGGCACCAGGGACATGCCGCAGATGGGGCAGGCCCCCGGCTTGTCCTTCATGATGAAGGGGTGCATTGGGCAGGTGTACTGCGTCGCTCCCTGTGCCTCCTTCTCATCATGCCCATGGCCGCCGGGATGGAAATGTCCGTACCACCAGAAACCGCCTCCGGCAGCAGCGATGAGGACCAGTGCAGCGGAAACGATAATCAATGTTTTTCTCGAAAATTTCATGGCACTATCCTGACTATGCAGTTTTTTCTTCAGCCCTCTACCTTGTGCCCTTTGCCTTTTGCCCGCTTGCCTTTCAGCTTTTCTCTTGTGCCTTGCGCCCAGTGCCTTGTGCCTGCCTTTACAATTCCTTCCCCACCAGCGCTTCCAGTTGCGCTTTCTTCATCTGGTAATCAGCGATGGAATCGAAATATTCCCGATCGTAGTTGAACAGGGTGACACTGCTGTCCAGCAGGGCCAGGAAGTCGATCCTGTTGACCCGGTAACCGATCGTCGCGGACTCAAGCGACTGCCGGGCCTGGGGCAGTATGCCGGTCCTGTAGAGGTCAGTCAGTTTCCGGCGCCGCTCCAGTTGGGCCAGGAGGTCCGCGATCCCCGCCCTTATGGTATTTCGCTGGATGTTCAGCTCCTCTACAGCCATCCTGACCTCGGCGTTGGACTCCGCAACCGCTGCCTGCCGTCGCGACCTCTGCACCGGCAGGTTGAAGGTGAGGCCCAGCGAATACATATCGGAACCGTCACTGCCCATGGCCGGGTCACGCTGCATGTACTCGAACGCCACGTTGAAGTCGGGGAGATACTCTTTCTTCGCCAGCTTCAGCCCGGCGTCCGCTTTTTCCACAAGAGCCCGGCTGCCTCTCAGCAAGGGGCTGTTGTCGTCGGCAATGGCGGCAAGCTCCTCCGCTGTTGCCGAAAAGGGTTGAATCTCGACATCCGCTATGCTGCCTACCGGTGTGCCGGCCGGCCTGTTCAGAAGAGCATTGAGGGCAGCTTCCTGCGATTTGCGCTGCTGCTCCAAGGTAATGCGCATATCCAGCAATTTGGATCGTTCCACCTGGGCCTTGAAGACGTCCTGTTGCAAACCCTGTCCGACAGCGTACTTGGTCTGGGCAAGAGTGATGAAATCATCGAATATCCTTATGCTCCGGTCCACTATGGCACGCGACCGGTCGACATAGAAAATCTGAAAAAATGATTCCTTGACCATGCGCGCCAGTTCCAGCTTGCGCTCTTCCAACGCCCATTTGTACGATTCCGCCTCTTTCTCCGCCACCTCGCCCTTCAGCACCCGTTTCCCCCAGAAAGGAATCTGCTGGCTTATGCCGATCACCTTCTGGGTCATGGAGTCCTTGCTGAAACTGAACGGCTCCCTGACCAGACCGTTCTGGATCTTCAGCATCAGCATCGGGTCTTCAAATGCCTGCGCCTGTTCGACCTTGTTCCGAAACATTTCCCAACGAGCCTGCGAAGCCTTCAGTTCAGGGTTGTTTTGGAGGGCGAGCGAAACCATACCTGCGAGATCCTCGAAGGACGGTGATTCAGCAGCCACTGGGGAATTCGTAAAGAAAGCCAACCCCGACACCATTACACCGACTAACCATTTTCTCATAAGTCACTCCCGAAACATCAGACAAGCTAAAAACGCACGCATCATGCCATGTCCACAACGTACTGATTCAACCTCACAAGCTGATTGAAACCTATTGAAAAGACTGGTTTCCGGCTTTGCGCCACCGCTAAAGCTCCGGCGACACGCGGTCGCCGGAATGACGGATTAACGTTGTATTGGACTTTTTGCGAGAGGATCAATGTTGTTTGTCAGTTGTTGATTTTACCACGATTTTTTGTTCTGTAATGTGGCGGTCATTCGTCAATCGCTGAATATTTTTTTCTTTTCGCATTATCCCCTGAGCATCGAAAACAGCTTCAGCATAAAAAAAACCCCTTTCCGGTGTGCGCAATGTGTGCGCAGTCCCGAAAAGGGGTTTTCAGCTGCTCAGCCAAACAGTTGACGTGTTGGCCGTTATGGAAGATTGGTGGCGGTGCAGGGACTTGAACCCCGGACACTGCGGATATGAGCCGCATGCTCTAACCGGCTGAGCTACACCGCCTTGAACGATTACTTGAATACTGCACGGTAAAAAATGCCTCCATGGCAATACCAAAGAGGCGAGATTCTTCCTGAGGACACCGCCGGTTTCCAGGAATCAGCCTGCTGAGTTTTCTGTCGGAAACAGACAGCCTCACGTGCCCGTTTCTTATATAGCACAATTCTCCCGAAGTCAAGCGAAAAGGAGGAACAGCGTTGCGCAGTCCCCGCACCCGAGCCTGCCGTCGCGGCATGTCCGGGAGAGCTGCGTGCCGTGCGACACACTTACCGCAGCCTCACACACTTTTTCAACAACACGCCCGTTCTGCTGCTACCCGTCAACTGCCGGGGATTGCCCGGCATTCTCCCGGTCGATCCGGACATACTCCTCACCCCGCTTCTGGTGGCACTCCTCCGGGAGAAGCCCTGCTTCGGCCAGAGCACTCTCCACATCATGCCGGATCGCTTCGGCATAACGAATGGCAAGGCCGCAATCGGAACTGAGGACGCGGGGAGCCGGAATCAGGATAATTTCCAGCCGACGCTCTTTCAGAAGTTTTTCCGCCTTCATGACCCGGTGAATGCTATTGAAAACCGCGACCAGATCCCCATCGCGAACCATGCAGCCCCTCTTTCCCCGGCAAATTACCCTTATTCTACACAGCGCGACCCAGCTTTTCAACAAGTATGAGCTTCCGAACATTCATGAGGGGAAATCACCCCACTACCGCGATGTGGAAACCACCCCTCTCCCCCAGGATTGGCCTGATAACATGAAAACAACAATCTTTTCTTTTTTTGTTCTTATTATTTTGTTAAACTGTTTTTCATCGTTCACATTAATTTTCTGATATCTGCCCCAGTCGCACCGGGTTTTTCAATGGAATCCTTGCACACTGCTCATGGACCACAGGCGACCGGTACCGGCACAAGGAGAAATAATTGGACACTGCACACTCCAGCAGAATCGATTCCGGGCAACTATCCGACATCATTCACGAGCTGAACATTTCCCGTAATCATGTTTCAGCATACCCGAAAGGACATCCGGTCATAGCATCATCCTGCGAAAGGCTGGCCCTGCGGTTCCGCCCATTGCTGGCTCTGCATGAAGAGATTGCAGTGGGTATTACTAAGGATTCGCTGATCGTTCAGGACTTCCCCGCGGGGCGCAACAGTTTCGCCTTGAAAGAGTTTGCCGCAACCCTTTTCCGTCATGGAGTAGCCGTAATCACATTCCGCCAGGGATTGACACCGGATGAAATCGTCAGATTCAACGAGGTGCTGCTGGAAAAACGCGAGCACATCCGGGAAAAGGGCGGAATCGAACAGGCTATCACACTGAGCGGAATACAAGGGATCAGAATTTCTCAAGTACGGTATGATGAATTTCAACTGACTGAGCAGGAAGCGCTCTCACCTCCGACAAGATGGGATCCGGCATCATCCCCGTGGGACATCTTCGTGACCAGGCTTTTGACGCCGGTTGCCGATACGTGCAAAGATGTTGGCTGCGGAACCGATCCCGGAATTCTCGCGGAGAAGATAAACAAACTGTATGATACGTCTTCATTCAGGAAAGGCACACCCCTGTCCGCTTCCCTCGAAACATTCCTTGCCGAACTTGCCGCCGCCGATCTTTCTTTCGCAGCCCAAACGGATTTTTTCAGGAAAATCGGAGAATTCGCCGGGCATCTGCAACCGGAACTGCTGCACCAGTTCATCGTGACGGCAATCAAGGCATTCGGCACAAAACAGCGTGACTGTAGCGACGGCAGCCAATCCCCTCCAGATGAAAGTACCAGGCCGCAGACAAGGTATGACATCATCGGCAACGCTGCCCTGCCGCCACTGGTCATGAACCTGGTCGACACCCTGGCAAAACATGCTGCGGCAGAAAGCGATCCGGCCAGCACTCCCATCATCAATCAGTCGGAACTGCGGGAACTGGCGCCGAAGCTTACGCTCCTGTTCCGGGAGGACAGAACCGATGATTTCGTGCCGCCGCAATACCTCAAAGCCTTGAGCATGATCGTCAACTCGGATTCTTTCCTGGAAGGAAACCGGGAAGACCTGCATGACCTGTCCGCTGCCCTGGACAATGACTGCCTCGATTATGCCGTGGGCGAAATAATCATTGAAATCGTGGATTCGGGAATGATCGAGAACCCGGATAAAATCAGGGAAACACTGCTCGAGATATTCAGGTATTGCCTTCAGACAGGGGATTACGCATCGCTGATCAAACTGATCGAGCGGACCGTGCAGCACGACAGATCGGCAACTGACAAGGCAGGGCACATCAGAAGCGAACTTATTGCCTTCTTCGAAAGTGACGACTTTGTCGAGGAAATCATAATCGGCCTCGACACGTGGGGAAAGGACAAATACCACGATATCGGCCTGATCATCCGCAAAGTCGGGAAAGCATTCATTGAGCCGCTGCTGGACAGGCTGGCGGATGAGCAGAACCTTTCACGGAGACGCTACTACCTTTCTCACCTTATCGAACTCGCACAAGAAGCGAAAGAGCCTGCCATCAGGAGACTCGGGGACTCGCGCTGGTATGTGCTGCGGAATCTGGTACAGATCCTGCGCAGATCCGGCGACGCCACTGTCATGCGGCACCTGAAGAGGCTCGCCGACCACCCGCACCCCAAGGTCCGGCAGAATGTCCTTGAAACGCACCTCCATTTTAATTCTCCTGACAGCGTTCGTCTGCTGCTGCGGGAAATGAATGATTCTGATCCGGAAACGCGCATCAACGCGATCCAGCTTGCAGGCAAGAGCACCAGTCACGAAATAGTTTCCAGTCTCCTCTGTCTTCTGCAGCGCAGGAGGATTGCGCCAAGCCATCTGGCCGCCCGAAAAGCAGCCGTCGTGGCGCTGGCCGATATTGGAAACAGCACGGCCATTCCGGTGCTTGATGCCATCATGTCAAAAAGAAAGAACCTGTTCCGACCCGGGCTTGTCCAACTGCAGGTCGACATCATTACTACACTTGACCGCTATCCTTGCCACGCCGCCCGTTTGCTCCTGGAGAAGACCGCCCGTTCCGGAAATGCAGTGCTTGCAAAAACAGCAACGGAAAAGCTTCAATCAATGGAGGGCAGAGGAGCGTGATATCGGACAGAATGAGACGAATACACGATTTTACCCGCAACATGGTCTCGGCCATTGCAAACGTGTCGCTCTACGCACCCGATCACCGTCAGGTCCACCGACTGTGCTCGAAAGCACACGAAAACCTGCACGATGCCATGGCTGGCGAAAAGGAACTGTTTTTTCTGCGGATCGAAGACGAACTGATATTCAACAACACCCCTTTGGAAAGCAGCATGTCTCTGGGCAAATTCAACCAGATACTGGCTTCCCGCGGAATCGGACACATCAAGTTCCTGTGCGATGTCTCCCCGCAGGAAATCCGAACCCTCGCGGTCAGTCTTTCGGGACGGATAGCTTTCAGCGACGGGGTGCGGTCAACGGAGCACATCCGACTCGGGAAAATCGACATCCCGTCTTCCAATGACGATGACGACCTGAATGAACAGGAAGATCGGCTAAGAATTGCGCTCGAAGATATCCCGATGTATGAAGTCAAAGCATTCGCCGACATGCATGAAAGCATCAGGAAGAATGAAAAGATTTCGGTCAACGGAATAAGCAGCATCGTCGATTCTTTGATCGGACACTTCCGCCAGACGGCAATGCCGCTTCTCGCCATAGCTCCGCTGCGCCTGCTCGACGAATACACCTATACCCATTCCACCAATGTCTGCATACTCAACATTGCCCAGGCCATGTCGTTCGGCGTCAGAGGCTCCCTGCTGCACGAAATAGGCGTTGCCGCAATGCTTCACGACATCGGCAAGCTTTTCATTCCCGAAGAGATCCTTGCCAAGCCCAGGAAACTGACCCTGGAGGAGATGGACATCATCAAGCAGCACCCGTTGAAAGGGGCCAATCACCTGCTGGGAATGGCAGGTATCCCGAAACTGGCGGTCGTCTGCTGCTTCGAGCACCACCTGCGTTTCAACCTGACCGGATACCCGACGGTGCGCAGCGACTGGCAGCAGAACCTGGTTAGCCAGATGACAGCTGTATCGGACTATTTCGATGCCCTCAGAACCAGGCGCGTATACCGCGGCTCCCTGGACTTCGACAAGGTGGCAGGCATGATGATCGACATAAGCGGGACCGAACTCCATCCCGCGCTGACCAGGAATTTCCTGCGCCTGCTCGCAAGATTGCAGGAACAGCCTGATAATCACTTGACAAGGTCGCCCATAACCTGATACGGTCTTTCCTGCAGTCGAATCAACCGGTAAACAACGTCATCGTAGGCCCCGGCATGTTCCGGGGCTTTTTTTATACGGCACCAACAGACACAAGGAGTTTCATGAATTTTCAAACGTTCGCTTTACATCCGCACATCACGGCCGGCATCACCGCAGCCGGCTACACCATCCCGACCCCTATCCAGGCGCAGGCAATACCGGCCGTCATCCAGGGCCGCGACGTCATGGGCCTGGCGCAGACAGGAACCGGAAAAACCGCTGCATTCGTCCTGCCGATCCTGCAGCGCCTGATGCACGGGGAACGGGGCCGCGTCCGGGCACTGATCGTTGCCCCCACACGTGAACTGGCAGAGCAGACCCATCAGGCAATAGAAACCCTTGGGAGAAAGACGCGCCTGAGGAGCGTAACAGTCTATGGCGGGGTCAACATAAACCCCCAGACACAAAAACTCAAAGGCGGAGCCGAGATCGTCGTGGCCTGCCCCGGACGTCTTCTCGACCACATCGGCCAGGGAACGGTGGACCTCTCCGGGATTGAAGTCGTGGTACTGGACGAGGCCGACCAGATGTTCGACATGGGGTTTCTCCCCGCGATCCGCCGTCTGCTCCGCCACATCCCGGCACAACGCCAGACCCTCCTGTTTTCCGCCACCATGCCCACGGATATCGGGGCACTGGCACGCGAAATACTTAAAAACCCGATCACCGTGCAGGCCGGCTCAATCACACCTGCGGTTACGGTCAGCCATGCCCTCTACCCGGTGGCACAACACCTGAAGACGCCACTCCTTCTGGAGCTGCTCAAAAGAACCGACACCGAATCCGTCCTGATTTTCGCCAGGACCAAGCATCGCGCCAAGCGTGTAGGCGAACAACTGGAAAAGGCCGGATACCGGGCTGCTTCTCTGCAAGGGAACCTTTCGCAGAACCGGCGGCAGGCTGCGATGGACGGCTTCAGGGACGGCACCTTCCGCATTCTGGTTGCTACCGACATTGCCGCACGCGGCATTGACGTGTCCCAGGTGTCACATGTAATCAACTACGATATGCCCGACACAGCCGAGGCATATACCCACCGCATAGGACGGACTGGCCGCGCCGCCAAGACCGGCGACGCGTATACGCTTGCGACAGCCGACGATGCCGTCATGGTGCGGACTATCGAAAAGCTCCTGAACGATCCGATCGAACGCAGGACCATTTCAGGATTCGACTACGGAGTCCCCGCTCCGGCCAGGGACGGCGAGTTCGCCCGCCCTCCCCGCCAACCGCGCCAGGCCGCCAAACGGCCCTCGGGCGTGAAGAACGCCCAGGCCGATGCCGCCCCGAGGACTGCATCGGTCGATCACCAGCGGAGTCCGGCCGGGAAAAGACCCCGGGGCAAGGCCGCAACCCTCCGGCACCGGTAATCTCCTGCCCGGGGTTCAAAAGGCTGTTGACAAGGCCCGATAATCTAACGCATCATTGATCGGCATGATCATACGATTTATCGAAGCGCCTGCGCACAACATACGGAACGGAAACGTCGTCACGAGCGAGCGGTGGCGACGTTTTTTCGAAGAGTTGGGGCACGGGGTAACCAGCTCACCCTCTGCGAACGACGAGCCCTGCGACATCCTTGTCGCATTCAATGCCTCAAAAAACCGCCAGGCCATACTTGAAGCAAGAAACGGCGGAATTGCCGGGCACATCGTCATCTGCCTGACCGGAACCGACCTGTACGTGGACCTGAAAAACGACCCTTCCGCTCTGGATGTGCTCTACCTTGCCGACCAGCTGGCAGTTCTGCAGCCCATGGCACTGCACGAACTGCCCCCAGGCCTGCTGCACAAAGCCATGGTCATCTTTCAATCAGCCAATCCTCCGCGGATTGACGTCACGAAAGACCCGGAGCACTTCGACGTCCTCGTGATCGCCCATCTGCGAGATGTCAAGGATCCGCTGCGGGCCGCAAAAGCGTCCCGCCTGCTGCCCCCCGAATCCAAAATCCGGGTGTTCCTTGCGGGCGCTGCACTGACGGAAGAATTCGCTCATGAAGCCGAACGGGAAGTCGAAGAAAACCCCCGCTTCCACTGGTTGGGGGAACTGGACAAGGCTGGAACTGCGGAAGCATTGCTGCGAAGCCGAATCATGGTGATATCGTCACTCCATGAAGGTGGCGCCAATGTCATCTCCGAAGCAGTTGTATCCAACATCCCCGTCATCGGATCAGATATCCCGTGCACCAGGGGGCTCCTGGGAGATGAGTACCCGGGACTGTTCCCCGCCAAGGATTCGGCACGGCTCGCGGAACTTCTCTTCCGTGCGGAAACGGACAACGACTACTATGATGAACTGGCCGCACGGTGCAGGCAGGAAGCGTACAAATTCCAACCGGAACTGGAAAAGAATAGCCTGGAACTGCTTCTCGACCGTGTAGGGGCAGGCCCCCGTGCCTGCCCAGTTGATGGGCGCCTACAGGGGAGCGCCCCTACATGATGAACCCGACCGCCCCCTGACCTCCATCAACGACGAAAAGGCGGGCACCCTCCCGGTTCTCCACGACCCGGAACACGCCCGCCTTTTTCTATTCCATGGATAGCAATAATCCAAGCCCTCCACGACCCGGATCATGGCCACCCATCTTTTCGCACTTCATTCACCCCACCCGTGGAGGACTCCGAGGAAGTATATTTATAGTTATAATTACGATCGTAGTATTCATGATTTTCCTTTTTCAGAGCATGAAAGGCGGGGCGAACCCGGAACACTTCAGGTTCACCCCGAGATGCATGCCATGAAATCATTATTTCTAGGCGCAGTTCCTATTTCAGCGTATCAATACCACCTGTTGACATGTAGCCGTCCGCCATTGCATCAGCAACGTCGTATGCTTTTTTCGACGATTTGAGAGCCTTCAGAACCTTTTCCGGATATGCCGGCAGGGACCTGATACGGGCGCCGCATGCGTCATGGATTGCATTGACGATGGACACGTGCGGAGAAGTCAGCGGACCTTCGCCGACGCCGGCCTGACCGAATGCGCCGTCAGGGCGCGGAGTTTCAACATAGATCAACTCTATGTTGTCGGGCACGTCCTTAATGAACGGGAAGCCTGAGCCGATCAGGGTGGTGTGTTTCTTCAGGTCTTCGAAGTCCTCGGTGAGGGCCAGACCGATACCCTGAACGAGACCGCCGTATACCTGGCCGTCAACGGTGCCGCGGTTGGTGATGGTGCCGTTGTCGCCTACGTAGGTCATCTTCACGACGTCTACCTTGCCGGTGGTGATATCGACAGCGACTTCGGAACAGAAGAGGGCGTACATATAGATGCAGAAAGGCTTGCCGATTCCGTTTTCGTCCTGATTGGTGCACGGAGTGGTCCAGCTCCCCTCGTACTTGGTCGCGATTTTTTCTTTCACCATTTCGTCATAGGTACGGAAGGTGCCGTCTGCTTTCTTCATTGCGTCGAGCAGCAGTCTGCATGACGCAACGATTGCATTACCGGTAACCACGTTCTGACGGCTGCCGCCGGAGGGTCCGGCATTCGGGTGGAGACTGGTGTCGTTCATGGACAGCTTGATCTGCGATGGTTTCAGGTTGAGGGCGCGGAGCGCCTCGTGGGCGAAGGCAATCGTGGCCATGTCCGAGCCCTGGCCATGGTCTTCCCATGCATTCCCGATTGTCACGTCGCCGTTTGGCATCAGCTCAGCCCATGCAGCGGAGGTGTCGGGGCCGTCGAGACCGCAGCCGTAAATACCGAGGGAGATGCCTACTCCGCGTTTTACCGTGTCGGTAGATTCAAGCTTGGCTTTTGCCCTTGCTTCCTGATACTTGGGACGCATGAGGTTGAACATTTCTTCGAAGCAGAACACTTCCGGAACCTGGCCGGTCGGGGTTGTTGCGCCCGGGCGGTAGATGTTCTTAAAGCGGAATTCGAACGGGTCGAACCCTGCTTTCCGCGCCAATTCGTCAACAATGGATTCGCCGAACATGAATGCCTGAGGAGAACCGTAAGCGCGGAACGCAGAACCCCAGCCGTGGTTGGTGCAGACGGTGTGGCCCTCGGTCTTCAGGTTCGGAATGTCGTAGCCGGCGCCGACGAACTGCTGGCCGCGCAGGGTGACCAGGTCGCCGAATTCGGAATAGGGGCCGTGGTCGAGGTCCCAGCTTGCGTCGATGGCGAGCAGCTTGCCTTCCGCGTCGCAGGCAATTGTGCCCTTGAGATAGGAAGGAGACCGCTTGCCGGTGTAGGTTTGCTGCTGATACCAATCGTAGCCCAGGAAGCACGGACGGCCGGTCGCCATGGCGGCTGCGCCTACCAGGGCTTCCATGGTCGGGCTGAACTTGTAGCCGAATGTTGCACCGGTGGGGTTCTGCACGACAACGATCTGGTCGGGCTCAACACCGAGACCCGGCGCGATCATGTAGAGATGCAGGTGGATACCGATGGATTTGGAATGAATGACAACCCTGCCCAGATCGTCGATGTAAGCGAAACCGACGTCCGGCTCGATGGGCATATGGGGCTGACGTTGCAGGTAGTATTCGGCAGTGAATGTATGTGCAGCCTTTTCAATTATCGGTTTTACATCCGCGCCTTTCTTGCCGTAGCAGGTGTAATAGACGTTCGGCGTGCCCGGGTGAATTTCGATGGCGTCTTCGGCCATGGCCGCCGGAGCGTTCATGTAGGCCGGCAAAACTTCAAGGTCAACCGTGACTTTATCAGCGGCCGCCTTTGCGTTCTCCTTGGTGTCGGCGCAAACGATGGCAACAACATCGCCGTACTGGTAGATCTTATCGTCATTCAGGATAGGGCGATCCCAACCGTCACCCTTGTTGGTCGGAAAGGTTATGAGGCCGGTGATGCGGTTTTTGCCTTTAACATCTTTGTGGGTAACGACCTTGAAGACACCCGGCATTTTTTCCGCTTCAGAGGTGTCGATGCCCTTGATGATGGCATGGGAAACCTTGGGCTGCACCAGTGCGCACTGCAGAGTGTTTGCGGGAAGCTGGGTGCCCATGTCTTCGCCGAAATCCCACAGGCCGCAGGCCTTGGCAACGAACGTTGGGCGCGGCATGCGCGTGCCGTAGACCCTGCCGTCAGCCGGCTGCTTGTATTCGAGGGCGGATTCCGACATCTCGCCGCGGAGCACCTTTGCAGCATCCATGACCGCGTCAACGATCATGATATAACCGGTGCAGCGGCATGCGTTGCGGTTCTTCTGGAACCAGTCGCGAACGTCTTCACGGGTCGGATTGGGGTTCTGGTCCAGGAGTGCCTTAGCGGAAACGATGAAACCGGGAGTACAGAAGCCGCACTGGATGGCGTGATGGAAGATGAAAGCCTTCTGAATAGGATGGAGATTGAACGGTGTGCCAATCCCTTCAATTGTCGTGATCTCGGAATAGTTGTCGACCCGCTTCATCTTCATGGTGCAGGTACGGACCAGTTTGCCGTTGAGGATCACGTTGCAGGCGCCGCACTGGCCGGTACCGCACCCGACTTTGACTCCGGTCAGATGAAGCTGCTTGCGCAGCACATCGGACAGCAGCGCTTCCTGGTCAATGATCAGCGTCCGTTGTACGCCATTGACATTGAGTACCTTCTTAATCATACAATCTCCTCCTTTTGGTGTAGGTAACCGGAAAAACCCGGTTAGCAGTGAATAACTGAGATTGCCGCGAATCCCACCCCGGTTCTTCCCACATTCCGGAGCTGAAGCGGTCGCTGTGATGCGAAGTGGAGGCCGGCGGCATTCAGGATGCAACGGAAAAAAGAAAAAACCCGCATCAATACTGACTTCATGCCAATATCTATACGGGTTCCGTTGAGTCTGCCGGTGCAGAGGACGAAATGGGCGCGTTTGCAGCTGCTTATGTAGTTGTTTTGCTGGAGAGGATTCCCGCTTCCAGTTTTACCAAAAATAAATTTTGCCAGAGAATTTCCTGGTCGTTATATAACACCATACTCAACGATAATCAAGTCAAATTTTATTTTTATCATATTTTTATTTACCTTCCATTGGAGC
Source organism: Geobacter sp. UBA5735 (assembly GCA_002419385.1). Taxonomy (GTDB): domain Bacteria; phylum Desulfobacterota; class Desulfuromonadia; order Geobacterales; family Geobacteraceae; genus RPRC01. Next base: position 71,232 of record DIFZ01000024.1, read on the forward strand.
GCCAACCCAGGCAAGCACTTTTCAACAACCCTGGAATAAATAATTAACCATAAATATTTGATACTTGCAAAGTGTGTCGCACAACACCTTGGTTTTCAGCCAGATTGTATTCCTTGCCCTAGATTTCAATTTTTTATTTTTAGTAAATCTTTATCCTTCCCGCTCCCCAACGCCACGCAGAAGGTCACCGTTCATATTTTTACTTGCACTCAAACCTGAACTCCTTCACGCAGTCATGTGCATGAACATCTCTTTCGATCCGTTTCATACATTTCACTATCGCCGCCAATCCTCCGGCATGGCACGGCTGATGAGCATCACGATACCGATTCCTCCACAACCGGAAAGAGCGCCGTCACGGAGGCAGTTTTTGCTTGCCCTCACCTGCAAAAGAGTGTATCCATGAAGTTTTTTCCACCTAAAAAAAGGAGCATCCCATGGGCATTCTATCCAATACGGTCAGCATCTGCCAGTTCCGGGTCATCGGCGATATTCCCGCCGGAGATCTTTTCTCCTGGGTTTCCGAACTCCTGACCGCCAACAGCTTCAGGTCCATCGACCAGGGCATGGATGAACTCTCCATCGGCTGGGTCACGCCCGACGATCCTCGCAAAACGGATTTCAGCACACCCGCGTCGTTCTGGCGCGACAACTATCTCTTCCTCACCGTGCGGCAGGACAAGCGGGCAATCCCCGGAGCACTGCTGCGCTCGCGGCAAAGGGAGGCGGAAGAAGATTTCCTGGCCGCAAACCCCGGCCTTTCTCGCGTACCGAAGCAGAAACGCGAAGAATTGCGGGACGCGGTGCGCGGAGCCCTCCTGCAGAGGACGCTCCCGGTTCCTTCCACCATCGACGCTGTATGGGACACCCGTTCCGGCATTCTGACCCTGGCAACCATCGGTTCCAAGTCCGTCGATGTTTTCGATACACTCTTCAAGAAAACCTTCGAGGGGTTCCGGCTGGTTGCAGTCCACCCGTTCGCCAGGGCGGAAAGGGTGATCGCCCCCGAAGCCTCTGAAGCCCTGGCCACGGCAAACATGGCATCGACCGAATCCGTCCTCGACCTTATCCGCAGCAATCAGTGGCTCGGCAGGGATTTCCTCCTCTGGGTCACCTACCGGACACTGAACGCATCCTCCGAGTACCGCGTCTGCCGTCCCGGGCCCGCCACCGCGGGTGAAGCCTTTGCCGCTTACGTGAACGACCGCATGGTCCTGTGCGGCAGCGGCGACGAGGGTGCGCAGAAGATCACCGCTTCCGGGCCCCAGGACCGCTTCGGTGAGGTACGGATGGCGCTCAGGACCGGCAAGGCAATCACGGAGGGAACCATATACCTTGAAAAAGGAGAGCATGCCTGGAAACTGACCCTGAAAGGGGAAATGTTCCACTTTGCATCGTTCAAGGGGCCGAAAGTAAAGGAGGAACGCGATTCGGGCGTTGACGAAATGAGCGAACGGGAAGCTCTCTTCTTCGAGCGGATGTATGTGCTCGAAACCGGGTTGCAGATGTTCGACAGCCTGTATGCCGCGTTCCTGGAGATCCGCCTCGGCACGGGGTGGGAAGGCGAAACGGCCGGGATTGACGCCTGGCTGTCGGAAAAGGCATAATAGCGCGTCACCGTACGGCTGCTGCCGTCGAAAAAACTCGAACGGATTGTTACCGCACTACCAGGTCAGGAGGGACCATAGCCATGCAACCAGCATCTCTACGCGTCGCCAAGGGGACAGAAGAACTTCACCTCTCACCCCGCATGGCCAACCGCCACGCACTGATAGCCGGGGCAACCGGCACGGGAAAAACGGTAACCCTGCGGGTGCTCGCAGAACAGTTCAGCGCCATCGGGGTCCCGGTCTTCCTGGCAGACATCAAGGGAGACCTGTCCGGCATGGCGAAGCCGGGGGGCGACAACCCCAAGATAGCTGAGCGCGCTGCAAAGCTGGGGCTGGCGGACTTCAGCTACGAAGGGACGCCGGTAACATTCTGGGATATCTTCGGCGACCGCGGGCACCCTCTCAGGACCACGGTTTCCGAGATGGGCCCGCTGCTCCTGTCGCGCATCCTCTCCCTGAACGACACCCAGAGCGGTGTCCTGAACCTGGTGTTCAAGATAGCCGACGACAACGGGCTGCTGCTCCTGGACCTCAAGGACCTGCGTGAAATGACCCGGTTCACCGGGGACAATGCAGCCGACTTCAAAACGGAATACGGCAACATCTCCACGGCAAGCATCGGCGCCATCCAGCGGAACTTGCTGGTCCTCGAGGAACAGGGAGGGGACAGACTGTTCGGCGAACCCGCGCTGAACATCCAGGATCTGCTGCAGACCGATGCTAACGGAAAGGGAATGGTAAACATCCTTTCCGCTGAACGGCTGATGCAGTCGCCCAAGGTCTACGCCACCTTTCTCCTCTGGCTTCTGGCCGAGCTTTACGAACAGCTGCCCGAGGTCGGTGATCCGGACAAGCCGAAGATGATCTTCTTTTTCGATGAGGCACACCTGCTGTTCGAGGACGTTCCCCAGGCACTGGAGGACCGCATCGAGCAGGTGGTGCGGCTGATCCGCTCCAAGGGGGTCGGCGTCTGGTTCGTCACCCAGAACCCGCTCGACATCCCTGACAAAGTTCTCGGCCAGTTGGGGAACCGGGTCCAGCACGCCCTTCGGGCATTCACTCCCCGGGACCAGAAAGCGGTGCGGTCAGCGGCTGAAACATTTCGAGCCAATCCCGACCTGGATACGGAGACGGCAATTCTCGAACTTGGGGTTGGCGAGGCTCTGGTTTCGCTGCTGGACGAAAAGGGAACCCCTGCCATGGTGGAGCGGGCATTCGTCATGCCGCCCCGCAGCAGCCTGCCGCCCCTGACGCCCGACGAGATCCGGGGAGCCTTCCAGGGTTCGGTCCTCTACGGCGCCTACGAAAAGGTCGTGGACCGGGAATCAGCCTATGAAAGACTGCGTCAGAAGGCTGAGCAGATTGCCGAAACCAGGGAGCAGGAACCGGCACCGGTGAGCAGGGAAACGAAACCGCAACCTTCGGAAACGGGAAAACTCGTCGGCGCGCTGGCCAAGAGCGCTGCCCACGCTATCGGCAGCCAGTTGGGACGACAGATAATCCGGGGCGTGCTCGGCTCCCTGTTCGGCGGGAAGCGACGGTAGCACAAAAAAATCCCCCCTGCCCCCCTTTCACAAAGGGGGGCGCCTTACATGCTACCCCCTTTATGAAAGGGGGATTGAGGGGGATTTCAGATAAGATGTTTTCAGGTCTCTTTCAGCGAAAGGAACACCGTGTCACTAGTAGCCCTTCGGGACATCCGCATCGCCTTCGGCGGTCCGCCGGTTCTTGACGGAGCCACCCTGCAGATCGAAGAGGGAGACCGCATCTGCCTCCTGGGTCGGAACGGCACGGGGAAATCCACCCTGCTGAAGCTCCTTGCAGGGGAGCTGACTCCCGACGGCGGCGAAATCATGCGCCGGCAGGGCCTGCGCATCTCCCTGGTCTCCCAGGAATCGCCGACCGATCTCACCGGGCCGGTCTTCGACGTGGTCGCCGGAGGGATGGGTGACGCCGCAAAGCTCCTGGCCGAATACCACCACGTGGGAATCCGCCTGGCATCGGCAGGAGGCGACGACCTGCTGAAGCGGCTGGAGGAGATTCACAAGACCCTTGAGGAAACGGGCGGCTGGCACATGCACCAGGAAGTGGAACGGGTCCTCGGCCGTCTTTCGCTCGATCCGGATGCCGAGTTTTCCACCCTCTCCGGCGGCACGAAGCGACGGGCGCTCCTGGCCAGGGCACTGGTTGCCGCACCTGATATCCTCCTCCTTGACGAGCCGACCAACCATCTGGACATCGACACCATCGTCTGGCTGGAAGATTTTCTCCTGCGCGAAGTACAGACCTTCCTTTTCGTGACCCACGACCGGACCTTTGCCCGCCGAATGGCAAACAGGGTTGCCGAGTTGGACCGGGGAACGCTCTATGCATTTTCATGCGGCTACGACTCTTTCGTAGAACGCCGTGAAGAACTTCTTGAGGCCGAGATATCGCGCAGGGCACAGTTCGACAAGAAGCTGGCCCAAGAAGAGGCATGGTTACGCCAGGGAATCAAGGCACGGCGCACCCGCAACGAAGGACGGGTTCGGGCGCTAAAGAAGATGCGCGAAGAACGGCGCCAACGGCGGGAACGGGTCGGCGCCGCACGGATGCAGCTGCAGGAGGCGGAACGATCCGGCAGGCTGGTGGCGGAAGCGGAAAACGTCTCATTTGCCTACAACGGCACGCCGGTGATACGGGATTTTTCCACCATTATCCTGCGGGGCGACCGGGTCGGTATCATCGGCCCCAACGGCTCGGGCAAGAGCACCCTGCTGCGCCTGCTGCTGGGGGAACTGCAGCCCCAAAGCGGCGAGATCCGACTGGGTTCGCGCCGCGAGGTGCTGTACTTCGACCAGATGCGCGAGCAGCTCGACCCTTACAGGACCGTTCAGGAAAACGTGGGAGAGGGAAACGACACCCTGATCATCAACGGCAGGCCGCGCCACGTCATCGGCTACCTGCAGGATTTCCTCTTTTCCCCGGAACGGGCCCGCAGCCCGGTGCGCATCCTTTCCGGAGGCGAACGCAACCGCCTGCTCCTGGCCAAGCTCTTCACCAAACCATCCAACGTGCTGGTTATGGACGAACCCACCAACGACCTGGACGCCGAGACCCTCGACCTGCTGGAAGACCTCCTTCTCGAGCATTCCGGCACCCTGCTCCTGGTGAGCCACGACCGTGACTTCCTCAACAACGTGGTCACCAGCACCCTGTCCATCGACAAGGACGGGAGTGTGCGGGAATACGTGGGTGGCTATGACGACTGGCTGCGTCAGTCTGCGGCAGAAATGGCAGCCTCAGAACCGCCCCCTTCCCCGGCCCCAAAAGAGAAAACGAGGCCGCAGACGGATAAACCCCGCAAGCTCTCCTTCAAGGAACAGCGCGAACTGGAGGCGCTGCCGGAAACCATCGCCTGCCTGGAAAAAGAGGTGGAAGACATCCACGGGCAGTTGGCGGACCCGGAATACTACCGCACCGCCGGAGCGGAAGTCGCACAGATCACCGAGAGGCTAAAGGAACTGGAGAATGAGCTTGAAGCCGCATATTTGCGGTGGGAGGAGTTGGAAGAGGTTGGCGGGAATGGCACCTGACGCTTCAGATCCCCAGCGGATAATGACTTCTCACTGTTTCAGACTCTTCTGCCAATCACTTGACATCGCTCTAGTCCCCTTATCACCTGTGTTCAAGAACATGATGTGGACTCAGTAACTCACTTTGACATCTTCCATAAAAGGTGTTTTCCGGGGGCTGTTCTGAATGGCACTAGTTTAAGGTAATTT
>DIFZ01000046.1 GCA_002419385.1 Geobacter sp. UBA5735
GGCCATCGCCCATGCGGTAGGTGCCGGCGCTGTGCCACGCCATGCGGATCATGAGCCCGCCGTAGTGACCCCAGTCGGCCGGCCACCACTCCTGGGAATCGGTCATCAGCTTGTACAGGTCCTGCTTCACGGCGTTGAGGTCGAGTTTCTTGAACTCCTCGGCGTAGTTGAAACCCTCGCCCATGGGGTTGGACTTGGAGGAATGCTGGTGCAGGATATTTAGATTCAGCTGGTTGGGCCACCAGTCCCGGACCGAGGTGCCTCTGCCGGTCATGGGTATGGCTGTTTTGCCCGTTACCGGGCACTTTTGTTCGTCACTCATGCAATTGGCTCCTTTCGTTGAATGAATTGACCTTGTTTCCATTCGGACGGTGCAAAACGGGCTGCGCGTGGAGTGCGACGTGCGCGTGGGTAATCACAACAAAGATGTCTTTCATGCGGGCCCCCTTTTTCTTTGCTGGACGCGTATCAATGATAGTTGAGTAAACTATACAAGCCGTAAAAGGAAAGTCAATAGTATAAAATAATAATTATCAATAAGGCAGGTATTCCGCTCACCCTTCAGGGCTTGTCCTGGCACTCGGGGCATAGACCGAAAAAATCCAGGCGGTGAAATGAGATGGTATAGCCGGTTTTTTGTCTCATTTCTTCACTGAGTTCGTCCACGCTGGAGATCTCCGGGTCCATGATCTTTTTGCATTTCGTGCAGATGGCATGTGGATGGGGATAGGGCCTGTTGCCGTCATAGCGGTTGCTGCCGTCGGGAAATCCCAGTTCCAGCACCTCGTCGAGCTCCTTCAGCAACGCAATGGTCTTGTAGACGGTGGCAAGGCTCGTGGTCGGGAACCTGGTTTTCACCTGCTGGTAGATATCTTCGACTGTCGGGTGCTCTTCGCTGTTCGCCAGGATCTGCAGAATGGCCATTCTCTGGGGCGTGAGGCGGAAATGCCGGTCCCTGACCCGTGAGAGCATCTGGTTGAGACGACTTTCGTGACGGAGTGATCGCTCCTGGTTCTTCATGGTGGCATCCTTTGCAGATAACGGTTATCAAGAAATAACTGGTTTAAATTTTACTCGCAACCAGGAGGGTGTCAAGCGGGGTAGCGCAGGAATGTCATGATGAATGTATTGCATCGTAACAAATGCATGGATAACGAACTGGTTTTCACGTAGAATCTGGGATGTCGCCTGTGTGCGGACGGACGTGTCAGAGGAGGAATATGATGCTATGTTTCAGGGAAACGGCACTGGGGAAAATCGGCATCGAAGACAGGGACGGCAGCATCGTGGCAGTATATTTCGAGAACGATCCGGTCTCTCCCGACCGGGAAGTGGGGGAAACGGCGCTGCTCCGTCAGGCTTTCAAACAACTCGAGAGCTACTTGGCAGGCAGGCTGACCGAATTTTCCCTGCCGCTCGAGCCTGAAGGTACGCCGTTCATGAAAGAAGTGTGGCGGAAACTGCAGGACGTGCCCTACGGGCAGACCGCAAGCTACAAGGATATTGCAACAGCGGTCGGCAACCCGAAGGCTGTTCGCGCGGTGGGCCAGGCGAACAACAGGAATCCCCTGCCCATTTTCATCCCCTGTCACCGGATCATCGGCAGCAACGGCAGGCTGGTGGGCTACGGCGGAGGACTGGCGCTGAAAGAGATGCTCTTGGAACTGGAGAAGCAGCATGGAGGCGTTTGAATACGGCCGTCGGGAGATCGATCACCTGCAGAAGAAGGACAAGAAGCTCGGGTCGGCCATTGAGCGGATCGGTCTGATCGAGCGCAGGGTGATCCCCGACCTCTTCGCTGCCCTGGTGAACAGCATAGTTGCGCAGCAGATCTCTGCCAAGGCGGCGGACACGGTCTGGAAAAGGCTGCTTGATCGTTGTGGAGAAATCACTCCCCGGGCACTTTCTTCCGTCGACACCGAGTACATTCAGCAGTGCGGACTGTCCATGCGCAAGGCAGGGTATATCAAGGGGATCGGCGAAGCCGTGGCGCAGGGAGAGCTGAATTTGTCCGAGTTGCGCGGGCTGCCGGATGATGAGGTGATCGGTCGCTTGTCGGCCCTGCCCGGTATCGGAGTCTGGTCTGCCGAGATGCTGCTGATTTTTTCCCTGCAACGGCCGAACGTGGTCAGTTGGGGAGACCTCGGGATACAGCGCGGCATGATGAGACTCTACGGTCTCGACAAAATGGACCGGGCTGCCTTTGAAAAATACCGGAAACGCTATTCCCCCTATGGGTCTGTCGCGTCTCTCTACCTGTGGAAGATTGCGGCCGAACGCTGATCGGCAAAGACCCCGGCGGTGTCATGCGCTGCCTGTTCGACCTTTTCAAAACCCCCTGACAGTCTGCATGTCGTAGCTGCTTCCCCAATCTTCTTCCACCATGCGCCGCAGTGCGGCAACCTGCCCATCGTTCACCAGGCACGGGTCAACCGTCGTGCGGAACCGGTGCCTGACACCGCTTGCCCGAATGAGCGCAGCGCTGCGCCCGGCAGCTTCACCGCTGCCGGGGATTCCGGTAATCCGCTGATAGTCGGGGAAGGGGGACTTGATGTCCATGCCGACCCAGTCCAGGCGGGGAAGCAGTTCAGGCAGTCTTTCCGGGTATGCCCCGCCGGTGTGGAGTCCCGTAAGGAATCCCATGCTCTTCACCATGCCGACCGCCTGGAGCAGCCCTGGCTGCATGGTCGGCTCGCCTCCGCTGAAGACCACGGCTTCCAGGAGTCCGCGTCGCCGGTCGAGAAACGAAACGGTTTCTTCCCAGGAGATCGTAGCCGGAGCTTTCGCATCCAGCAAATGCCGGTTGTGGCAGTAGCCGCATTGCCAGGGGCACCCCTGGCAAAAGACCACTGCTGCCAGGCGGTCAGGGTAATCGATGGTGGTGAAGGGGGTCAAGCCGCCGATTTTCAGCATGGCTTCTCAGCCAAAGGCACTTCGCGGAAAAAGCGCCGCTGGCGGTGCTCTGCCTTCTTGCCGATGTTGAACGACTCCACCGGTCGGTGATAGCCCATCACCCGGGTCCAGACCTCGCAGGGCTGACGTTCGCTGTCGTCGAGGCTGATTGTCGCTTGATTTCTTTTGCCATCGTCCATTATACGACTCCTCTCTTTTAACTGGAGACCTGCCAGGTTTTTGAAACCTGGCAGGTCTGGTTGCCATAAACGTTGCCGCTTTCAACCGAAAACCTTGAAGGTCCGGTTTTTTTACCGCGCCACTTTCCTCATCCTCAGCTCTTCATCGCACAATGGACAAAATGGGTGTTCTCCCGGCAGGTAGCCGTGTTTCGGGCAGATGGAGAACGTCGGCGTAATGGTCAGGTACGGGATGCGGTAATTCTCCAGGACGCGGCGCACCAGATTGCGGCAGGCCTTCGGGCTGGAGACCGGCTCGCCGAGATAGAGGTGGAACACTGTACCTCCGGTGTATTTGCGCTGCAATGCTTCCTGCAAGTGGAGCGCCTCGAACGGGTCGTCCGTAAAGCCGACCGGCAGCTGGGAGGAGTTGGAGTAGTAGGGCGCTTCCGAGGTGCCGGCCTGGAGTATGTCGGGAAACCGTTTGCGGTCCTCCCGGGCAAAGCGGTATGTCGTTCCCTCGGCCGGGGTCGCTTCCAGGTTGTACATGTTTCCGGTCTCCTCCTGGAACAGCAGCAGCCGCTCCCGGATGTGGTCCAGGCAACGGGAGGCCATCTCCTGGCCTTCAGGGTCGGAGATGTCATGGGCATCACCATGGAAATTGCGGATCATCTCGTTGAGGCCGTTGACCCCGACCGTGGAGAAATGGTTGCGCAGGGTGCCCAGGTAGCGCTTCGTATAGGGGAACAGGCCGCCGTCCATGTGCCGCTGGATTTCCTTGCGCTTGATCTCCAGGCTGGTCCTGGCCAGTTCCAGCAGCTGGTCGAGGCGGCCGAACAGGGCGGCTTCATCCCCTTGGTGGAGATAGCCGAGGCGGGCGCAGTTGACCGTCACCACGCCGATGGAGCCGGTCTGCTCAGCCGAGCCGAACAGGCCGTTGCCCCGCTTCAGGAGCTCCCGCAGGTCCAGCTGAAGGCGGCAGCACATGGAGCGGACCATGTTGGGGGAAAGCTCGGAGTTGAGAAAATTCTGGAAGTAGGGGAGCCCGTAACGGGCTGTCATTGCGAACAGAAGTTCCGCGTTGCCGCTCTCCCAGGGGAAGTCGGCAGTTATGTTATAGGTGGGGATGGGGAAGGTGAAGACCCGTCCCTTGTCGTCGCCCGCTGTCATGACTTCGATGTAGGCCCGGTTGATCAGGTCCATCTCTGCCTGGAGGCTGCCGTAGGTGAAGGGCATTTCCTCCCCGCCGATCACCGGCGTCTGATCCCGCAGATCCTCGGGGCAGACCCAGTCGAAGGTCAGGTTGGTGAACGGCGTCTGCGTACCCCAGCGGGACGGAACGTTCAGGTTGAACACCAGTTCCTGGATGTGCTGGCGCACCTCTTCATAGGAGAGGCGATCCATTCTGACGAACGGCGCCATGTAGGTGTCGAAGGAGCTGAATGCCTGGGCACCGGCCCACTCGTTCTGCAAAGTGCCCAGAAAGTTGACGATCTGTCCCACGGCGCTGGACATGTGGCGGGGCGGTCCGGCCTCCACCTTGCCCGGCACCCCGTTGAACCCCTCTGCCAGCAGGGTGCGCAGGGACCAGCCGGCGCAGTAGCCGGACAGCATGTCCAGGTCGTGGATGTGGATGCTGCCGTCGCGGTGCGCTTCCCCTACTTCGGGCGGGTAGACGTGGTTGAGCCAGTAGTTGGCGATGACCTTGCCGGAGACGTTGAGGATCAACCCGCCCAGTGAATAGCCCTGGTTGGCGTTGGCGTTGACCCTCCAGTCGGACTGCTCCAGGTACTCGTTGACCGACGAGGCCACGTCCACCAGGGTCTTCCGATCCCGGCGCAGCTTCTGGCGCTGCTCGCGGTAGACGATGTAGGCGCGGGCGGTCTTCAGGTGGTTGGCGGAGATCAGCACCTGTTCGACCACGTCCTGGATCTGCTCGATCTGCGGCGCTGTCGGGCCGAACTTGTGGCGCAGCACCTTCAGCACCTGGGTGGTCAACAGGCCTGCCTCGTCGCCGTCGAACTCGCCGGTGGCTTCTCCGGCCCGCCTGATCGCGGAACGGATTTTCTCCGCCTCGAACGGTACGGTGGCGCCGTCGCGCTTGACCACGCTCTGTAAGGGAACTATCCGGGCCTCCTCCGTGTGTGCAGCATTATTCATGGTCGTGGTGCCTCCCCTCGAATCCTCACTTCCACCCGTCTGGTTTTCTGATATGTCTACCACCGCAGGTTGGTGATGTCAATACGATTCGTGCAAAATAACACAATATATTGTGTATTCGTGAACAGGTAATCGCTATATGTATGTATTTGTGGCAAGATTTTTCTCGTGCTTCGATGCCATCGGATACCTTGATAATGTTGGATTATCCTTATCCGGCAGGATACGATCCCAGCGCTTTTGATTCAGTTATTTGTAAATACGATAGTATATACATTGTCTAACGATATTATCAATTTGACATTGCGTTTCATTAAGGTAACATCGGTGACCGTCAAGAGTCGCTCATCGGATCATCTCATTAATTGCGGAAATACCTGCATGTCCCTTCGGCAACAAATAAATCACTGGTCGTACCGGCTGCTCAGGTTCTGTATTGCAGGTGTCTTCATGTATTCCGGCGTAATCAAACTGCTCGACGTCAAGGGGTTTGCCAACATGGTTTCGCGATACGGCCTGGTTCCGGACCCTTTGCTGGCGCCGGTGGCAATCGGGTTGCCGGTGATCGAGGTGCTGGCCGGCGTCGGACTTCTCTTCGAGATTCCAGGAACGCTCACCGCCATATCCGGTATGCTCGTCATGTTCATCGGCATCCTCTGGTATGGCGTGCTGAAGGACCTGGACATCGACTGCGGCTGCTTTTCGACGGAGGAGCTCAAGGGGCAGGACAGCCTGCGTCAGGCACTGTACCGGGATTTCGTCATGGTAGCGGTCTGCTGCTATCTGTACGTGTATCGTTTTCTGCGTATCAAGCGCGGTCAGGACCTTGTAGCTCGGGTCAGGATCAAAAAAATCATCTAGGAGGAGTTTTTTATGGATGCAATGAAGAAGAGAGCAGTAGTTGCGGCGGTTGCTCTTGCGGCCTTCTGCACGATGGCTGCCAACGTCTATGCATGGGGTGTTAAGGAGCTGGAAACCGAAAAGAGCGCTGTAACGTTCAGCAGGGAAGTGGAGCGGGGCGGGTATGGAGTGGTCTCGACCGAAGAGCTGAAACAGTGGATGGTCGAAAAGAGACCCATGCTCATCGTCGATACCATGCCCTACGAAGCCAGTTACAAAAAAAACCATATCCCGGGCGCAAAGCCGATGGAATTTCCCATTCCCGAGATGAAGTCTCTGGACGACAAGACGAAGGCCGAACTGGTCAGGCTCCTGGGACCGGACAAGAACCGCCTCATCGTCTTCTACTGCGGATTCACCAAGTGCACCAGGAGCCACAACGGGGCCATGTGGGCCGAAAAGCTCGGGTACAAGAATGTTTACCGGCATCCCGGTGGCATCAAGGCCTGGATGGAAGCCGACTATCCGGTGGGGAACGTCAAATAATTCTGTTGAAGCTTGATGCGGCATAAGAAAAAGGGCAGGCGCCAGTATGACGGAGCCTGCCCTTTTTTTCATGCAACTGCTTTTCCTGGTACGTCACTCCCTGCCTGAAGGTTTCCTCCTGCTGTCTTTGCCGGCAAACCAGCCTTCCGAAGCTTCCGGGTGGCAGTCGAAGCGGGGGACATAGGGCTTGATGTCCAGGAGCGGGGTGCCGTCCAGGACGTCGATGCCCGTTACCCGAAGCCTGTTGCCGTTGCGTTCCACAAGCCTCACTACCGTGATGCCGATGCCGTTGGGTCGGCAGGGGTGGCGCGTGGCGAAAATGCCGTGGGGCGTGTCGTCGAGGAAAGGGTGGCGGATCAAGGCGCCGGGTTCCGCCCGGTCGAAATGATAGAAAAGATAGATGTGGCTGAAGAGCTCGATATCCTTCAGCCCTTCAGCGAACTCGGGGAATATTTCGACAATACCCTTGGCATCAGGATCGAAAGCCCCCTGGATCGGGGCTTCATCCTTGGTCTTGTGGTCCGTATGCAGTATGCCTATTGCAGAGATATTGATTTCCATTGTGACGTGTCCCTCATGTGCCGGTAAGAAATTGATGCATTCTCAAGTAGCCGTCACCCCGTTGAAAAAAGGGGTCCAGGGGGGGACCCTACTGAAAAGACTGGATTCCGGCCTTGCGCCACCGCTAAAGCTACGGTGACACGCGGTCGCCGGAATGACGGGTCATGGTGTTTTGGACTTTTTGCGAGAGAACAAAAAAATTGGCTGCGTCAAACGCATGGTTCTCTGCCGGCAGCGGTCGTCATGGTAATGGCCCGCCCCTGCACCAGTGCTTCGATGATCTTTTTCCGCGCAACGGTGAGCAGTCGCTGCACCGTGCCCCGGGAAACACCCATGCGCGCGCCGGCTTCTTCCTGTGTCAGCCCTTCGTGATCGCAGAGATACATGGCTTCCATTTCATCATGTTCCAGCCGCGTCTGTAGGAGGTTCCGCAGTGGAATGCCGACCGGCTTGAAAACGATGTCCGTATCTCCCGTGAAGGGGCAAGAGCAGATTCTGGCTTTTTTACAGCGTGGCGACATGTCCGATAGTCCTCGCACCTTGATCTTTGACGGGAGTCAGGATAGCATCTGGCAGGCTACCGGTCAATGGCAGCAGCCACCGCCATGCCCGTGACCGGAGCAGCTCTCGGACGTCGTGTAGCGGGGGAGTTCGCTTGCTGCCAGCTTTTCCACGTTCTCCCTGACGGTTTCGGCTGTCGCCTTGTAGACGCTGAGGCCGGCCCGGTTGAGGTGGGCGACTGCTCCGGTGCCGATGTTGCGCACGGCAATTCCTTCGATCCCGCTGCCTTGCAGGGTCTGCAAGGGGTTGCAGGCACCGTGGGCATGATGCTGGTCGGAGTTGGATAGTACGGTAAGCTCGTTGCTGTCGGTGTCAGCCACCATAAACATCGGCGCCGAGCCGAAATGGTCCGAGAGCTTACTGTCCAATCCGTCATTTCGTTCGATGGGAAAGCAGATCCGCATGGTTTGTGTCCTCCCTGGTTTATTATGTGCATATGCACAATAAAATAAGAGATACAGTGCTGTCAAGGATAATCCTTGCCGGAGATGGCCAAAGGAGGCCTCGGGCGTAACGGGGTGCAACGGCCCTGTGCAAGAAAAAAATCCCCCTGGCAGTCGGGCTGTCGGTCAGGGGGATTGACAGGGGAAGGGAATGATCTTGGAGGAGTTATTTCTCTCGCCGGTACGGCCAGGCCATGACACCGCCTTCCAGGACCTTGACGTTTTTCCATCCTGCCGCTTCCAGCAGGATGGCGGCTTCGTATCCCCGCAGGGAAATTTTGCACCAGCAGACGATCTCCCGCTCCTTGTCAGCGGGCAGGTCGTTCAGCCGGTGCCTCAGGTCACCGATCGGTATCAGCGTTTCGCCGATGCCGAGGCGCATCGTGTCGAACTCACCCGGGGTGCGCACGTCGAGCAGGAAGGGCTTCTCTCCCTTGTCCAGCTTTCCCTTGAGCTCCGTCGCCCCCATGCCTTTCAGTCTGCCCTTGAGTTTGTTTTCCATGAGATGGGCGGTGGCGATGAAGTGATCGATTGCCAGGGAGAACGGCGGCGCATAGGGGAGGTCGGCAGTCACCACATCCGAAACCCTGAGCTTCCCAAGGAGGGCCATTGCCGCCATGGCGACCTGTTTGCCCACGTCTCCCGGGCCGACGCACTGGACGCCCAGGATCCTGCCGGTTGTCCCTTCGACCACCATCTTGGAGATGAGCAGCTTTGCGCCCATGAACTCGGGCTTGTCCAGGCTGGCGTTGATTACGGTGACAACATCTTTGTAACCCTCCTGGCGCGCCCGGCTCTCGGACAGGCCGGTGGAGCCGGCGTTGAAATCGAATACCTTGCAGATGCCGGTGTGGAAAGTGCCGGGGAAGGTGACGCTGTTGCCGAGCGCTGCGTTCTCTCCCGCTACCCTTCCTTCCAGATTCGCAAGGTCGCCGAAGGGCGCGCGGGTTTTCTTGCCGGTGATGCGGTGTACCACCTCGACACAGTCACCAACCGCATAGATGTCAGGGGCTGATGTCTGCATGTACTCGTCAACCAGGATGCCGCCTGTCGTCCCGATTTCCAGGCCGGCAGCCTTCGCCAAGTCCGTGTTGGGTTCCACGCCGATGGCGAGCACGGCCAGTTCGCAGGGGAGTTCGGTGCCGTTCTCCAGCCGGACTGCCGTCAGTTTGCCGTTATTGCCGACGAACCCGGCCAGTTTTACGTCGGTGATGACGTTGGCTGCCTTGCTGCGCACGTGGTTTTCCAGAACCTTTGCCAGTTCCCAGTCGAGGAACATGAGGATCTGCGGCAGCATTTCGATGACGGTGATGTCGATCCCCGACAACTGGAGCGCTTCGCAGGTTTCTATGCCGATCAGCCCGCCGCCGATGACCACCGCTTTCTTTATGGTTCCCTCGTCGCGGATGCTGCGCAGGAAGTCGGCGTCGCGCATGGATTGCAGGGTGGTCACACCGTCCAGGTCGATTCCGGGCACCGGCGGCTTGCGGGCACGGGCTCCGGTGGCGATAATCAGCTTGTCGTAGGGTATCTCATCCGTCGCGTCGCTGTTCAGGTCGCGGCACTTCACGATATGTCGTTCACGGTCGATGGACAGTACCTCGGTTTCCGTGCGGGCCACAATGCCTTTGGTATTCACGAAGAAGTGGGGGTCCCGGACTTCTCCGTAGGGCGTGCTGAGCAGGGCGTTGCGGTTGTTGAAAACCCCGGCGACGAAATAGGGGTAGCCGCAGGAAGCCATGGACATCTCCGGCGCTTTCTGGATGACGGTGACCTCCGCCGAGGGGTCGAGGCGCTTGGCGCGTGCCGCTGCCTTGGGCCCGGCAGCCGATCCTCCAATGACGACAATCTTTTTGCTCATGATTCAATCCTCCTTGAGGTCAATAGGCTGAAGCCTGAAGGGTATGTATTCAGTTCGGTATAACCCTCTGTCATCAGCCTGCAGGCAAAAAGCCATTTATTCTTTCAAGGCGTTCCGCGGACAGGCGGCGATGCAGGCCCCGCAGTGCATGCAGTCGCTGTTGTTGACTTTACCGCTTTCCCGGTAATGCGCAATGTCGTGTCCCATGGGGCAGGCTTTCTGGCAGATGCCGCAGCCGGTGCATGCAGATGAAATGGTCAGGGCATGTTTTGCGCCGCCGATGGCCCCCTGGATGGTTCCCATGGGGCAGAAGGAGCACCAGGCGCGCGGACGGTAGAGAACGCCCACTGTGAGAGCGATAATGGTCGTGACCAGGCAGACCCGCCAGAAGACGGTTCCCCAGTGGGCGGCACTGCTGATATCCATAGCCAGCTGAAAGGTCATGAATGAAAAGAGCACTGCCAGCAGGCTCCACCGGAACAGCGGGGTGGTCAGCAGCCTCGGTACCGTGCGCGAACCGCCGAGCGGCTTGAACCAGGTATCGAAGAAACTGCCGCGCGGGCAGAAGTTGCCGCACACGACGCGACCTTTGACAAGCGAGCCGATGAGGCCCGCGACCATGACCAGCGGCACCATGAAGCCGAGGTAGGGATACTTCCACCCCAGACCCAGCACGGTCACCATCAGCAAGCCGAGGCTCCATTTATAAGCTTTTCCGGAAGGTGTTTTTCTCTGACGTGCAATTGCGGTTGCCATGCCGGTCTCCTATATACAGAAACTTATATATATTAAAATAAAGATTGTCAAGACGTTTTTACAGAGGGTTCTGCGTGGAGATGTTCGTGGTCGGACAACAGGTGCCGGCCGGTTGAAGGGGAGGCCGGGGAAGGATGCCCCTGGCCTCCTTATTCAGGCTTCCGCTCGGCGGGGAAAAACCGGAGGGATACTGTCAGGGGTGTTCGATGAGCTGGATGAACTCTTCTTTTTTCACCTCGTCCACGATCCAGGAGCAGGCCTGGAAACAGCGGTCGCGGGTTTTCCCGGAGACGATGGCCAACAGCACCGAATCGCACGCGCCGATGGTGCCCAGCCGGTGAACGACAAGCGATTGGTTGAGCTTGAACTTCTCAATTGCCTTACGGGCGATGGCTGCAAGCCGGTCGTCGACGTCGGCAGTGAGCGGTTTCAACTCCACGGTGGAAAAGTCCGGCACCTGCTTACCCGGCCGCTTTACCCGGCCATGGTGCAGCACCACTGTTCCGGTGCAATCGGTTTCGCGCTCCAGGAATGCGCGGTAGAGTTGCAGGTGGTCGAAGGGCTGTTCGGTGGCGTATGCAGTGATCATGAGTCCTCCATGGGGAAATTTTCTGCAACACTACCATCGGTGAGGGGGGCAGCGCAACGCCTGATTTGAGCCTGATGAGGTCACTGCCGCTTGCCGAACAGGGGGGTGAACCTGTGTCTGGCGAAAATCTCTGCTGCCTCGGCAGTTTTGAGAAACTCCATGAACTTCATGGTTTCTTCCTGGTGCCTGCTGGACTTCAGGACGGCCATGCTGAAACGGATCGGGGAATGGGAACCTTTGGGTGCCACTGCGACAAGTGTTCCGCTGTTCATTGCGGCAGTATCCGAGCGATACACCAGACCTGCATCGACATTTCCCGAGTCCACGTAGGCCAGCACCGTGCGCACGTCCTTGGCATAGAGAATGCGCTTATCGAACTTCTCCCACAGTCCGAGGTTCTTGAGCGTTTCCCTGGCGTATTTCCCAGCCGGAACGGTTTCCGGCAGACCGATACTCAGGGAGTGCGCCTTGTCGACAAGGTCACCGAATGATGTGATGACTCCTTTCTTTTCTCGAGCCACCACGAGCACGATTTCGTTGCCCAGGAGATCGGTCCTGGTCTCTGGAACTATCAGTCCTTTCCGTTGCAGATCGTCCATCTGGCTCTTGCCTGGAGTGAAAAAGAGGTCTGCGGGCACGCCTTCTTCTATCTGTTTCTGCAGGATACCGGCAGCCGCGAGGCTGAACCGGATTTCAACCCCCGGAGCTTTTCTCGCATATGCCGCTTTCACTGCGTACAGAGAATCCTTGAGCCCCGCTCCGGCCAGAACCTGTAAAACTGTTTTGTTTGCGGCTCTGGCCTCTGCCGGTGAAGTGGCGCCGATAACCACCATGACAATAATCATGACAGCTGCACGGAAATTCAGAGACTTTTCCAGCATACATCCTCCTTTTTCCGTGTAAAGGAATCTGGTTTTTAACGGGATGCCGTTACCGGGTAAAAGATGCCGGCACAGTTGCGAGTGGTGGAGTTGTGAACATTCATTTGGCGAAAGGGCATATTCGCGTGAGATTGAGCAGGGCCGCGACCCCGGAGATGGTGTTGCCGAAGAAGACGACCGGTTTGCCGGCAGCTTCGAAGCGTTCCAGTATGTCGTTGATGGTTCCGTTGACCACGCTTGAACCGGTGGCAAGTCCCACATCGCACCATTCCACCAGGTCGCGGAGCTCCTTTTCTCCATCCATTACCAGCAGGTCTTCCCGAACCTGCCCGATGTTGTCGGGATTAAGATCTGCCACGCGCATGCCCACTTTGCCGTAGGCGTCAACCATTTCTTTCAGAATTGCCGGTTGCAGGCCGATCATCCCGTAACGGCGCGTGCCGAAAAGCTTGTGGATGTTTTCAGGCATCTCTGCGCCGCACTTCGTCGGTTCGTCATCCTTGCAGTGCACGGTTCCTGAGGCCAGCCCCACAGAGCGCAGCACGGCGTTCAAGCCGGCGGTGAACACTGCGCGGTATCCGGTTTCCCGGAGATCCAACGTGAGGAGTTCTCCCAGCGTCCCCTCCCAGTTGCCCGGCGCGTCGGTGAATGCCTGTCCACGCGCCTCACGGAAAGAGGCCTCGATAACGCGCTCCTTTCCCTTCTTGATGACGAAATTTTCATCCGCTTTGGCACCGATTGCCTCGTCCGGTGTCAGCGCACGTACCGTAACCTTTTCGTTGCGGTCGACATTGTTCCTGCTGCATATCGCTTCCAGTTTTTCTCTCGCCTGTGCCAGGATGTCCATCGTTTCAGCTCCCTTTCATTGGTGCAGTAAGATTCGGTTGACATTTTCAGTGCGACAATGCGTAATATAATTATTAAATAACGATGGGCATGAATCCGAAACCGTTGCGTACTTTTCAGTCCGTATCCGGTGTGCATATGCACAATAAAATGTGGGACACCGTGTTGTCAAGTGGGAAAATACGTCGAGAATCCGGGATGTGGGTCGTGAAGGTCTTTTTTCACTCATTCAGCGGAGGCTTCCGGAACTGTAGGTCTGTCTTTTGTCCGTGTGCAGGAGATACTGCCGTAGCATATCTTGCTCAGCATGACGAATGCCGTACTTCCCGCGAGCACCTGCCAGGGATATGACAACAGACTTGCCTCGGGAATGATCGTCGGCAAAAGCGCTATTGCAACGGCAGGCGGGAACGGCATGCGCAGTGCGTGGTAGAGCAGAAAAACAGTGGCGGTCGATGTGCAGGCGGAAAGCCATACCGGCCAGTGCAGCATTCCATGCACGAGTTGCAGCCAGAACACGCCGGCAAAGGCGGCGGACCCGAGGAGGAACAGGGCTTTCCAACCCTTGTCCTGCAAGACTCCGCCCTGTTTCGACAACTCCACGAACGCGACTATCAGGGGCGGGGCAACCATGAAAAGGAAGTCGAATCCGACAGCGAACCCCGTTACGAGAATGATACCGGCCAGCAGTTTTCCCCAATGGGCCAGTTCTTGGAGAGTTGCTGCGGCTGTTGCCGGGGGTCCGGCAGGAATGCCGGTTTTCAATGCCGGACACTTGTCCGGTCCATTGCGGTTCACGAAGCGGCGACCGATGGCAATTGCTCCCGCCAGTACGCATACGGACAGAGGGTAATACCAACTGTCCGAACTGGTGATGATGGGCAGTATCGCGGCAGAGATGGACGGCAGGACTGCGGAGCGGAACAGTTTCAGTTGCAGGACCACGAGACAGAAAGCCCCGGTTATCGTGAAAAAAGGCGCGTAGGGGAAGAAACGGACGATGAGTATGCCGGTAAGTGCGGCTAGGGTCGGCGACAGCCAGAAATGGAAATGTGCGCTCTGCCACGGCGATTTTTCCATGACCCAGGCGCCCAGTGCAAGTGCGGCGATTTCAGGGAAGATGATTTCTTTCTGGCCGGAATATTCCGCGATTGCGAACATTGCCGCGACCAGCAGGATGGCAGGAAGCTCATTGACTGTTTTCATGGTTTGTTCCCAGGAGCGTTTTCCAGGCTTTCCTCCAAGAATAGGAATAATTGAAACGGCAGAGTATTGTCAAGTATGCAGTTTCCGGTAGTATGTATCAGGTGATGATCAGGGAACCCGGTTTCTCCAATTCACGAACTGGAGGTGGTGGTATGCAACGAAAGAATGACGGCGGATGGAGTCCTTATCTGGCCGGCGCGCTGAGCGGCCTGGTTTCAATCGGGTCGGTCTGGATTGCGGGGAAATACTTCGGCGCATCGACGACGTTCGTGCGCTCTGCCGGGATGGTCGAGAAGGCGGTTGACCCCGGGCGTGTGGAACAGATGCCCTATTTCATGAAGGAGCTGCCGATTATCGACTGGCAGTGGATGTTCGTGGTGGGCATATTCATAGGCGCCCTCATCGCCTCCACAACCTCGGGAAGCTTCCGCTGGCAGGCGGTTCCCGACATGTGGCAGGAGCGTTTTGGCCCGGTCCGTTGGAAGCGCTGGCTGGCCGCTTTCCTGGGAGGAGTCATCGGCATGTTCGGCGCACGGTTGGCGGACGGCTGCCCCAGCGGCCACGGCCTGAGCGGCGGCATGCAGCTTGCGGTGAGCGGATTTGTCGCGCTGGCCTGTTTCTTCATCGGCGGCATGATCGTCGCCAGAGTGCTGTATGGAGGAGGTGAGCGCCAATGACAACCCTGACCTACGGACTGATTACTGGAATTCTGTTCGGATTTCTGCTGCAGAAGGGAAGGGTGCTCCGTTACGACAGGCAGTTGGGCGCTCTTCGCCTGATTGACATGACCATAGTCAAGTTCATGCTCTCCTCCGTTCTGGTCGGCATGGTCGGCGTCTACCTGCTCAACGACCTTGGTCTGGCGAAGCTGTCCATCAAACCGATGATTTTGGGCGGGGTGGTGCTGGGCGGTCTGATCTTCGGCATCGGCTGGGGACTCCTGGGGTATTGCCCCGGAACCTCGCTCGGTGCGTTCGGCGAGGGGCGATGGGACTCTTTGTGGGGGATCGCCGGCATGCTTGTCGGTGCGGCCCTCTATGCCGAGGTATACCCGACCATGAAGGAAACGGTCCTCACCTGGGGCGATTTCGGCAAGATCACCCTGCCGCAGGTGCTGGGACTCAACCATTGGTTCATCATTCCCGTGTTCATAATCGGCGGGGTGTACCTGTTCCGCTGGTTCGAAAGGAAGGGGTTATAACCTCGCAGGTTTTAAAACCCTGTAAGCAATTCGAAGCTTCGTAAAAGAATGCCCGCGGGGCTGACAAGATGTCCGGGCGGGCATCATTTTACTTGACATGCAGAAAAACTGTTTTTATCTTATGAGTGTTAATTACATATAAATGATGAAACATATTGCTGAGTAGGCATCCTGTTCACCAAAAAAATCGGGAAACTGTCCTTTTCCCTGCTGAAGGAGCGATTCGTCGATAGCTATCAGGTTGAGGGAGCCCCGACGATAAGGGACATTGTAACCGCATACCGTCACAACGAACTTCTTCAGCGGCATGAGCCGACACACTCTCTGGAAGATTTGGAGACCGGACGCCTCGTTTAAGCGGACTACCGGGGAAAATGTTCTTTGTCAGGAAATTGCCCGAGATTCAATCGCTTCTTTTTTCGGGTTGAATACCCCCGCAGCCTGTTTACAATTCATAGATACGGGAAGGAAGCGTACCTGAATACTCATGAAAGGAGGCAGACATGCCAGAATTCGGTTCACCTTTTTCAGGTCTGAAGTGCGACAGGAAGCTGACCAGCGAGGAATTGATCCGCGCCATACGTTTCATGGTGGCGGCGGAATACGAGGCAATCCAGCTGTACATGCAGTTGGCGGAGTCCACTGACAACAAGCTTGCCATCGAAGTACTCAAGGACATTGCCGACGAGGAGCGGGTCCATGCGGGAGAGTTTCTCAGGCTGCTCCACGAGCTTGCTCCCGATGAACGGAAATTCTACGACGAAGGCGCGGAAGAAGTTGAGGAAGAGATCGAAAAAATGAAATAGGTCCTGTCTTCACGAAGGGGAAAAAATTGTTGATCGTGGATATGTGAAACGTTATATACCGAAAGTGGGTGCAACTGTTGGCTCATGGTGCTTATCGCTGAAAAATACACTTTTGAGGTGAAAATCACGCGTGAAAGGAGTTCGTTATGGCGTTTGATGACAAATGCTGCTCGATCGTTCCCTATTTCAGGATCAAAGTAGGAAAAATGGATGAATTCAAACGGTTGTGCGGTGAAATGGTCGCGAAGTCCAACGAAGAGTCGAAATGCCTCTACTATGGTTTCAGCTTCGACGGGGATGAAGCGCACTGCCGAGAGGGCTATGTCGATTCAGAAGGGCTCTTGGCGCATCTGGACAACGTGGGCGCGCTTCTCGGAGAAGCATTGAAGATCGCCGACATCACCCGCCTGGAAGTGCACGGCCCGGAGCAGGAACTGGCGAAGCTTCAGGCGCCTCTAGCAGGACTCAATCCACGGTTTTTCCAACTGGAGTTCGGTTTCCGCCGCTGATACGCGTGCGGCATGACCATTGCTGGAATGGCGCGCCCTGAGAGGCCCATCGGGGCCCAGCTTTTCCGCGACGCGCAAACAGGAGAGATAGAGACGCATGGACTTCGGAACCGGCTGCCTCGTTTGCGGCGACGAAATAATCTACTCGGAAGTTGTCACGACGTTCACGTGCTTTTACTGTGGTGTCACGAAAGAGACAAACGCCTCCTGCCGCATGGGCCACTATGTCTGCGACGCTTGTCACAACGGTTCCGCGAACGATTTGATAGAGCGGTACTGTTCCACGACCGATTCAGCTCTTCCGCTATCGATAGCATTGAAACTGATGAAAAACCCGGTCGTCAAGATGCACGGGCCGGAACATCATTTTCTCGTGCCGGCGGTCTTGCTGGCTGCCTACTGTCATGCAGATCGTTCGATGAAAAGAGATGTGACCGAAAAGATTCGTGAGGCGAGAAAGCGTGCGGAAGATGTAAAAGGAGGGTTCTGCGGTTTCCAGGGCGCCTGCGGCGCAGCCGTGGGGGCCGGGATATTCATGAGCCTCATCACCGGCGCCACGCCGCTTTCGGACCGGGAACGGCAGCTTTCGAACCGGATCACCGCCGAATGCCTGCGAGCAATCGCGGAAAATGGCGGCGCGCGCTGCTGCAAGCGTGAATCGCTGTGTACCATCATCACGGCTGCCGGGTTCGTACAGAGGGAATTCGGGGTCGTGCTGCCCGTTGAATTACCGTCCCAGTGCTCATTTTCCCACCAGAACCGGGAGTGCATCAGGGGAAGATGCCGTTTTTTCGGCGCTGATCGAGTTGTGGAACAGCAGGGTTCCATCCTGGGAAGCCCTGAATTTATTCTCATAAGAGGAGATATTCCGTGACATTGAATATTCAGAAGCGTCTGGTTGCTTGCCTGATACCTCAGGCGGAAGGACACGTTGTCGCCGATGTGCGCATCGGACTCGGTTATACAGCTGTGCGGCTGGAGTGCGGCCATGCCGGTGTGGCATGGACCCCCAAATCTGACGCTCCATGCTGTACCCACTTCCAGGCCGCCGGAACCCTGGCCGGACGGCCTGCCGTTGAACTTCTCGCATTTCTGGTCGACGAGAATTCCGGCCTGGCGCGTGCGGTCGGCCTGGCGACGGCCAATGCGCTGCTGTCATCGCTGCCTCATCCGCCGACATCGCGAGAAGAGGTCATCTCCTCCCTCAACATTACGCCTGACGACTCAGTGGCCATGGTCGGATATTTCGGTCCGGTTGTCACGCAGTTGCGCAAAATCGGCTGCAGGCTTGACATCATCGAGCTGAATCCGCACCATGGCGCCGGTGAAACCCTTACCCCGGAGCAGGGCAGGGAAGTGCTGGCGGGATGTTCCGTCGCCATTCTCACCGGGACTTCCCTGATCAACGGCACCTGCGACGAACTTCTCGCGGGGCTGGGGAGTCCTCGTGCCGCGGTGCTCCTGGGCCCGTCCACGCCGCTGTGCGGTGAAGCCTTTTCCGGGACGAAGATCACCCACCTTGCCGGGTCGAGAGTGCGGGAGGCGGATGCCGTGCTGCGCGTCGTTTCGGAGGGTGGCGGCACCATGCTCATGAAAAAATACGTCGACTTCGAGAATGTGGCTCTGTAAACCGCCGGTTGGCATGGATTTGATTATGAAAGGTGCCGGCTGCACGGCCCGGGAAAGAAACTACAGCTATGGATGATACGAGGGGAACATTCGACAGGGCTTCCGCCACCTGGGATGAAGAGCCGCGCCGGGTGAAACTGGCGGAGGAGCTTGCCGCGTGCATTGCCGCGGAGGCCGGCATCAGCCCGGATATGGACGCTCTCGATTACGGCTGCGGCACCGGGCTGGTCACGCTGCGTCTCCGGCCCTTCGTCAGGAGCATCACCGGTGCGGATACCTCCGCGGGGATGCTGGAGATTCTTCGCGAGAAGATTCGTAACCTCGATGTTCCGGGTGTCAGGACAGTCCTCTTGGACCCGGAAGCCACGGAGGGGATCCAGGGTCATTTTCATCTTGTCGTCAGCTGCATGACTCTGCATCATGTTGCCGACGTGGAATCGCTGCTGCTGGATTTACGGAGAGTTCTCCTTCCTGGAGGCACAGTGGTGATCGCCGACCTGGAAAAGGAGGACGGAAGCTTCCATGGCGACACCATTCCCGCTGTCCATACGGGATTTGACCGGAAAGAAATGGCTGAATTGCTGGAGAATGCCGGCTTCGGTGATGTCCGGGACATCACCGCGGCCGGGATCGAGAAGGTTTCCCGCGACGGCCGCAAACGGCTCTATCCGGTATTTCTCATGGTCGCCCGAGCCTGAAAAAGAGTAGTGGAAAGATGCCCGGAGGATTCTGCCATCGTCACGTTGTGGTGGACGTCATCCGGCGCAGGGTGACCCTGGGGAAATATGAGCCGGTACCAGCTCCAGTAATGCCCAGGCATAATCCTTACCTATGATCGTTCTGTCAGGAGGAAGGGATTTTCTTGGTTTTTGCCCCTTGCCTTTTGCCTGCCTTTGCTATTCGATGACCATGATCTGGATGTCCATGACGTTGGTTCCTGTCGGTCCGGTGACGACCAGGGCGCCTGCTTTCCGGAAGAAATTGTAGGAATCGTTATCGTGCAGGTATTTGACGGGATCGAGTCCGCGGGAACGGGCTCGGGCAACGGTCATACCGTCGACGACAGCACCGGCCGCATCGGTCGGGCCGTCCGTGCCGTCGGTGCCGGCGGAAAGCAGCGTGATCCCGGAAATTCCCTCTGTTTCCATGGCAAAGGCCAGCGCCAGTTCCATATTTCTGCCGCCTGTGCCCGGACCGGTGACGGTAACCGTCGTCTCGCCGCCTGATATGAGGCAAACGGGACCCTCGTCTCTCTTGCCCCGCTTTACTTCGAGAGCTTTACGCGCCAGTATTTTCCCCGCTTCAGACGCTTCACCCGATAGTTCGGCGGAGAGTATTCCAGCCCGCAGGCCCAGTGCTTCTGCCGAGCTTCGTGCAGCGTCCAGGGCCATGCGATTGCTGCCGATAATCCTGTTTGTGACCTTGCTGAAGACCGGGTCCCCGACTTTCGGCGTCTCCGGCAACAATCCTTCCGCACCTCGTGCCAAGTGGTCGACTACCGCTTGCGGGGCGATGCGCCGCAACCCGTAGTTCTGCACTACAGCCAGCGCTGCGGCGAAAGTCGACGGGTCGGGCGCGGTCGGCCCTGATGCGATGACATCCAGGCTGTCGCCGATGACATCGGAGAGGATGAGCGAGACAGATGCAGCAGGGTGGAGCAATCCCGAGAGCCGGCCGCCCTTCACCCGGGAGATGTGTTTCCTGACGGTGTTGAGTTCGTGGATTTTCGCTCCTGCCTTGAGCAGCAGGTCGGTGGTTTGCTGCTTTTCTTCCAGGGAGATTCCTGGGCAGGGGGACACGAAAAGTGCTGAGCCCCCGCCGGAGATGAGAACTGCAGCAAGGGTTTCGGCATCGGCTTTCCCGGCGACACGGAGCAACTCTTCCCCAGCATTCAGGCCGTTTTCGTCCGGGACCGGATGTCCGGCTTCGAATACACGTATCCTTTTCAGTTTGCTGCCGATGCCGTGACCGTATTTTGTTATCACGGCGCCGTCCGTGATAATGTCACCGGCGGAGTGCTCCAAGGCCTGCGCCATGCTCACCGAGGCTTTGCCAAAGCCGATGACCAGAAGGCGGGAAAAGCCACCATTCCGGTAGCGGGCGCGCAAACTGTTCAAGTGGTTTCCAACAGCGCGTGCCGGATCCGCCGCTTCGAGCGCTGCGGCGAAAATCTGTCTGACGATGGTTTCTGTGCATTCCATGCCGCTTACTATACCATCAGTCGCGGGCACGTCCACCCCTGGCGCATGGCGCCTTTTTTACAGGCACTCTTTCACGACATTTTCGGCAATCTGCTCCAGGGAGAGGACACGGTCCGCGGCGCCCAGCTTCACCGCTTCCTTGGGCATGCCGTAAACCACGCAGGACTGTTCGTCCTGGGCGATGGTGACGGCGCCCGCTTCCTTCATTTCCAGGAGGCCCTTGGCGCCGTCGTCCCCCATGCCGGTCATGATGACGCCGACCGCGTTTTTGCCTGCATACCTGGCTGCCGAGCGGAACAGCACGTCCACCGAGGGCCGGTGGCGGCTGACCAGGGGGCCTTCCTTTATCTCCACAAAGTACCTGGCGCCGCTCCTTTTCAGCAGTGCATGGGCATTGCCCGGCGCGATGAGGGCCCGGCCCCTTACCACGGTGTCGTTGTTCTCGGCTTCCTTGACCGATATCCTGCAGATTTTGTCGAGGCGCGCGGCAAAGGAACGCGTGAAATGCTCCGGCATATGCTGGACGATGACGATGCCCGGCGCATCGAGCGGCATCGCTTCCAGGAAGACTTTCAAGGCTTCCGTGCCCCCGGTGGACGCGCCGACCATGACCACTTTTTCCGTGGTCTGGATCATGGCGTTTCCCGTCGGTCTGGAGAGGACCGCGTCGGCGGTCAGTTTCGGCGCGACCTGCCTGGTTCCCGGCGTGATGCGTTTCACCCGTGCCTGGGCGGCAGCCTTGACCGTATCGCAGATGATCACCTTCGATTCATCAAGGAACTGTTTCACCCCCAGCTTGGGTTTCTGTATGATTTCGACAGCGCCGTATTCCAGAGCCTTCAGGGCTGTCTCTGATCCCTTTTCGGTAAGGCTGGAGCACATGACGACCGGAATGGGGTGCTGGCTCATGATCTTCTGCAGGAAGGTAATGCCGTCCATGCGCGGCATTTCCACATCCAGGGTGATGACGTCGGGCACGACTTCCCGTATTTTCTGGGCGGCGATGAACGGGTCTGATGCCGTGGCGAGGATTTCTATCTGCGGATCGGACGTCAGGATATCCGTGAGCGACTGGCGGACTACGGCTGAATCATCGACAATCAATACCCGTATTTTTCTGTTCATGCAGTGAGTTCCTCTCTGGATAGCATGTCCGTTTCAGCGTGGCAGCGCGATGCAGTATCGGGACCGGTTCCGTTTGCCGAAGTCCCTGTGGAGGAGGGCATGGGTCATTCCGGTTTACGGTAAATGGTTGAATTTACCTGAACCAAGGGGACATCGAGGCCGTTTATGGTCTCTGAGTGGCCCAGGAAGAGGTGTCCGCCCGGCTGCAGGTGGCGGCAGAAATTGTTCAGGACTCTTTCCTGGGTCGGCCTGTCGAAATAAATGAGCACATTGCGGCAGAAGATGACCTGGAACGTTTGCTCCAACCCGTATGAACTGGCGAGGAAATTCAAGCGCTGGAACGAAATTTTCGAGCGGATCTCCGGTACCAGCCTGACCACGCTCCTGCTCCTGTCCCTGCTGCGCAGCAGGTACTTCTTCCGCAGGTCGGGCGGTATGGGCGCGATTCTGTCTTCCTCGTAAATGCCCCGGTATGCTTTTTCCAGAACCTCGGTACAGATGTCCGTAGCCAGGATGGAAAAGTTGCAATATTCGCGGGTGCTCGCATATTCGCTCAATACCATGGCTAGAGTATAGGGTTCTTCACCACTGGAGCAACCGGCGCTCCAGATTCTCATCTGGCCGGGCGCCATTTTCGCCAGCAGATCCGGCATCACCTTTTCTGTGAGGAAGACAAAATGGGCAGGTTCGCGAAAGAAGTCGGTCTTGTTGGTGGTGACCGCATCGATCATCATGGTCATCTCGGCGCGTTCACCTTCCGGGCTGGACACGTAATCGTAATAGTCGCGAAAGGAATCCATTTCCAGAGAGCGCAGGCGTTTGCGCAACCTGGATTCGAGCATGTTTTTTTTTGCGTCAGGCATCTTGATGCCGCAGATGCCCTCGATGAGCCTGCTGAAGAGCCGGAAGTCCCTGGCGGACATGGTGACGGAGTGGATTCCGGTGCGGTTTCGTTCAGAACGGACGGCTTCCACGTCAGCCCCACTTGACCAGCTGCGGTATGTCCAGGATCAGGGCTACCGTGCCGTCGCCCAGGATGGTCGCTCCCGAGATGCCGTGGACATCGCGGTATGCCCTGCCCAGTGACTTGATGACGGTCTGGTGCTCGCCGATGACGGTGTCCACCAGCAGTCCGATCCGCTCTCCATCGATGTGCGTGATGACCACCTGCTGAATGTCGGGGGCGTCACCCGTCAGCTCGAAACGGCTCCTGAGGGGGATGTACGGCACCATGTGGCCACGAACGTTGGCCAGATCCTTGCCGTGTGACTCTTCCATTTCCTTCCTGGTCATGACGATACACTCTTCGACAAAGGACAGGGGGAGGACGTAGCGGTCATTGCCGATCTTCACCAGCAGGCTCTCAATAATGGCCAGGGTGAGGGGCAGCCGGATGGTTATGGTGGTACCTTCGCCCTTGCGGCTGGTTATTTCGATCGCACCGCGCAGCGCTTCGATGGCCTGCTTCACCACATCCATGCCGACGCCCCGTCCGGATACCCCGGTTATTTTCTTGGCCGTCGAAAAGCCCGGCGCGAAAATGAGCCCGAAAAGCTCCTTGTCGGTGAGTTCCGCGCTTTCGGGGATGAGGCGCTTCTCCACCGCTTTGGCGCGGATGGCGTCTTTGTCCAGGCCGGCCCCGTCGTCCTGGATGGTTATGAACACGCAGTCTCCCGAATGCTCAGCGGTCAGGCGCACGGTCCCCTGGCGGGGCTTTCCGGCTGCCTGGCGTGCTTCCGGCGCTTCGATTCCATGGTCGATGCTGTTGCGGATGATGTGCACCAGCGGATCGTTCAACCGTTCGATAACGGTTTTGTCCAGTTCTGTGTTTGCTCCCTCGGTTATCATCTCCACTTCTTTGCCCAGGTCGTTGGAAAGGTCGCGCACCAGCCGCTTGAACTTGCCGAATGTGCTGCCAAAGGGCATCATGCGGATATTGAGGGTGCTGTCGCGCAGTTCAGAGGTGAGACGCTCCACTTCTTCGGCGATCAGGGTGAGGTGTGAATCGTTTTTCATGGCAGCCGTCTGGGACAGCCGCGCCTGCACCGTCACCAGTTCGCCGACCAGGTTCACCAGGATGTCCAGCTTATCCGAGGGCACCCGTATGCTGGATGCCACGTCGCTGTTCTGCCGTCTCTGGTGGACCTCCCGCACCTGCTGCTGTTCCGCGAGCGCGGCTTCCACCTGTGAAGGGTTAGCCAGCCCCGATTCCACGAGCAGTTCGCCGAAGCGTTTCTTCCCCTGCAGCACCCTTGCCATGTCTTCCGGTGTCAGTTCACCCCGTTCAACCAGGATTTCCCCGAGTTTCTTCTGTGCCGGCTCGTCAAGCAGGCCGCCGCTTTCGTCGATCATGTCAATGCGAAGTTCACTGTCCTCCTCGACGAAGATGAAGATGTCCCTGATGGCATTCTCGTCGCGGCTGGTGGTGAGGATACAGTCCCAGTAGGTGTAGCATCGCTCGGGATCCATGTCTTCCAGTGCCGGTATCTCGTCAAGGTGGGCGACCACCCTGCATTCGCCCAGTTCCCGAAGCTCGTTCAGCAGCAGGACTGGATCGGTCCCGGTGAGATAGATTTCACGGCACGGCTTGAAACGTATCCGGTATGTTTTTTCGCTGGAAGACCTGCCGGCCGTCTGAGCGGCAGATGCCGGAGATGCGCTTGCCGTCCCTTGCTCGGAACCGGAGCGCGACAGGGCGGAAAATATGCCTCGCAACCGGTTTTTTTCCGCTTCGTCGACGCTGCCGCCACCTTCCAGCATGGCGCGTATCAGATCGCAGGACTTGAGCGTGGAATCGATCAGTTCCCGGTTCACCGACATCAACCCGCCGCGGACCTTGTCGAACACGGTTTCCACATCATGAGTGAATTCTGCGATGTCGGTAAAACCGAACATTGAGCCGGAACCCTTTATGGTATGCATGGCGCGGAAGGTGCGGCCGACCATTTCCTGGTCATCCGGGTTCTCTTCCAGTTCCAGGAGGGCCGATTCGAGTTCGGCCAGCAGTTCATAAGCTTCCTCCCGGAACGCCTCTTTGTGCTGTTCGCTCACATTCATGGGGCTACCCCTGCTTTCTCCCCTGACCGGTCAATCCAGAGGCAGTCGCAGCTGTTTCCGCTCGCGCACCCCACATGGCGGCCAAATCCCGCCTCGCCGACACTTGCCTCGAAGCCTTCGCCGGCTCTGGCCAGTTCAACGATCTTGCCTGACCGTGCACCGGTCCGGTGCGCCGAGCAGAACAGCTGCAGGCTGCAGATATCGGCTGATTCCACTCCCGACAGGTCGAGCGTGACATGGTCGGAGGCCTGGAGAGCTTCCGATACTGCCGATTTAAGTTGAGCGATGTTTTCTATGGTAAGGGATCCGCTCAGCGAGAGGACTCCCGAATTGCCCTGTGATTGAAAAGAGTGATTCATCATGTCTCCTTGCCGTGGCCGCGGCCGGGTATGCCGGGACTGCGCATACCGGAAGCCTGGGGGGAGGGTGAAGGAATGCAGCCCTGCATTCCGCACGTCGCCGGTCTTGTCCGAGCCGGCTGGAGGAACACTGAAGCACGGCTGCAAAAAGAAGCCGGCTGCCCAGTTTCGCCGCAGGCGCTATTTGACGAACTTCCTCACCGTATCGAGAAGCTGGTCGGGCTTGAAAGGCTTGACGATCCAGCCGCTTGCCCCTGCCTGTTTACCCGCAAGCTTCTTGCTGTCCTGGGATTCGGTGGTCAGCATGACGATGGGGATGAATTTGAAGCCCGGCTTGCCCCGCAGCTGTTTGATCAGCTCGATGCCGTCCATCTCCGGCATGTTGAGGTCGGTGATCACCATTGAGATTTTGGCATTGTCGACCTTTGTCAGCGCATCCTTGCCGTTGTTGGCGCTGATGACATCATAACCGGCATCTTTGAGCGTGAAGGAAACCATCTGCCGCATTGATGCCGAATCATCAACAATCAAGAGAGTGTGTGCCATTTTGTCCTCGTAAATTTTGCTTTTTCAGTTTGCAGTCAGAATAGTTCCGCCGCGGATTGCGTATCATTTTTCGAGAGTGCCTGTTTCATGATTTCCCGTTCAGATTCCATGGTGTACATGTCTTCCAGCCAGGCTATGTTGCTGTCGGGCCCGCTTGCGGAGCCGGCAGGAGAGCCGCTCTCCAGGCGGGCAAGCATCTCCATGGATTCGGACCGGAGGGCCTGCAGCGGGTCTATGACGTGCTCTATCTTCTGCCGGGTTATGTCCTGGAACTGCATTGATATCACGATGCCGCTGATGTCTTTGGCAAGAGATTCTGTTTCCATGGAAATGCCGTCAAGTTCGCTTCTGGCCGTCAGTATGACCTGGTTGATCTGCTCCAGGGTGTCGTTCATGATGACTTCCGATTCCTGGGAGCGTTGTTCGGCAGCTGCCGCGCTTTTTTCCGTTTCTCCATAAATGCCCGAGATTTTCTCTTCCACGGTGCGGATCAGTTTGCCGATTTCGTTTGCCGCGGTAGTGGAGCGCGCCGAAAGTTTCCGCACCTCGTCGGCGACTACGGCGAAGCCCCTGCCGTGTTCGCCTGCCCGCGCCGCTTCGATGGAAGCATTCAGAGCAAGGAGGTTTGTCTGGTCTGCAATGTATTCGATTTCCGATACGACTTCCCGTATGTTTTCCATTATGGAATTTATAGTTTGCATGTTTTCCAGCGTATGCCGTGCCGCTCCGTTTACGCTCCTCAGGTTGTCCATCACTGCTCCGAGCGCTTCCCTGCTGAGGTCGACCAGTGTCTTGCTGTCCTGGTCGTTGCCTGCGGCGAAATCTCCGACCGCATTTGCCGCTCTGGTTGCCTGGTTCCTGGTCCTGGAAATGATTTCCATGAAACGTTCACCGATCTCGAGAACAGCGGTTTCCGTTTCCTGCATGACAACTTCCAGCTGACTGGTCAGGACCGGGATCAGTTGCGTACTCCTTTTCAGCATTTCGCTGACCGGCGTCAGGTCCGGGGTCGCAGTCTCGCAACGATCGATTTCCGGCGGTTCGGCTGTGCAGCGGGACCGGCTTGATTTTGCAGCCAGCCAGTACAGTACCGTCGTCATACACGCGAAGACGACACCGGCAGTGATGATCCGTGTCGTGACGTCTGTGATAATTGTTGTCGCGGAAGCGGCGAGAATCAGAAGACTGGTTATGGTTGCGCCTCTTCTGGTGGTAGCGATCATTGATACTGTTCCTTTGCTAGCTGTAGTTGATATGTGCTTGGTTTAGCGGCTTTTCCCGGCGATGACCGGCATGGGGGCTCGATCTCCCCATGCCGGTCATCGCCCTGGTCAGAACCGCTCGAATTCGGCGTCGAGCGAGTCACTGTCCATGTCGAGAGCAAAACCACCCTCATTGGATGTTTTTTTTCTGCCATAGCCGTTGGCTTCTGCCTTTGCCATGACTTTTGCCGGCTGTCTTTTCGTCTCGGTTTTTTTTGGCTGGCCGGGCTTGGTCGAAGATGTCCTGCGCGTTTCCTCGGTGCGGAAAAATCCTACCGCGCCTTGCAGGTGTTCTGCCTGGGCGGACAACTCCTCTGCCGTGGAGGACATTTCTTCCGCAGCGCTGGCGTTCTTCTGGATGACCTGGTCGAGTTGCTGGATGGCCTTGTTGATCTGCTCGGCTCCCGAATCCTGCTCACGGCTTGCTGCAGTGATCTCCTTGACCAGGTCGGCGGTCCTTTCGATGCTCGGCAGGATATTGGCCAGAAGGGATCCGGCTTTTTCCGCGATTTCGACGCTGCTGGCCGAGAGTTCACTGATTTCACCGGCTGCAGACTGGCTGCGCTCTGCAAGCTTGCGCACCTCGGCTGCGACAACGGCGAATCCCTTGCCGTGCTCGCCTGCCCGTGCAGCTTCTATTGCCGCATTCAGTGCCAGCATGTTGGTCTGGCGGGCAATTTCCTCGACGATGTTGATTTTGTCGGCAATCTCTTTCATTGCCGAAACGGTCTGTGATACAGCCTTGCCCCCTTCGTTGGCTTCCTCGGAGGATTTGACCGCAATTTTCTCTGTCTGCATGGCGTTGTCCGCATTCTGCTTGATGTTGGCGGACATCTGTTCCATGGAAGAGGATGCTTCTTCCGCGGCAGCGGCCTGTTCCGTGGCTCCCTGGGACATCTGTTCGGAGTTGCCGCTCATCTCCCTGCTGCCGGCAGCCACGTTGTCAGCTGCTGCTTTTACATCGTTCACAACGCCGCTCAGCTTTTCCACCATGCTTGCCAGGGCGATCATCAGCTCATCTTCCGCCGAGCGCGGTTTCACTGCCACCATCAGGTTTCCGTCGGCGATTTCCTTGGTAACCTCGGTGATTTCCTCCATGGCGTCCTTGACTTCTTTGAGGCTGTTGTTGATTTTGGAGAAATTCTCGAAGGCATCTTTGGTGTGCCTGTCAGCCGCCTTGATGTTCAGGTCGAAGCTCAGGTCGCCCTTGGCCAGGAGCAGCAGGTTGTTCGCCAGGCGGTCGACTTCTTCATTGGTGTAGTCCTTGTTGGTTATCATGGCGGTCAGGTCCTGAACGACCTCGACGTAACCAAGTTTCTCGCCCTTCTTGTTGAGCAGGTACGAGGTGTCCTGCTTGCACTTGGAGCCGTGCCAGTCGAAGAAGCTCTCCGTGACCCCACGGTTAAGCTGCCGGATGCCGCATCCCTCATTGTTGCAGATATTGGCCGCGGCGTTGCTGCACGGCAGCCCTTGGGCCGATATCCTGTCCTTGATGCGGCCGGCTTCCACCAGCAATTTCTCGAAAGACTTGTTCATGAAGGTCCAGTTCATGTCCATGTCGGTGACATGGATCGGGTAGGGCACTGCGTCAATGATAGCTTCGTACCAGACGCACTTGTCGACGACCGTGTCGAGGGTCTTGTTGATCCCTTCGACGATGGAGCGGAAATCGCCGCAATGCTGTTCAGTATCGGCACGTTTTTCGAAATGTCCGTCGAGGGCCGCCTGGACCAGCATGTTGACGTCGACGACCAGATTGTTGACGTTTTCGATGCTGTTGTTGATACTGCCCTTGATATCTTCGAAATCGCCCAGGAATTCCGCATCTATCTTGTCGGGGATCTGTCCCATGCCGATCTGGGCGACGCACTGGGCAGTGGTGAAGAGGGGGCCGATGATTGCGTCAAAAGCGCTGTTCACGCCGCTTATGATCGTGCGGTACTCTCCCCGGTGCTTGTCGGCGTCCGCACGGCTCATGAGGCGTCCGGCCACTGCTTCGGCGACGAGTCCGTTGACGTCGTTGACGAGCGATTGCACCGCTTCGGTCATGCCGATCAGGGCCGGCAGCAGTTTGTCGTTTTCGGAGCGTTTGCCCGCGCCGTTGTTGATCGCCTTCAGGCCTTCCAGTCCGCTGAGGTCGCCGGAAGCTATCATTTCCGCTGCATGCGTTGCGTTGAGCAGGCGATCCCTTACCTCGTTCACTGCATGGCCGACCTCGGCATAAATGCCCACATACTGACCTTCCACCATCTCGGAGTTGTCATTCACCGCCATTTTCTGCAGGACCCTGTTCGCTTCGACCAGGCCGCCCAATCCGTCGATGCAGTTGTTCAGGTTGTTTTTGATCTGCTCGAATGCGCCGTTGTATTTGTTGACGATTCGCGGTGGGATTTCGCCGTTGCTGATCTTGTTCAGATAGGAAGAGATCACCCTGATGGGCGCACCGAATCCGTAGATGAGCTCGTTTAAGCCTTTCACCATGTCTGCCCATTCGCCGGAGAATTTTGTGACATCGCCTTTTACACTGAGGTCGCCATTCTTGCTTGCCTGGATCAGGTTGCCCAGTTCGCCACGCAGTCCGCCCATGGTGTCGACGAGCGCATTGACGCTGTCCTTGAGTCGGTTGTAATCGCCGCGGTATTCCTCGGTGATCTTGTCCGGCAGCTCGCCTTTGCTGATTTTCTCGATATAGTCCATGGATACCCTGATGGGCGCGGTCATGTTTTCGAAGATATTGTTCAT
Organism: Geobacter sp. UBA5735; assembly: GCA_002419385.1. Taxonomy (GTDB): domain Bacteria; phylum Desulfobacterota; class Desulfuromonadia; order Geobacterales; family Geobacteraceae; genus RPRC01. The sequence goes on from DIFZ01000046.1 coordinate 29,759, forward strand.
GCCGCCGGCCACCTTGGCGAAGAAGCCTTCATGCTTGGTGGTGTCGACCCTGGTGTCGAGGTACCCTTCGTAGGAGGCAATGCAGACTTCGCGGACATCGAGACGCACCGCTTCGAGGGCATTTCTCAGCCGGTTGAGGCTTTCTTTCAGTTCGGCGAAATCACCGTTGTAGCCATCAGTTATCTCATCGAAAATTTCGCCGCGGGAGAGCTGGCTGATGTGCTCGGCGGCGTGGTGGACCGGCCCAAGGGCCGCATCGAGCATTCCGTTCACTTCGGCTATGATCCGCCGGAATTCACCGTTGTGTTTCGTTTCGTCAGCCCGGGCTTTGAGATTCCCTTCAGCTGCCGCTTTCGCAAGCATGTGGGCGTCAGCCACCAGGCTCCGGACCGCCCGGACCATCTCGTTCAACGAGCTGTAAATGCCGTTTGCGTCTTTGCCTTCCATGTCGATTTCTACGGAAAGGTCTCCCATGGCGAAGCTCCGGGCAATTTCAGCTATTTTTCCAGTGTCTTCCCCCGTCTGCTCCTGGGCTGTTCTGCTCAGGAAAATGCCGATTCCCGCAGCAGCCAGCACACCCAGGATCATGACGATGAGCGAGGAATTTTCTGAGGATTCGGCAAGGCCGGCAGTTTCCCCTGCAGCCTTTTCCAGACGGCTCGACCTGTCTACCAGGAGTTTCTGGATCGAGGCGTCCAGCGTTACCGCAGCTTTCACCGTTTCCGGGCTGCGCATGACGGTGGCGGCTTCCTCCAGTTTGTTTGCAAGAGCCAGCTTGACTGCCTGCTCCTTGTAAGAGGAGCTGGCTGCCAGCGCACCGGCCAGCGCTTTTATTTCCTCAGCGTCAGCCGGAGTAGCCGCTTTTTTCTCCAGCAGGCTGACACCGTCGGTGATTATTTGATCCAGTTCCTTTACCTCGGCGACCTTGCTTTTCATGTCCGCGGCGCTTGTAGCGCCCGGGATTTCACGCAATGCGGCCCGCTGTTGCTGGGCTGCCACTGTGATCTTGCCAAGTGCGGCAACGGGAAGTGCTTCATACTCCTGTACCTTCGAGTAGGAAGCATCGATACTCTTCATCTGCACCAATCCGAATACTCCAATTATGCCCGCGACCACGGCAGCCGATGTGAAACCGGCCAGGAGTTTTGCTCTGAGGCTCAGACCGCTTGAATTTCCTGGATTACTCATTTTCTTTCCTTTCCTCGTGATGTCTTCTCGCTCTATTTGTTTTCCATCCGGAAACTGCATCCGTGTCGATCCAGAGTTTCCCTATGGCATCTGTTTATGCTACTTCAGCTTCGCCCGCTTCCTGCAACAGCATGCTTTCTTCGAAGGAAAAAATCCTGTCGGTGTCCAGGATGATGACGAAATCTTCACCCAGCTTGCCCATGCCGCTGATGAAGTCGATATTGAGCTTCATGCCGATGCGCGGCGGAGGCTCGATCTGTGCCGGCTCCAGTTCCAGAACTTCTTCGACGGAGTCGGCAAGGGCGCCCACAATGGTGGTTTCACCCTCGATCGTAACCTCGAGGACGATGATGCAGGTGTCGACCGTTTTCTCTGTTGCCTCCATGCCGAACTTAAGCTTCATGTCCACGACCGGTACGACACTCCCACGCAGATTGATGACACCTCTCATGAAATCCGGCGTGCGGGGTACCTTGGTGATGCTTATGAAATCGAGGATTTCCCGTACCCTGGCGACATCAACGGCAAATGTCTCATGTGCCAGTCTGAAGGTCAGATACTGTTTTGCAGCTTTGTCCGTTGATTCCATCCCAACTCCTTTTGCTTGTGTGTATTTGTATGGCTTGGTTGAGCCGATAACCGCATGTGAGGACGGAAGCGTCTCGACCATCAGTACCACGATCTGATGGTGGTCGACGCCCGTTATTCTTTTCTTCGGCCTCTGTGCGAATAACTTGAAAAATTTGTTTTATAATTGTAAAAATTTAATCCATCCGCACTTTCAGCGTCCCTATCAACCGGAAAAAATCTTGATATGCAGAAGATCAGGGGGATGACACCGTTGCGGTTGCCTGACGTTGAGCGGTACATCTGGTCATTTTGCATATCTGTAAGGGCCACAGATAGCTCATAAAATATTATTAAATGTAGAGTGGGTGTGTCTGGGGCAAGGGAGGGCCTGCGGGAGGTATTGCGGCGCGGCAGCGCCTCTGCCCGCAGGGGTTCGGGAGGCCTATTTCGAGAACAGCATCCTGAGGGAGATAAGGAGCAGCGCAATTCCGAAAAGTTTTTCAAGATAATATCTGGGCAGGGTTACGGCCAGTTTCGCTCCGAAATAACCGCCGACGAGAAAACCGGCACAGATGATTGCCGCCGCTTTCAGATCGACCATTCCCCGGGTATAATATGCCCATGCAGCAAGGATTCCGATGGGCGGCACCATGAGGGCGATGGTTGTTCCCTGGGCGGAGTGTTGCGTAAAGCCGAAGAGAAAAACCAGAGCGGGGACGATTATGATCCCGCCACCGATGCCGATCAGGCCGCTCAATACTCCGGCAACCAGTCCCAGTACGATAAATGCTGGAATCTGTTCCATTAAGTCCGTCCTTTCCTTTCCTGGAGGTGCGGGTCATAGCGTGCACTGCCAACCGTGCTGTCCTGATGTGTCCAGTATACCGGACGTCATCACGGCGCAAAAGAAAAATATGAGTATCGAACCTCCCCTGTTTCCTTTCGGATATGGTATGCTGTGCAGCACGGAAAGGAGGGTGATTCATGGGCGGCTTGTGCCATAGGTCGAGGTTGACTTTCATTGCTGTGGGCGCGTTGCTGCTGTTAGCTCAGCCCCTTGTGGCGTTCGGCGACGGCATGCGCTCCAAAGTGCGTACTGTATATGTGCCCGTTTATTCACACGTCTATACCGGAAACAGAGCGCTGCCGGTTAACCTTGCGACTACCTTGAGCATTCGCAATACCGATCTGTCAAACCGAATAATCGTCGACAGTGCCGAGTATTTCAACTCCGCAGGAAAACTGATCCGTCGCATGCTGGCCAAACCGGTAACGCTCGGACCGCTTGCCTCGACGAGCATCTTCATCAGGGAAAAAGATACGACCGGCGGTTTCGGCGCAAGTTTCCTGGTACGGTGGCATGCCACGCGGGAGGTGAGCACGCCGGTAATCGAATGCCTGATGATCGGCGCGTATTCGGGGCTGGGGATCTCGTTCGTGAGCCCGGGCCAGGAATTGCACTAGTGTTCATCCGGATGGAAACTGCAACGGTGTCAATCCGGACTTTCCGGATCGACACGAGATAGCTGCCGCCGCGCACGCACGAGGAGAAGCAATGGTTCAGTACCTGAACGTTACCAGCAGGTCACGGAACGAGCTGATAGACATCACCGGCAGGGTGGATGAGCTGGTGCAATCATCCGGAATTTCAAGGGGCATCTGTCACCTTTTTTCATTGCATACCACTGCGGCGGTTACTGTCAACGAAAGCGCGGATCCGGCCGTACGGCGCGATATTGCCGCTTTCCTGTCGCGGATGATCCCGGCTGACGCAGCCTTTGCCCACGACGAGGGGAATTCTGACGCACATGTCAAGACCACGCTTGTCGGTCCGTCAGAGGCGCTGATCATCGAAGGGGGAAAGCTGCTTCTCGGCACCTGGCAGGCCATTTACTTCTGTGAGTTTGACGGACCCCGTTCGCGGAAGGTTGCGGTAAAAATCGTGCGTGACCTCTGAACACCATCACTGCATCCGGTCTTAGGGCATGCTGTGACCAGGCTGCTTTCGCCGCTCATCAAACGTAGCCGTTCCCGGCAGAATCCGTCACGTCCGCGGGCTTTACGCGAACGAAGTCCTCTGGTACCATTGAATGCCGGATGCAGCCGTTTTCAACGGCCGGTTCCTTCCGGGCAGCCGACTGCTCTTCGAGGTGTTCTTGAAAAAGAACCTGTATTTCTACAAAGCGCTGCTGGACAATCTCTATGACGGTGTCTATTTCATGGACCTCGACAGGAAAATCCTGTACTGGAACAGGGCTGCCGAGCGGATTACCGGGTATACCAGGAGCGAGGTGGAGGGCAGCCACTGCTGGGACAATATCCTCATGCATGTTGACATGGACGGGAAGAGCCTGTGTGAAGAGGTGTGTCCGGCTTCAAAAACCATGCAGAGCGGGGTTCCCTGCGAAGCCGAGGTTTTCCTTCACCACAGGAACGGCTACCGGGTGCCGGTGAGGGTTCGCATTACGCCGATACATGATGACAGCGGTGCGGTGGTCGGCGGCCTCGAGGTGTTCAGCGACAACAGCGAAAAGATCGCCTCCCTCTCCATGATCGAGGATCTCAAGGAAAAGGCTTTCCAGGACCCGTTGACGGGGTTGCCCAACAGGCGTTTCCTGGAACGCTTCATACTGTCCAGACTGGATGAGATGGGTCGCTACAGCTGGGGATTCGGTCTGCTGTTCATCGATATCGACCATTTCAAACAGATAAACGACCGTTACGGTCACGGTGTGGGTGATGAAGCGCTGAAAATGGTTGCGAACTCCCTTCTCCACAGCTCCCGTTCATTCGATACGGTAGGTCGCTGGGGTGGTGAGGAGTTCGTTGCTGCGCTCATCAATGTTGATTCCGAAAGCCTGCGGAGGATCGCCGAGCGCTACCGGGCGATGATAGAGAGTTCGCAGCTGAATGTGGATGGGCATTCCATCAAGCTGACCGTCTCCCTTGGGGCGACTATCGGCAGGGTCAATGATACGATAATGTCGATTGTAAAGAGGGCGGACCGTCTCATGTACCGGAGCAAGCAGGTAGGCCGCAACTGTGTTACGCTCGGCTGACCGGGGCGGTCTGCATGGTTGACGTTTGCCGGAGATTTTTCATGCCAAGGAGTGTTCCAATGTATGTAGTGATCCTTGCCGGTGGTTCCGGCACACGTTTCTGGCCGCTTTCCCGCAGGAAAACCCCGAAACAGCTCATGTCGGTCTTCGGTGGCAGGTCCATGCTGCAGAGGACTGTCGAGAGGATTTTGCCTCTCAACCCCGAGGGGATTCTCGTGGTAACCAATACGCTCCAGGCCAAAGAGACCGAGCGGCAGCTTTCATTCGTCACCGGTGACCTGCTCACCATCGTGGAAGAGCCGCTGGCACGCAATACGGCTCCCGCCATAGGACTCGCCGCAGAAATCATAGCGTCCCGGGATCCGGCCGCGGTTATGGCCGTGCTTCCTGCCGACCATTACATTCAGGATGAGGACGCTTTCAGGGCGGCCCTCGACCAGGCGCGGCTCGCTGCCGGCAACATGTCGCTGGTTACCCTTGGAATAAGGCCGACAGCTCCGGAGACCGGCTACGGGTACATCGAAGCGGACCTTGGCGACGGACGTGGCGGTGTCTTTCCGGTGCGGCGCTTTCTGGAAAAACCCCGCCACGAGAAGGCACTGGAATTGGTGGCTGCCGGCAATTGCTTCTGGAACAGCGGTATGTTCGTCTGGAGGGCCGATGTGATTATCGACCGGATCAGGACGCACATGCCCGACCTCTACACCGGACTCGAGAGCCTGAGGGTTCCGCCGCGGCTGCGCGAGATCCGTACCATGGCACACCAGGTCGAGGCGCTCTACGAGACCATTCAGGCAGAGTCAATAGACTATGGAGTGATGGAAAAAGCCGATGGTGTTGTCGTGATCCCGTCGTCGTTCGGCTGGAGCGATGTAGGGAGTTGGAGCGCGCTGCCAGCGCTCTTGGAGGCGGATGATTGCGGCAATGTGACGGTAGACAACAGCCAGGTGGTCACCCTGGACAGCCACGGCTGCCTGGTGCTCGGCGGGGAGAAACTGGTCGCGCTGCTGGGCGTCCGCGACCTTGTTGTGGTCAATACCGGGGATGCCGTGCTGGTGTGCCCCCGGGAACGGGCCCAGGAAGTGAAGCACATCGTGGAGGAACTTGCCGGACGTGGTCTGAGCGGGTTTCTCTGACGGTCCGCAAAGCGGGACTTAGCCCTACATGTAGACCATGACACAGAATGAGACCGTGCCGTCCAGCGACGTGAAGGGAATGGTGACCCCCTTGCACTGGATGTTCATGCTGCTCTTTTCCGAGGGTTCCGGCGGCTCGCTGAAAGGACGGATCTTGCCCGATACCACCAGCGGAAGTCCCAGTGCTACGCTGCCGTAAAGCTCGTGGTACTTGCTCTTGAAGACGCCGGCGATGTTGTTGGTGATTTCGCCGATGGCATCCCTGATCGCTTCGTCGTCGGCCTCATCCACCATGAGAAGTCCCTTGGCCACCAGGGCGGCTGCTTTCGTGCCGGTGGCAAACATGATGTAACCGACCCGGTCGCCGGCGACCCCGACAATCCCCACCACATCCGATTCGACCGGCTCGATTTTCTTTTCGATCTTGCCGGCGAATATTTCCATTCCCATATAGGTCTTGAACGTGTCCTGGGTCGCAGCCATTATGGTGAACATTATTTCTTCGAAAGTGATTCCTGTCACTCGGATTCCTCCCTGCGCGATATACCCACCATTACCTTATCGTAAGCAGCGGAAAAAAGTTTAGCACAAGAGGAACCGGTCCACGTTCAGAAGCGTACGGAAATCTTTCATGGTCGTTGTCAGACGAACCCTCTGCGATAGTGCTGAATACATGACGTCTGAACGCCGAGACGAGCTGAATGCCGGGGTCCATCGTCGCTGACGTCGTGTCATGCCTTTTACGCCGGGGGACCTTCGCCGGGCTGGCTCCTGCCGCGGGAATGCAGAAACAAGAGGCATTCCGCGCAGGCGCAGGCGTGAAGGCGTCACGGATTCAGGATATTGACAAACCGGTCAGCAGCGTTTACCGTAAACGTGCTTGTCCTCGACAAACCTTTGCACGGGAGAATTCAATGAAAATCGCACTGCTCGGTCTTCCCCAATCGGGCAAGAAGACTCTTTTTTCGCTCCTTACCGGGAGGGACGTTCCGGAACACGGAAAAGAAGGGGAGTCCCTTGAAGGCGTTGCCCCGATCCGCGACCCCCGGGTTGATGTCCTTTCCGCAATGGCGCAACCCGAAAAGACGAAATACGCTGAAAACAAGGTGGTGCTGTGCCCCGACATGTCAGAGGGGACCGGGAAACGGGACTGGCTGGATGCGGCCCGGCGCTGTGATCTGCTCTGCCTGGTGGTGCGTGATTTCGCTTCGGAAAGTGTCTACCACCCATGCGGCTCTGTTGATGCAGCCCGGGACAGACGGTCGCTCGCGACCGAACTGCTGTTGGCCGATCTGGAGCTGATAGAAAAACGCCTGGAGCGTCTGGCCAAGGAGAAAAAGGGCGGGAAAACTCCGGCCCAGGCCAGGGAGGAAGAGGTTCTTCTCAAGTGCCGGGACGCCGTGGAGCACGAGCAGGGTGTCACTACCCTCGGTTTGAACGGGGAAGATCTTTCCGCTATCTGGAGCCTCAGTCTCGTCACGCTCATGCCTGTCCTGTGGATCTACAACGTGGACGAAGACCGGGTAGCCGGCTCGGCAGGGGAGGGCGACGACGTTTTTCTCATTTCGGCCCTTATCGAAAAGGAAATCATGGGCATCGAAGATCCGACCGAGCGCGATGAATACCTGAAAGCCCTGAACCTCGATACTTCCGGTCTCGATCGTCTGAACGCCGCGGCCTATGACGCCCTGGGGCTGATGTCCTTTTACACCATGGGAAAGGACGAAGTGCGGGCGTGGACGATCCGTAAGGGGACTCCGGCGCCTGCAGCCGGCGGCAAGATCCACAGCGATATCGAACGCGGCTTCATCCGTGTAGAGGTTATCAAGTACGACGATCTGGTCGCTGCGGGAAGCGAAGCAGCAGCCAAGTCACAGGGCAAGGCACATCTCAAGGGCAAGGACTATATCATGGAGGATGGGGACATCTGCCATTTCCGCTTCAACGTCTAGCTGGCAGTAGCAGGACTGCTGGCCCGGTTCCGGATGGCCGTTTTTTTCTGTTTTGCGGGACAGCATGAGGAAATAGATTGACTTCTGTGTCGTAAAGCTGGTAAGGTGATCAAGTCTGGACCAGATTCCGGACACATCTAACAAGAAGGATCAGGAGAAAGCACGTACATGGTAACAGGAACGGTAAAATGGTTTAATGACAGCAAGGGGTTTGGTTTTCTCGAGCAGGAGAATGGCGAGGACGTGTTCTGCCATTTTTCCGCCATCACCGGCGAAGGATTCAAGACCCTTGCTGAGGGCGACAGAGTGTCGTTCGACATAGTGAAGGGCCCCAAAGGTTTGCAGGCCGCAAACGTTTCAAGAATCTGAGGATAGCAATCCCAGAGTTCGAAAGAGAGCCCCGGAGAAATCCGGGGCTTTTTTGTATGGAGCTGCTCAACGCACGGGAGGCTTGAGCCGCAGGTTGGGAGGATTGCGGTGAAAAAGGACAATTCGAGGGATACCGTCCTCGTCTATTCTTCGGAACTGGGCCGCATCTGCCCGGGCTGCGGAAAGCCTGCAGCCACGTGTGCCTGCCGCGGAGAACGCGGTTTCGGCCCTGGCGACGGGATCGTGCGGATCCGCAGGGAAACCAGTGGGCGGGGAGGGAAGACGGTAACCGTCATTCTGGGGGTGCCGCTGGACGAACAGGGAATACGGAACCTGTCCGGCGAACTGAAGCGCCGATGCGGAACCGGAGGGACGGTAAAAGACGGCGCCATCGAAATCCAGGGCGATCATTGCGACCTCCTGGTTGCCGATCTGCGGAAACGGGGGTTCAGAGTCAAGCGCGCTGGAGGATGAGTAAATGAAACAACTTAATGGGGTGATTGTCTATGAAATACCAGTGTGGAAAGGTGGGCAGGGTCTTTGTAGTGCGTTTTGAGGATGGAGACGATGTCCTGGGTGGTCTGGCCGAAATGGCATCCAGGGAAGGAATCGCTGCGGCTGCTTTTCACCTTGTCGGCGGGATGAAACGAGGCCGGTTCGTCGTGGGGCCGGAGCAGGAAGAACTGCCGCCGGTCCCGGTCTGGAGGGAATTCGATACCAGCCATGAGATCCTGGGATTCGGCACCATCTTTCGCCACGGCGAACAGCCGAAGATCCATTTCCATGGAGCCTTCGGCAAAAAAGATGCCGTAAGGGTGGGCTGCCTGCGCGAAGCCTCGGAGGCTTTTCTGGTAGTGGAAGCGGTCGTGCAGGAAATAGTCGGGGTGACTGCACGGAGAGAGATGGACCACGAATCAGGGATGGTTCTCTTGACAATCTGAGGGGCGGGGATGGATGCGACCTTCACCAAGAAGGTTTTCAGGTGACTTCGCGGTTGCGGCGGGAACATGCCGCAAGGCCGGGAAACGGTTACCAGCTTACAAGCCTGACTGTTCTGTGCAGCAACACAAGGGCGTCAGCTGTTGTCATTTTCAGATCCGGGCTCGGGACTCCGCTTATCAGTGGAGCGACATCCCCGTGGGATAACAGTGTGGCAGTCGTCGGCACTTTGCCGATCGATGCCTGCAAAGCGATGATCACATCCCTTACGTTCACTTTTCCATCACCGTTCATATCGCCGTCAGGCGAGACGACACGTAAGACATGTCGCAGTACGGACGACTCGTTCCCCGAAGCGTCGGCAGCTTTCACGGTGATCGGGTAGACTCCGGGGTCGGGGAGAGGAACCACCTGCTCGAACAGGCCGCCCGAAAGCATGGGGGCGTAGATCTGCGAACCCACTCCGATAGTTACGTTGAGGGGAGATGAATATGAAGCTGAGCCCTTGATCGTTATGGTGGATTCACTCGTTTTGATATCCTGGGCCGGTTCGGAAACCGACAGGTCCGGCAGCAGGGCGTTTCTGAACAGTGTGCGTTTTATGGAGTTCTTCTTCCCTCCAAGACTGGTGGCGGTAACGACCAGGGTGTTGAGGCCGGGATTCAGGTTTGCAGTTGCGGTGAAGGCGGTACCGTCCAGGGACGCAGCCTGCGGGCTTCCGCCGTTGACTGATATCCCGACGGCAGCGTTTTCTTCGGCAGACCCCCTGATCAGGCAGAAAGAATATCTGGTCCGGCTGAGATCTGCCGGCGAATGGAGGGACAGGTCGGGCGTTTCGGGGTCGAACGTGACGGACCTGCTGGCGGACGTTGTATTGCCGGCCTGATCCCGTGCGATTGCGTTGAGGCTGTTGCTTCCCGGCGACAACACCACTGGGTGGCTGAATGCGCCGTCCGCCGTTGCAACCGGAACTGCGGATCCGTTAATGGAGAAACCCTGCACCCCGGTCAGATCGGTTACTGTACCGGCAATGTTCAGCACCTGCGCGGAAGTGGTGATGCCGTTTGCCAGCGTCGAAAGGTTGAAAACCGGCGGCGAGGTATCCAGGATGATCGTGTCGGAGCAGGGGGTTGGGGAGCTGTTGCCGGCAGTGTCCCTGAACCAGGCGTAGACGGTTTTTTCACCATCGCCGATGGGGAGTGCCCAGGATTTGCCGGTGGAAAACGCTTCCCATGAGGAGCAGCTGGAAGTGTTGCTGGCGCACATTGTGGATACGCCGTTTGCATCCGTGGCCGAAAGACGGAGGGACACTGACGTGGAGCCGGTCACCGAGGCGCCGCCATTGATCTGGACCGAGCCGGCGGGTGCTGTGGAGTCCACTGCAGAGGCTGCGTCATAGGCAATGGTAAAGAGCCCGAAGCCCGTCTCCGTGTCCAGTTCGGTGTAGGCAATCCTGAAAAAGCCGGATTCCCCCCATCCCGTTCCCCAGCTGTTTTTGACAATGAAGCACTGATTGGTGTCGTCGTACCCCACCAGCAGAACCGCATGCCCGCCTTCACGCGTAGTTGATGTGCGGGAATAAACTCCGCTGTTGTAGGCATAAAAGTCCGAGTATACGACCATGGTTGTCACGAGAGGGCCATAGGTGGTGAGCGCGGTTTTCAGGGCTGAGGCTGTTGCCGTGGATGTCGTTACATATCTCCAACCCGAGATCCGGTAACCGGTTGCTTGCCAGTTTCCGCATGCGGTTGCGCACGTGCCGTTGGCAGCCAGGTAAGGATAGCAGGGCTCCAGGGGGAGTCCCGTGTTGCGGAGGTAGTCGGAAGCATAAGATATGTATCCGCCGTTGCAGTTCCCCGCACCGCTGCACGAGACGAGCACCTGTTCTGAGAGGTTGAGGTCATGCCCCGGCCTGTTGCTGGAGATGAGATAGCGTGATTCCATTGCGGCCGCGGTGGCGAATGCCCAACAGCTTCCGCATGCTCCCTGGTCTCGCACGGGAGTCACGAAGTTGCCGTTGTTCGCTCTCCAGTCCAGCGTAGCGGGCGATGATCCGGTCACGGGGTCCTGAGCTGTCGAAGTCTGCCCGGCTGCAGTCTCCAGGGGCAGTGCGCCGGAGAAGGAAAGGTTGCCGAGGCGCTTTCTCCGTGCTGCCGTCGGAAGCCTCGTCATGGAGTTTTCCCCTGCGGTCCAGCGGGCGCCCCTGCTTTTTATTGCCCTGCTGATTTCCTCGAGTTCGACGGCTCCGGAAATGGCAGGGATGGTGGCCAGCAAAGCAAGGGCAGGCAGGGCAATCCCCAAAAGTGCCTTGATCCTGGCAGGTTGCAACAGAGAGGTGTTCTTTGTGATGGTGGACAGTTTCATTGACCTTGACTCAGCTTCAGGATAGACACATTCGTATGCTTCTCAAGATAATAATCGGCGATAGAGTGTTTTTCTGTAGAAAAACCGTCCTTTCAACGCTTTGGAACCAGTACGCCCTCATGTTCAGGCAATCCGGCTAGTTCCGTGGTGAAGGTTTGCCGATCAGCTTCTCGATCAGCGGGGTGTTGGCGCCGCTGACGAATTTTCCGTTCACCCAGAAGGCCGGTGTCGCATCAATCTGGAGTTTGTCGACCACCGCTTTCTGTGCAGCGAGGCGGCCTTTGTCGTCATGGGGTTTGTCCAGCAGTTCGCGGTTTGCGTCGAGTTTTCCGCTGTAAACCTCGAACAATGCTTTTTCCGTATCAGGGGCGGCGAGTATGTATGAAGCTTTCTTGACAGCGTCAGGATGCATGTCCAGTGGCTTGAAAAAGATGTAGCGGGTGACGTCGCCTCTCATTTCCCAGTATGAGTGCATTTTTCTGCAGAAAGAGCAGTCAGGGTCTGTAACCTCGATAATGGTGTGTTTACCGTTGCCGACCTTTATTCCGGTTTCCAGATCCGCCGCGGAGAGGAGTTTGAACCGCTCCGCCGCCATTCTTTCACGGGTGATGCTCCGTCCGTCGTGTGCCACAAGGTCGCCGACGAACAGGTACCCGGTCTTGGGGTGGAAATAAATGATCCGTCCCTCGGTGGTTACCTCGTAGAGGCCGTCGATTTCTGTACGTTCGAATCCGGTATACTTGATTTTGGGGAACAGTTTTCGCAGCGTTTCCCGGGCTTCCGGTTCGGCGTTTCTTGCTGCCGCGCATGCCGTACTGCCGATCAGGAGATACGCAGTCAGGCTGGCTAAGGCTGTCAATCGTTTCACGGTCATGCTTCTATCCTTTCTTTCCGGCCGGTTTCCATTTCCTGCTGATTTCCGGAAACCAGTGATCATGCCTGGTTTGCTGCATGCTCGGGATCACTGACGCTGCCTGATTCATCTGATTTTGAAATCGCTGAATTCCCCGCTGAACGGTTCCTGCTCTACAATGACGTGGTCCACCGACGCCAGGCGCGGACCGATACGGCACCAGTCGATGAGGGCTTCAACATCGTTCCGGTTCCCTTCGAGGCAGGCCTGAACGTCCCCGTTGGGCATGTTGCGGACCCAACCCTTCACATTCATGGCGGTAGCCATCTGGAGCGTGTGGTACCGGTACGATACCCCCTGGACAAGGCCTTTGATTGTCACCCTGAAGCGTATTTTCACGGTCGGTCTCCCCGCAGCATGGCGAAGAATTCGTCTTCGTTCATGATCCTGACACCGAAATTGCGGGCTTTTTCCAGTTTTGATCCGGCGTCGGCGCCGGCAACCACGTAGTCGGTCTTGCGCGAGACAGATCCTGCTGCATGCCCGCCTTCCGCTTCTACGAGGCGTCGTGCTTCATCCCTGCTGCAACGGTTGAGCGTTCCGGTGAACACGAAAGTCCTGCCGGTGAACCTGCCGCCGAGGCGTTTGTCCTCGACCCGGGGCCGCACGCCGCGGTCCGTCATCCGTCGGATTACCTCACTATTCCGGGGGTTGTGAAAGAAGTTGACAATGCTTCCCGCGACCTGGGGGCCGATTTCCCTCAGGGAGAGCAGTTCCTGCTCGGTCGCGTTCATGAGGTTTTCCATGCTGCCGAAAGCAGAGGCCAGGATACGCGCGGTATGCTCGCCGACGTGGCGGATGCCGAGAGCGAACACGAAGCGGGACAGTTCCCGTCCCTTACTGTTGTCTATCGCAGCAAGCAGGTTTTCGGCAAGTTTTTCTCCCATGCGGTCGAAGCGCATGAAATCCTCCCTGGTAAGGGAGTACAGGTCTGCCACATCCTTTGCCAGCCCCAGGCGCAACAGCTGCTCGATGAACTTTTCTCCCAGTCCCTCGATGTCCATCCCGTTGCGGGAAGCGAAATGCTTGATCGATTCGCGTATCTGGGCCGGACAGGAAAGCCCCAGGCAGCGAACTGCCACTTCTCCCGGAATCCTGACGATTTCCGAGCCGCATTCAGGGCAGTTCGCGGGGATCGCAACCCGGCGTTCGCTGCCGTCCCGCTTTTCAGCAAGGCTTCTGACGACGGCCGGGATTACGTCTCCGGCACGCTCCACCAGCACGGTGTCGCCGACACGGATGTCCTTTTTTTCAAGTTCTTCCCAGTTGTGGAGGGTGGCGCGGGAAACCATGACCCCGGACACCTCGACTGGCCGAAGATGGGCTACGGGTGTGACGGCGCCTGTTCTGCCCACCTGCGGCACGACATCTTCGACTAGGGTAAGCGCCTGCCGCGGAGGAAACTTGAACGCCAGCGCCCACCGGGGGGAACGGCTCTTCTCTCCCAACTCCCGCTGCAGGACAAAGGAGTCGATCTTGACGACGACACCGTCGATCTCGTAGTCGAGAGATTCCCTGGCCTCCATCATTTTTCCATAGAAATCGAGGATTCCCTGAATTCCCGAAACCTTTCTGATCAAGGGGTTGACCGGGAGTCCCCACGATGCGATGGCAGAAAGAAAATCGCACTGGCTGTCGAATGCCCGACCTTCCACCTCTCCCGGGCCGTAGCAGAATATGGCGAGAGGCCGTCTGGCGGTGATGCGGGAGTCCAGTTGGCGCAACGAGCCGGCCGCCGCATTGCGGGGATTTGCGAAAGGCGGTTCGCCTTCATCCGAACGCTCCGCATTGAGGCGCTGGAACGCTTTGAGGGGAAGGAAAACCTCTCCGCGCACCTCGAGAAGCCGCGGAGGATCTGGCGAAGAAAGATGAAGCGGGATTGCCGGTACCGTTTTCAGGTTGAGCGTGACGTCTTCCCCCACCAGGCCGTCCCCCCTGGTTGATCCCCTGGTGAACGTACCGTGCTCGTAGATGAGTTCGACAGCCAGGCCATCCATCTTGGGCTCGCAGACATAGCCGAGATCGGTTTCCCGGGGGATGGCGAGGAACCGTTTGATCCTGTCGTCAAAGTCCGCGATTTCGCCTTCTGTCAGCGCGTTTTCCAAAGACAGCATGGGAAGGCGATGGGGGGCTGGGGAAAACTTTTCCAGCGGGGCGGCGCCGACACGCCTGGTTGGAGAGTCCGCAGCGGCAAGCTCGGGGTTCTGTTCCTCGAGAACCATCAGCTCACGGAGGAGCGAGTCGTATTCCGCATCCGTTATGTCCGGCGCGTCCTCACGGTAATACAGGAGGTTGTGGTGTTCGACAGCGGCTCTGAGGTCCCTTATCCGCTGGGCGACGGATTCCTTGGCCATTCCGGGTATCCCCTCTCGTGATGAACAAGGTTTATAGCACAAGGAACCGCCTGAACGCAATCTTGCTTGCGTGTTACATCCCGGGCCGGTCGAGCGTCTCCCTGATTTTCTGGAGGATGTCGTTTTTGGAGAAGGGTTTGGTGATGAAGATCGCACCGGAGTCGAACAGTCCTTTGCTGAGTATGACATCCGCCGTGTAGCCGCTCATGAATATGAATTTCACATCATGGCGCATTCCGCGGATGTCTTCATAGATTTGGCGGCCGTTTTTCTTGGGCATGACCACATCCGATATTACGAGGGATATGCAGGAAGAATATTCCCTGAACCTGGCAATCGCTTCGTCTCCGTCTGCCGCGGTAATGACGTTGTATCCGGCTCTGGCGAGCACTCTCTGCAGGAAGGTGTTGACGATATCCTCGTCTTCCGCTATCAGGATGGTTTCCGTGCCGGTCGCCGGGCGGGATGCTTCTCTCGGGTTCTTCCCGGCCGGCCAGGAGATGGTCGAGGGAAGGCAGATGCTGAACCGTGCGCCTTTGCCGGGCGCGCTGTCCACCGTTATCGCTCCGCCATGCTGCCTGATGATGCCATAGCTTATTGACAACCCGAGACCCGTGCCCTTGCCCACTTCTTTCGTGGTGAAGAAAGGTTCGAAGGCCTTCTGCCGTGTCTGCTCATCCATGCCCGTGCCGGAATCGGCAACATTGATGCGGACATACCGCCCCTGGTGCTGCAGCCCGTGCAGAAGTCTGTCGTCTTCCTTCATCAGAACCTCATCAGTCTCTATCATGATGCAGCCGCCGGCCGGCATGGCATCACGGGCGTTCGCGGCCAGGTTGATCAAGACCTGCTCAAGCTGGCCCTGGTCTGCCATCACGGTGAGCTGCTTCATGTTCAGGTTGAGGGTGAGCTGGATATCTTCGCCGATGATTCGCTCCAGGAGTCTCTTCATGTCCGAGATGGCATCGTTGATCAGTATCGGCCGGGGATTGGTCACCTGCTTGCGGCTGACCGCAAGCAGGTTATGGGTCAGTTCCCGGGCCCGTTCGGCGGCATGCAGCAACTGCTCGGCGCTGGCGCCGATGAGCGTGTCGTCTGTGGGGCACTGTTCCCTGATCGTCTCGCCGTAGCCGCAGATGGCGGTCAGAAGGTTGTTGAAATCGTGGGCGACGCCACCCGCCAAAAGACCGATGGACTCCATTTTCTGGGCTTGTAACAGTTGCTGTTCCAGTCGCTTGTTATCGGAAATGTCGCGGGCAATTCCCATGTATCCGGTAACGATATCAACCTCATCCCGCAACAGGGATGCCGAGAGATGCACGGTGCGGATTTCCCCGCCTTTGCGTCTGAATCCGACCTCGCTTCCCTTCACATAACCGTCCGCGAAAAGGGCACGGAGAAAACGGTCCATATCCGTGGGGGTCGCGCATATGCCGGAAGCGAAATCCATGTCCAGGATTTCCTCTTTGGCGTGACCGATGAGATCGACCGCGGCACGGTTGACATCCACCAGCCTGTTGTCGGTGTCAAAGATGAAGATCATGTCCTGGGATTCCTGGAAAATCTTCCGGTATTTCTTTTCCGACGTGCTGAGTGCTTCCTCCATCTGCTTGTGGCAGGTTATGTCAGAATGGGAGCCGGCTATCCTGACGGCATTCTCCCTGGAGTCGCGAAGGCAGGCGCCCTTGCTGCGGATCCAGCGCCAGGTGCCGTCTTTTGCCAGCATGCGGAATTCCACTTCATAGGAGGGAATCCGCCCGTTCAGGTAGTGCTCGAGGCTTGCCAGGGTCGTTTCGTAATCGTCTTCGTGAATCCTTGATTTCCATTCCTGCACGTCGTCGCTGATCTCGTGATCCGCATAGCCGAGCATGCTCTTCCAACGGGTGGAAAAATACATGTTTCCCGACACAAGATCCCGGTCCCATATTCCGTCGTTTGCACCTGCGACGGCCAAGGCATACCGTTCTTCACTCGTGCGCAGCGCATCCTCTGTTTTCGCCCTCTGGATGATCTCGTCACGGAGCAATGCAACGGTTTCCGTCAAACGCGCCGTCTGGTCTGCCACGCGTTTTTCCAGTTCCGCCTGGAGCGACAGCAGGTCACGTTCGACCATTTTCCGCGAGGTGATGTCAATGCCAAGTTCCAGAACCAGCAGGGTGCCGTCCACGTCTATGAAGGGATAGTCGAGCACCTCGTAAAAGCGTCCGTCCAGTGGGCAGTCCCATTGCCATTGTTGAAAGGTCTGTGTCTCGAAAACCTGGAATGTCCGGCATTCGGGGCAGGGGAGCGGTTGCCCGCGAAGGATTTCGTGGCATTTGCGGCCGCCCGGATTGCCAAAGTGCGTGCGAAAGAACCGGTTGGCGAAGCGGATGGTATGGTCGGGCGCCTGGAGGTAGACAAAGGCCGGCAGTTTGTTAAGAAGCGACAGGAGGCGCAACTGCTGTGTCTTGAGGGTCTTTTTAGTCTGCCGGTATTCACGTTCGGCCGTCTCGAGCTCCCGGATACGCTTGCGAAGAGCGGCGTTTTCCGTTTCAAGCGCTGTTATGGTCTTTTCCGTATCCTGCATGTGCGGTAGCCTTTTGCTCCGGACTCCGGTGATTCATCTGGCAGATCGCTGCAGCTTACCGTTTCGGGCATGGGGGAGGTGGTCGGGGGCGAGGTTGAGACGGATTGCATGAGGCTGTCTGCTGTCGTTGACAAACCGTGCAAATAAGTCAAGCTGTTGCATAATAAGAAGTAACGTTTAAATATACCGCATTTGTTTTGTTTGGCAAACTCGTGTTGCCGAAAGCTTGATGAAAATGATTCCTCACCGGGACGAAAATGTGGTAAAAAAAGTCATTATCCTCAAAAGGAGTGACAGATGACTGAAGAAATCAATCCCCGGGTCCTCATGGAGACTTCCATGGGAAATGTGACGATCGAACTGTTCAAAGACAAGGCGCCCATAAGCGTCCGCAATTTCCTCTCCTATGTGAAGGACGGATATTATGACGGGCTGGTTTTCCACCGCGTGATCAAGGATTTCATGATTCAGGGAGGGGGGATGGATGCCTCTCTGCAGCCCAAGAAAACCAAGTTCGCCATCAAGAACGAAGCGGCCAACGGGCTTTCCAACCTGAGGGGGACCCTGGCCATGGCGCGGACCAATGTTGTTGACAGTGCCACTTCACAGTTCTTCATCAATGTTACGGACAATACTTTCCTTGATTATCGGGGCAAGACGGCCGACCTTTTCGGTTATGCGGTGTTCGGTCAGGTTGTGGAAGGTATGGAGACGGTCGATCAGATCAGGCAGGTAAAGACCGGTTCCAAGATGGGGCATTCGGATGTGCCCGTTGAACCGGTGGTCATCAATTCCATAAGGATTGTCGAACAGGGACGTTGAGACGGTCCCTCTGCGGGTTGTGAATGCAGGCACGAGAAAGGGCCCCCGGCGCGAGCGCCTGCGGCCCTTTCTCCATGGGATCGTGAGCAGAGGTTTTCAGCCTTTGGCCGTCCAGAGCCCGTGGATGTTGCAGTACTCCCTGGCGGTAACGTTCGTCTCTGAAGTCTTGAACACCGCCTCAGGAACCTCTCCGGGGTTGAGGAATTGCCGACAGGATTTGCCGCCCGCGATGATTTCAATCCACTCGATATAATGTTTTTCTTCCATGGGATGGGGTACGCTTCCCACCTTTACGGTGATCGTGTCGCCATTCCTCTCGATGACTGGCACATGTTTTTCTTTTGAGGCGTCAACAGTGTTCTCGACAAAAAGCTTCATCGCCTCGCCGCAGCACACCAGTTCGCCTCCACCGCCATGGAGCACTTCAACGATGTTTCCGCAAATCTCGCATTTATAAATCTCCAATGTGTTTGCCATAAAGCCCCCCTGAATTGATAGTTCTTTGCAGCCGTTCAGCGTCCTGTAAATGTACAACACGTATGTTCGGGGCGCAACCCCGCAATGAAAAATAATATGAAACATTGAATGTGTGCTGCGGTATCCCTGGCGGGTGCGCGGTCTTGTCTTGCCGAAAGAATTTGCACTTCAGCAGTTTTTCTGCTATTCGTTATCATTATGATTATATTACGGTGACGCGCCGCTCATGGCCCTGGCAGGTGGAGGGTAAAATCGTTGCCGGTGGCCGTGCAAACAGATCGAACAGGGAGGATTCCATGCAACAGGACGAGCATGTGATGCGGGTCTCCGGCAAGATATGGCTTGACAAATCGGAACGGGCATTCCTCGCCGGCGACAGG
The DNA here is from genome assembly GCA_002419385.1 of Geobacter sp. UBA5735. Lineage (GTDB taxonomy): Bacteria > Desulfobacterota > Desulfuromonadia > Geobacterales > Geobacteraceae > RPRC01. The sequence continues at coordinate 48,848 of DIFZ01000046.1, forward strand.
ATAGAGCTGCTGGAAAAAATCCAGGCTCTCGGGTCCATCACCAAGGCTGCAAAGGCAGTGGGCATAAGTTACAAGACTGCGTGGGAGATCGTGGATGCCATGAACAATCTGGCTGACAAGCCGCTCGTGGTGCGGATGACCGGCGGCAGGGGCGGCGGCGGCACGCACCTGACACCGGAAGGCCAGAAAGTCATCAGTTCGTTCAAGATAGTTCAGGAAGAGCACCAGACGTTTCTCAGCAATCTTGCCGAGAAGGTCGAGGACATGGACAAGTTCTACCGGTTTCTGCGCCGCATGTCGCTGAAGGTGAGCGCGCGGAACATCTACAAAGGTACCGTGAGCCTGGTGAAGAAGGGTGCAGTGAATTCGGAGGTGGAGCTGGTCCTGCCCTGCGGGGATTCAATCGTTTCGATCGTAACCAATGAAAGCGTGGAAAGCCTGGAGCTCATGGAAGACATTGATGCCTGCGCCATCATTAAGGCGTCTTCTGTGATACTGGGAAGGGACCTGCACAGTTGCAGGCTAAGCGCGCGCAACATACTCTGCGGCAAGGTCGTCAAAATCGTGCCGGGCGCAGTGAATACGGAAGTGACCGTAGGACTTTCCGGCGAGAACACAATAACTGCCATAATAACCAATGAAAGTGCCCAGATGCTCGCTTTCGTCGAAGGTGATCATGCGTGCGCCATGTTCCAGGCATCCAGCGTGATCCTGGGGGTTGAATGACCCAGATCCCTCCTTGTTCAGCTATTTCCCGCAGATTCCGGAAAACACGTGCCGATTCCCTGCCCAGACTTCAATAAAACATTTGACATTAAACATAAATAATGCAAAGGTCTTCCTTCGGCTGACTCGGCCTGCCCTTATTACGTCCGGCAGACCGGAACGCTCTCTGCGCCACTGCTTTCTTTCGCGTTTGATTGCATGGGAAAGCAGGAACAACAGCGGTTTCAGTTTGATTGGATATGCGTGGAGGATCTGGGGGGGATTTTTTCATGCTCCTGCACGCTGGAAGCCGGCATGCCGCCCCATGCCGGCATTTTCCCGAATAGAGGAGGAATCCCGGTGAAGCATTGTATTCTCTCATCCGTTTTGTATTTTGCCTTGCTGGCGGGTATAGCCGCATGCGGCGGTGGAGGCGGTTCTGACGACGCTTCCTCTGCAATTCCTGGCGGATTGACCGCCACCGGCTCTCTCGGGACCATCCGCCTGAACTGGTCCGCGCCTGCCGGTGTCGCAGTCACTGGCTACAACATCTACCGAAGCACTGACGGAACAACGTTCACAAAACTCAATTCCGTACTGGTTGCCGGGACCGTTTACGACGACCCGATCGCCTCTCCGTCCGGAGACGGGGTGCTCTACACCTACAGGGTGACTTCCGTGGCAACTGCCGAATCCGGCTATTCCGACACCGTTGCAACTGTGCACGGCACCCGTTTGAGCGGCGATTACCCGGCAGGTTTCACAACTTCGGCCGCGGCAAGTCCCTATGTAATCGAAGGTAGCATGACTGTGGACGGTGGCAGTCTTGCCGTTGCAACAAACACGAAGCTCTATGTGATGAATAATGGGTTGATCGACATAGTTCAAAACCAGAGCCTCACTGTCAACGGGCTGCTGCGGGTTCTCGCCTCGACCGGTTCCCCGGCCGTCTTCACGTCCCACGGCACGGGAGGTTCTGCGCTGACGGCCAACCAGGGATTCAGGCTGAATATCGTCAACGCGGTGGATTATACCACATCCGGCGATAACGGGACGTTATTGCAGAATGCCCGCATAAGCAATCTGCAGGCCGGATCCAGTTCCCTGTACATTGCTGATTGCAGCCCGAGGCTCTACAATCTCCACATCTCCGCAACACCGAACGCTACATCTTATGCAGGATTGGAGATCCATTCCGGGGCCATGATCGAGCATTGCGGCATCAGCGGTCTTTGCCCCATGATCTTCGGCGACCAGAAAACGACCGGCTTCCGGATGCTCTACAATGTCGTGACGCCGGGGATATACAATTATGTACTGGATTTCGAGAATGCATCGGTGCTGCCCGTGAATTACGGACAGATTGCATTCAATTCCTTTGATTCATCGAACCCGCTTGATCTCAGCTTCATGACGGGCGGGTGGACGATCCCTCTCGGCAACAACTACTGGAGAAACGGGCTACCCACGATTCGTTTGCAGAACGGTTCGAACCAGAACGTCAGCTTTAATCTGCCCCTCATCGCCCCACCTTCGGACGTCGGGCCCACATGGTAAGAGGGACGGCAAGGGGCCATCGCTTTTCTTTGCATTGACATTCACCTCCCTGGTGATTAGTCTTCTAATAATCTACCGAAAAGGGAGCGTGAAAAATGGCGAAAACGAAATACACTGCTGACGGAAACGGCAACCCCGATCCCGCGGATGAAAGAAAGGATTCCGAAAGCGGGCTCGTGGTTGCCGCGGATGTCCTGCCGAAATTCCTCCCCCTGATTCCCCTGAAAATGCGGCCCACATTCCCCGGCATCCTCATCCCGCTGGTTGTCAAGGGCGCCGAGAAGATAACAGCCATAAAGAGGGTCATGGAGCAGGGTGACCGGACAATAGGGCTGGTCCTGATGAAGGACGCCTATGGTGAAGATATACCCGAGAACCTGCATCATGTGGGCGTGGCGGCGAAGATTCTGCAGATCATACATGCGGATGACGAAAACGCCCACCTCATGCTCAACAACGTGGAGCGTTTCATCATAGAGCAGGCCACCAGAACCGCGGACGGTCTCATCGCCCGCGTTACCTACCACTACAGTGCGGAACTCTCGGTCAATCCGGAGCTTCAGGCTTATTCCATGGCCGTCATCTCCACGCTGAAGGAACTCATCCAGCTGAATCCCCTCTTTTCCGAGGAAACCAAGCTCTTCCTGAACCGCTCCAGTATGGACGATCCTGGCCGGCTGGCCGATTTCGCCGCCAACCTGACCAGCGCCGAAGGGCAGGAGCTGCAGCAGGTCCTGGAGACCTTCGATGTCCGTCACCGCATTGACCGGGTGCTGGTGCTGCTGAAGAAGGAACTGGAGGTCTACCGCCTGCAGAGCAGGATCACCAAGCAGGTTGAGGACAAGATTTCGGCGCGTCAGCGCGAGTTTTTTCTCCGCGAGCAGCTGAAGATGATCAAGAAAGAGCTGGGGTTGGAGAAAGAGGGCAAGACCACGGAGCTGGAGAAGTTCAGCGAGCGGCTGCAGGACCTGACCCTCAACGAGGAGGCGCAGAAAGCGGTGGAGGAGGAGATGGAGAAGCTCCAGCTCATCGAGCCGACCTCTCCCGAATACAACGTGAGCCGCAATTACCTGGACTGGCTGACCATTCTTCCCTGGGGAAAGTTCAGCGAGGATTCATATAACCTGCAGCGGGCGCGAAAGGTGCTGGATCGTGACCACTACGGACTGAAAGACGTCAAGGACCGGATACTGGAATTCATTGCCGTGGGCAAGATGAAGGGCAACATTTCCGGCTCCATCCTCTGCCTGGTCGGACCGCCGGGAGTGGGCAAGACATCCGTAGGCAAAAGCATCGCTGATGCGCTGGCACGCAAGTTCTACCGCTTCTCCCTGGGAGGCATGCGCGACGAGGCCGAGATCAAGGGCCACCGCCGCACCTACATCGGCGCCATGCCGGGCAAGTTCATTCAGGCCATGAAGCGGGCCGGCACCTCAAACCCGGTGCTGATGCTGGACGAGATCGACAAGATCGGGGCTTCCTTCCAGGGCGATCCGGCATCGGCCCTGCTGGAAGTTCTGGACCCGGAACAGAACTCGGCGTTCCGCGACCATTACCTGGATGTACCCTTCGATCTCTCCAATGTCATGTTCGTGGCCACGGCAAACCAGCTCGACACGATACCGCCCGCCCTCCTGGACCGCATGGAGATCATCCGCCTTGCGGGCTACATACTGGAGGAAAAGGTGGAAATAGCCCGTCGCTACCTTATCCCGAAGGCGCTCGATCATCATGGCCTCAAGAAAGGACAGGTGGCTATCCCGAAGGATATGCTGGTGAAGATCATCGACGGCTATGCCAGGGAAGCCGGGGTCAGGAGCCTGGAAAACCGCATCAAGAAGATCATGCGCAGGTCCGCGATGGAGTTCGCTGAAGGCAGGGCCGAACCGATCGTTGTCGGCGAGAGTGAAATCAAGGAGTACCTGGGCAATCCGCTGTTCAATCCTGACGAAGTGTTCGAGGATGTGGCGGGGGTGGTGACCGGCCTCGCCTGGACCAGCATGGGCGGCGCAACCCTGCAGATCGAAGCTGCGGCCATGCCCAGCAAGACCAAGGGGTTCAAGCAGACCGGTCAGCTCGGCTCGGTGATGGTGGAGAGTTCGGAGATTGCCTACTCATACGTGATGGCGCATCTGGAAAAGTACGGGACTTCGGGGGACTACTTCGACACCCACTTCGTGCACCTGCACGTGCCTGCCGGGGCTACACCCAAGGACGGCCCTTCGGCAGGCGTTACCATGACCACTGCCCTCATTTCCATGATCACCGGAAAGCCGGTGCGCGGAAAAATGGCCATGACCGGTGAACTGACGCTCACCGGCCGCGTCCTCCCCATAGGCGGAGTGAAGGAGAAGACCATCGCAGCACGCCGTTCGGGAATCAGAACCCTCATCTTTCCCGAAGGGAACCGCAAGGATTTCGAGGAGTTGCCGGCTTACCTGAAAAAGGGGATCAAGGCCCATTTCGTGGAAGAATACGAACAGGTTCACGCCCTTGCATTCAGCACCAGGAGATGAGGCGGGTTCCCCGCCTCTGTCTTCCCTGCCCGTTGATCCGCAGCCTTTTCTGTTGAGCAAATCAATCCAGTGTGCTAACTTGTGATGTTATTTTATTCCAATCCGCGGTAATCAGGAGACTGACCTATCATGTTAGGAGTAGGAACTATAATCAAAAAGATCGTCGGCAGCAAGAACGAGCGTGAGCTGAAACGTCTCTGGCCGATCGTCGAAACAATAAATTCCCTGGAGCCTGAAATCTCGGCATTGTCCGACGACGGCATGCGGGCGAAGACCTTCGAATACAAGGAACGGGTCGCCCGGGGCGAGAGCCTGGATTCGATCCTTCCCGAAGCGTTCGCCCTGGTGCGCGAGGCGGGCAAACGGGTGCTGAAGATGCGTCATTTCGACGTGCAGCTCATCGGCGGCATGGTGCTCCACCAGGGAAAGATCTCGGAAATGAAAACCGGCGAGGGCAAGACCCTGGTGGCGACACTGGCGTGCTATCTCAATGCCCTGACCGGCCGCGGCGTGCATGTCGTAACGGTCAACGACTACCTGGCAAAGCGCGACTCGGAATGGATGGGGCAGATCTACCGCTTTCTGGGCATGTCGGTCGGGGTCATCGTTCACGGCCTTGACGACCATGAGCGTCGGGAGGCTTACGCAGCCGACATTACCTACGGCACCAACAACGAGTTCGGTTTCGACTACCTCAGGGACAACATGAAATTCAGCCTGGATGACTATGTCCAGCGGGAGTTCCATTATGCGATCGTCGACGAGGTTGACTCAATTCTCATAGACGAGGCCCGTACCCCCCTCATCATCTCCGGGCCGACCGAAGAGAGCACTGACAAATATTACATCATCGACCGGATCATCCCATACCTCGTCAAGGGCGAGGTAATAGAAGAGGAAGCCAATACCCTGTCCGGGAAACGGAAACGGTATACGGGCGACTACACCATAGATGAAAAGGCCAAATCATCGACACTGACGGAAGAGGGCATCCAGAAGGTCGAGAGGATGCTGAAGATCGACAACCTCTACGACCCGGGCAATATCGAGACGCTCCATCATGTCCAGCAGGCCCTCCGTGCCCATGCCATGTTCAAGCGGGATGTGGATTACGTGGTCAAGGATGGCGAGGTGCTGATCGTCGACGAGTTCACCGGTCGTCTCATGCCGGGCAGGCGCTGGTCCGACGGCCTTCACCAGGCCATCGAGGCGAAGGAGGGGGTGGAGATAGAGAACGAGAACCAGACCCTGGCCACCATCACCTTCCAGAACTACTTCCGCATGTACAAAAAGCTTGCCGGCATGACCGGTACTGCTGATACCGAGGCCGCCGAATTCCACAAGATCTACAAGCTGGACGTGGTGGTCATCCCGACCAACCGGACCCTTTTGCGGCCTGACTTCCCCGATGTGGTCTACAAGACCGAAAAAGAGAAATTCAAGGCAGTGGTGGAGGAAGTCAAGGAACTCCATGCCAAGGGCCAGCCGGTGCTGGTGGGCACCATATCCATCGAGAAATCCGAGGTTCTGTCCACGCTCATGCAGCGCCTGGGGATTCCCCACAGCGTTCTCAACGCCAAGCAGCACGAAAAGGAAGCCGAGATCGTTGCCCAGGCTGGCCGCAAAGGCATGGTGACCATTGCCACCAACATGGCCGGCCGTGGTACCGACATCCTGCTCGGGGGGAACTCGGAGGCGCTGGCCAAGCAGTGGCTGAAGGCCAACCCGGAGGCGTCCGAAGATGAATATCAGGCCGTTCTCAACACGTACCGGGAACAGTGCTCCGCGGAGCACAACGAGGTGGTGGCCCTGGGCGGCCTGCATATCCTCGGCACGGAACGTCACGAGTCCCGCCGCATCGACAACCAGCTTCGCGGACGTTCCGGCCGCCAGGGCGACCCCGGCTCGTCCCGCTTCTATCTCTCCCTCGAAGACGACCTGCTGAGGATATTCGGTGCCGAGCGAGTGACCAAGATCATGGACATGCTCAAGATCGACGAGGGCGAGGCCATAACTCACGGGCTGATCTCCAGGGCGATCGAGAACGCCCAGAAAAAGGTCGAGGCCCACAATTTCGAGATACGCAAACACCTGATCGAATACGACGACGTCATGAACAAGCAGCGCGAGGTCATCTATACCCAGCGGCGCGAAATACTGGGTGGCGTGGAACTGCGCGAGAGTTTCCTCGAAATGATGGACGAGACGGTGGAAGACCTGGTGGAGGCATTTGCCATTGATAAGGTCAGCGCCACGGAATGGGACTGGGAGGGGATCATGTCTGCCACCTACCAGTCGTTCGGCTTCCAGTTCGAGATGCCCGACGATGTGATGGACCGCCTGACCCCGGATATCTTCCGCGATGTCCTCCGCGAAAAAGTGCGCGAAGTCTTCCAGGCCCGCTTGGAGTCATTCGGCGACGAACTGATGGACCACCTCATCAAGGTGATCATGCTCCAGACCATCGACGCCCAGTGGAAGGACCACCTCCTGTCGATCGACCACCTCAAGGAAGGCATCGGGCTCCGCGGCTACGGGCAGAAGGATCCCAAGCAGGAGTACAAGAAGGAAGCCTATCAACTTTTCATCGACATGATCACCAGGATCCGCCAGGAACTGGTGGGCAAGATATTCTGGGTGCAGATCGCCCATGAAGGCGATGTGGAGAAGATGGAGCAGCACCAGCGGAAACAGCGTCTGGTCTTCAACCTGGCCGGGGACGAGCCGGCGCAGCAGCCCGCGAAAAGCAGCAAGGTGGGGCGCAACGACCCCTGCCCCTGCGGAAGCGGCCTGAAATACAAGAAGTGCTGCGGAGCGAAATAGAAGCAGGCACAAGGCACAGGGCACAAGGCACAGGGCAAACGGCAAAAGGCAAAGGGCAAAAGGCACAGGGCAAAAGGCAAACGGCAAAAGGCAAAGGGCAAAGGTAACGTCTGAATGCTGGATGCCAGATGCAAGAATCGAGGGGCGATGTCAATGGATTGTGAGATGGTTGAGGGAGGCAAGAGCGTCAAGGTGAAGGGATTCAGGTTTTCTGCGGTCGAGGCGGCGGTCAAGAAGCCGGGCAGGCTCGACCTGGCGCTTATCCTTTCCGAGGTGCCCGCTGCCGTGGCAGCGGTTTTCACTACGAACAGGGTCAAGGCGGCGCCGGTGCTTCTTTCCATGCAGCATGCTGCCGGGGGTGTTGCCCGGGCGCTGGTGGTCAACAGCGGAAACGCCAATGCGTGCACCGGGGCCCAGGGGATGGCTGATGCGGCCGAAACAGCCAGACTGGTGGCTGAGGGGTGCGGAATTCCCGAAGGCATGGTGCTGGTTGCCTCAACCGGGGTTATCGGAAAACAGCTTCCCATGGAGAGGATACGAGCTGCAATTCCCCCACTGGTCAATGCCGCTGCTTCCCGTTCAATGGAAGAGGTGGCCCGTGCCATCATGACGACCGACACGTTCCCCAAGCTCGAAACGCGGCAAGGTGAGGCCGGCGGGAAAAGTTATTCCATTGCCGGCGTTGCAAAGGGATCGGGGATGATCATGCCCAACATGGCGACCATGCTGTCATTCCTGGTGACCGATGCCGCGGTCGATCCTGCTTTCCTCGACAAAGCATTCCGCCGCGCTGTCGATTCTTCTTTCAATATCATTACCGTTGACGGTGATACCTCCACGAATGATATGGCCTCCATCATGGCCAGCGGCATGGCGGGAAATGCCCCGATCAGGGAAGGCAGCCCGGAAGCCGCAGACTTTGAAAGCCTGCTGAGCGGGATCCTCCTGAGCCTGGCGAAACAGATCGTTCTCGACGGGGAAGGGGCGACCAAGCTGGTCGGGATCCATGTCCGCGGGGCGGTCAATGAGGCGGACGCGAAACGGGCGGCCATGGCCGTAGCCAACTCATCGCTGGTGAAGACCGCGTTCTTCGGCCAGGACGCCAACTGGGGGCGGATCCTGGCGGCAGTCGGCTATTCCGGCGCGGAAATCGACCAGGACCGGGCCTGTCTTTCTTTCGATGATGTCCTCATGGTCCGGGATGGCATCTTCGTCGGGGGGGACGCCGAAGCAAGAGGCACTGAAATACTGAAGAAAAGAGAGTTTTCCGTTACAATCGATCTGCAGCTCGGTAGCGGGAACGCCGTTGTTTTCACCAGCGACCTTTCCCACGATTATGTGACCATAAACGCCGATTACCGGACCTGAGGCCGGCAGGGATGATGCTCAGGGTTGCACGCGCACATCTTCCGCTTCTCCTGCTTGCGGTGCTTTTTTTTACGGCCACGCCAATACTGGGCATGGACGAATCCCTCGAAGAACTGGTGCGGGCTGAAGACAGCATCGATTGTGTCATGAAGCTGGCCGACGAAGGAGTTCTCAATCTGCTTGACCCGGTCGGTAAATGGTTTCCGGAATTCAGGGGCAAGTGCATGGATGACCTGCCACTCGGTAAAAACCTTGACACAGTGGGTGGATTATGCTAGTTTTTTCGTGTTTTATTCGGACCTTCGCCCGTTTCTGAGCCGTTTGCTTTTCCGCTGTTCACCTTTCCTGCCGGAGGTTGTTCCATGGGTACTACAGTTCTGCTCGCTGATGACAGCATCACCATCCAGAAAGTGGTCGGCATAATATTTGCCAATGAGGACTATGAACTGGTCGTGGTGGACAACGGGAACGACGCACTGGCGAAGGCTCGGGAGATCAGGCCGTCGGTAATGCTCGTTGATGCGCTGATGCCCGACATAAGCGGGTATGAAGTCTGCGCGGAAATACGCCGAGACCCTGTCCTGAAGGAGACTCCCCTCCTGCTGCTGGTAGGCGCCTTTGAGCCGTTCGAGGAAGAAATGGCCCGCACCAGTGGAATTGACGACCATATCACGAAGCCGTTCGAATCCCAGAACCTTCTTGAAAAAGTGCACGCTCTGCTGGATCTGGGAGCGACACGGTCGGCAGCTGCGCCGGCATCCACGGAAGCAGTGACGCCTTCACGTGCCGAGGCGCTCCTGGTTGAAGAGCCGGTTGTGCCCCCCGCCGTTTCCGCAAACCTCAACGAGTCGTTCAGGAACTTCATACATCTCGGTGCCGACGAGGCGCACGCCGAGACGCCGATGGAAACAGCTCCGCCACTGGAGACGGTGAGCCCTGCAGCCGATGAACCAGGGCTGGAAAACATAATAGTCCTGTCATCAGTCGATATTGTCGAGGCCAGCCCTGATGATGATCCGTGGGGGTCTTTCGAGGAGGACGAGCAAGTCTGCTATGGAGAGGTTTTCGAGGAAGGACAACAAGGTTTTCCCGACTTGGTCGAGGAGGTTGAATCCGTCACTCTGAAGGACGAGCAGGAGGAAATCGCCGAGATCAGCATTGGAGAACCGATGCCGGCGGAGGAAGCGCCCGCATGCGATGAAGTCAGCGTACCGGAGGCTGCAGAGCTGCCGGCATTCGTCGACGAGACCGAATCAACTGTGTTTTCCGGGTTTTCCGCCACGGAATCTCCGGCCGCGGCGACTCTCCCCGGTGAAAGGATAGATCTTGGCGATATGCCGGTGGAAACCGCTTTTTCGCCAGAGCCGGTGGCTGCGGAAGCACAATCTCACCAGTACGATTCGCTGGACCATGCAGCGACGGAAATGATCGAACCCGAATTCGGGTTTGCGCCGGATGAAGCGTATGTGCCTGTTGCCGAATCCAGTGTCGATGCCGAACCGGCGTTGGCGGTTGCGGTTCCCACCGGTGACGCGGCTCAGGTCACTCTTTCCGAAGAACAGCTGTCCGCCTTAATCTCGCGAATTTCCCGGGAGGTCATAGAAAAGATAGCCTGGGACGTGGTCCCCGACCTTGCCGAGACGATCATTCGCGAGGAGATCCGGAAAATCAAGGAAGGCATCGGCCGTTGATCATCTGCGGCCGGCAATTTTTTTCGGTCGCTGACCGATAGAGTTTTTACATGGGGATGCATATCCCCATTTTCATTTCCGGACTCCGGGGAGACCAACTGGGGCAGCTTTTTGCGAGCGGTTCCGCCGGTAAGAAACACACAATTCCGCCTGCTTTTGCGGGTATGTCGATAGAGGGACGGCCCATGTCTGTTTTTGAACTTGCCAAGGTATATGAACCGAAGTCGGTTGAAGAAAAATGGTACCCTGAATGGGAGCGGCAAGGTTATTTCCACGCCGAGCTTCCTTCTGACAAAGACCCATACAGCATCGTCATCCCCCCACCCAATATCACCGGTGTGCTCCATATGGGCCACGCTCTCAACAATACTCTCCAGGACATACTCTGCCGCTGGAAACGGATGTCAGGCTCGAACGTGCTCTGGATGCCGGGCACCGATCATGCAGGAATAGCTACCCAGAACGTGGTCGAACGGCAGTTGGCCGCGGAGAATTCCAGCAGGCATGAGATCGGGCGCGATGCCTTTGTAGAGCGGGTCTGGAAATGGAAGGGTGAATCGGGCGGCCAGATCATCGGCCAACTGAAGCGCCTGGGCGCATCCTGTGACTGGGAACGTGAACGGTTCACCATGGATGAAGGGCTTTCAAAAGCTGTCCGGGAAGTTTTCGTGAGGCTTTACGAAGAAGGTCTGATCTATCGTGACAACAGGCTCATCAACTGGTGCCCGCGGTGTCATACGGCACTGTCCGACATTGAGGTGGAGCACGAAGAGCAGCAGGGCAGCCTGTGGCATTTGCGCTACCCGATCGAAAGCTCTGACCGATTCCTCGTGGTTGCCACCACCAGGCCGGAAACCATGCTGGGCGACACTGCCGTGGCGGTCAACCCGGCAGATGAGCGGTACAGCGATCTTATCGGCCGCACTGTAGTTCTGCCCCTTGTCAACCGCAGCATACCCATTATCGGCGACGAATACGTGGACATGGAGTTCGGCACCGGTGTGGTCAAGATCACACCAGCCCACGATTTCAACGACTTCGAGGTGGGGAGACGCCACAACCTCGACCTGGTCAACGTGTTCGACGAGTCGGGGATCATCAATGCTGCGGGGCATCAGTACGAGGGGCTCGACCGTTTTGCCGCGCGCAGGAAGATCCTGTCCGACCTGGAAGAAAAAGGCCTTCTGGACAGGATCGAGCCCCACAACCTGGCGGTGGGGGGGTGTTACCGCTGCAAGACCACGGTCGAGCCCTACCTGTCGCTCCAGTGGTACGTAAAAGTTGCCCCGCTGGCCGAAGAGGCCATTGCAGCGGTCCGCGGCGGCAGGACCAGGATCGTCCCCCAGCAGTGGGAAAACACCTACTACGACTGGATGGAGAATATCCGCGACTGGTGCATATCCCGTCAGATATGGTGGGGACACAGAATACCTGCCTGGTACTGCGACCACTGCGGCGGGGTTACCGTTGCGAAGGAAGAGCCTTCATGCTGCACAGCCTGCGGCAGCGACGAGCTCCGGCAGGAGACCGATGTCCTGGACACCTGGTTTTCTTCGGCCCTCTGGCCCTTTTCCACCATGGGGTGGCCTGAACGGACCGCTGAGCTTGAAGCCTTTTACCCGACTGCCTGTCTCGTCACCGGTTTCGATATTCTCTTCTTCTGGGTGGCCAGGATGATGATGATGGGCCTCCACTTCATGGGTGACGTTCCTTTCCGCGATGTATACATCCATGCGCTGGTGCGTGACTCTCAGGGGCAGAAGATGAGCAAGTCCCGTGGCAACGTCATCGATCCGCTGACTGTTATCGATGAATACGGCGCAGACGCCTTCCGTTTCACGCTCGCGGCCTTTGCCGCCCAGGGGCGGGACATCAAGCTGGCTGAAGAGCGTATTGCCGGTTACCGGAACTTCGTCAACAAGATCTGGAACGCTTCGCGTTTCGCCATGATGAACCTGCAGGACTTCGAGCCGGACGGGATGCCCCTGGAGGGTCTCCAACTGTCCAATGCAGATCGCTGGATTCTCTTCCGCTTAGGCGAAACGGCCAGGGAAACCGATGGGGCGCTTGCGGGTTTCCGTTTCAATGATGCGGCTTCTTCTCTGTACCGTTTCACCTGGAGCGAGTTCTGCGACTGGTACATCGAACTGGTAAAGGAAGACCTGTACAAGGGGGCCCCCGAAAGGAGGGCTGCTGCGCGGTACGTGCTCTGGACAGTGCTGGAGAACCTTCTGCGCCTGCTCCACCCCTTCATGCCCTTTATCACGGAAGAGATCTGGCAGAGCCTGCCGGGCAAACGTCCGACGCCGACGATCATGGCTGCTTCCTACCCACTGCCGTCTGAAACGTGGGATGCCTTCGCAACAGGCGCCCGGGAGATGGAACTGGTGATGGAAGCCATCCGGGGAATCCGGAACATACGGGGTGAGGTGGCTGTGCCGCCCAGCAAGGAGATTGCGGCGATACTAGATTGTTCGACTGCCGAAAGCCTCGAGGTCATGGAGAGAAACCGGGATTACATAACGGCGATGGCACGTCTTTCGGCACTGACGGTAGGCATGTCCGTCGAAAGTCCCACTGACTCGGCTGTTCAGGTTGCGGGCGAGGTGAGGATCATCGTGCCGCTGAAGGGATTGGTAAACGTAGAAGAGGAAGAAAAGCGCCTCCTGAAGGAAATCGGCAAGGTGGACAAGGATATCGAGTTTCTCTCCAGGAAGCTGGATAATCCCGATTTCGTGGGACGGGCGCCGGCCAACGTCGTTGCCGGAGAGAAGGAAAAACTGGAGCAGTTTGCCAACAAGCGGCAGATCCTGCTGGAGAGCCTGGAAAAAATCAGGAAGCTGAAGTAGGGGCACTTCCTTTTATGAGGGCAGGCACGGGCTTGCGCGCCGAAGCGCTTCAGCACGCAGGCGGGAGCCTGCCCCTACACCTGGGTTTCCAAAAGGAACCCGAATGACAGGATTGAGGAGTTCCGATGATTCCATCGCTGTTGTGGGCTTGTGTGGTATTTCTGATCGGTTCGATTTTCGGTTCCTTCATGAACGTCTGCATTTACCGGCTTCCGCGCGACCAGTCCATCGTTTTTCCTCCCTCCAGTTGTCCCCGCTGCGGCAGCCGCATCCTGTGGTACGACAATATCCCTGTTTTCGGCTTTCTGATGCTGGGAGGGAAGTGCCGCTGCTGCAAGGAGAAAATATCCCCCCGCTACCCGGTAGTCGAATCCGTCACCGGGCTCCTTGCGGTGCTGCTGTTCTTCAAATTCAGCGTTTCCGTCACGTTCTTCGCTATGTTCCTGTTCTGTGCGGCATTGATCGTCGTCACATTCATCGACCTGGAACATCGCATCATCCCTGACGAGATAAGCCTGCCGGGCATCGTTCTCGGTTTCATCCTGTCGTTCTTCATCGAAAACATGTACCTTCCGGGAGAGATTCTCAGCTGGAAGGAGTCTCTCCTGGGGATTGCAGCGGGCGGCGGCAGCCTCCTTCTGGTGGCCTCTGCCTATCAGCTGATTGCGCGGAAAGAGGGGATGGGAGGCGGCGACATCAAGCTCCTGGCCATGATGGGGGCTTTCCTTGGCTGGAGGGCGGTTCCTTTCATCATTTTTCTGAGTTCGCTGGCCGGTTCGGCCGTGGGAATTTCGCTGATGCTGGCCCGGAAAAAGGACTCGCAGCTTTCCCTGCCTTTCGGCCCGTTCCTTGCTTTCGGCGCGCTCATGTTCATTTTCTTCGGCAGGCAGATCATTGCCTGGTATCTGGGCTTCGGGAGTAATTCCCGGGGGTAGGGCGCGACATGAAGACTTTCAGATTCAGCCTGACCTTTACGATACTGGCGTCCGTCTCGTTACTGCTGATCCTCACCTGGTTGCTCCTGAGCCTCATTTCATTCAGAACGGCCGAACACGATCTCCTCACCCAGAAGAGCGAATCGGGACGGCTGCTGTTGTCCTCATACATTCACCTCCTCACTCCGGGGTTCACTGCCGGACGGACTCCGACCGGCGCAGACCGCTTCGCCGAGCGGCTGGCGCGGGAAAAAGGCTTCCGGGGACTTGTGGTCGTTGACCGGAGCGGCCGGGAAGTCTACCACCTGGCCGAATCCCGCGGCATTGACTCCAGGCTCAGCGACGTTTTGCGAACCGGGATGGAATACGCTGCTTTCTCTGAAAGCGGGCTTGTCATTTCGCGCTATGCCCCGATTCTGGAAGGCACGGAGGTTTCCGGCGCCGTCCGCCTTTCATTGTCGCTCGTCCCTGAATACGGCCGCCTCGCCCGTTCCCGCCAGATGTTCATGGTGTATTTCGTGCTCGACTTTCTCCTGCTCCTGGGTATCGGCGCCTCTGTCCTTTCGCGTCTCATCGTCAGCCCGATACGGCGGCTGCTGGCGGCAACCGGGAGAATCGAACAGGGCGATCTGGACTGCCGCGTTCCGGTGCACGGTACTCGAGAGCTTGCCGAGCTTGCCGAATCATTCAACCGCATGGCCGGAACCCTGCGCCAGAAGCGGGATGAAACGGAAGGGAGCATCAAAGCACTGCAACGCATCAATGTGGAACTGGCGTCTGCCCGCGAAGAGGCAATCCGTTCGGAGAAAATGGCTTCCGTCGGTTTGCTTGCCGCCGGTACGGCCCATGAGATCGGCACCCCCCTGGCGGCGATTCTCGGCTATGCGGGCATCCTGAAGGATGAACTGGCTGCCGATACCGAGAAGGCCGATTATCTCAGGCGGATCGAGGAAGAGGCGAGCCGCATCGACCGCATCATACGCGGCCTGCTGGATTATGCGCGGCCGTCTTCCGCTGAACGGGAATGTGTGGATGCAGCGCAGCTGCTGCGTCACTGCATGGAAATCATGGAGGAACAGGGCGTATTCAAGAACATTGTCACTTCCCTCGTGATCGGGGAGGAGCTTCCCTGTCTTGCCTCCGACCGTCATGAACTGCAGCAGGTCTTCATAAACCTGTTCATCAATGCGCGTGATGCCATGCCCGGCGGCGGCAATCTGGCGGTGCGGGTCTCTGCGGACACAGCCGCTCCGTCGGCGGACGCGCGGATGGTGTCCGCGAAAACCATCAGAGGACGCCGCAGGGACGATTTTCGCGGAGCGTTCTCTGCGCCGGTCAATCTACGTGAAAACATGCACTATGTGAAAATTGAAGTGAGCGACAGCGGTACGGGCATAGCGCCGGAAAATCTGGAGAGGATTTTCGATCCGTTTTTCACCACCAAGGAGCCGGGCAAGGGTACCGGGCTCGGACTGGCCGTGACGGCGCGGATTGTTGACTCCATGGGCGGCAGGATTACCGTTGAGAGCGCTTTGTCGGTGGGGACGAAATTTGCCGTATGGTTGCCGGCAGCGAAAAAGGGGTCGGACTGATGCTGCTCTTCGGAAGAACGGAAAGTCCGGAGGCATTGAACAACCGGTAAGGACGACGTTGACCATGAAAAAGAACGATGAGGGGAAACGGATACTGGTCGTTGATGATGAGGCAAACCTGCGGCATATGCTGCAGGTCGTGCTGAGGAAACAGGGATACCTGGTCGATGAGTCGGTTGACGGCAGCGATGCATTGCGGATGGCGGAGCAGACTGCCTATGACTTCATACTGTGCGACATCAGGATGCCGAATGTTGACGGGCCCGAGTTCATTCGCAGGAGCATGGCGTCTGGTTCGGAAGCGACCATTATCATGATGTCTGCCTACGGCACTGTCGACACGGCCATTGAATGTATGAAACTCGGAGCCTACGACTACCTGTCCAAGCCTTTCAAGAACGACGAGATACTCCTCGTGCTCAGGAAAGCCGAAGAGAGGGAGCGGCTCAAGCAGGAAAACCGGCAGCTTCGCGCCGAGGTGGGCCGTGAGTATTCATTCTCCAACATCATCGGCAAGACACCGAGGATGCGCGACATCTTCTCCCTTATCACGAAGGTCTGCGACTTCAAGACGACCGTGCTCATCCTGGGCGAGTCCGGCACCGGCAAGGAACTGATTGCACGGGCTATCCACCACAACAGCAATCGCAAGAAATCTCCTTTCGTCGCGCTGAACTGCGGTGCGATTCCGGAAACCCTCCTGGAGAGCGAACTCTTCGGACACGTCAAGGGGGCTTTTACCGATGCCGTGAGCGACAAGGCCGGCCTTTTCGTCCAGGCGAACGGGGGCACGCTGTTTCTCGACGAGATCGGCGAAATGCCGCCTTTCCTTCAGGTCAAGCTGCTCCGGGTTCTGCAGGAGGGAGAGGTGCGGCCCGTCGGCGCAGGCTCGTCGCGAACGGTCGATGTGCGGGTCGTCTCGGCCACATCCCGGGACTTGGCGCGCGATGTGGCCGAGGGAAGGTTCCGGGAGGACCTCTTCTACCGCCTGAACGTATTTTCCATCACTGTCCCGCCGCTCAGGGAGCGGGCAGAGGACATACCCATCCTTGCCGGTCACTTTCTGGAGAAGTACGGGGAACGTTTCGGCAAAACGGGTGCATCTCTTTCACCTGAGGCGCTGAAAGTCTGTATGGACTATCGCTGGCCGGGGAACGTCCGCGAACTGGAAAACTGCATCGAACGGGGGATGGTGCTTTGCGAACGTGACGTTATCGGCATGGAATGTCTTCCTGAAAACATCCGGCAAAGCGCTGGCATTTCGTCGCCTGCCGTACCCGCGCCCGATGACTGCCTTTCCCTGAAGCAGGCTGCCGAGCGTCTGGAGCGGGACCTCATCCGACGAGTCCTCGACAAGACCGGCGGCAACAGGACCCATGCGGCACGGATACTCGAGATCAGCCATCGTGCCCTGCTGTATAAGCTCAAGGAATACGGAATAGAATGATATGTGCCTGTGGGTAGGTATGAGCAGTACCGTTACGATTCCTCCCAGGTCAGGCAAGGGCACCCACAGGGGGGTGCCCCTGCACCCGGACCCCCTTGTATCGTACAAGGGTGGGCGCAGCCCGGGTGAGGGGGCCGAAGTTGAAAAGTTGTCCCACAAAAATTATTATTAAATAATAAAAATATTGTAATTATAATCCATCCTGTGTAACAATTGTTCCGGCATTTTGCCATGATCTTTTTGTACACGGGAGGGCACGATGGTTACGGTCGACTATTGGAAAGATCCGCCGTTGTCGGTGGAGCGCGTGAAAACCCTGCCTTCCGGGTTCACTCTGCTGGAGCTTCTGGTCATACTTGCAGTTATCGGCATTATCGCCGTTTTGTCGGTTGCTTCCTTCAGTTCGACCTACAGCGACGTCTGTCTGAAAAGCGTCATGTGTGATCTGGGATGCATGATCAACCATGCAAAGCAGAATGCGCTTGACGGGAGAAGCATGGCGATTTGTTTCACCCCTGAACGCGGCACCATCAGTTTCATGGCCGGGAAGGGCGCAGACGGAAAGTGGAATACGCCGGATGACGATGTGAAGCGGACCATACGCCTCCAGGACAAAGGCGGCGGTCTGGAATTCGGCTATGGCGAGTGCGGGCCGGTTCCGGGACTGGTTGCGACCGAATCCGGGACATCTTTCGGGAACAGAGTGCTCGTCTGCAACCCGGAGTTAACGGGAAGTCCGGGCACCGTGTATATCAGGGCAAGCAACGGCACCGCAATGGCGCTGACCATGAATACACACGATTTCGACTACAGCCTGCGAATCTGCAAAGGGACGTCATGGACGGAACTGCGTCACGCATCGTTCATGGTAGGGCGGATATTGACCCAGTAGGGGCACCCCCCTGTGGGTGCCCTTGATTTTCGAAGGCATGGTTTGCGCTCTTCACACGGGCAGGCACGGGCTTGCGCGCCGATTCAGCCTAAGAAGCATTCTTGTTCTTCGGCGAGGTATGCAGTGCTACAGCACGCAGGCGGGGGCCTACCCCAACAATGTGTCCAACTGTGCAAAATATGCATAGCATGACAAATTGTGTTCCCTGGCATTTTTGGGGTATTCAATATTAACAGCATATTAGACGGGAGGGACAAGTGCCGTGAACATTGGCAATATAATTGCATTTAATGTTTCAGAAAGCATTCAATCTGTACGTTGTCTTTGGCGAGGGCTTATGTTCAAACGAAAAGCGGGAAGATTCGGCTTCGGCAACGAGCGTGGAATGACCCTGATAGAAATTATCGTAGTCATAGGCATCATAGGCATACTGGCGGGAATCGGCACGACGATGTTCATGAGGGATCTTCCGAATATTAGGCTCAAGGAAGCAACGCGGAACCTTTTCTACGATATCCAGATGGTGAGGATGCATGCTGTCAGAAGAGGGGCGACCTGCACGCTGCAACAACTTCCCGGTCAGGGCAACGGATACCAGATCATGCAGAACGGCGTTGTGTTGAAAACGGTCAACCTGGCTGATTTCGGCGGTGTCAGCTTCGGGAGTCTCAATGCTGCGGCGCCCGCTCCTGACTCAGGGACATTTCCGGGGGACAGCCTGCAGATCCAGCCCTCCGGCATGTCCAACGGGGGGGCCGGCATGGCGTTCTATCTCCGCAGTGCCGCTGCCGACCAGCAGGGCCGGAGGATCGATGTCAACCTGCTTGGCAGACCCAGCATCAGGGTCTGGAACGGCGCAACTTACAATTGAGAGGTAACCGATGAAATTGTCTGTCTTGCAATCCAAACCAGGCAATGAAGAGGGATTCACCCTGGTTGAAGCGCTCGTGGCAATGGGCATCTTTTCCATAGTCATGCTTGCCACGGCTACCATGCTGTTCACCGGCATGTCGGCGAGCGCTGGCGGCAACAACCGTACCATCGCCGGCAGTGTGGCCCAGGGGTATGTGGACAACCTGATGAAAATGCCCTTTGCGAACATAGCCACTTTCGCTCCGACACTGCCAAATGATACGGCCGCGGGACGGCTGGATACGGTTGACGGCCGGAACTTCCGAACCAGCTGGACAGTCACTAACCATGGCATTGATCCGCTCAATCCTGCAATGCGGGAGTTCGCAGTAACGACCGCATGGACCGACAGGACCGGCGCCCATGTCGTGACGATCAACGGCTTGCGTTCGCCCTGACCCTGAGACCTGCAACCGCAAGGGGATTTCATATGAATCACAAACTGTTTGACGATACTCGAGGCTTCACCCTGGTAGAGCTCATTGTGGGCATGTTTGTCGCGATGCTGATCATCGGAGCGGCTACTACCGCGTTCATTCTGCAGAACCGCGCATCTTCGGTACAGCAGGGGACCAGCGACATGCAGCTGAGCGCCCAGGTCGCGATCGAGATGCTCGAGAGGGACATCCGCATGGCCGGATTCGGGATCGACAGAAACACGGCCGTCTCCGTCGACGATGCGTACACTTCTGCCGGTGGTGTTTACGCACCGGTTCTCGCAGCAAATACCGATGGATTGTTCGTCAACTACAATACCGGGACTGCCGCCCCCTATTTTTACTACATAGAGCCTCCCGGCACTGCCGGCAGGGAAGGCGGTCTGACACGGCTCGATACGGCTACGGACGCTGTGGAGACAATTGCCAGCAACGTTGAGGACCTGCAGGTGACGATAAACAATGATCCTGTCACTGGCCTGCCCGTCGTCACGGTCAGCCTGCTGATCAGGTCGCCGTTCAACGATCCTTCTTTCAACCAGGATCATCCCGGGATAACGGTGGCTGAGCACCCCGGTATCGGCGCATCAGTAAACCCGGCAGCGGATAATTTCCGGCGAAGAGTTTATGTCACGACAGTCAGGCCGAGGAATATCGGTTTGTAGCACGCAGTGATCGGAGGATTTTCATGATCCAGTGGATTTCTAAGAAAAATACATTCCCGTGTCCTGTTCGGAACGAGAAAGGCTTTGCGCTCATTACGGTCCTTGTGCTCAGCGCGGTTCTCATGGCAACCATGGCCATTGTCATGAACTCGTCTACGATGGAACTCATCATGTCCGGAGCGAACTCGGTCAGCAAGATGGCGCTGGCACGGGCCGACGCAGGTGTGGAATACGTTCGGGGATCGTTTTCCCTGATCGGCTACAACGATCCGCTCAATCCGTTCAACTCGCCGTATGTCGCCCCGGACGACCCTTACCTTCCCATCAGAAATGACTACATCAACGCTGAGAGCGCTCTGGCAGGTGTCCCGGCCACTGTCATGGACACTACGAACACCGGGTTCACCCTTTCGGTTTCACGGGAAAAAAACAACGACCTGCTGCCTCCAGGGTTCAGCGGCGGGTTGAGCGCTTCGATGCGGCTTTCGGCATACCCGTGCAGAATCAATTCGACAGGGACTGTCGGCCTTTATGCCAAGACCGTGGAGGTCCAAGGGGTCAGTCTCGCCCCATGACAGCACTACAGAAAGAATTGAAAACATTACAGTCCGTCTGGTACGTGGGAGGTGTGCAGTGCTGACAAACAGGATATATAGAAAAATTATAAAAATTTCCATAGTGCCGATCATTTTGAACATGATCCTTGCTTTCCCGGGTGGGGCTCTGGGCAATGACACGGATATCTATGCCGCGGGCGCAACACTCAAGCCTATGGTCATGATACTCATCGACAATTCGGGCAGTATGAAAGAGGGTCTCCCTTATGACAGCGGGACTACCTATGCCGGGAGTTACAATTCGAGTACCGTGTATAGATACAACTGCACGAGATATCGGCGCGGAGTATGTGTGGCGGGCAACTGGACTGCATATGCGGGCACGTTTACCGATGTCATAAATCGTGATCCGGGCGTGGACACGCCGGGCCAGGACGGTATCGACGACAATAATGCGTCCGTGATGCTCGGCAACCGCCTCAATTTCGACAATACTTCAACTTCCAGGAAAATCGATGTTGCCAAATCGGTGCTGAACAATATCGTTACGCTCATGTACGATCAGGTCGACTTCGGCTTCATGAAGTTCAACATGGACGACGGCGGCAACGTCATCAACAAGATCGGCGCCACCGAAACGTCGATGCACGGCCAGATCAGCGCCATCAATGCCAATACCTGGACCCCCCTGGCCGAGGCGCTGACCGACGTAGGTAGATATTTCGATGATTCATATATCGGCCAGCCTAGCCCGTGGGAAGATGACAACTGGTGCCAGAAGGGTTTCGTCATCATCATGACCGACGGTGAGCCCACGTATGACACCGACCGGAACATCCTCGATCATTTCCTGGAACGTTACCATGCGGAAGACAACCTTCCGAACCGCCCCATCCCGAGCCCGCTGCCCAGCGGCAGCGACAGGGGGTATTACTGGGACCAGAACAACGACTACAACAGAAACAGCTCTACGGTGACGGATCCGCTCAACAATGATGTGTGGGTCGCGGATGATACATACAGTGACAATGTTCCCCAGACTTTCCTCGACGACGTTGCCCGTTACCTCTATCGGCACGACCTCCGTCCCGACATAGACGGTACCAATAATCTGACCACCTACACGATCGGTTTCACCCATACGAGCCCCCTGCTCGAGAAAACCGCCCAGGAGGGGGGCGGGCTCTACTTCACGGCCAACAATGCCGAGCAGCTGGAGCGGGCGCTGCTTTCCGCCCTCGACGACATCGCCAAGAAGCTGCAGACTTATACCGCTCCCGTCGTGCCAGTTACGAGGACGTCAAGCGGCGACAGGATGTACCTGGCGTTCTTCAAGCCGTTGTCCTTCTCCAAGTTCTGGCCGGGTGACGTGCAGAAGTACGGCCTGTCAGGCAGCAACCAGATTGTAGACAGGAACGGCAATGCGGCAACCGATTCTTCAGGGGCCATGCTCGACACCGCTGTCCCTTACTGGAGCGCGTCCGCCGTGCTGAAGGCGCGAACGACAGCCCGGAACATCTATACCTACTTTGGCACGACACCAATATTGTCTCACGACAATAACCGGTTCGACATTTCGAACACGTACCTGAGCGCGGCGGCCCTGGGCAACCCCGTGAAGATTTCCACTGCCGACAGCGCAACGTCGGCGAGGGATGACCTGATAAGCTACCTGCACGGGTATGATGCCTACAACGAAGAAGGCAACGGCTACGCAGCCAAGCGGGAATATGTGCTGGGGGACATCCTCCATTCCGTGCCGCTGGTGTTGGATTACGCCGGTGCTTATGCCGCGGACCCCAACAGGTACATTTATTTCGGCAGCAACGACGGAATGATCCATTGCCTGCGGGATTCGGACGGCGAAGAGATGTGGGCGTTCATCCCGCCCGATGCCTTGCCGCGCCTGAAGCAGTTCCAGGAGGGTAACACCCACCCGCTGTTTTGCGACGGAACGATCAGGGTCTACGAGGAGCGCACGAACTCGGGGACGATAACCAGGGCGGTCATCGTCTTCGGCGAGCGGGGCGGCGGAAACTCATACTACGCCATAGATGTGACCGATCCATCCGATCCCCGGTTCCTCTGGCGGATCAACAGTTCCACTAGCGGTTTTTCGGAACTGGGCCAGACGTGGTCGGAGCCTATTGTCGCCCCGGTCAGGATGAATAATGCCGGAGTTGAGACAACCTACAAAGCCATTATTTTCGGTGCGGGCTTCGACTCCGCCCAGGCGGACAATCCTGCCGTGCTTGCTGCTTCCGCGGGAAGGGGAGTGTTCATAGCCGACGTCTTTACCGGGGTGCTTTTGAAGAGCTTTACACCGGCTGCAACCTCCACTATCCCCCCGCTCAATCTCAATGTGGCCGGCATGCTCTACAGTATTCCCAGTGCCGTGCTGGCAGTCGACAAATCCGCTGACGGCTACGTGGACAGAATCTACGTGGGAGACCTGGGCGGCAACCTCTGGCGGATCGGCGCGCCCGACGGCAAGGACAACCTGATCGACAACTGGATCGTCAGGAAGCAGTTCGCGACCAATCCCGGCGCCGACGGCAGTACCGGAAGGAAGATCTACTATCCGCCCGACATCGGCTTCGAGAATACCTTCGATATCGTGCTGTTCGGTACCGGGGACAGGGATAATCCGCGGGCAACCACCACCGTGGACCGGGTATATGGCGTCAAGGATCTCAACCAGACTGGCTTCACGACACTGACCGAAAGCAGCGCGGGCATGGAAAACCGGACAAATACTCCTTTTGCATCGGCTACGGTCCCGGCACTCGGCTGGTATTTCCGGCTGGTCAACACCGGCGAGAAAATGCTTGCGACGCCGCTGCTCTTCAACAAGTATCTCCTGGCCACGACATTCTCGCCCAATAATGGCGTGTGCAGTGTCGGCGGTGATGCGAAATTGTACGCCGTCAATTACCTCCTGGGAACTTACACGTACTATACGCTGGGTGTCGGTATCCCGACTGAGGTCGTGCTCGTTGTCCGGTCTATAGGTACGACTGCATTCGTGGGCGCCGGTGGCGGTGTCATAAATGTCGCGGGACTGAACCCTGACGCGGGAAGTCCCAATCAAGTTCCGTCACAAACTTGGTTGAGATTCAATACAGGCATAACACCCATTTCGTGGAGAGAGGTTTTCTGATCATGAGCACATTATTTCCCTCAAGGATAGTGCGATGGCTGCCGATATTGCTCTTATGCTCGGTTCTGCAGGTGCCGTGGAGCGTCGCGCATGCCGAAACGCTGCCGTCACTTGCACAGTACGGTGTCAAGCAATCCGAGCTGCTGTTCCCCGAAAAGGTGCAGGGGAAGGTATCCAGTTTCCTGCAAGGGGGCCAGTTCGTGATGAACGAGAAAAAACACCTGGTCTGCAGGGAAACGGAAATCAATGCGCAACCTGCCATGGAGGCGAAGGTCAGGATAGTGCCGGGCACGAAAGTCAGCATTACCCGGTATCGCCTCAAGAACAAGAGCTATTTCGTGTCGAGCATGACCATTTTATCCCGGTAGCGTGGCGCCTGTGAAAAAAACATCAACAACACCCTGGTACCGCAGGAAAGCCGTTATCGCTGCTGCCCTGGTCGTGGCAGTGCTTGCCGGCGCCCATCTGACGCTGTCATGGCCCCACAATTTCCTGGGCACGGCTGTCTACCGCCTGCTGGGAAAGCAGTTGCCGCCAAAGAGAAGTGAAGACCTGGTAAATATCAGGAAGTTTCTCAAGGCCAAGCGATTGCTCGACAAGAAGGAGTATGCGCCTGCGCGGGTGGCGCTGGAGGATCTGAGGACAAGGATACAGCCCAATTTTCTCTTCTTCCAGAAAGTGTACTATTACCTGGGGTATATATACGATGTCCAGGGGGACTTCAGGAAAGAGGAAATGCTGTACAGTGATCTGCAGGAGAAGGATGTCGTGCTTTCGAAGTTCCTGTTCGGCCTGTATTACTTCCGGCATGGCCAGGATTCGAAGGCCAGGGAAAGCCTTTCCGCTGCTATCCAGCTTGACCGTAAACACCGCAGGCTCACCAACGAGTTCAAGAGCCTGCTCCACAGGACCATGGAGCTGACGTCAAGAAGCGAAGGTGGGCCTCGGGTGACTGCCGGCGAGAGCCCGGTGCGGTGAACTGGCAGCATTGGGCTCTCGATTTCGTGCATGATGTTCGAGCGGGGCAAACATGAAGAATGTGATAATGAGTCCTGTCAGGTCTTTTGAACCGCAAATATGATCAGGCAGATTAAGAAATGGATATTAACTCGCCAGAAAAAAGGCATTGTTAAATTGTAAAGATAAATCAATAGCTTGTGGTGCTTTTTTTATGTCGTGGTCAAGCAATTACGCATAACTAATAAAATTATCTTGACATTTAACAAAATTGTTGTAAATTGCCCTCAAAATCTGTATTTGCCAGGAAAGCTGAGATGAAGCATCCCAATAACGTAAGACAGATTCGAGAGGAACGGTTGATGAGCAAGATGGAACTTGCGCGCCTGGCTGGTATTTCCGCCGCCACCATCGACCGTATTGAACGGGGTGAATTGTGCCGTATGGAAACCAAGCGGAAGATCATTTACGCCCTTGGATACACTCTGGCGGATAAGGACAAGGTTTTCATCGACTAACAGGGACAGGGTTCTGCCATGCTCTTCAGGAAAAGCAAGGAAATTGTCGGTATCGACATCGGGTCGAGTTCGGTCAAGCTGGTGCAGCTCGAAGAACAAAAGGGCGCCTATCAGCTGAAAAATGCAGGTATCCTGCCGCTTCCAAGCGAGGCCATTGTCGACAACAGTCTCATGGATACGACTTCCATTGTCGAAACCATCAAGTCTCTGGTCAAGAGCCTGGATGTCAAGGCGAAAGACGCGGTATGCTCTATTTCCGGGAACTCTGTGATCATCAGGAAGATTTCTCTCCCGGCAATGACCCCCGAGGAACTCGAAGACCAGATAGCGTGGGAGGCCGAACAGTACATTCCCTTCGATATCAACGATGTCAATCTGGATTTTGAAATCCTGGACACCGATCTCGCCGCATCCGGCAAGATGACGGTTCTGCTGGTGGCAAGCAAGAAAGAGATCATCAACGAATATGCGGCCGTGTTCAACGAGGCGGGCCTGAAACTGGTCGTCGTCGATGTGGATTCCTTTGCAATCCAGAACATATTCGAGCAGAACTACGCTGCTGCGCCCGGCGAGGTGGTGGCACTCGTCAACATCGGCGCCAGCATCATGAACCTCAATGTGGTAAAGGATGGCGTATCGCTCTTCACCAGGGATGTCCAGATGGGCGGCAATCTTTACACGGAGGAGCTGCAGCGCCAGTTTGCCCTGAGCGGGCAGGACGCCGAACGGGTGAAGGTCACCCTGGATTTTCCTGACAAGGACCGGCTCAAGGATGCAATCGCCCGGATCAACGAAACCGTTTCCATCGAGATCAACCGATCTCTCGATTTTTACAATTCGAGCGCCGAAGACCAGAAAATATCGAAGGTCTATCTGAGCGGCGGCTGCGCGAAGGTCGCACTGCTGGCCGAGAGTGTGGGACAGCGTCTCGGCTTGCCGGTCGAACTTTTGAACCCTCTGCAGAAAATCACGTACAACGAAAAGAATTTCGACCCTGAATACCTTCAGGAAATAGGCCCTCTAGTTGCGGTGGCTGCCGGATTGGCGATGAGGAGGTTAGGGGATAAATGATAAAGATCAATCTGTTGCCCATCCGGGCGAGCAAACGGAAAGAATCCGCCAGGCAGCAACTGCTGATACTCCTCGTATCCTTGCTTGCGGTCATAGGAATTGCATTGGCTGCCTATTCGTTCCTGCTGATCAAGATCAAATCGACCAACACGGATATTGCCAGATCCGAGCAGGAAATACAGGAGTTGAAGGCCAAGATCGGCAAGATCAAGGATCTGGAAAGACTCAAGGCTGACGTACAGAAAAAGCTCGACGTGCTCAACCAGTTGCGGCGCGGAAAGAGCGGCCCGGTGCATCGTCTGACGACACTGAGTTCCGCGGTTCCGGACAAACTGTGGCTGACAGGGTATACGGAGAGCGCGAACGGGGTGAAGATCACCGGAGTTGCTTTCACCGAGGAGCTCATTGCTTCTTTCATGCGTTCTCTACAGGAATCCGAGGATTTTACCAATGTTGAGCTGGTAGTGTCTGAACAGGTTGAGATGGTCGGCATGAAACTCAAGAAATTCGAATTGTTATTAGCGCTGAAAAACCAGATGGCAGCGACAACCGGCGCGCAGCCCCAGAAGAAGTAGAAGCCTGACGGCTTCTACGCATCTACCCAGACAAGGAACGACCATGGACCTTGGATTTGACAAAATCGCAAAGCGGCCGACCAACCAGAAGATAATCATGCTGGTTGCGCTGCTCCTTGCAGTCGGAGCCCTTTCATTCTTTTTTCTGATCAAGCCGAAGTATGCCGAGCTGAAGGAACTCAAGGGCAAGCTCGAAACCCTTCAGCAGCAGATCCAGAAAGACCGGCAGATCGCGGACAATCTCCCTGTGCTGCTCAAGGAATATGACCGGCTCAACCGAGAGTTGAACGCTGCACTGACCGAGCTGCCGAATCAGAAGGAGATACCGGCGCTGCTGACCAGCGTCACCGACGAGGGAAGAAAATCCGGCCTGGATTTCCTGGTGTTCAAACCGGGCACTGAAGTCAAGCTGGACTTTTACGCTGCTGTTCCGGTTGACATAACCGTTGCCGGATCATTTCAGAGTGTCGGCGACTTTTTTGCAGCGGTAGGGAATCTGCCGAGGATTGTGAACATCAGCAACGTGAACTTTTCCGATATCAAGATTACCGGAGATCGAACAAACCTGAAAGTGACCTGTCTGGCAACCACCTTCCGTTTTCTTGACAAGAAAGAACAGGATGATGCGAAAAATGTTAAGAAGTAACAATCGGCTAACAGTTGCGCTTATCCTTGTCGCGATGATTCTTGCTTCGCCTGGATGCGGCAAAAAGGAATCGCCGGCCCCAGCAACGCCACCGGCCAAGGCTGCACCGTCTGCATCTCCGGCTGTACCGGTGCAAAAACAGGTATCCTCTGCGGTAATGGCAGGTCCTGCGACGATGGCGTCTGAATTCGTTTCGCGCAAGGATCCCTTCAAACCGTTGGTTTCCGATTCCAAAAACGCGACGCAGGGTATCAGACGAAATCGTCTGGGGCAGGCGCTGCCGATTCTCAACTATGATCTGTCGCAGTTCAAGGTGACCGGCATCATTGTCGGTCTCAAGGAAAACAGGGCACAGGTCGTGGATCCCACCGGGAAACCTTACGTGGTCAAGGCGGGCATGGAAATGGGCAGGAATCTCGGCCGCATAACCCGGATCACGCCTTCTTATGTCGAGGTGTTCGAACGGTATCGCGACGAGAGTGGAAAGCTCGTTAAAAACACAGTAAGACTTGCATTGCCAAAGAAACAATAAGGAGAATCACGGATGAGAGCCTTCAATGCAAATGACTACTTCAAGTTTCTGGTGGTTTTCAGTCTGATGCTGCTGGCCGGTTGCGCTGAAAATGCCTATACCGTGCAGAAAGGCATGACGGATGCAGTAGAAACGGCGACTCTCCGTGATATCAGAGTAACCGGGGAGGGCGCAGGGACCAGGATTGAAATCGAAGCAGACCGACCCCTGACCTATACCTCCTATTCCGACAACGATCCCCGCCGCCTGGTTCTGGACATTTCCAATGCGGACCCCGGAACGGCACAGGCGCCTCAGCTTGATCCTTCTTTGCTGGTGAAGAAGATCGATGTGGTAAAGGCTGACCTGACTGCCGGATCTTTAGTCCGAATAACGATGGAGACAAATGACGCTGTAGATTATGCAGTGAACAGCAATCCGGCAAATATGTCTTCAATTACGGTTATTGCCAACCCCAAAGAAGTGCCTGCGGTACCCGCGGCGTCATCAGCAGCTCAGGATAATACGGCAGCTGCGGAGCAGGAACCGGTCCAGGTAGTCAATCCTGAACAGGGAGCGGCTGTGAAGGCCCCTGCGCCGGTATCTTCTTCCGGCTCTTCTCTCACTGATATCGCAATCGTCGCTGACGGCATTGATATCCGCACGAATGCTCCTGTACGCAAATACAAGTATTTCAACATGACGAAACCGCAACGGCTCGTTGTTGATCTGTACGGATTCAAGAGCGAGTTGTCCAGAACGCTCAAGCTGAATGCTTACGGTATCGATACCGCCAGAATCGGCTCGTATGCAGATAAAACAAGGATCGTTTTCGACTCGATGTCAGAAGCCTTCCCCGCCTACACCCTCGACAAATCCTCCAGTGGCTTGAAGCTTAACCTGCAAGCTGCAGCGGCCTCATCCGGTTCACCTGCTCCGACAGCTGCACCCGTGGCTGAAAATGACCTGTCTGCGCCTGCTGCTCCCAGACAGGCCGCCATTGAAGCGATCGATTTCAAGGTTGTTGAAGGTGTTTCGCGAATTCAGATTACCGTGGCAGGCAACTGCGATATGGCGGAACCGGCAAGAACTGCGCACGGGTTGATGCTCACGTTCAAATCGTGTCTTCTCCCCAAAAGTTTGCAGAGGCCATTCGATACGGGAAAATTTGATAGTGTCGTGAAGAATATGACACCGTACCAGGTGACGACAAACAGGAAACGGGATGCAAAAATAAACGTAACGTTGCGGCAATCTGCACCCTATACTGTGTCTAAAGCAGGGTCGGTAATTACGGTAGACATAACCAATCCGCAACATTATGACGTGGCATCCTCGAATGAAGGCCCGCAACTGATTTCCTCCGCAAACACAACAGTTGCCGGAAACGGGACGGGTAACAGTTCACTGAAAAGAGATCCGGCCTTGTCACGCACTCCCCAGCAAAAGTCCGAGCGCGGCATGGAACGGAAACAGTATACGGGTAAAAGAGTGACACTGGAGTTCGCTGATGCGGACATCCGGAAGATTTTTCAGTTGATCGGAGAAGTCAGCAACCTCAACATTCTCGTTGGTGATGATGTGACGGGTACCATCAGCCTCAAACTCGTCAACGTCCCTTGGGACCAGGCCCTTGATGTCATTCTTGATACGAAGAATCTTGCAATGAAGCGCACCGGAAACATAGTAGTCATTCGACCCCGTGACAAGATGACCACCCAGGCGGACGAGGAAGTGGCTGCGCGCAAGGCATATGAAAAAACGCTGGAAATGCAGATGAAGATTTTTGAAGTGAATTATGCCGATGTAAAAGATGTGGCAACTCATTTCGGTAATTACAAGAGCGAACGAGGAACGATATCTACGGACGCCCGAACAAACCGGGTTATCGTCAATGACATTGCTCCTGCCCTGGATAAAATGTCGTTCCTGATCAAAGAACTGGACATGCCCGAGAAACAGGTCCTTATCGAAGCGCGTATCGTTGAGGCTTCCTCAGACTTCAGTCGGGATTTGGGAATACAATGGGGCGCTCATTATGATGACTCTCCCACAGCTACGATGGATGCAGGTTTTGGCGGATCAGTCACCAACCTGATTGGTGCTGCGGGTTTTGCCGCCAGTGGTGGAGCGCTGGGTATGACTCTTGGAAAACTGGCGGAAGGTTTCCAGCTTGATATGCGCCTTCAGGCCATGGAAACAGCCACGCAAGGCAAAATCATATCAACTCCGAAAATCCTGACACTCAACAACAAGCCCGCTAAGATTTCGCAGGGCACCATGCAACCCTATCAGACAGTGTCATCAGAAGGTACGAAAACAGAATTCGTTGAAGCCACTTTGAAGCTTGAGGTCACTCCGCATATTATGGCGAACGGCAATGTCATCATGAAAATCAAGGCTACCAATGATGATGTCCAACCGGTTACAGCCGGAACTGCCCCCCCGATCAACAAAAAGGAAGCTACTACCGAAATGGTGGTAAAAAATGGCGAAACAACTGTCATTGGTGGTATTTACAAAGATTCTGAATCCATGGCCGATGATGGAGTACCATGGTTGATGGACATCCCGGTGCTGGGTTGGCTCTTCAAATCCAACAACAAGACCAAAAAGAAAAGTGAACTGCTTATTTTCGTCACGCCTCGAATTG
The DNA here is from genome assembly GCA_002419385.1 of Geobacter sp. UBA5735. Taxonomy (GTDB): domain Bacteria; phylum Desulfobacterota; class Desulfuromonadia; order Geobacterales; family Geobacteraceae; genus RPRC01. Next base: position 79,885 of record DIFZ01000046.1, read on the forward strand.
TTGAGTAGAGGTTACGGAATATCTTTACGGACCATAGAGAAATACGACGGATTTATCAAACAGATGCCAGGGTTCCCCTGGCATCTGTTTATACGTTGCAGCCAGTAGAGATACAGGAGAAAAGAAATGCTGCGTTATCTTACGGCAGGTGAATCCCACGGCCCGCAACTGACCGCTATCCTGGAGGGAATGCCTGCCGGCCTGGAACTATCAGCCGAGAGCGTCAATATCGACCTTGCCAGAAGGCAGGGGGGGTATGGCCGGGGTGGCAGGATGCAGATCGAACGTGATACTGTCGCCATTCTTTCCGGAGTTCGGTGGGGGGAAACCCTCGGCTCGCCGATTGCCCTGGCGATCAAGAATCGAGACTGGGAAAACTGGCAGGAAAAAATGTCGGTCAAGGAAAGCGGCAGGGATGACAGAATTCGGGTTACCAGGTCCCGGCCCGGGCACGCGGACCTTCCGGGCATCATGAAGTACGGACACAAAGATGTACGAAACATCCTGGAGAGATCGAGTGCCCGGGAAACAGCAATACGAGTAGCTGTCGGTTCGCTTGCCAAGTCATTTCTAGCCGTTTTCAACATAACTGTTTTCGGATATGTAGCCGAACTGGGTGGCATTATCGCTGAAAGGCCTGATGAGAGCAAGGATACTGTCAGGGAAATGATTGCAGCTTCACCGTTTTACACTTTTGACAAGGCGGCTGAGCACCGCATGAAATCACTGGTTGACAGAGCACGTGAATCGGGTGATTCGGTTGGCGGTGTGATCGAGGTTGTCACAACCGGCATGCCGGTCGGCTTGGGCTCACATGTCCACTGGGACAGAAAGCTGGATGCACGCATATCATTCGCTGTAATGAGCGTGCAGGCCATCAAGGGTGTAGAGTTCGGGCTTGGATTTGAAACTGCGAGAAGGTCAGGGTCACTGGTTCATGACGAGATATATTACGATTCAACCAGGATCGGTAAAGGAGAATCATCGTGCTTTTACCGGAAATCCAATAATGCGGGCGGGATTGAAGGAGGTATATCCAACGGTGAGGACATCATAGTAAGGGCTGCCATGAAACCGATCCCTACGTTGTATGCGCCGCTCAATACAATCGATATTTCAACAAAAGAACCCATCCAGGCTACAGTCGAACGATCCGATGTCTGTGCAGTACCTGCTGCAACCGTCGTTATCGAGTCGGTTGTCGCACTTGAAATTGCCAATGCTTTCCTTGAGAAGTTCGGAGGCGACTCAATGCAGGAAATCAGGAGCAACTACCATTCTTACCTGCAGTACCTTCAGGGAATATGATACCGTCGAACATTATTCTCACCGGATTCATGGGGACCGGAAAGAGCACACTCGGCAGGCATCTGGCAGCGCGGCTGGGATATCAGTTCCGTGATCTGGATGCAATGATAGTCGTTCATGAAAACATGTCTGTAAACGAGATTTTCAAAAAGAAAGGTGAACCATACTTTCGTGCTCTGGAAACTTCCCTGATCCGCGGCATCACCAAAGAACAAGGCATTGTTTTCTCGACGGGCGGGGGGGCAGTCATCTCGCCGGAGAACCGGTCAATGCTCAGGAATATGGGTTTTGTTGTCAATCTTTGTGCTTCGCCAACGGCGCTGCTCGAAAGGCTTTCGGGAGAACATGAAAGGCCTTTGCTGCAGATGACCAAGGACACAGCTACTGTCGTACGCATGCTGCAGGAACGTGAAACCTGTTACGCTGATGCGGACATACGGATTGACACGACTGATAAAAGCATGGAAGATGTTGCGGACGAGATAATGCTGATTCTTGAGAGTAAAAAATGACGGCACAGGATCTCATGGTCAGGCTCGGCGACAGGAGCTATACCATCAAGTTCGGCAGGCGCACTATTGCAGGCATCGGTCGTTTTTGTCTCGACATCGGGGTAGGGAAGCAGGTTGCGGTCGTCTCCAATCCGACTGTGTGGAAACATTGGGGTGACGGGGTTGACAGAGCTCTTGCAGCTGAAGGTTTTATTGTTCACAGAATAATGATCCCTGACGGTGAATCCTATAAGAACAGCGAGACATTGAACCATATTTACGATGTGCTCATTGAAACGGGCATGGACCGGCAATCCTTTCTGCTCGCACTGGGTGGAGGGGTTGTGGGGGACATAACCGGTTATGCCGCGTCCACCTACCTTCGAGGCATTCCTTTCGTGCAGGTCCCGACGTCATTGCTTGCACAGGTGGACAGCAGCGTTGGCGGAAAAACCGGAATCAATCACCGGCTCGGCAAGAATCTCATCGGGACATTCTATCAACCGCGTCTCGTGCTGATCGACTCCGCCGCCCTTGATACTCTTCCGGAAAGGGAATATCTGAGCGGACTGGCCGAAGTGGTAAAGTACGGTGTGGTGTGTGACGGTTCGTTCTTCGATTTTCTTTCTCAAGGAGTTGAAAAGCTACTTTCGCGGGATGGAGATTATGTGCTCCATACTGTTCGAAGATGCTGCGAACTCAAAGCGTCCGTCGTGGAGCGCGACGAGCGGGAGGGGTCGTACCGGGCGGTCCTCAATTACGGGCATACTTTTGCCCATGCTCTTGAAAAAATTACCGGGTATTCACGCTATCTCCACGGGGAGGCTGTAGCCATCGGCATGGTGCAGGCTGCCAGGCTTTCAGAGACAAAAGGATATGCGGGGCATGAAGACACCAGGAGGATCGTGGACTTGCTCGGGTCACTCCGGTTGCCGACCGAGCTGGAGGGATTTGCCCCGGATGAGTACCGGGCAGTCATGCTCAGAGACAAGAAAGTCAGGGACGGCGGGATAAACTTCGTTTTCAACAGAGGTATCGGAAATTCGGTTATTGAACGGGTGGCCGACTGGGATTATCTTCTACAATACGTCGTATGATGAGGTGCCGCGATGGAAAAGGAATCGACCTCTTTCTGGGCTGATATCAAGAAATTCGAAGAAATACTGGCGAAAGATCCCCAGTCATACTGTTTTGCTCCCCTGTCGGAACTGTACCGGAAACTGGGCCTCCTGGATGATGCCCTCAGCGTAGCCAAGCGCGGCGCTGAGATACATCCCGAGTACATTGGCGGACAAATCGCTCTCGGCCGTGCCTACTTTGATAAAGGATTGAATCCGGAAGCCAAGCTCTCCCTCGAGAAAGTTGCCAAGGCGACTCCGGAAAACCTGCTGGCACAGAAACTGCTCTACCGGATTTACAGGGATGAAGGCGATACCCCTGCCGCAGAAAAAGCTTTGAGTTTGCTGGTGGCATTCAATCCGGAAGATCTGGAAAGCCGGGAGGCATTGGAAGCGCTGAGAAGGTCTCCGGTTGCGCGCGAAGCTGAAGCAGCAGCTTCAGAAGACGCAGCCGCCGGCCTTCAGGTTGTTTGCGCCACTGAACAGCATGAAACGGCGGCCGAACAGCCATGGGATCATGCTGTCGATGTTGAAGATCCCGCGGAAGCCGGCTTGCCGCTGGAACCTGACTTTTGCATTGATGAGTGGCTGGATGACACGGAGGAGGATATGGCGGAGAGCTCGGACGATGCTGTCCCCATGCCCACCGCGACCCTGGCGGAGCTCTATGTTTCCCAGGGATTCTACGCCCAGGCATTGGGTGTATACGAAGAACTGGCGCGACAGGAGCCGGCTAATGCTGACATAACAGCGCGGATCTGTGCTCTCAACGAACATGTGCTACAGTCTGGCGAGGCATTACAGCAGGATTCGGCGCCAATGGCAGATGCAGGCGGGACTGGCGCGGAAACCGGGATTGGCTCTGCAGGGATGTGCCGTGACGAAACGGGACTGATCCGGGAACTGGAACAATGGCTCCATTCCATCAGAGGGAGGAAGGAATGTCGATAAAAGCTGTGTTGAAGGAGATGGTCGAAAGTGTCGATGGTGGACTCGGTGTGGTAGTTATCGGCTATGACGGCATTTCGATCGATGAATACATCATTGATGATGCTCCCATCGATCTGCAGATTCTTGCAGTGGAATATGCCACCGTTCTCAAGGAGATCAGGAAAGCGGTCGATGTGCTGAATACGGGTAAAATGGAAGAGGTTTCCATCAATACCGATGTTTCCCGTGTCATAATAAGGGTTGTCAACGACGACCTCTTCATGGTTTTTGCCGTTGCCCATAACGGGAATTACGGCAAGGGGCGTTACGTTGCCCAATGCCGGGCGCCGCGCATTCGGGACCTGCTTCAGTAACCAACCGAATTCAGTTCTGATTGGGGTGCCGCGGGATGCTGACGCCAGATCCCGCAAACAACCTGAAATCTTCCGTTGCATACTCTTTTCCGAGGCGGGATTACCATGAAAATACTCGTCATCCACGGTCCCAATCTCAACCTTCTCGGGTGCCGTGAGCCTGAAGTCTATGGCAAGCAGACTCTTGCCGATATTAACGCTGCACTTGACGGCCTTGCCGAACAACTGGGCTGCACCCTGACATATTTCCAGTCCAACTCCGAGGGTGCGCTGATTGACGCAATTCAGTCATCTTTGAACTCCTTCCAGGGAATCCTGATTAACCCAGCCGCATATACTCATACCAGCATTGCCATTCGTGATGCTTTGGCTGCAGTCGGGCTGCCGGTGGTGGAAGTCCACCTTTCCAACATTCACAAGCGCGAGGATTTCAGGGCACAAAGCTATGTAGCGCCGGTGGCTGTCGGGCAGATAAGCGGTTTTGGCCCCGAGAGCTATCTGCTCGGACTGCGCGCACTGGTGAGCCATCTCGGTTTGAAATCCTGAGCAAGCCTGTTCCCGGCGCAATCGCTCGTGGCTGGGAAGTGCTGCGCGCTTAAATCCCCGGAGCGGCTGAACGCCCCTGAACTGTGCCTTTTGCGGGAAAAAACTGTTGTAATGAGGGGTTCCATGTGCTAAAAAACAGGATCGCCGCTGCCAGGGGATATCTCGCGCAGTTTGCTGTTGATGCCATTCTTTTCTCGGATCTGTGCGACATACGGTACCTGTCAGGTTTTACCGGCAGCGAGGGTGTTTTGCTGCTTGACGAATCCGGGGCACGTTTCCTTACCGATTCACGTTATACGAGGCAGGCTTCGGAGGAAGTATCCGGCTGCACAGTCATGGAGTTTCGGGATAAAATTCCGACGATCGTTTCGCTTGTAGGAGAAGTGAAGGCTGTGTCGCTGGGCTTCCAACCCGCAAGTCTCACTGTCGCTTCCTATCTTGCATTGCAGCGCTCCATGCCGGATGTGCGGCTGGTTCCCCTCGGACCGGAAGCTTCCATGCTGAGGGCAGTGAAGGATGACACGGAAATTCGCTGCCTGGCCAGGGCAGCGGAAATTGCATCCGCTGCTTTTCATGCTATCCTTCCTTCGATACGCCCTGGCACGGCTGAGAGAGACATTGCTTTTCAGCTGGAACTTGCCATGAGGACTTCAGGGGCTGACGACAAATCATTTGATATCATTGTCGCGTCCGGAGAACGGGGTGCTCTTCCCCATGGCAGGGCAGGGGGGAAACTCGTCAGTCCGGGAGATATGGTCACCATCGATTTCGGAGCGGTGCTTGACGGGTATCATTCCGACGAAACGGTAACCGTTGCCGTCGGGGAACCTGACCTGCGGCTCCGCGATGTCTACCGGATCGTAAAGGAAGCCCATGACTTGGCAGTAGCAGCTGTCTGTCCCGGAATCGCACTGAGGGAGCTGGACGCAGTTGCACGCGATTACATTTCCGAAGAAGGTTATGGCCAGTTTTTTGGTCATGGGCTGGGTCATGGTGTCGGTCTTGATGTCCATGAAAAACCGGTCGTTTCTTTCCGTAGCGAAGGAGATATCCGGGAGGGCATGGTTTTCACCATTGAACCCGGTATCTATCTGCCTGGAGTGGGGGGGGTCCGCATTGAGGACACGGTGTGCGTTACTGCGAACGGTTGCAGGCTGCTGACTCGAGTTTCCAAGGATCTTTTGATTGTGTGACCGGTAACATCCGGATGTTTCTGCAAGAGCGGATTCTCACGAGGCGTTTGGCGAAAAAGGAGAGGTGCATGGATATCAAGGATCTGAAAAACCTGATAAAAATCATAACTGAAAACGATATTACCGAATTCGAGATGGAAACCGCGGGTGAGAAGGTCAGGATCCAGAGGGGCAGGGCTCCCGAGGTCGTCAGTTATGCCCTTCCCCAGGCCCAGTTGATGCAACCGCAGGTGGTTGCGCCGCCTGTCCATGCTGCAGAGCTCCAACAACCTGCCCATGCGGCTTCTCAGGCTGAGCCTGACCAGGGAACCCTGACCATTACATCACCGATTGTCGGTACTTTGTATCGGTCGCCTGCACCGGATGCACCCCCCTATGTTGAGATCGGACAGGTTGTCGAGAAGGGGCAGGTTCTGTGCATTGTTGAAGCTATGAAGCTCATGAATGAAATCGAGGCCGAAGTCCGTTGCAAGATAGTCAGGGTCTGTAAGGAAAATGCGCAGCCTGTTGAATATGGTGATGCCCTGTTCGTCGTCGAGCCGCTGTAATACCTGCTGCCCGCGGCATTTTTCAGAGTGGGAGGCACGGTTCCCTCCGTTTCCCGAATGGAGACACTACGGATGTTTCATAAAATTCTCATAGCGAATCGCGGAGAGATCGCTCTGCGTATCATCAGGGCATGCAAAGAACTGGGGATCAGGACGGTTGCCGTCTATTCCACTGCGGACTGCGATTCTCTTCATGTCAAGCTGGCCGATGAAAGTGTCTGTATCGGGCCTCCGCCGAGCCTGCAGAGCTATCTGAACGTCAATGCTCTGATCAGCGCAGCCGAGCTTACCGATGCGGAGGCGATCCATCCCGGCTACGGCTTTCTGGCCGAGAATACGGCTTTTGCCGAAATCTGTGAAAACTGCGGCATTACCTTCATCGGGCCCACTTCCGAGAGCATGCGGCTCATGGGCGACAAGATCAGCGCCCGGCAGGCGATGATCAAGGAAGGCGTACCCATTCTGCCCGGCACAAAGGATGGGGTCAGGGATGTGAATGAAGCCATCAGCGTGGCGAAGAAGATAGGCTTTCCCGTAATAATAAAGGCTTCGGCGGGCGGGGGCGGCAGGGGTATGAAAATCGTCCATTCTCCGGCAACGCTGCCCAATGCTTTCGCCACTGCCAGAGCAGAGGCCCAGGCCGGCTTCGGGAATCCCGAAGTATACATCGAGAAGTACTGCCAGCAGCCGAGACACGTGGAAATCCAGGTGATCGGCGACAAGCACGGCACTGTCATCCATCTCGGCGAACGGGATTGCTCGATTCAGCGCCGTCACCAGAAGCTGATCGAGGAATCCCCCTGCACGGTGATAACTCCTGAACTTCGCAAGGAAATGGGCGATGCGGCAGTGCGTGCCGCGGCGGCAGTGGGATACAACAGCGCCGGGACGGTTGAGTTTCTGGTGGATCGCGACAACAATTTCTACTTCATGGAAATGAATACCCGCATCCAGGTTGAACATCCGGTTACCGAGATGGTGACCGGGGTTGATATCGTAAGAGAACAGATACGGTCTGCCGCGGGTCTGAAGCTACGCTACAAGCAGAGCGATATAAAGATCAAGGGGCATGCCATCGAATGCCGGATCAATGCTGAGGACCCGGTGAAATTCACGCCGTGCCCGGGCAAAATAACTTCTTACCATACACCCGGAGGATTGGGTGTCCGGGTAGATTCCTTTGTCTATGACCAGTATGTTGTGCTTCCCCACTATGATTCACTTATTGCCAAGCTTATCGTCCATGCGGAAAACCGGGATGACGCTATTCGCAGGATGAGCAGAGCACTTGATGAATACATCATTGAAGGCATTAAGACCACAATACCTTTCCATAAGAGGATTATGGCCAACAAGGAGTTCATCGAAGGTAATTTTGATACCGGTTTCCTTGAAAGGATGGTGCTGGAGTAATATGGACATTCCGGAAGAATTGCACTACAGCAAGGAGCACATCTGGGTCAGGATCGAGGGGAACAGGGCAGTTATCGGCATAACCGATTTTGCACAGGAAGAGTTGGGCAAGATCACCTCCATTGAGCTCCCGGCCGTGGGCGACGAGCTTGAACAGGAAGACACCTTCGGTTCACTCGAGGCCAGGAAGACGGTTGCTGATCTCTATGCGCCCCTGAGCGGTCCGGTCCTGGAAATCAATGAAGAGCTGGTCGACAAGCCGGATCTGATGAATGAAGACCCTTATGACAGCGGCTGGATTGCGATCATTTTCATAGCAGACCAGGAAGAGCTGGCGCTGCTGCTTTCAGCCGATGAATACGCCGATTCACTGGGCGACTTCGAATGATGTCTTGCATGGTACACTTACCATCATGGAGGTTGTGGCAGGTCCATGGCCTCTCTTGAAGCAGTTTCGCCTGGGTGAACGTGGTGTCTCTCCGTATAGGCCACATCGAGTACGCGAATTGCACACCCATTTTTGCCGCATTGCGCCGCCTGTTTGATTGCGACACATACCAGTTCATCAAGGATGTGCCGTCCAGGCTGAACCGGATGCTGGCTGAGGGTGCGGTTGATCTCTGCCCGTCGTCTTCATTGGAGTACGGCCGTTCCGCCGGCAACTATCTGCTGCTGCCGGATCTGTCCATCAGTTCGGTCGGGCCGGTAAAGAGCGTCTTTCTCTTTTCCCGGCTGCCTCTGGAACACCTCGATGGAAAGCCCATAGGCCTGAGCTCCGAATCGGAAACATCCGTAGCTCTCCTCAAGATCCTGTTGCGGAAATACTACGGTTTCTCCAATTCCTTTTTCTCCATCAATCCCTCCGATTATTCGAACGCTTTCGATTCATGCTGTGCTGTACTGCTTATCGGCAATACAGCTATGAAATGGAATGCCCGGTACGAGAATCTTTACCGCTACGATTTGGGGGAGCTGTGGTATTCCTTTACCCGGTTGCCTTTTGTTTTCGCATTGTGGATGATCAGGAAGGAATTTGCGGTTGCGCGACGTGAAGAGGCTTTGTTGCTAAGCTCGAGGCTCCTGGCCGCGAAGCGGGCCTCAATGTCCATGCTGGAAGAGCTTGCAGCGGAATGTGAGGAGAGTTCCTGGATGAGCAGGGACAGCTTGATTGATTACTGGGAGAACATATCGTACGATCTTACTCCCCTGCACGTTAGCGGGGTCAAGACGTTTTTTCATGATGCCGTGGATAGTGGGGTCCTGAGAGAAATGCCTGAAATCAGTTTTCTGCAACCGAACTGAACGCTTTCATAGGCGGATAAATGGTTCATGGCTCCGGAGACCGCTGCCGGGTTGACGGATCTGTCGTTGGCAGTCGTTCTGCCGGAAAGCAGAAAAGGGGAGAATGACATTCTCCCCTTTTCCTGTGGGTCGCAGCTTTTGCGTTGTCTTCTATTACTTCTTGCCGGCAGCCTTCTTGGATGCCTTGAGCGGATTGATCTTGAGTTCTTCGGTCTTGATCTCAACCTTTACATGGGTTGCGAAGTTGCAGATTCCGGACGACCATTTCTTCATTGGAGCGGGGTAAGCGCTGCAGACCCTGCCAATGGTGCTGTCGACGATTCTGTCACACCCTTCGCAATCCTCCACAATGGTCTGGCACGAGCCTTCACTGAAAATGCATCCCTGTTTTCCCCAGAAAGTACACTCGGTACCTGGGAGTACCGTTTGACACTGCATTGTACAACCTCCTCTTAGTTCGTCCTTAATCGATGGTATAGAAGCACTTTAGCAATTTCCAAAGAAAAATGTCAATAAGAAAAATCCACAGGGAGGGGCCTTTCCCTTGACTCTCCGCTAGCGAATATATTAACCTTGCTGTAATCACAACGACTCGTTTCTCCTTGCCCGGGACTACTCCGCCGAAGTAACTCGGCTCAGAACCCCGGGCGCATCGCGCCGCACTCAACGAGGTTCCACCCCGGATCTTTCCTGCAGATCTTCTGCGAGGCGGGGGAAACTACCGCATGCCAACAAGTGGAGGGCACATGGACAGAATCACCTTCGGCACGTCCGGATGGAGAGGCATACTGGCTGACGACTTTACCTTTGCCAATGTACGAAAAGTGTTGCAGGCGATTGCAGACCATGTCGCTGCAACCGGGGGTGCGGAGCAGGGCGTGGTGGTCGGTTACGACACCCGCTTCATGGGGGAACGTTTTGCCTGCGAGGCGGCACGGCTGTTCGCCGCTGCGGGGATTCGCGCCTATCTGTGCGATCGGGACGTCCCGACACCTGTCATATCGTACACCATTTTGGCAAAGAAAGCCGCGGGAGCAGTCAATTTTACCGCAAGCCACAATCCCTTCGACTACAACGGAATAAAATTTTCACCGTCATGGGGAGGCCCTGCGCTTCCGGAAACCACGAGGGATATCGAGTCGAGGGCCAACAGTGCGGACAATGAAGGGCGGGTTGCGACTCCTGGATTTTTTAATGAGGCTCTCATATGCGAGATTGACCCCAGGGAAGACTATCTTCAGGATTTGGAAGGTAAAATCGATTTCGATGCAGTATCGAAATGCGGGCTTCTGGCTGTAAATCCGCTCTATGGAACCGCGCGCGGATACCTCGACGAGGTGCTGCGACGGCACGGCATCGGCATGCGGGTTGTCAACGATGCGAGAGATCCCTATTTCGGCGGATTCCCACCGGAACCTTCCGAACGCAATATCAGCGATTTCATCGGCCTGGTGAGAGGCACTCCGGAGATAAGGCTTGGAATTGCCACGGATGGCGATGCAGACCGGTATGGTATCGTTGACAGTGATGGTTGCTATATTGAACCGAACTATATACTCGCCTTGCTGCTGGACTATCTGGTCCGGGTTCGGAAGATCGGGGGAGGCGTGGCAAGAAGCGTGGCCACGACCCAACTTGTCGATGCGGTCGCCGCACGTCACGGAGTCGAAGTCTTCGAGACTCCGGTCGGGTTCAAGTATATCGGTGAACTCATCAGCCAGGACCGGATCGCCATAGGGGGCGAAGAGAGCGCCGGGTTGTCGATCCGGGGACACGTGCCCGAAAAAGATGGTATTCTGGCCTGCCTGCTCGTGGCGGAGATGGTCGGCCGTGAAGGAATCTCACTGAAGCAGCTCCTGGATCGACTGTATGGGCAGGTGGGACGTTTCGTGACCAGACGCGAGAATATCAGGCTTTCACCCGAAATCGCGCAGGGGTTCGACGGCCGCATGACGGCGCTCCCCGGCGAGTTTGCCGGTTTGCGGATCAAGGACATCATCAGACTTGACGGTACCAAGTGTATCCTTGAAGACGGTAGCTGGCTGCTGTTTCGCAAGTCCGGAACCGAACCTGTGGTGCGCCTCTATGGTGAGGCGGGATCGGATGACAAGCTTGCGGCAGTAATGAAGGCAGGCAGGGAATTCCTTCTTGAGGCGTGATGGTACGATGGTGTGGCACTATGCATGCCCCGGCCTGTACGGCAACTGATTTTCATTGGTCTGAAGCCGGCTTGATGGTACTATGGTAAATTCGGAAATCACGAGTACACCTTTTGGAGGATTGCATGTGGGATTATACGGATAAGGTTCGCGAACATTTCCTCAACCCGAGAAATGTCGGGGAAATACCTGATGCGGACGCGATCGGCGAGGTGGGGAGCCTGGCGTGCGGAGATGCCTTGAAGCTCTACCTGAAGCTGGATGAAAGCAAGACCAGGATTGTGGACGCCAAGTTCCAGACGTTCGGTTGCGCCAGCGCCATTGCGTCGTCATCGGCACTGACCGAGATCATAAAGGGTAGGACTCTGGACGAGGCGCTGAATGTATCCAACCAGGAGATAGCAGAGTTTCTGGGAGGCCTTCCCGAGGAGAAGATGCATTGTTCGGTCATGGGCCAGGAAGCCCTCGAGGTGGCGATTGCCAAGTATCGGGGGGGGGCGTTGCCCGGGCATGACCACGTTCATCCGGACATGGCGGGTGATGTGGTCTGCACCTGCTTCGGCATAACGGATCAGTTTCTCAAGAAGGTTATCAAGGAGAACGATTTGCACACTGCCGAACAGGTCACGCATTTTACCAAGGCCGGGGGAGGCTGTGGCGGCTGCGTTCCCAAAATAAAGGAACTGATTGCCGAGGTCATGGGCGGGCAGCCGAAAAAGGAGCACAAGCGTCCTGAAAAGCTCACCAACCTGCGCAAGATGCAGCTTATCCAGGATGTTCTGGAGAAAGAGGTCCGCCCGCTGCTGTGGGCAGACGGCGGCGACCTCGAACTGGTCGATATCGCCGGCGGCACGGTGCAGATCGTATTCCGCAAAGCCTGCGCCGGCTGCGTCTCGTCCGGTCACACCGCCAGATTCGTTGAGCAGAAGCTGCGCGAATTCGTCGCCGACGACATCCGGGTCGAGGAGGTGGAAGGATGAGGGAGATTTACGCCGACAATAACGCGACCACGAAAGTGGACGAGGCTGTTTTCGATGAAATGCGCCCCTATTTCTGCGAGCTCTACGGCAATCCGAGTTCGATGCACTTTTTCGGCGGCCAGGTGCAGAAAAAGGTCGATGAGGCACGGAACCGGACGGCTGCCCTGCTTGGCGCGCAGCCTGAAGAGATCGTCTTCACTGCATGCGGCACCGAGAGCGATAACGCGGCTATCCGTTCTGCTCTGGAGATTTTCCCGGAGCGGAGGCATATCATCACTACCCGCGTGGAACATCCGGCGGTTCTGACCGTATGCCGCAACCTTGCTAAACGCGGCTACCGGGTGACCGAGCTGTCGGTCGACGGGGAAGGCAGGCTTGACCTGGCTGAACTGCGTACCGTCATTGATGCGGATACTGCCATTGTTTCGGTCATGTTTGCAAACAATGAAACAGGCGTCGTGTTTCCCGTCGAGGAGATCGGCGCGATCGTGAAGGAGAAGGGTGCTCTTTTCCATACCGATGCGGTCCAGGCTGTCGGCAAGATACCGCTGAACATGGCTGATTCGACCATCGACATGCTGGCCTTGTCCGGCCACAAGCTCCATGCGCCAAAGGGCACAGGCGCGCTCTATTTGCGCAAGGGAGTGCCGTTCCGCCCCTTCATGGTCGGCGGGCACCAGGAGAGGAGCCGCCGGGCGGGAACGGAGAACACTGCCGGCATCATAGCGCTGGGGAAAGCCTGCGAACTGGCCGGCCGGAACCTGGAAATCGAGAATACCCGTGTCAGGGACCTGCGCGACCGTCTCGAGCGCGAAATCATGAGCCGCATCGGCAACGTGCAGGTGAATGGCGGCAAGGCTGAGCGACTGCCCAACACCGTTTCAGTTGCGTTCGAGTTCGTTGAGGGCGAAGCGATTCTGATGCTGTTGAGCGAAAAGGGCATCTGCGCATCTTCGGGCAGTGCCTGCACATCCGGCTCTCTGGAGCCATCCCACGTCCTTCGGGCCATGGGCGTCCCCTTTACCTGTGCCCATGGATCCATTCGATTTTCGCTGTCCAGGTTCACTACTGACGAGGATATCGACGCGATCATCCGGGAACTGCCGCCGATCATCGAACGACTGCGCGAACTTTCTCCGTTCGGACGAGAATTTCTTGCCACGGCGCATTGAACCGCGCGGGGCTTGCCAGATGATGCATGTGGCAGGCAAACCCTTTCCCTGACGGAGGATGATGGTCGATGATGCGCAGAACCTCTGCTTTTGTCCAAATAGTGATCATACTGCTCGTTGTCGGCTATGGGACCTATCACCTGTACCGCGGCAACTTCGAAGTGAGCATGTCGACCCTGCCGTTTCTTGTTGCGTACTATCTGTTCGTGGTAGTGCGGCAGAGGAGAAACAAGGAACGGGACGACGACGAACAGTGCGGAGCAGGTGACCGCAGGTGAAGAAACGTGGTGTGCATACATGAAAAAGGCGAGTCGTCGACTCGCCTTTTTCATTGATTACCCGAGATGGAATGCATTCGCGGGGTCTGGCTTATTTGCCGCAGCACTTCTTGAACTTGAGACCGCTTCCGCAGCTGCAGGGGTCATTGCGCCCGATTTTGGTCACGGTAACGGGCCTCGGTTTCACCAGACTGCCATCCGTGAAATACCAGACCCCTTTCGTACGCTTGAATTGAGCGCATTCATGATGGCTGCGGGTGACTCCTTTTTCCCTGAAGCGGGCAATGAACTCGACTTCTCCGTCAGCGTCATCCGGGCCGCCCTTGGACGTGTCGATAATTTCCAGACCCAGCCACTCGGAATTCTCGGCCCATTCTTTTGTGCCGGCGTGATCGTATTCCTTCCGATGGTCGGGATGGGTGCTTGCGAAGAGGAAATCCATCTCGGCATTGACATAGGCGGTATAGCGTGCTCTCATGAGCTGCTCCGCCGTTTCGGCGGTACGGGCGCCGTTGATGATCGGTTCGCAGCAAGCGGAAAATGCCGTGCCACTTCCGCAAGGACAACTGTTCATGGTTGATTCTCCTTGGTATTCAGAGGTAACGATCACGAATTGAACCCATCGCTTCCCATGCTGCTCAATTCTTTAACCTGAATCGATGTTTCATTCGCAGCTTTGGAGTATCAAGGCTTTTCTGTTGACGTGCCTTTGAGTGTAATTTAAAACGTTTATAGATACCATATCTGACAGGAATCCTCAATAACTGCGTCATTAGGGTTGTCACAGATGCGCGGTTCGTGGACACGGGGCAGCAGCATGGGGTACCGAAATCTGGGGGAGTGTGTCCGGGATCTTGAGCGACGGGGAGATCTGGTCCGGATAGATCGGGAGCTCGACCCCGATCTGGAGATCGGTGCCGTGCAACGCCGGGTATATCGGGCTGCAGGCCCTGCGCTGCTGTTCACCCGTGTCAAGGGGTGCGCTTTTCCCCTGCTGGGAAACCTGTTCGGGACCCAGGAGAGAATCCGTTTCCTTTTTCGGGACACCCTGGAAGCAGTGAGGCGGATAGCCGGGCTGAAAAAGGATCCGCTCTCGCTGCTGAGCTGCCCGCTGGACGTGCTGCGCCTGCCACGGCATGCATTGCATCTCGTGCCCCGGATGGTGGACAGGGGGCCGGTCCTGGGCAACAGGTGCAGCATCAGCCACTTGCCCATGCTGAAATCCTGGCCCGGGGATGGAGGCGCATTCATAACCCTGCCGCAGGTCTATTCAGAGAGCCTGGAACAGCCGGGATGGCGGCACTCGAACATGGGGATGTACCGGGTGCAGATTTCGGGCGGCGCCTATGTTCCTGACGCAGAGGTCGGCATACATTATCAGATTCATCGCGGAATAGCGGCGCACCATGCCGAGGCTATCAGGCTCGGGGTACCGTTGCGCGTGAATGTCTTTATCGGCGGGCCGCCGGCTTTGACTGTTGCGGCGGTTATGCCGCTGCCGGAAGGAATGCCGGAGATCGCCTTTGCCGGCCTGCTGGGGGGACGCCGGGTCAGGCTGGTCAAAAGGCCGGATATGCTCCCCATTCCTGCTGAAGCTGATTTCTGCATAACAGGCGTCATCGAGCCCGGCAGGGTTTTGCCTGAAGGTCCGTTCGGCGACCACATCGGCTATTATAGCCTTGGCCACGACTTTCCGGTCATCAGGGTTGAGCATGTCTTCCACCGTGATGGAGCAATCTGGCCTTTTACCACGGTGGGGAGGCCGCCCCAGGAAGATTCCGAATTCGGCGCCTTCATCCATGACCTGGCCGGTCCCCTCATACCTGCCGTCCTACCCGGGGTTCGGGCTGTTCATGCGGTTGACGCTGCTGGGGTTCACGCGCTGCTCCTGGCAGTAGGGAGCGAGAGGTACGTCCCTTATGAAACGGACAGAAGGCCCCGGGAGCTGCTGACCCTGGCCAATGCCCTGCTGGGGCAGGGCCAGCTTTCACTTGCAAAGTATCTGTTCATTGCCGCCGGTGAGGATGACCCGTCACTGGATGCCCAGGATGTGCCGACCATGTTCCGGCACATCCTGGAGCGGGCCGACTGGCGGCGCGATCTGCATTTCCAGACCTGCACCACCATCGATACCCTCGACTATACCGGTACGGGTCTGAACCAGGGATCCAAGGTCGTGATAACGGTTGCCGGGCGATCAGTCCGGGCTCTGCCGGCAGCTGTTCCCTCCGGACTGGAGTTTCCGGAAGGTTTTGGCGAGCCGCGGGTCTGCCTGCCGGGGATAGTGGCTGTCAAAGGACCCGGGTGCAGGAATTTCGGGGAATGCGCGGCTTCCGACATGGCGGCTTTCTGTTCCTTCTACGATGAACGGGATGCCATTTCCTCTTTCCCCATGATCATAATCGTTGATGACAGCGACTTTACCGCCAGGACCGTCGAAAACTTTCTCTGGGTTGCCTTCACACGCTCGAATCCGGCTGCTGACCTCTACGGGATAGGTGCTTTTCTCCGCGACAAGCACTGGGGGTGTCGTGGTTCCCTGGTCATTGACGCACGTATCAAGCCCCATCATGCGCCGCCCCTTGAAAATGATCCGGAAATCGAACGGCGGGTTGATCAGCTTGGCGCTCCGGGCGGGCCGCTGCACGGGATAATCTGAGGTGTTCGACGAAAAAAGAGACCGCTTGCCAATCGGGAAGCGGTCTCTTGATATGAGAGCAAAAAAGCAGGTTATTCGGCTGCTGCAGGTGCGGCAGGTGGTGCGGGAGCGTCTGCCGGCGCGGCTTTGACCTTGCTTTTGGCTTTCTTCATCGTTTTCTTGGCCGGCTTTTTCTTGGCCGGAGCGGCTTTTTTTGCGCCTTCCTGTGGCTCTCCGGTCTTCATTTCTTCCTGTGCCTGCTGTTTCTGCAGTTGCTTGTACTGGCTGGTGGTATCGGCGCCTTTGGTCGTGTCACTGACCTTGTCTTCTTTGACTACTTTCCCTTCATGATCATACTCTGTGATGGTCACAGTTGCATCCTGATCGGGATACGCGTCTTCAGCGGCATAAACCATTCCTGCCAGGGAAACCGCGGCGAGGAAAGCAACTGCGGTGGTTACTGCTTTTTTCATGTCATCCTCCTTGAGATAAAATGGTTACTGTCCTTGACTGCTCCAGGGTCCAACCGAAGTGCTCATTAATCTTTGTCGTATCATATCACCAGAAATCGAAAATGCAAGGCACTTGTTAACGGGAACTTTTTGTCGCTCGTTGCTCTCCCGCGAATCCGGACAGAATGACCGGAAATCGATCGTTCAGGCTCGGTTGGTGAGATCAGTTGCCGGAGAACGTCAGTCTTTCGGCATTTCATGCGAAGCTTCGGGGCAGATTTTCCGCCCGCAACGGTAGCACTCAACGTGTTCACCGGAATCCCGCACAACGACAATGGCCCCACAATCGGGGCAGGTGGAAAGACCCTGGCAGTCAGCAGGGGCCGATTCACGGTAGTAGGAGTTCCAGTCCAATTCCTTCATGTTTTTGAGCTCTTCTTCTGTCACGGTATGCTGCGATCGAATGGTATTCCTCATAGACGACTCCTGTTTTGGTGTTGTTGCACTGTGCGATAAATAGTATCACAGATGTTGCCGGATTTGAACTGTCCGGATGGTGGGAGCGGTGCTGCAAAAACGGCTGCCGCAGCAAAAACCTGTTGACTTTACAGTCATGTTCCGGATAATGGCATGTGCGGTAAAAAATATAATTCGATACCCCGATAAACGATAATACTAAACCATTCGCGAGAATGGGACGGAAAGCCTCAAGGGTCTCCTGCAGACTGCCGGGTTGCCGAAATATCAGCTGATATTTCCGCCCCGGTTTTTTACATGCCGCCGCGTTTTTTACGCCGGGTCACTTTTCCTGTCGTTGTGCAGTATTCAAAGTTTTTTTCACGTGGGGTGAAAGATGTTCATAGAGAATGATTCACTGCAGTACATCGAAGCTGATGCTCAGGATGTGATTGCTGTCTACCGCTCCACGTCAACCGTCATGCTTCCCCATGGTGACAGGAACAAACAGCACTGTGAAGCTTTCGTGTGTGCTGTGCAGGACAGCCCGACTGCCATGTCTCTCTATGTTGCCCTGTCATTTCAGAAAGGGAAAAGCTGCATTGTCTTTGTGCCGGAAAAACAGCCGTTTGACAGGAAAAACTATGAGTCTGAGCTTGAAGATGCCTTCGCGTTTCTGAAAGAGCGCGGGTTCGAGATGCAGAGCGTCAACCTGAATTACAGCAAAGCGCTCAGAGAAGTCGTCATAAATGATCTCCGGGTGATACGATCTGCATCTGCCGCAAAGAAACCGGTTCACCGGAAAGGCGCTGCTGAAAAGGCTGCCCGGGAATCTCAGGCTGCTTCCGACCGGAAGACGTCTGCTGTGGCTACCGATGCGCAGGTCTCGCCAGCCGATAAGCCCGTTCAGGAGAGCGAATCTGCCGGAAAGCAGGGCAGGAAAGCCCATGCTCAGGCGGAAAAAATGGAAATGAGTGAAGATGACGGTAAAACGGTTTCCTTGAAATCTGCCGAGCCTTCCGCAACCGCCGGCAAACCTGCTTCCCGGGAAGCTTCTCCGGAAGAGAGCAAAGCGGCTGAGAAGGCAAAAAGGGACCTGATCGCGGAAGAGAAAGAGCGTACCGACGTGGCAGCCGCTGCGGAGATCGCTGCTCTGCGGGATGAGATCGAGAGCCTGGAACGGGAAAAGGAGAAACTGGGGCGTGCCCGGAAGCGGGAACTGGATTCTTTGCAATCGCAGATGGAATCGTTGCGCGATGGCATCGAGTCAGAGCACAGGGTGTCCGGTGAGAATATTGCAGCCGCAAGGAGCGAACTGGAAGAACTGCTGCGGCAGAAGAGCGATCTGGAGAAACGCGCCGCTGAAGAACAGACCACCGTTCGTGGCGAAACTGACAAGATCAGAGCGGAAGTGATATCGTTTGAGCAGGATGCTGCCGCGGAGCTTTCCGCGCTGCGGGAAGAACTTGCCCGACTCTCTGAGGAGAAGACCGGCGCCGAGAAGGAAAGGGCCAGGGAAATCGCCGCTCTCAGAGCGGAACTGGAGGCTCTGTCCATCGAGGAGAGCACTGCTGAGGAACTGGAGGGCCTGCGAGAAGAATTGGATCGGTGCAAGGCCGAGATATCGGATGCCCGTGCTCAGCTGCTTGAGGAAAAGACAGGATTGCAGGAAGGGCTGTCCAGGCTTGGTGAAGTGCTCCTGGACGTGCGGAGAACGGGCGAAAAAGAGTGTGCGGAGCTCTCTGCCGAGCGTGACCGGCTTGCGGGGGAAAAGAAAGACGCGACGGAGGTTGCCGCACGGGAATCGGCTGCCTTGCAGGATGAAATCAATACCCTTCGACTGGAAATCTCCGCGCTGCGGGAATCGTCGGACCAGGCGCTTTCACGCCTGCGTTCAGAGGCGGATACACTGGCGGCAGAGCGGGATTCGCTGAAGGAGCGGACTGCGGCATTTGCCGAGGAAAAGAAAACGGCCGTCAATGCTCTTGCAGAGGAGATACATGAGCTGGAGTCCGCACTTGAACGCCTGCTTGAGGAACAGCATGAAGCCGAGCAAGCGGCGGATCAGCAGCGTTCGGCTCTCCTGTACGAAATCTCGGAGCAGGGAGAGCAGCTGGAACAGGCATCCGTCTCCCATGGTACGAAAATCGCCGAACTCGAGAATGAATTGGCGTGCGTGAGAGCGCGTAATGCTCAGCAGTCCGAGAAGAATGACAGTGAAATCTCGACACTTTCAGAAGAGGTTGCCCGGCTGCAGGCTGAAATGGACCAGACTGGAAAGGCCGCTGAAGAGGAGGCCGGGATCCTCAGGGCGCGGATTGATGAAATCGTGGCGCACAAGGCTGTTGCGGAAGAGTGCTCAGCAAACGGCATTGCCGGACTGAACGCAGAGCTTGAGCGGCTGCAGTGGGAAAAGAACGCGTTTGACATTTCCTCCAGAGAGGAAATCGATGCCCTCCAGGCCGAAGTTGACCGGTTGACGCATGAAATGGCCGATGACGAGATCATGCAAGCACAGAAGCTCGCGGCGGTCCAGGCAGAGATAGCCGGAATGGTGAAAGACAAGCACGATGCTGAACACCGGGCTGTGAAGCAGTTTCTTGGCGCACAGCAAAAAGTGCTGCAGCTCGCGTCCGGTCTGCTCAAATCGGAACAGTCTGTTGTCGATACGATGATTGCGCTGCGGGCTTCTTCCCGCATGCTGTTTGACACGATCACCGGCTTCACGTCTGCTGTCGGTGGAGACGGGTTTTGCCGGGAAGCCGCAGAAGGTGCGGGCGATGTATGGCTCGCGGGAGAACATCTCGACGGGCAGTGGGCCGAAGAGGTTGCGGCGGCCGAGGAAGAGCTGGCAGGTCTGAGGGCGAAGGTTGAGCGTCTGACTGAGGACAGCCAGGATTCCAGGGAAGCCGCTGCTGCTGAAATCGCGGCCTTGACTGCCGAAGTGATGTTGATCGAGTCGGAAAAGGTTGCGGCGGAAAAGGATGCGACGGAACGCATCGACGCTCTCAGGGCTGATCTGGATCGGATGAGAACCGAAAAGGTTGAAACGGAAAGGGTCAATGCCGAAATGCTTGCCAGTCTGCAAGCCGAAGCCGCACCGCTGGCCGCTGAACATGTCCTGGCCGAGTCGTCGGAAGCTCCTGTTCCGCCTGATGAGCCGGTTGAAGAGCTTCCGGGTGAGGAGAGGGTTTTTTCAGCTCCAGAAGAAGAAGCATTGATGTTGTCTGAGCCTGTGGTCGATTCTGCCGCGGATACGGGAGCGCAGCTGGAAGAGGGCGCCGGGGAGGCACTGGCTGAGCTTGCGGAGATGTGTCATCCTGCCGGGCCTGCGGCAGAGAGCGGTACGCCTGATTCTGGCGGGATGATCAATGGTTCCGCTGCGGGCGACGATATGGATCCGTTTGCTTTCCTGAAAGATGAAGCGTCGTCTGAAGAGGGGCTGGGCGGAGGCGCCATGACTTCGTCCGGATTTGCGGGGAAGTTTGCCGTCGACAAATCTCTGGACTTCGTTGCCATCGCATCAGCACATGACGTGATTGAGCTCTATCAGTCACTGAACAGGGCCAGGGTTGCCATGGAGGACCACACGACAATGACGTGCGATGCGTTTCTCTGTGTGGTGAAAGAAAAAGGCAGACCACGGGTTTACATAGCACTTTACCTGATTGACGCCAAAAGTACGCTGGTCTATGTCCCTGAACGTCAGCCGGTTGACGAAAAGGAATGCGCGAAGGTGCGCGACGAAGGCATGGCTTTCATCGAGATCGTGGGTTTCATGATGGATCGCGTGGATATGGGCAAAGACCAGTCGACTCGGGCCGGCATGATTGCATCTGTCCCGGTTTTCGCACAGGGTTCGTGACGTGCCGTTTTGCTGGGGCGGCCCTCTGCGGCGCTGATCTGCCGAGGAGGCGAAACGTTTGAGATGAAGGGAAACGAGGAGGCTGCGTGGCGACTGGCTGGATACGTGCTAGCGGAATCCGGCGATGCGTGTGCTCGCAGGATCAGAGTTTGAATCCATGATTTCGATGAGCCGTTTTGCCAGAGGGTTGACGACGCTGTAGTGAACTTCCACGCCTTCCCGCTTTCCCTCGATGACACCTTTGTTCTTCAACAGTGCCAGATGCTGGGAAACGGTAGCCTGCGGGAGTCCGAGACATTCCCAGATATGCTTCACATTGCATTCCTGGGAGCAGAGCCCGGCAACGATCTTCAACCGGACCGGGTGCCCGAGCACCTTGCAGATTTCCGCTTCAGAGCTGTAATTCCTGCTCTTGTCAAATTTCATGGAAAATCCTCACGATTAATGAAATCCTCATATATCTATATTATTGATTGTATGGTTTGTCAATGAAAACATCGCGCCGAGCCCTTTGCCGCGAAGGGAAATGAAGAGTCCTGTGAACGCAGCTGTCATTTCCTGAACAGATCTGAGCTGAAATGGCACGCCGCACTATGCCCCGGTTCTTTTTCTTCCAGGACGGGCATTTTGACTGCGCATAATTGAGGCCGCGAATAGGGGCATCGGGTATGGAACGGGCAACCCGGAGGAGGGGCGATCGGGTTCGGCATGTCGCCTTTCAACGGCGGTGGAGCCTGCAGCACTGTTTTCCCTGCCCCCGGGATCGCTGCAAGCAGAGCCTCCGTGTAGGGGTGGAGAAATCTGCCGAAAAGAGCATCGGTTTCGCCGGTTTCAACGATTCTGCCCAGATACATGACGGCGATTCGATCGCACATGTGGCGCAACACTGAAAGGTCGTGGGCAATGATGATGAGGGAAAGATCATAGTGCTTCTTCAGATCCTGGAGCAGGTTGATGATCTGTGCCTGGATGGAGAGATCGAGTGCCGAGACCGGCTCGTCGGCGATCAGCAGGCGGGGGGAGACTGCCAGTGCACGGGCGATGCCGATGCGCTGGCGCTGTCCGCCCGAAAATTCATGGGGATAACGATGGTAGTGGTCATCGCTGAGGCCGACTTTTTCCAGCAGGTCGCGGACCTGCTCTTTGCAGGATGAAGGATCTGCCAGGCCGTGAATGAGGAGCGGTTCGGCAATGGCGTTCCCGACCCGCATGCGTGGATTCAGCGAAGAGAAGGGGTCCTGGAAAATCATCTGGACCTCTTTCCTGAAACCGAGCAGGTCTTTCCCTGAAACGTGATGCAGAGGTGTCCCGCGGTAGATGACCTCACCGTAATCCGGTCGCAGCAGTCCCAGCAGGAGCTTTCCAAGTGTGGACTTGCCGCTGCCTGATTCACCGGCCAGGCCCAGTGTTTCACCCTCGCAGAGCCGGAATGATACGCCGTTTACCGCTTTGAGTCGCAGCGGACGCGCGAAGGCCCGCGGCCTGACCGGGAATGATTTCCTGATATCTACCGTCTCTAGCAATGGGTGCGTCATGAATATTTCCAGCAGCGAACCGAGTGACTCCCGCCCATTTCCCGGGGGGGAGGCGCATCCTGGCTGCATTTCCATTCCCGTGACGGGCAGCGGTCGCAGAAACCGCAACCGGGCAGCGGAGTGTCAAGGGGCGGCACCTGACCGGGAATCACCGGCAGCGGTTTGCCTCTCTCGGCATGGTACGGGAGCGAGGCCAGCAGTCCCCTGGTGTAGGGATGAAGCGGTTTGTCCAGCACTTCCCGGGTGGGGCCGGATTCAACTATCCTGCCGGCATACATGATGGCTGTCCGTTCCGAACGTTCCGTAACGATGCCCAGGTCATGAGTGATAAGTATCAGGCCCATGCCCAGATCCTCTTTCAGCCGGTCCATGAGTTCCAGGATCTGGGCCTGGATGGTGACGTCAAGGGCTGTCGTGGGTTCGTCTGCTATCAACAGGCGGGGGCTGCAGATCAGAGCCATGGCGATCATCACCCGCTGGCGCATTCCGCCGCTCAGCTGGTGGGGGTAGTCGTTGTAGCGCGATGATGGTGACGGTATGCCGACCCGTCCCAGCATTTCGAGGGTCATATCCCGGGCTTCCCGTGCCGTCGCGCCGCGATGGAGGCGCAGCCCTTCGCCTATCTGGTCTCCGATGCGGAACACGGGATTGAGCGAGGTCATGGGTTCCTGAAAGATCATGGCGATACGGTTGCCCCTGATACGGCGCATCTCCTCGGCAGAGATCAGCATGAGATCCCTGCCTTCGAACAGGATGCGGCCGGCGACGATTGACCCGGGCTCGGGAACCAGGCGAAGCAGCGAAAATGCCGTGGCGCTCTTGCCGCATCCTGATTCGCCGACGATGGACAGGGTTTCACCTGCAGCCAGGTCGAGGTCCAGGCAGTCAACAGCCTTGATCGTGCCGCCCGGCACGGAAAAATGGGTTGATAATCCTGTTACCTGGAGCAGCATCGTCACAAAGGATCTCCTGATGAATTTCAGCCGGTCACGGGGGCGAGCGGCCGATTCATTGTTCATACCCTGAATCCGTGACGTCTGAACGCCGAGACACGCTGAATGCCGGGGTCCATCGTCGCTGATGTCGTGTCATGCCGTTTACGCCGGGTGACCTACGGCGAGCTGATTCATGCCGCGGAAATGCAAAAACAAGAGGCGTTGCGCGCAGGCGAAGGCGTGAAGACTTCACGGAATCAGGTATACCATGAAATCCGGGCACGGGCAAACGATTTGCCGTTCCGCTGGAGGTCGAAATGCTTGACAAGCAAGGAGCCACTTCCTATGATACCTGTTTCAGCTCAGGTCAGATCCGTTCAGCGTACGTCGGTCGCCGCTGAGTGTGGAAGTCAGCCGGTATCGGACAAATACGTTGACTTCACAATTCTTTTCTGGTCTTATCGACAGGTTTGGAAACGGTTATTTGCAATGGTGAATTATCTTCTGCTGTGCAGTTTACTGATGACGTTGTTCGTCATCGGGCCTGAACCGGTCAACGCACTCCCCCTGACCATCAGGGTGGCGGTGCAGAAACAGGTTGCTGCTGTCCGCTTGACCGGCGAGCGGCTCCAGGTGCGGGATGAGAAAGGGGCAGTCCTGGATGTGGGCTTTCCCCTCGTTGCCAGGCGGTCGGGAAACAGCGTCTCTGCCGGCGGCATGCGGGTCAAGGCGCTGAAGGTCAGTTCACCGGGGTATCTGAGAATCAACGGCAAGGGGTATCGCGGTACGACTGAGGTCACGGCGTCAGGCAAGGGACTGCTGGTAATCAATGAGATAGATCTTGAGGAGTACCTCGTCGGTCTCATCAATTGCGAGATTTCATCCCGCTGGCCGATGGAAGTGGTCAAGGCCCAGGCGGTAATTGCCCGTTCCTATGCGCTTTTTCAGCGAGAGGCGAGAAAGAATCAACCTTTTCACCTGGAGTCGACAGTCATGGACCAGGTTTACAACGGCTGCGATATCGAGGACGGACGGGCTGCCGCCGCAGTAGCGGCGACTCGCCACGAAGTCCTGACATACAACGGTCGAGTAGTCCAGGCTTTTTTCCATTCCAGGTGCGGGGGGCACACTGAAGCATCCGAGAATGTGTGGTCTTTGACGCTTCCCTATCTGCGTGGGGTGTCCTGTACATACTGTGCGGGTTCCCCTTCCTCAAAGTGGGAGGTGAGTCTTGCCCGCAACAAGGTTGAATCGCTGCTCAGGGCCGGCGGCTACCAGGTGCGCGGGATCAGGGAAATCAGGCCGGTCAACCGTTATCAGAGCGGAAGGATTGCCGATCTCGAGGTGCAGTCCGACGTGGGGAGCGTGTTCATGCCGGCGGTCGTTTTCCGCAAGCTCGCCGGCTATGCCGTCATCCGGAGCACCGACTTCGAGGCACGGATGATGGGGGACAGCCTTCTCTTCAGCGGGAACGGAAACGGTCACGGTGTGGGTCTGTGCCAGTGGGGCGCACGCCAGCAGGCAGAAGAGGGGCGTTCCTACCGGGAAATCCTTTCGTACTACTATCCCGGGGTCGGACTGGGAAGAATCGTCGCAGATTAGGTCATGCGTTTTCGGGACTTCAACTATGAACTGCCGCCGGAACTCATAGCCCAGGCGCCTGCCCCCCGCAGGGATGCGTCCCGCCTGATGGTTCTTGACCGCGCAGAGAGGACTGTCCGGGAGACGGTGTTTTCCGGAATTGTGGATCTGTTTCGTGCCGGCGATCTCCTGGTGCTGAACGATACCATGGTCATCCCTGCCAGGCTGCAAGGAAGGAAGGAAAGCGGCGGTCGCGTTGAGGTGTTCCTGGTGAGGAAGCTCAAGGCTGCCGGATCGGTCTGGACCTGTCTCATAAGGGCATCGAAAAAACCCCGGCCAGGGTCCGTCATTCTGCTCCCCTCGGGTATGACCGCAACCGTCGTGCAGCAGGACGACCATGAGACCTGGACCGTTTCCTTCACTCCTGCCGAAGGATTTGAACAGTGGCTTGAGGCTGAAGGCATGATGCCGCTGCCTCCCTACATCCGCAGAAACCAGGAGGAGGAAGACCGGGTCCGTTACCAGACCGTTTTTGCCCGGGCGCGGGGAGCGGTAGCCGCCCCGACGGCAGGGCTCCATGTTACTGAAGCGATTCTCGAGGCGCTGGTCGCTCAGGGCGTGGAGATTGCGCCGCTTACCCTCCATGTCGGCCTGGGCACGTTCCTTCCGGTTCGGGTGGACGGTGTGCATGAGCACCGCATGCACAGGGAGTTCTATTCCATTCCCCGTGCGACGGCAGTTGCGGTCGAGCGGCGGAAAAGGGAGGGCGGCAGGGTCATCGCCCTCGGCACTACCACCACCAGGGCGCTCGAACATGCAGCAGGGATAGATGGAACCGTCCTTCCCGGCGACGGAGAAGCCGACATATTCATTTACCCGGGATACCGCTTCAGGGTCGTCGATGGCATGATCACCAATTTCCATCTGCCCTGTTCGACCCTGCTGCTGCTGGTGGCTGCTTTCGCAGGCAGGGAGTATCTTCTTGAGGCTTACAACGAAGCGGTACGGAGAAAGTTCAGGTTTTACAGCTACGGCGATGCGATGTTCATAGGATAAAGGCAGGCAAAAGGCACGGGGCAAAGGGCACGAGGCACTGGGGTAAATCCTTCTGTATCGGCCCTGCGCCCTGAGGCACTATGGCGGAAAATGGTTTTTGTCGCAATGCCCTCGCCATCAAGGGAGAGGGCGGGCGCAGCCCGGGTGAGGGGGTCGACTCCGCGGTTCCGGCGCCCAGTTTCGTCGGCAACCTTCATTTGGGGACAGGTCCGAAGGAACACGCCAGTCCTTTTAATGACAGGTAACTTCCAGCTAAGGTATTTTGAAACGGGTAAGCTTTGGCAGCATTAGAATTTCAATTGATCGCAAAGGACAAGGACAGCGGGGCCAGGCTCGGCTGCATCGCTACGCCCCACGGGAAGATTGCCACGCCGGCCTTTATGCCCGTGGGCACCCAGGCCACCGTCAAAGCAATGACCCGCGAGGAGCTCAGGGAGGTCAAGTCACAGATCATCCTGGCCAATACCTATCACCTGTACATCAGGCCCGGGCATGAGCTGATCGGCAGGATGGGGGGGCTGCACGGCTTCATGGGCTGGGACGGTCCGATCCTGACCGACAGCGGAGGCTTCCAGGTCTTCAGCCTCGGCGATCTGTGCAGGATTCGCGAGGAAGGTGTGACGTTCCAATCGCACCTGGACGGTTCCCGGCACTTCATATCGCCGGAGGTATCCATAGCCATCCAGGAGGCGCTCGGTTCGGACATCATGATGTGTTTCGACGAGTGTCCTCCCAGCACTGCGGACTACGGCTATGTGAAAAAGTCCATGGAGATGACCACCCGCTGGGCGGCGCGCTGCATGAAAGCCCGCCGGCGCGATGACCAGGCGCTGTTCGGCATCGTCCAGGGTGGCAGGTTCGACGAATTGCGGAAAGAGAGTGCGCGCCAGTTGCGTGACCTGGGGTTCGACGGCTATGCGCTCGGCGGACTTTCCGTCGGTGAGGAAAAGGCTGTCATGTTCGGGGTCATGGAAACCTGTGCGCCCGTGCTTCCGGAAGACCGCCCGCGATACGTGATGGGGATAGGCACTCCGGAGGACCTGATCGAGGCGGTTTATCGCGGTTTCGACATGTTCGACTGTGTAATGCCCACCAGGAATGCCCGTAACGGCATGCTGTTCACCAGCGGGGGAACCCTCAATATCAAGAATGCCCGCTATGCGGAAGATCGTTCTCCCCTTGATCCGGAGTGCGATTGCTATGTATGCCGGAATTACAGCAGGGCTTACCTGAGGCATCTTTACCGGGCAGGCGAGATCCTTGCTTCGCGTTTCAACACCTACCATAATCTGCATTATTACCTCAGCCTGATGGAACAGGCTCGTGAGGCGATCGCGGAAGGGCGCTTCAGCTCGTTCCGCAGAGACTTTTTTGAGAGAAGAAGCTGATACTGCGACAGCAAACCATATGAGGAGGTTTTCACAATGATCGACGTGGCACACGCAATGGGAGCGTCTCCCGCAGGAGCCGGCAGCTCCAACCCAATCATGACATTCATTCCGCTCATCTTCATGTTCGCTATTTTCTATTTCCTGCTGATCCGCCCGCAACAGAAGAAGGCCAAGGAGCACAAGCAGCTCCTGGAATCGTTGCAGAAGGGCGACCAGATTGTCACCGCCGGAGGTATCCACGGCAAGGTGACGGCCATAGACGACGGTGTCGCTACCATCGAGGTGGCTACCGGTGTCAATATCCGCATCAACAAGGGATTTATTGCCACGATCGCAAAAAAACAGTAATCCGGCCGGAAACGGTCCGTTTCGCCCGGGCCGTTTCATCTCTGCCTGACGTGCTGTGATTTTTTTTACCGAAAGGAGCGTCTGCCATGCCCAAGGGACTTACCTGGCGCATCAGTCTGATAATTCTGTTTCTGCTCACCTCCCTTCTGTATCTCACCCCGACCCTGGTCCCGAGCCTGCCGTCGTGGTGGAAAGGGCCGTTTTTTCCCACGGAAAAGATAAACCTGGGACTGGACCTGCAGGGCGGGATACACCTGGTAATGGAGGTCGATACCCCGAAAGCGGTTGAGGGCCAGCTGGACCTCATCTCTACCGATCTGGAAGACACCCTGAACAGCAAGAATCTCCGCTTCAAGAAAGTATCGCGCCTTGGCGGCGACAGGGTGGCGGTCGTCCTGTTCGACAAGGGGACTGCCGACGAAGTCCAGAAGCTGCTCAAGGAAAAGTACCCGCGCTTCCAGGTCCAGGCTCCTTTTGACGAGGGCGGTTTCCTCAACCTGCAGCTGCGGATGGGGGAGACGGAGATCGAAAGCATAAAGGACAAGGCGGTGCAGCAGGCGCTGGAAACCATCCGCAACAGGATCGACCAGTTCGGCGTATCGGAGCCTTCGATTCAGCGGGAAGGGAAGCAGAACATCGTTGTCCAGCTGCCTGGAATCAGCGATCCCAAACGGGCCATCGAACTGATCGGCAGGACCGCCCGGTTGGAGTTCAAGATGGTCGACGAAAACGTGAACCAGGAAACCGCGACTCCCGGTTCCATACCGGAAGGGGACGAAATCCTGACCGAGAGGTTAGTCGACCCGGATACTGGAGCCGTGAGCCAGAGACAGTATGTCCTGCAAAAGAAGACCCTGATCACGGGAGACCTGCTGACGGACGCCCAGGTCCAGATCGAGTCGCAGTACAACCGGCCGTATGTGGGCATCGAGTTCAATTCGGTCGGCGCACGGCTCTTCGACCAGGTAACCGCTGCCAATGTGGGCAAACGCTTTGCCATCGTGCTCGACGGCAATGTCTACTCCGCTCCGGTCATCAGGGAGAGAATATCGGGAGGCAAGGCGCAGATCAGCGGTTCGTTCACCGAGAAGGAAGCCAGCGACCTCGCCATCGTCCTCAGGGCAGGCGCGCTCCCGGCACCGGTCAACATAATCCAGAATATCACTGTCGGACCGTCCCTGGGCCAGGATTCCATCAACAAGGGGCTCTTTGCCGGTCTGGTGGGCATTCTGCTGGTCGTGTGCTTCATGGTCTTCTACTATAAATTGTCCGGAATGGTCGCCAACCTGGGCATGGCCCTGAATGTGGTGTATCTCATGGGGGCGCTCTCGGCATTCGGCGCGGCCCTCACGCTGCCCGGCATTGCGGCCATCGTATTGCTGATCGGCATGTCGGTTGATGCGAACGTACTGATTTTCGAGCGCATCCGGGAAGAGCTGCGCCTGGGCAAGACGCCCAAGGCAGCCCTGGATTCGGGGTACGACAAGGCCTTTCTGACCATCATGGATTCACATGTCACCACACTGATAACAGCTGCCGTGCTGTTCCAGTTCGGCACCGGGCCGGTCAAGGGTTTTGCCGTCTCCCTGAGCCTCGGGGTGATCATAAACCTGTTCACGGCCCTGATCGGCACCAAGGTTGTGTTCGATTATTTCCTCGGCCGTGGCCGGGCGAGCAAAATAAGCATATAGCACGGAAACGGGAGGATTCATGGAATTCATCGGCAAGACCAGAATCGATTTCATGGGTATGAAGAAGGTTTCCTTCATCATATCGGCAATCATCAGCATTATCGGCATCTTCGCCATTATCCAGATTTCCCTTGGATCGGCTAACATGGGGATTGACTTTACCGGCGGCACTGTGCTCCAGTTGCGGTTTGAAAAGCCCATAGCGATGGACCAGGCGCGCAAGGCTCTGACCAGAAGCGGGCTGGAAGTGAGCCTGCAGGAGATCAAGGGAGACAATCAGCTGCTCATAAAGGTTGGTAAAGCTAATGTGGCCATGGGCAAGGTTTCCGAAGCAGTGCAGGAAGTATTCAGGAAGGAGTTTTCCGCCAACCCGTTCACGGTGGACAGTTCCAGCGAGATAGGGCCTTCGATTGGTGACAAGCTTCGCAATGACACTCTTATTGCCGTAGCGATTGCCTTTCTCGGGATCATACTGTACATAGCCTGGCGGTTCGACTTCAAGTTCGGGATCAGTGCGGTCATGGCGACAGCCCATGACGTGCTGGCGATCATCGCGGTGTTCTATCTTCTGAACAAGGAAGTAAACCTTCTGCTGATAACCGCGGTTCTCACCATTGCCGGGTATTCGCTGACAGATACGGTGGTGGTGTTCGACAGAATCAGGGAAAACCTGCGGAAGAACCTGAAAGATTCGCTGCACAACATCTTCAATGCCAGCATCAACGAGGTGATGTCGCGCACGATCATCACGGCACTGACTACGTTGCTGGCTGCGCTTGCCCTGTTGTTCTTCGGCGGTGAGGTCATCCACGATTTCGCGTTTGCCCTTGCCTTGGGGGTCGTTGTCGGGACGTATTCGTCGATTTTCGTGGCGAGCCCTATCGTGGAAATACTGGAAAACCGCGGGAAACCAGCCAAGGTGTAGCCTGCAGTGTACCGAAATCTGCACAGCCCCCGGCAACGGGGGCTTTTTTACATCAGGGGAGGGGTTTCGTGGAGCCGGTAAGGGAACGTCGCTGGACACTGGCGCAACCTGACGGGGAGCGCCGTGCCGAACTTGCGTGCAGCTGCTCCCTGCCGCCGCTTCTGGCGGGTCTCCTGCTGAACAGGGGCATAGGGGATGCCGAAGCGGCGCGCCGGTTTCTGAACCCCAATCTTTCCGACCTGCACGACCCTTACCTCCTTGAGGACATGGAAGCCGCAGTCCAGCGTCTTTTGACCGCTATAGCCGAACGACAGAAAATCTGCATCTACGGGGATTATGACGCAGACGGGCTGACGTCAGTTGCTGTGCTGTCCGGATTCCTGCTGCAACTCGGGGCTGACTGCTGTTACCACATCCCCCACCGGATCGAGGAAGGTTACGGCCTTTCAGCGGAAGGAATCCGCGCCGTGGCCGGCCGGGGCGCCAGGGTCATCGTCACCGCAGATTGCGGAATATCCGCGTTTGAGGAAGCGGCGCTCTGCGCCGCACTCGGAATCGACCTCATCATCACCGATCACCACACCCCCTCCAGTGAAATTCCGCGCGCTCTCGCGGTGATCAATCCCCTGAGAAGCGGCGACCGCTTTCCCTGCAAGGCGCTCGCCGGCGTCGGTGTCGTTTTCAATCTTGTCGTCGCGCTCAGGATGCGGTTGCGGGAGAAGGGCTTTTTTCTCGCGAACCCGGAACCTAACCTGCGGGAATGCCTCGATCTGGTTGCGCTGGGGACAGTTGCCGACATCGTTCCGCTCGTGGACGAAAACCGGATCCTGGTCAGTTACGGGTTGCGTGAGCTGACTTCCGCCTCAAGGGTTGGGATCAGGGAGCTGAAAAAGGTTTCGGGGATACCTGGCGAAGTGGATTGCGCCGCGGTGGGTTTCAGGCTGGCGCCGCGTCTCAATGCTGCCGGCAGGCTGGATGACGCCGCGCTGGGAGCGGAACTCCTGCTGACGGCAGATGAACAGAAGGCTGCCTCCCTGGCCGGCATGCTGGATGCCAGCAACGAAGAACGCCAGGGCCTGGAACGGGCGATGCTGGACGATGCGATCGGGATGGTGGAAGATGACCCGTTGATGGCGGAACGACGGAGCATTGTTCTTGCTTCCGAAGCCTGGCACCCGGGCGTGATCGGGATCGTGGCCTCGCGCATGGTCGAACGCTATCACCGTCCCACCATACTGATTTCGCTGCAGGACGGGAACGGGAAAGGGTCGGGCCGCAGCATCCCCGGTTTCCATCTCCATGAAGCTCTCGGGGACTGCGCCGGGCAGTTGCTGCGGTTCGGGGGACACAAGTATGCGGCCGGACTGACAATTGACGAAACCCTGGTGGATGCGTTCGCCGACAGCTTTGACGCGATTGCGGCCGAACGTATCCCGCCGGAGGAGCTGGTGCCGGAAATAAGGATCGATGCCGAACTGGCCGCCGACGATGCCTGCCTCGAAACGGTGGCGCTCCTGGACTCGCTGGGGCCGTTCGGCGTCGGTAATCCCCGTCCTGTTTTCCTCATGCGCGGACTGCAGGTTCTGCAACGCTCTCTCATGAAAGAGCGGCACGTGCGGATGCGGCTTGGGGCTGGAGGGACGGTATTCGAAGCCGTTGGATTCGGACTGGCCGGAAGGGTCCCGGCTGCGGATCAGGTGGACATTGTTTTTTCCCTGGACTGCAACCAGTGGAACGGGAGACGCTCGGTTCGCCTGATGCTCAAGGATGTGCGGGCATCCGGATGAACACAAACATGTTTTCGACATGGAGACATTTGTGGATACCGTTTCTGGCAGGTTTGCTGGTATAATGGTTCCGATAAGCTGAAACCGGGGTAACGCCGTGCAGAGACAGGACAGATTCGTAAGCGCCGAGAGGGTTATCAGAACAGGCTTCTGGATCAATGCGGCCCTCATGCTGCTCAAGCTGTCGTGCGGCTATTTCGGCGGTTCGGAAGCCGTTTTCGCGGACGGTGTGGAAAGCGCCAGCGATTTCATCGCCATTTCCTCGACCATGATTGCACTCCGCATCGGGCGTGAGCCTCTGGACGGTTCCCATCCCTATGGCCATGGTCGTGCGGAAAGCATTTCCGCCATGGTGGTCTCGCTGGTCATACTCCTCTCGGGAGTCGGAATCCTGGCGCGGGCGGCAATCACCATCAAATCGGGGGACTTTCCCAAGCCAGAGCTGTTTGCGGTCATGGCGGCAGTGCTTACGATAGTGGTCAAGGAATACCTTTACCGCTTTTCCCAGCAGGTCGGTGCGAAGCTGGAAAGTCCGGCAGTGCTGGCCATAGCAAAGGATCACAGAAAGGACGCGCTGACCTCAGTCGCCACGCTGGCAGGGGTTTTGGGAGCCTATTTCGGTTTCGGCATAATGGATCCGCTCGCAGCAGGACTCACTTCGCTCTTCATCTTCATTATCGCGTACGGGACATTCCGCAGTGCTGCCCATGATCTGATGGACGGCCGGCCGCCGGAAAAACTGATCAGTGAAATCTGCGTTCTGGCCGAGCAATACGAGGGGGTGGAACACGTTCATGACATCAGGGCACGAAGGTCGGGACAATTTCTGCTCGTAGATCTGAAGCTGGACATGGATCCGGATATGACCGTCAGGAAGTCGCACTCTATCTCGACCCAGGTGAAGAAAGGCATTTTCAGGATGTTTCCCAATGTGGGCGATGTCATGATTCACATCAATCCACATGATGAAAAACACACTGATTTGACGAGGCTCTAGGTTTGGCGGATCTGCGCGGTTTGTGGCGCCGGGGAGCTTGCTTTGATGCAGGTTCCCTGGCGGAAATCCCGCACGACCGCTCTTCAGGAGGCAGCAATGCATAAGAGATTCATGGTTTCATTTCTGACCGTGGTAGCGATCGTAACGGCGTGTGCGGCGGCATGCCGGGCGGCGACGGTTACGATCGCCCACAAAAGCGGCGGTGTCTACGAGATACGGGGGTCTGAGTTATCATCAGTAGCGGGAATAGATCTGCAGATATCATATGACGGCGCCACCCTGGCAAGCCCGGCCGTTGCCAAGGGAAGCCTGGCATCGGGCGCGCTCATGGATTCCAATACCGCCAGCGCCGGAACTATCCGCATGGCAGTGATTACAACGAGGCCGATAACCGGATCCGGCGTCATTGCCACGATTACGTTCCGACTCGTCGGCAGTTCTTCAGGCAAGATTATTTCCATGACGGCAAGCCTGATTGACAAGAGCGGAACACGATTGAATTCGCAGGTGCGGATCATCAATCCCGTCGACTCGACCCGCTCTGATGCCGCCGGGACTTCGGAAGAGACGGCGTCCGGCGATACGTCGACGGCTTCTTCAACTACCACCACAACACCGGAGAATTCCGCTGCAGTGTCGGATATGGAATCCACAATCGACCAGTCTTCGAATGCCGTGCCGTCTTCTTCGGGGACGGCACGGGGCCAGGCGGTGATGCTCTCCGGTGTCGGGATGTCTTCCGGCGCCGGCGGACCTGACGCAATGCCGGAGCCTGCTCCAGCCCAGGGAATGATGGGCGGAGGCGAGAGCCAAGCAATGCCGACGGAGATGCCGGGCATGCAGCCGGACGAGGGACCTGTACCGACGATGTCGGCAATGACTCCGGGAGCGGGCTCCGCCCGGGGAAAGACCGTTGCTTCCCTGTCGGCAACAAACTCTGCCGGAATGCGGGTGACTGCGCCACATGCGCAGACCGTGCTGGACAGATTCCGCACTTATGGCGGGCAGAGAACCGTCGCAGCATATGCCGCCCTGTTCGATCAACCGGTGAGTCCTGAGTGCCGGCAGGAGCCTTCTGTCGGCCTGTCCGATGGAATCTCGACCGTGAGGCTGATCCTTGCCCGCGCAGGCAGCGGAAACGCAGCGCCCAATTTTGCTTTTTCCGGCGCGGCACTCGTATCTATGAAAAAAGGTGCGGGAAACTCTTGGGTGATTGAGGTAAGGCCGGAGACAGGGGTGAACAGTGCGATGGTGACCGCACTTGTCGACAGTATGGCGAGGAAATTCCCCCTTACTGTCGCCCAGCCGCTGGAGATGCGGGGCGGGGCTTCAGGCCTGAAGGCGACGGAAAAGGATTTCGCGGTCTTCCTGAAGCAGCGAGGGACGGACAAGGCGCCATTGTATGACCTCAACCGGGACGGCAGGAGGGACTATGTCGATGAATACATCTTTACGGCAAACTATGTCGTGGCTGCCGGGAAAACGAACAACGGAAAGCAGCGGACCTCGAAATGATGGTGCCATGTGTGTCAGTCCTGAAGTGAAGGCCCGGTCGGCAGTGTTTGGTCGGGCCTTTTCTTTGTCCACGCCATGGATCGCCCACATGGCAGTGCAGGGTGATCACGCTGGAGGGAATCCTTTTCCTGCACGGCAGGCAAACCGCTTTTCTCACCATGGCTGCTGTGGTATCATGCTGCAGTTGTCTGGCTCGCGGTAAACGTATCCGCAGTGTGGCGGGAGGGAAATCCGTCAGCCGGCAAAGGGAAGGGAACACGTGAAGAAAGTGAACAGGAACCGGAGAAATACCGGCAAAAAACATGGGGGACTCAGTCCGCTGGTGTATCTCCTGGTTGTCGTGCTGCTGGCAGGGGGCGTCTTCCTGCTGCTGGAAAAGGGCACGAAAACCGTTCGCCAAGCTCCTGAAAAGAAACCACGGACCGCGGCAGTGGAGAAGGGCCACGGGGCCCCGTCACGGTCTGCAGCCGAGAAACCTGATAGTCGCGTGCCGGCGGAGAAGCAGGCGCAGCAAGCGGAGCCTGGTGAGCCGTTCAAACAGCCACCGGTACAGAAGAAGTACACCTCGCATCCTGTTTCACCGCCTGTTGCCAAAGGGCCTGAAGCTCCTCTCGGGAGCGGGACTGTAGCCATCATTATCGATGACATGGGCAAAAGCACAGCGGAGGTGCGTGAATTGATGGCGATCGGAGTGCCTCTCAGCTTTGCGGTGATCCCCGGTCTCGGCCAGGCAGAGCAGGTTGCCCGGGCTGCACATGGCAGGGGGTACCAGGTCCTGCTGCATATTCCCATGGAGCCGAAAGATTATCCGCGCAAGCGTCTCGAATCGAACGGTCTGCTGCTCGCCCAGGGCAGCGCCGCAATCGAGGACCGGATGGCCGGCTATCTGCGGCAGGTTCCCCATGCCGTGGGCGCCAACAATCACATGGGGTCCCGCTTTACCGAGGACCGGGAAAAAATGCGGACGGTCCT
The DNA here is from genome assembly GCA_002419385.1 of Geobacter sp. UBA5735. Taxonomy (GTDB): domain Bacteria; phylum Desulfobacterota; class Desulfuromonadia; order Geobacterales; family Geobacteraceae; genus RPRC01. Next base: position 115,841 of record DIFZ01000046.1, read on the forward strand.
GGGGGTCCTGAAGGGGAAAGGGCTGTTCTTCGTGGACAGTATGACCACATCCGGTTCCGTCGGCATTCCTCTGTCGCGCGAACTGGGTGTGAGGACCGCTGCGCGAAATGTCTTCATTGACAACAGCGACGACGTACCTGCCATAAAAGCGCAGCTTGGTACCCTTGCCCGGATGGCTGCCAAAAGAGGGAGCGCCGTGGGCATCTGCCACCCGCATCGGGCCACCATACGGGCGCTTGCCGAAGAACTGCCGGTGCTCCAGAGCCGGGGAATACGCTTTGTCTACGTTTCGCATCTGGTCAGGTGACAGGTACTGACAGGCCCGTGGAATGGCTACAGCAGGTGCGCGACGTGCTGCATCGTCCTGATGAGCCTCTTGTAGTTTTCTTCAAAGAGGATGGTTTCAGGTTTCTGGGGGTTTGCCGGATGGATAAGAAGAAAAGCGTCACGCATTCTGCCGGGAAGTTCGCCAAGCGTTTCCGAGAGGAAGGCATACATGCCGTTCCTTGTGCGTGAAAAGCTGTTGCCGTCGTATTCACGCAAGGGATGGACTTTTTTCATCACCCGGTTTCCGTCCAAGGTGAAACGATGCACTTCCACCACAGCCTCGCCGTTGTCAGTTGCGGGCCTGATGGCAAAGACGGACTCATGGGATGTTTCCCTGAACATGAGCAGCAGCGGGTCGTCATCGTCAAGCTTTTTCCGCGCGTCATAGAGATATTCGAGCAGGAAACCGGAGCAGCAGCGGTCTTCCAGGAATCCGCAAGCGCCGCCGTCAGAGGCTTCGTAGTAAAAGGAGAAGCCGCCTGACGATTCGCGTGGGGCTTTCCCGTCACAGAGGATGCAGTTCCGCTTGAGCCGGGACTGGCGAGCTTCGAAGGATTCCCTTTTCCGCTCTTCCTCGGAGAGCAGCCAGCTGTGGTAGAGCATGGCGCGCGGTTGTTCGGTGTCCCGGTACTCTTCCAGGATTGTTCTGGAGAGCCGGGCATACTGGCTGTAGACATCGGTTCCGCGGGCATGGGTCAGGATGGGGTAGATCTTCCCCTCTGGGTTCGTGTTGAGGCTCTCCACCTTGGGGCTCTTTGAGATGTAACCGTCAAGGCAGCGGTAGCCCCTGTTGACGGCAAAGGCCCTGAGGAGCGACTTGTGGTCCTTGAAGGGGCCCTGGTACTTGATGCGCGCATCCACGAGGCACGGGATGATCGTCAGGTTCTTCCTGTCCAGTCCGCGCCTGTCGAAGAGGTCGAAGATATTGCGGCAGTTTTCCAGGCTGGGCATGTCCTTGACCGGGATGATGACGCGGTCTGATGCATACAGGGCGTTCTGGGTCAGGATGTTCAGCTCCGGCCTGGTGTCGATGATCAGGATGCCGGGAATGCCCGAAAGTGCCAGCAGCCGGGCAAGCACCATGGACCCCCTCGTCGTTTCGCGCAGCTCATCAAGGGCAAGCGATGAAGGAATATAGCCCACACCGTACTGGCCGGTGTGGACCAGGTCCGCTCCCGGAGTCCCGCGGAGCAGGTCGGCGATGTCGCCCGACGGTTTCTGCCCCTTGATGGAGAACATCTTGTCAATGGTGAAATGGTTGTCAAGCGAGAAGATGGTTACCGGCAGGTCTTCGGCATGGGCTTTCAGGTAGATTGCCAGGTTGGTGGCGAGGGTGGTCTTGCCCACGCCTCCCTTTTCGGACGAAATGGTTATTACGTATGGATACCTTTGCATAGGGGGTGATGGTACTATAAAGTTTCGATGCCGGTCAAATAATTGTTTCGCCCATGGGCGAGCGGCAGAAGGCAAAGGGCACAAGGCAAAAGGCAAAGGGCATAGGGCAAAGGGCATAGGGCAAAGGGCAAAGGGCATAGGGCAAAGGGCACGAGGCACGAGAGTTTCTCCCGTCCGGAAGAGCACGGGGAGCTTCGGTCCGGCCCATTTGATTTCTTCCTGATGGATTTGGGATAGCAGGTGAGCATGAGTCTGTTCGAGGAGAGAACCATACTGACTGTCAGCCGGCTGACCGGGCTGATCCGCGGGGTGCTGGAGGAGAATTTCGAGCATGTCTGGGTGGAGGGGGAGGTGTCGAATCTTGCGCTCCCTGCTTCGGGACATCTGTATTTCACCCTCAAGGATCCGGGTGCGCAGATCCGCTGCGTCATGTTCCGTGCTTCCGCCAGGGCGCTGCGCTTCAAGCTGCAGAACGGGATGATGCTCGTTGCGCGCGGCAGGGTGTCGGTGTATGACCAGCGAGGAGAATATCAGTTCATCGTTGAATACCTCGAGCCGAAAGGGGTCGGTGCGCTGCAGCTGGCATTCGTCCAGCTGAAGGAGAAGCTGGCCAGGGAGGGGCTGTTCGACGAATCGCGGAAACAACGGCTGCCGGTGCTGCCGCTGAAGATCGGTATCGTGACGTCGACGAGCGGCGCAGCTCTTCATGACATTCTGACAGTCCTGCGACACCGCCATGCCGGTGTCGACGTGCTGATCTCTCCCGTCAGAGTGCAGGGCGAGGGAGCTGCCGAAGAGATTGCCGGGGCGGTTCGGGACTTCAACAGGTACGGAGACGTGGATGTGCTGATCGTGGGACGCGGCGGCGGATCCCTGGAGGACTTGTGGTCCTTCAACGAAGAAGTGGTGGCGAGAGCCATCTTTTCCTCGAGGATACCGGTGATTTCCGCCGTGGGGCATGAAGTGGATTTCACCATAGCCGATCTTGTCGCCGATATGCGTGCGCCCACCCCTTCTGCCGCTGCAGAGATGGTGGTGAAGAGCAGAGAGGAGATGGACAACCATCTCCAGCACCTTTCACGCCGGCTGTTCAATGCTCTCGACCGCCGCATGACGTCGTGCAGAGAACGGCTGGTCAGCACAATGAGGGCACTCAAGGACCCGACGATGCTGGTGGGTAATCTTTTCCAGCGGATCGATGAACTGCGGGACAGGATGTCCAGGGCCCTGCGCGGGGAGCTTCGCCTGCTGAGGGAGGGACTCGCCGCTGACATGCACAGGCTCAGGCTTTCACATCCAGTACTGGCCGTAGAGCGGTGCCGGGAGAGATTGCTGGCACTTGATGCGCGGATGACCAGCTTGGTGACCCGGCAGCTGGATGGCCATCGGGAGAGGACTTCCGTCAGCGTTGCCAGGCTTCATGCTTATTCACCCCTTACTACACTGGTGCGAGGGTATTCCATAGTGCGGAGGCTGGACGACGGAACGGTGGTCCGGGACAGCCGGCAGATCGAACCGGGAGACTGTCTGGGGGTGGTGTTCGGTCATGGGTCGGCAGAGTGCGTCGTGAAGAAGAGGCATGATGAGCGGGACAGGGAATGATGCAGGGTCTTGAAACTTGACTGGGATAACGTAATACGTATAATGGCACGGATGTCTGGAAGGGGCATGGTAGAAACATGGCTGCTGAAAAATTCGAAACGATGCTGAGAAAGCTGGAAGACGCGGTTGAGCGGCTGGAAAGCGGCGACCTTTCTCTTGAGGATTCCCTCAAGATTTTCGAGGAGGGTGTGCGGTGCGCCAATTTCTGTGTGAAGAAGCTCGACGAGGCTGAAAAGAAGGTTGAAGTCCTGCTGAAACAGCGCGACGGCACCTTTCAGAAAAAAGAGTTTTCACCGGACAATGAACGTTGATTTCTGATGGAGAGCAGGTGACCGTATGGATTTGAAGCATTACTTGAAAAGCATGCAGCAACTGGTCGACAATGCATTGGAAAAATATCTTCCGGCAGCGGATGATCTGCCGCTGTCGGTCCACAAGGCCATGCGCTACTCGGTCTTTGCCGGCGGGAAGAGGGTACGCCCCATTCTGCTGCTTGCGTCGTGCACCGCGGTGGGCGGTGACACGGAAAGGGCCATGCCCGCCGCCTGCGCCATGGAAATGATCCACACCTACTCGCTCATACATGACGATCTGCCTGCCATGGACGATGACGATTTTCGGCGCGGCATTCCCACGAATCACAAGGTGTTCGGCGAGGCTACGGCCATTCTTGCCGGTGATGCCCTCCTTACGGAGGCTTTCATACTGCTCAGCTCTCCCGAACGTAACTGCTGCCTGGACCCGGAGACGCTCATCCGGGTGATCCAGGAGATTGCGGTTAGTTCGGGCTCCCGGGGGATGATCGGCGGTCAGGTCGTGGACATGGAAAGCGAGGGAAGCAAGGAAGTAGACCTGGCGACGGTACAGTACATCCACACCCGAAAGACCGGTGCACTCATCCGTGCCTCGGTGAAGGGGGGGGCGTTGATCGGGGGGGCTGCCGGTACCGAACTCGACGCCATTGTCAGGTATGGCGAGGCAATCGGCCTGGCATTCCAGATCGCGGATGATATTCTTGATATAGAAGGGACCACCGAGCAGCTCGGGAAAGATGCCGGCAGCGACCAGGCCAGGGGAAAGGCGACCTACCCCGCGGTCATGGGCCTTGCCGCTTCCAAGCAACGGGCCGGAGAACTGGTCGAGGCGGCATTGGAAGCGCTGCGCTTTTTTGACGCAAAGGCCGATCCCCTGAGGGAGATCGCCGCGTATATCGTGAAACGGAAATCCTGATGAACGACATGCTTTCATCCTTGCATCTGCCGGATGACATGAAGCAACTCAGCTTTGATGAGCTTGCAGTCCTCGCGGACGAAGTTCGGCAGGTCATTCTGGATGTCTGCTCCGTCAACGGAGGTCATGTCGCGCCCTCTCTGGGTGTCGTCGAGCTCACCATAGCGCTTCACCGGGTATTTGATTCGCCCCGTGACAGGATCATCTGGGATGTGGGCCACCAGGCTTACACTCACAAGCTTCTCACCGGACGATTCGAACGTTTTTCCACGCTGCGGAAGCTCGGCGGCATCAGCGGTTTCCCCAAGCGGGCCGAGTCTCCCCACGACGCCTTCGACGTTGGGCATTCGTCGACCTCTATTTCGGCAGCACTCGGTTTGGCGACGGCACGGGACCTGAAAGGTGAACGCAACAAGGTGATCGCCGTCATCGGTGACGGTTCCATGACGGGCGGACTGGCCTACGAAGGGTTGAACAACGCAGGACATCTCAACAAGGATCTGATCGTTGTCCTGAACGACAACGAAATGTCAATCGCCGAGAACGTGGGCGCCCTGTCGAACTTCCTCAGCCGCACCATCACCAGTGAATTCTTTCATCGTATCAGGAAGGAAGTGGGCAGTTTCCTGCGGAACAGGGACCGGTTCGGCCGAGGAATGCTCCATATTGCCCGCAAGGCTGAAGAGTCTCTGAAGGGCCTGTTTACGCCGGGCATGCTGTTCCAGGCGTTCGGCTTCGAGTACGTGGGACCCATCGACGGCCACAATACGGAACGGTTGGTGCAGACTCTGGAACATGTCAGGCATTTCGATAATGCGGTGCTCATTCACGTCCTCACCACGAAGGGCAGGGGGTATGCGCCTGCTGAAGAGAACCCATCCCTTTTTCACGGCATCGGCCCCTTTGACCGGGCCAGTGGCAAGGCGCGGTCTTCCAAGGGGGGGGCAGCCTCATATACCGGGATTTTCGGCGAGACGCTGAAAAAGATCGCGGCAGATGACGAGCGGGTCCTGGCGATAACCGCCGCAATGCCGGACGGGACGGGCTTGAGCTCCTTTGCCAATGAGCTGCCGGACAGGTTTTTCGATGTGGGGATTTCCGAGCAGCATGGCGTTACCTTTGCGGCCGGCCTTGCTGCCGAGGGGTTCAGGCCGGTTTTCGCGGTTTACTCGTCATTTCTGCAGCGGGCCTTCGACCAGGTGTTCGATGCCTGTCTGCAGAATCTGCCGGTTGTCTTCGCCATCGACCGGGCCGGGCCGGTCGGCAATGACGGACCGACCCATCACGGCATGTTCGATCTTTCCTACCTCAGGGTTTTCCCCGGCATGACCATAATGGCGCCGAAAGACGAAAACGAATTGCAGCACATGCTGCTGACCGCTCTCCAGCATCCCGGTCCTGCAGCGATCCGCTATCCCCGGGGGAGCGGCTATGGGGTTCCCCTGGACCAGAGCCTGGTTCCGCTGGAGATCGGCCGGGGCGAGATCATGCGGGAAGGGGCCGACGGCGCGATCCTGGCGATCGGCGCCATGGTGCGGCCGAGCCTTGCAGCAGCTGAACAACTGGCCCGGGAAGGCATCAGCCTGTCGGTGGTCAACGCACGTTTCGTCAAGCCGCTGGATCGCGGGTTGCTCCTCGACCTGGCCCGCGGGACCGGCGTCCTTGTCACCGTTGAGGAGAATGTCCTCGGCGGAGGCTTCGGCAGCGCGGTAATGGAACTCCTCGAAGAAGAAGGTATCCGGGGCGTACGGGTCAGGTGCCTGGGCTACCCGGACAGGTATGTGGAACAGGGTGAACAGAACGAGCTGAGGGCACTGTACGGACTTGAAACTGATGGAATTGCCTGTTCCGTCCGTGAGTTCCTCGCCAGGGATGCTGTTCGCTGAACTCCTTTGTCTCGCTATCCTGCGCCGATACTTCCCCAACCTTTCCGCAGGTTCGCTGTTTTCTGATCAGTTCTCGTTGTTCCGCATTCTTTTCCTCATTGCCCGCGGTTTCTCCTGAACCGCTTTTCCACCGAAATGACCGGCAGAATGATCGCCCCTGCCAGAGCCGAGACCAGCCAGGCCCGTGCGTCCAGTGGCGCGGAGCCGAACAGTCTCTGCAGCGGCGGCAGATAAATGAAACAGGCATGGAGGAGGAGCAGGGTCCCGATCCCCGCAAATACCGATGGATTGGAAAATACTCCGAGCGAGAAGATCGAGTTGCGCATTGACCGGCAATTGAGCAGGTAGAATATCTGTGAAAACGTTACCACGGTAACGCAGACAGTCTGGGCCTCGGCAAGGGCGAGAGCGTGACGGCCAGTGGTGAACGGTTCCGGCCCGACGATGCGGAAGTATTCCCACAGGAACAGTCCGCAGCCGCCGGCAGCCATGAGAGCCGCCACCATGATGAGCCGGTAGAGCAGAAAACGGGAAAAGACCGGTTCGCCGACAGGTCGCGGCGGGCGGCCCATGGCGTTCGGTTCGAGCGTTTCGAACGCCAGCGGGATGGAAAGGGTCACGCTTGCCACCAGGTTGATCCAGAGGATCTGGGTTGGTGACATGGCCATGAGCAGGACGTTGACCCCGTCAACAGTAACCGTTGGGAAGAAGAACATCGCCACCGAGAGGATTGCCGCAAGAGCCAGGTTGGTGGGCAGCACGAAGGCCAGCGACTTGATCAGGTTGTCGTAGACCCGGCGGCCTTCTTCGACTGCTGCGGCGATGGAAGCGAAGTTGTCGTCCATGAGCACCACTTTTGCCGCCTCCTTTGACACCGATGTGCCGGTGATGCCCATGGCGACCCCGATGTCGGCCCGTTTCAGAGCCGGCGCGTCGTTCACGCCGTCTCCGGTCATGGCCACCACGTGTCCTTCTGTCTGAAGCGCCTGCACCAGCCTGAGCTTGTGTTCGGGCGCCACCCGGGCGAACACGTTGGTGCCGAGAGCGGCGTTTTGCAGCTGCTCGTCAGAAAGTCCTTCCAGTTCCCGTCCCTGCATTGCCCGCTGGTGCGACGCCAGCAGGCCGAGTTGGCGGCCGATGGCTTCGGCCGTAACCGGATGGTCGCCGGTGATCATCTTCACGGTTATCCCGGCCCGGTGGCAGACACCGATTGCATCGAGCGCTTCGGTCCGCGGCGGGTCGATCATGCCCACCAGCCCGGTGAAGGCAAAACCGTCCGCTTCCTCGCCCTCCACGATACGGTCCCCGGCGGTGCACTTCTTCCGGGCAAAGGCAATCAAGCGCATTCCCTGGCGGGCATAGGTCTCGATAGCATCATGAATACGTCTTCGTTCCGTTTCGTCGAGCGGGCATCGCTGCAGTACGGTTTCCGGAGCTCCTTTAAGAAGAATGCGTCCTTCCCCGTCCATCTCATGCAGCGTGGCCATGTACTTCGTTTCCGACTCGAAGGGGATCACATCCAGGCGCGGGTGACGATTCCGCACCTCGTTTGCCGTCAATCCGCCCTTGCTACCCGCGACCACCAGGGCCGCCTCGGTGGGATCGCCAACCGGCACCCAGGTGCCGCCTTCGGCGTGCACGTCGGCGTCATTGCACAGAATTCCCGTGACCAGCAGTTCCCCGAGCATGGGCGGTGCTGATACCAGGCGGATACCGTCATGTTCCACCTCTCCGTCGGGACTGTATCCTATCCCGGAAAAACGGTATTCGTGCCCCTCGACCCATGCAACCTGGACCGTCATCTCGTTGCGGGTCAGGGTGCCGGTCTTGTCGGAGCAGATCACCGTCGTGGCCCCGAGTGTCTCCACTGCCGGAAGATAGCGGACGACCGCATGGCGCGACGCCATGCGCCGGACCCCGATGGCCAGGGCAATGGTGATTACAGCCGGAAGGCCTTCCGGGATGGCTGCAACGGCGAGGGTCACGGCGACCATGAGCGATTCGCCGAGCGGCGCCTGTTTGACCCATATGCCGAAGCCGATGAGCACTGCGACGATTGCCAGCACGGCAACCGTGATCCCGGTGGTCACCTTGGCCAGTTGCCGTGTCAGGGGGGTTTCAAGCTGGACGGTCTGGTTGAGGAGTTCATTGATCCTGCCCAGTTCCGTGCCGTTGGCAGTGGCGACCACCACGCCGCCGGCAGCGCCCTGGATGACCATGGTGCCGCTGTACGCCATCCCCAGCCGGTCTCCCAGTGATGAGTCGGCGGCCGTTGCTTCGATTTGCTTGGCAACCGGCAATGATTCTCCGGTCAGGGCAGCTTCCTCGATGAGCAGGTTTTTGGCGCGGAACAGGCGCAGGTCGGCCGGGACCTTGTCGCCGCTCTGCAGGGTGACGATGTCGCCCTGCACCAGTTCGCGGGCGTGAACCGTGATCGGCCGGCCGTCGCGGACGACCGTGGCGGTTTCGGGAACCATGGCCGCGAGTTCTTCGATGGCTTTGCCGGCTCGGTATTCCTGGATGAAGCCGATTATGGCGTTGATGACCACCGCGCCGAAAACCACGGCTGCATCGGTGTATTTGCCGAGCGCGAGTGCCACGATGCCGGCCACGATCAACAGCCAGCCGATGGGGTTGTGCAGCTGCCGCCAGAGCATCTTCCAGGCCCCGTCGCCCCCTTTGCGGGAAAGTTCGTTGGGGCCTTGTTCCGCCAAGCGTTTCGCAGCTTCGTCGGCAGTCAGGCCCGAATCGTTGGAACGAACTGCCGCGAGGGTTTCCTGGGCGGACAGGGCATGCCAGGCGTTTCTTGCGGTTTCCATGGGATGAACCTCCACATATTATTCTCGGCAGCTTGCTATTTTGCCATCTGCTGCAGAACCTGCCGCAGTTTGCGCAGTTCCTCACCGTAACCCGCCCAGTCTCCCTGGCGCTGGAGGTTTGTCGCCTTGTCGAAGATGCTCATCGCTTCCCTGGCCAACTGGGACGGTGATGCCTGTGCGTCGGACGGGGATGCCGCTGGCGCTGCGGCCAGTTGTTTTTTTCCGCCGAACAGCCGCTGGAGGGCCAGTTCCAGGTTCTCTTCCATGACCACCTCATCACCGTAGGCGACGATGACCCGCCGCAGTTCCGGCAGCCCGGCCTTGTCGGCTGCAGCCAGGTACAACGGCTGAACGTAGAGGAGCGAATTTTCGATGGGTATCACCAGCATGCTCCCGCGAATCACCTCTGAGCCGCGTTGGTTCCAGAGGGTCAGCTGTTGGGAAATGTAGGAGTTCTGGTTGATGCGCGCGTCAATCTGCTTGGGGCCGTAGATCAGCCTGTCCCTGGGGAAGGTATAGGCCAGGAGTTTGCCGTAGTTGGGCTCGTCGCAGCGGGCGGTGAGCCAGGCTGCCAGGTTGTCACGCTTGGAGGGGGTGAACGGCAGGAGCAGGATGTATTCCTCCTTTTTCTCCCCCGGCAGTTTCATGATGGTGTAGTAGGGCTCCATGCGCTGCTCGCCCAAAACCGGGACCTCCCACAGGTTCTCCTTGTTGTAGAAGACCTTGGCGTCGGTCATGTGGTATGCGGAGAACATGGTCGCCTGAACCTGCAGGAACTGGTGAGGGTAGCGGACATGTTTGCGCAGATCGGCCTGCATTGCGGTAATGGGCTTGAACAGCGCGGGGAATATGCGCGCATAGACCCGTACCATGACGTCGCCGGGGTCGCTGATGTAGAAGTCGAGCGAACCATTATAGGCATCGACCACCACCTTGACCGAGTTGCGCATGTAATTGATGCCCCCCTTGAGCGGCTGGGAATAGGGGAGCCGGTCTGAAACGGCATAGGCGTCGATGACCCACTTCAGCCGGCCGTTGTCCGTCACCACCATGTACGGGTCTGCATCGAAGCGGAGGAACGGGGCCGCTGCCTTTACCCGCTCGTTGATGTTGCGGTAATAGAGTATGCGGCTCTCTCTGGTGATGTCAGATGAGAGCAGCAGTTTCTCGGTTCTGAAACGGACTGCGAACAGCGCTTTTTTCGCCAGCGAGTCGAGCGGGACCCCTCCCGTGCCTGCATAGGTGGTGTTGATATTGCCCGTGGCAGTTGGGTAGCTGAATTCAGGCACCCTGGTCTTGACGATGACATAGTCGTTGGACTGTTCGCCGTAGTAGATCTCCGGCCTCTTGACGGTGATATCCGCCAGGCTGACTGACGGGATGTCCTTGACGAAAAACTCGGGCAGCCCCTCGCCGCTGATCCTGCTTACCGGCCCGAACGTCAGGCTGTTGCCGTGGGTGAAGATGAGCCGCTCGTTGATCCACGACTTGCTGGGCAGGTCGTCGTAGGAGAGTTCCCGGGGGGAGAGCATCACCTGCGTGTAGCGGCCGTTCACTGTGTAACGGTCATTGTCCACATCGAAAAACTTGTAATAGGTGCGGATCTGCTGCAGCTGGCTGTAGGTCCTCAGCAACGGGGCGTGGTCCCACAGCCTGATGTTTTTGATGGTGGCGTCGTTGGCGGAGATGTCAGGTGCAGACAGCGTGTAGTCCACATCAAAGGGGATGGTCTCGATCCTGTCCAGGTCGTAGCCGAGGCGGGTGAAACGGATATTGTTCTCGATGAACGGCGTTTCGAGGGCCAGCTCATTGGGAGCGACCTTGAATTTCTGCAGCAGGGCCGGATATGCCTTGAGACCGACCAGGTAACCGGCAATGACGATCAGCGGCGCAGCCAGGGCCATGCGCCATCTTGCGCGCCAGGCGCCTGCCGCCATAACAAGCGCGGCAACAGGTGTGATGACGGCCAGGAACCGGAAGACCGGGAGCCTGGCATTGACGTCGGCATAGACTGCTCCGTGGACAAGCCCGGCACTCGACAGCAGGAGGCCAAAACCGTCCAGGTAAAAGCCTGCGGCAACCGTTACCAGATACAGTCCGGCCAGAACCGCCAGGTGCCTTCTGACGACGGGGTGCACGGATACCCCCCGCTCGGAAATGGCCATGCCGCCTCGAGCATAGTACACGGCGACCGTGACAAGTGCTGTGGAGAGCACCATGAAGCCGGCATAGCTCTTCAGAAATTCCAGGAGAGGCAGCCTGAACAGGTAGAAGCCGATGTCTTTGCAGAAAACCGGGTCAACGGTGCCCACACTGGCGGCATTGATGTACAGGAGGAAATGTTCCCACTGCACGGCAGCCCACTGCCCGGCAAAGACGGCGAGGACAATGCCGGCTACTATCCCGAGAGGTCTGGACAGGCGTGCCAGTTCATCCATCCTGAGCTGGTAGAGATTCGACCCCTGCCTGAAGACTCCCACCTGGGGAAACCGGGGTCGGCAGGCAAGCAGCAGGTTGCCGATGATTGCGCAGAGCACGAGTACGCCGGCGCCGATTCCGGTGAGGATCTTTGCGGACAGGACGGTGGCGAAGACGGAGCCCAGACCGGTTTCCACGAAGAAAAGCCAGTCGGTATAGAGGTGCAGCAGGGAAAAAATGAACGGCAGCAGCACAATGACGATGCCGAGTACGATATAGAGCCTGCTTCTGGTGAACATCGGAACCCCTCCTTTTTTCCCGGCGGTATGGCGGGCCGGAAAACTTATGACAGTATAGAGGCATCGAGAACCGGCGTCAACGCGGCATGTGGCCATCTCTTACCATGCAGTTCATGCTGCACGGCGGGGTTTCCTATGCGGCAGATCGTTTTCAGCTCTTGAATGTTCGAATCCGGTTTGACAGAAGACAGGTTTGCCGCTACAAAAAGACAAGCAGAGACTGAAGACGATGAGCTTCAGGAACCGCCCTTCTCGGGTGAGTCTCTGCACATGAGTCGGTGTCGTCGTCACTGGCTCCAAGGAGGTTCGCGCATGGATGTCGTTACGTTGAGCAGGTTGCAGTTCGCGATTACGAGCATGTTCCATTTCCTTTTCGTCCCCCTGACCTTGGGGTTGTCGATCCTTGTGGCGTTCATGGAGACACGCTACGTCCGCACCGGAAATGTGCTCTACCTGCGGATGGCGAAATTCTGGGGCAAACTGTTTCTCATAAATTTTGCCCTCGGGGTGGTGACCGGCATCACTCTCGAATTTCAGTTCGGCATGAACTGGGCGGAATACTCCAGGTACGTGGGCGACATTTTCGGAGCGCCTCTGGCGATTGAAGCAACTCTGGCTTTTTTCCTCGAATCCGTTTTCATCGGGGTGTGGCTCTTCGGCTGGAACAAGGTTTCGAAGACGTTCCATGCCGTGTCCATCTGGATCGTTGCCATAGCGACCAATCTTTCGGCGTTGTGGATCCTGCTGGCCAACGGCTGGATGCAGCACCCGGTGGGGTATGTCATCAGAAACGGCCGTGCAGAGATGGTGGACTTCATGGCCGTGGCTACCAACCCGTACGGTTTGATCAAATTCAGCCACCAGATCGTTTCGGGATACGTTGTGGCGGCTTTTTTCGTCCTCGGCATTTCCGCCTGGCACCTGCTGAGGAAGAGCCAGCCCGATTTCTTCAGGTCTTCCTTCCGTATGGGGGCAGTTTTCGGGCTGGTTTCCATAGTGCTTGTTCTTGCAACCGGCGATCAGCATGCAGTGGAGGTGGCCAAAACCCAGCCGACGAAGTTTGCGGCCATGGAGGCGGTCTGGGAGACCAGCAAGGGGGCGGGGATCAATATCATCGTCATCCCTGACGCACAGAACGAACGCAACATCGTTGAAAAAGTGTTCATTCCGAAGCTGCTCAGTTATATGGCTTTCCATACTCCCGAAGGGGAAGTCAAGGGCCTGAGAGATTTCCCCCGGCAGGACCGCCCACCTGTTGCACCGGTGTTCTTCAGTTTCCGGGCCATGGTGGGGATGGGGTTTCTGATGGTCATTCTGGCGCTATGCGCGGTCATTGCCTCTTTCCGGGGAACCATCGAGCGTAACAGGCTTCTGCTCCGATTTCTTCTGTACGCGATCCCGATCCCCTATATCGCCAACCAGCTTGGATGGATCGTAGCCGAGATGGGGCGGCAGCCCTGGATCGTGTATGGTGTCCTCAGGACTTCGGATGCGGTTTCCACTTCACTTTCCACGGTACAGGTGGCGGGTTCGCTTGCAGGTTTCACGCTGCTGTATGGCTTCCTTGGCGCAGTGGACATTTTTCTGCTGGTAATGTATGCCCGCAAGGGGCCGGATGACGATGCGGGGGGCATACTCAAGCCCGCCGGGCGGGAGGTGTGACATGGGACTGCAAATTATCTGGTTCGTTCTCTGGGGTGTTCTCTGGGCGGTTTACTTCATGCTGGACGGTTTTGTCCTCGGGGCCGGAATGCTGCAGAGATTTATCGGTAGGAACGACGACGAGAGGAGGGTGGTCATCAATACAGTCGGGCCTGTATGGGATGGCAACGAAGTCTGGCTCATAACTGCCGGGGGGGCGACTTTTGCCGCTTTTCCCACGACCTATGCCCTCATGTTCAGTTATCTGTACACGGCACTCCTGCTCCTCCTGTTCGCCCTCATCGTTCGGGGTGTGTCGTTCGAATTCCGCGGCAAACTGGAAAGCAGCCGCTGGAAGGGCGCCTGGGATGCTGCGATCCTCGTCAGCAGTTTCCTGCCCGCCTTGCTGTTCGGCGTTGCGTTCGGCAATATCTTCAGCGGGCTGCCCATGGACCGTGGCGGCTACCACGGCTCGTTCATCTCCCTGCTCAGCCCGTTCGGCCTCCTGACCGGCCTGCTGTTCGTGCTCCTTTTCCTGGAGCACGGGGCACTTTACCTTGCCGCCAAAACAGTCGGCGACCTGCACGGCAGAGCCAAGAGGGTAGCCCAGCGCGTCTGGCCCGCACTGCTGCTGGTGGCCGCATCCTTCCTCGTGGCCGCCTACCCGGCAACCAGGCTCTCCGAGAACTACTTCCGCGTGCCGTTGCTGCTGGCGGTTCCGCTCGCTGCCGTGGCAGCTCTCCTGGCAATCAGGGTATGCCTGGCACGAGATCGCATTCTTCCTGCTTTTGCCGCTTCCTGTGCGACCATTGTCCTGGTTGTTGCGACCGGAGTAACCGGATTGTTTCCCAACCTCATCCCCTCGAGTTTGGATCCTGCATCGAGCCTCACGATCTACAATTCTTCATCCAGCCACTACACCCTGCGGATCATGACGGTCGTGGCCGCTGTGTTCCTGCCGATCGTGATAGCCTACAAGATCTGGGTATATCGCCTGTTTCGGGGCAAGGTGACGGTTGAAGACGTCATGGGAGACGAACAGTCCTACTGACCGAAACGGAAAGAAATCGAAATCATCCTACGGTCTTCGGCAGGTTTTTGGTTTTCAGGGCGCCTGATCTGTGGTATGAATAGTTTAAGATTATTGCTTGGGTTACGAGGTTCGCAGATGCGACCATATATTACTCGCAGGGGATAGTGCCATGACAAAAAAGAGATGCAGTGAAGCGAGCCAGGTAGCGGCATTTTTCGCGGGTGCGGTCATTGCAGCGGGGCTGACGCTGTTGCTCAGCCCGAAGACGGGACGGCAGGTGCGGGACGATCTGGGGGAAATGACGGATGAGGCGGTCGGCAAGCTGAAAAAATGTGCCCGTGAAGCCAAGTTCAAGCTCAGCCCCAAGACCAGGCCCGACGCCTACTATTACGAAGGCGGCGACTGCTGGATCTGATCAGGACAAGAATTTACCCATTTCTCATACGGTGCGGGGGGTGTCTCCGCACCGCCTCTCATCTGAACGCAACCCTGCCTTGTCAAGCGTTTCGCGAACTTTCCGTTTCAGCGCCTCCGGGGTGAACGGTTTGCCGATAAACGCCGCTCCCTGTTCCAGGACCCCATGTTGTTCGATTATGTTGTCGGTATAACCGGACATGTATAAAACCGACAGGCAGCCGTACTGCTTCGTCAGGCGTTGTGCAAGCTCGCGGCCGTTCATGACCGGCATGATTACATCGGTGAGGAGCAGATGGACCGGCTCTTTCAAACGAATGCAAATGTCCATGGCTGCTTCGGCGTTTTCGGCCACATGAATCAGGTAACCTGCTTCCTGCAGGACAGCGCATACCAGTTCCCGCACAATCTTTTCGTCTTCCACCACAAGAATCGTTTCTTTGTTGCACCCCGTTGTTTCCGGGCCATTGGATGCAGTCTCGGCATATGGTTCTTCATCCACCTGCGGCAGGTAGATTGAAAAGCATGTTCCGCGGCCAGGGCTGCTATCAACCGAGATGTGGCCGTCACTTTGCTTGACGATGCCGTACACGGTCGCAAGACCCAGACCGGTTCCCTTGCCCGTCGATTTCGTGGTGAAGAATGGCTCGAATATGCGGGAAACGGTTTCGCTGTCCATGCCGCAGCCGTTATCGCAGACCGTGAGTAAAACATATCGTCCGGGGCACATCGGGCCGTCTTCGGTCATGCTTCCCTGGTCAAGAGTGCAATTTGCCGTGCGGATCGTGAGTGTCCCGCCATCGGGCATGGCATCCCGTGCATTTATCGAAAGGTTCACGATGACCTGCTCCAGCTGTCCGGGGTCAGCCTTTATTCTTCCCAGGCAAGGTTCTTTTACGGTGACGAGAATAATATCTTCACCTATGAGCCTGCGAAGAATCCTGTCGATGTCGGTGACGACTTCGTTCAGATCAACCACTTTCGGCTGCAGCAGCTGGCGGCGGCTGAAGGCAAGCAACTGGCTGGTGAGTGCAGCAGCCCGCTTGCCGGCTTTCCGGATTTCCTCGACTTCTTTCAGGAACGGCGAATCATTTCCCAGACGATTGACGAGAAGATCGCCATAGCCGGAAATGACTGTAAGCAGGTTGTTGAAATCATGTGCAATCCCGCCGGCAAGCCTTCCGACTGCCTCCATTTTCTGTGCTTGCCTGAGATGCTCGACCATTTGCAGCTCTCTAGCGGCATGTAAAGCATTGCGGATACTGATCCCGATTACCGGTGCTATGCCGGTCAAAAGACTCAGGTCCAACTGCAGCAACGGCTTTTTCATGCTTGTGTTGTCAACAGACAGTATGCCGAGTGATTCGTCATCGCAGACTATCGGGCAGCAGATGAACGACATCGCACCGATTCTTCTCGCGAAATCCAGGCTGCGGGGGGAGAGGTCGGCCTCTATATCCTTGAAGTCGTTTATCAGGAAAGCTTTGCGGCGATGGAAGGAGATGCAGAAGAGCCCTTTGGATTCGGGGTTGTCCAGGCTGAACACCGAGTTGCCGAGAAATGCGGTCAGTTCTGCGTTGAATCCGAACCCGCCGTGGAAGCGGAGTTGGGTTTTATCCTCATTGGCGAGGAGGATCATGCCCCGGTCGTAATCCAGTCTCTTCTCCAGGATCCGCAGCACCTCTGCGAGGATCTCTTCCACTTGCATCTTCTTGCTGATCGCCTGGCCGATTTCATTGGTAAGGAGAGCATTGTTGTAGTGAACGTTCATCTGGTCGATGTTGTCCGTTGTCGTTTCGCGCAAGGCGCCGATGGTTCTCTTCAGGTCCTTTTTTTCATGGAACTCACAGGCGAGTGCTGCCATCAGCAGGAGGACAGGTATGGCTGCTGTCGCAAGGGGAATGGAAAGGCCGGGGACTGCCAGGGCGACGGCGAGGAACAGGGGGACTGCCAGGAGGAAACTCAGGTTGCGCGCAAAACGCCATCGCTCCACCGGGCTTTTTTTCCACTTGACGACATAACGGCAGACCGTTCCGCCGGAGAACACGCATTCGGGATGTCCTATGTCGGCGATGCTGTTGCCGAATATGAGCGGAGCCGCTTCAAGAATGCCCATACGGTTTTCGCACTGATAGGGCTTTTCCTGCACACCTTGTTTGGGTGTTACGACGATTTCGTACCGGTTGCGTCCGATTTTCCTGGATTCGAACGTAGAAGAGCGCGTCAACTGTTCCGCGGTTTTGCCGGTCAATTCGAAGATTCTGGCGGGCCCGAGGAGGCTGAGCAAATAGTGCTTCATTACGCCGAGAGCATCTGAGGATGCCGCAAACCTCCCGGCTTCCCGGGCGATGTTCAGGTTGCCGCATATCCGGACCAGGCTTTCGTAGAAGCGATCGACCTCCCGTTGGGTAAACCAGTGTCCCTGGTCTGCAACTTCGTAGGGTTTTATGCCTGCTGATCGCAGAATTTTGTTTTCATCAAGGTGAGGATATCTCTTTCTTATGAGCTTGATGAAAGAGTCAATCAGTCTGCTGTTG
The DNA here is from genome assembly GCA_002419385.1 of Geobacter sp. UBA5735. GTDB lineage: Bacteria > Desulfobacterota > Desulfuromonadia > Geobacterales > Geobacteraceae > RPRC01. The sequence goes on from DIFZ01000046.1 coordinate 133,442, forward strand.
TAGAGAGGTTGCTCGCTCACGCTGCATATCCTCGAGACAGGTCCGGAATGTGTTTCCGCCTGAAAGCATGTTTGCCCAGGTTGCGGTGATGGCTGCTGGGTGTTGGCACTAGAGGGTCTGTTGTGTCATTTCCATTGCAATTCAGTTTGATCGCAGTATATACATTGAAGCAAAGAGCACGGGTCAACCCTGCCAGGTTGAGCATGATTACGGCGCACGGCTGGCCCGCTGTTGCATCAAGTTGCCTAACATAGTTTCCATCCGGAAAGGGTGCTTTTCCGCCCTGGCGGTGTCAATCTGCGTGATTGCTTGTGCGACATACGTAAGTATGCCTCCGCGCAATCTCTTGATTTCCTTGCCAGGACGAAAAATCCCCTCTTTCCGATCTGGAAACTGCATTCGTGCCTATCCGGAGTTTCCAGATGGGCACTAACATAGCATTTCCTGCCATTATTTCAATTGATTTATGGGAAACCCCATGTCACTTGTCATTTACACGAGCAATAGAATGGAAAATCTGGTGGAGGCTCTTGCCGACGTACTGGGAAGCCCACTTCCATCACCATTCACTCCTGAGATGATCGTCGTGCAGAGCACGGGGATGCAGCGCTGGCTGTCCTTGGAGCTGGCGAGGCGATTCGGTGTCTGGGCCAACTGTGACTATCCTTTTCCCAACGGGTTTGTTGACAAGCTGTTTGAAAAGATCCTGCCGGATAACCTTGGTGGTGCGCCGTATGAGCCGTCGGCCCTTGCGTGGCGGATCATGGAGACCCTGCCGCGGCTCCTGGGCGATGACGCTTTTGTAAGCCTCAAGGACTATCTCGCCCAGGGGCGGCATGAGTTGAAACTGTTCCAGCTCGCGGGAAGAATTGCCGATACCTTCGATCAGTACACCCTGTTCCGGGGTGGGGTACTGGAAGACTGGGAAAAGGGTCGGGAAACGCACTGGCAGGCGGCACTCTGGCGCGCATTGGTCGCAGGGGCCGGAAACGGGCACCGCTGGAACCGCGGAAAGCGCTTTCTCAACGAGTTGGACAGGCGGGTCCGGAGCGGCGGGAAGCTACCTGCACGTGTTGCCGTTTTCGGCATTTCCTGGCTGCCGAAGTTCCACCTGGATATCCTGGCAGCAGTATCCCGGTATACTGAAATCAACCTGTTTGTCATGAGCCCCTGCAGGGAGTACTGGGCGGATATCTTCCCCACGCGCCGCAGGGCATGTTTTTCCGCATCGGAGCAGGGGATCTGCGCAGAAGGGAATCCCCTCCTGTCCTCGTTCGGACGGATGGGGAGGGAGTTTTCCGAAATGCTCGTCGAGTACGAGGCGGTTGGCGGCGGGGAGCGGGACCTGTATCGCGAATCACCGGGGACAGGCCTTTTGCCGGTCCTCCAGAATGACATACTCACCTTGCAGGGACTCGGCACGGCAGTGGAAAAAATACCGGCCAGGGCTGATGACCCTTCGTTGCGGATCCACTCCTGCCATGGGCCGGTGCGCGAGGTGGAAGTCCTCCATGACAGCCTGCTCGCCATGTTCGGGGAAATGGATGATCTGGCCCCGCGCGACATTCTGGTCATGGCACCGGACATTGAGGCCTATGCTCCTTACATATCCGCGGTCTTCGAGGGGAATCCGGATTCCGCCGCAAGGATTCCCTTTTCAATTGCTGACCGGAGCATCTGCGGCGAAGGGCGCCTGACGCGCCCTTTGCTGAGCATTCTGCAGCTTCCCGGGAAACGTTTCCCCATAACCCGTGTCATGGACATCCTGTCGGCCGGCCCCATCCATGCACGGTTCGGGCTGGCAACGCAACACCTGGACTTGGTTCGGTCCTGGTTGGAGGAGACCCGTATCAGGTGGGGATTTGACGAGGAGGAGAGGGAACGGGAAGGCTTTCCCCCCTATCGTGAAAACAGCTGGCGCGCAGGTCTGGACCGCTTGCTGCTCGGTTATGCCATGACGGAGCGGGAAGGTGTTTTTGCCGGGGTGCTCCCCTACGACGACATGGAGGGGGAGGCTGCGGTAACTCTCGGTAACTTCTCGTGGTTTGTCCAGGCGCTCCATGGGTTGGTTGCAGAACTGGATCAGCCACGCACCCTGCCGGAATGGGGGAGCCGCTGCCGCGGTATCCTGGAGGACTTCTTTGCAGCGGCTGATGAAGATGCCGATGAACTGGCGATGATCAACGGTGTTCTTGACTCGCTCGACTCGATTCATGAGAATTCGGGGCACAGCGGTCTGGTCGTCCTCCCGGTGTTCTGCTCCTGGCTGGCGGAATCCATGGCACGGCAGGAGCGGGGGCTCGGTTTCCTCACCGGCGGGGTGACGTTCTGCGCCATGCTTCCCATGCGCAGCATACCGTTTCGCGTGATTGCCCTTTTGGGCATGAATGACGGCGCCTTTCCCCGCCAGGAAAAACCCCTCGGCTTCGACCTCATTGCCCGGGAAAAGAGACCCGGCGACCGCTCGTTACGGGACGAGGACCGCTATCTGTTCCTCGAGGCGCTGCTGTCCGTCCGGGAACGGCTCCATATCAGCTATACGGGACAGAGCATCAAAGACAACACCGTGCTTCCGCCGTCGGTGCTGGTGGAGGAGCTGCTGGACTACCTGGAAACCCGTTTCAGAGGAACTACGCAGGATTTCCCTGCGTCCCTCGTGACCAGGCACCGGCTGCAGCCGTTCAGCCCGGCCTATTTCAACGGAGAAGCAGGGTTTTCCAGTTATTCCGAACATGATTATCGGGCCGTGCGCTGCCGGATGGAGGGGACCCGCCCACGGCTGCCGTTTTTCTCCGGGCCGCTGCCTGCCCCGCCGGAAGAGCTGCGCGAAATTGCCCCTGCCGATTTGCTTGCCTTTTTCGACAATCCGGTCAGATTCCTGCTGCGGACCCGTCTCGGGCTCCGGCTCGATATGCAGTCGCCCCCCCTGGATGACCGGGAGCCCTTCGAACTCGATACCCTCGACGCTTTTCTGATTCGCAGCGAGGTACTTGCGTTGCTGCTGGACGGGAAGCCTTTGGCAGAGTGCCGGCAGGTGGTGAAAGCACGGGGGATTCTGCCGCCGGCCCGGCAGGGAGACATGCTGTTTGACGGATTGGCTGCTGAGGTGGCAGCTCTCGCGGAAAGGGTTCGCGAGCTGAGCGGGGGGCGTCCGCCGGAAGAGGGCAGCCAGGTGGATCTGGAAATCGATGGCTTCAGGATCTCCGGGCGGCTGCCCGGGATCTGCCCGGAACGGCTGATACGCTATCGTTGCGGCAAATGCTCGGGCAGGGACATGGTCCGGCTCTGGATCGAACACCTGCTGCTGGCATCGCTGGCCTCTGACGACCTGCCGGAGGAAAGTGTCCTGGTGACCCTGGACACTGAAGTGCGCCTTGCCCCCGTTGCAGACAGTGTGGCCATCCTTCGCAGTCTTCTCGGCTATTACTGGCAGGGTTTGACGGAACCGTTGAAGTTTTTCCCCCGTTCTTCCTATGCGTTTGCGGGCACGAAGGCGCTGGGCAAGGCTGTGAAAGTTTGGAGCGGCGATCCTTTCCCGGAGAGAAACAACCCATACTATGCGCTCTGCTTCGGCGACACCGATCCGCTCGATGACGATTTCGAAGAAGTATCGGTTGCTGTTTTCGCACCCCTTCTGGCGCACTGTGGGACGTGAGCCGGAATACGGCTGATGGATTACGTGTGCGTCGATTTTCTGACAGAACATGATTGGTCATCCCCATGGAGATCTACGACAATCTAACCATTGAACTTGCGGGCGACACTCTGATCGAGGCCAGTGCGGGAACCGGAAAGACCTATGCTATTGCCTGCCTTTATCTGCGTCTCGTCGTGGAGAAGGGACTGCTTCCGGAAAACATCCTGGTGGTGACCTTCACCGAGGCTGCGACCAAGGAATTGCGAACGCGGATCAGAGAGCGGCTGCGGAGCGCGCGGGATGCCTTTTCCGGAGCTGCGGATGGTGACGACTTCTGCGTCGGCCTGAAGAACGGTTCGAACAGCTGGTGGCCGGGGGATGCGACTGCGCTGGCCCGCATCGATATGGCATTGCAGACCTTCGACTGTGCCGCGATCTCCACCATTCACGGTTTCTGCTCCAGGGCTCTCCAGGAAAACGCTTTTGAGAGCGGCTCCCTTTATGAGACCGAACTGGTTGCCGACCAGACAGACCTCCTCCAGTCGGTGGTCGATGATTTCTGGCGCATGAGTTTTTTCGCGGCAGATGCGCCGCTCCTGCCCATCATGCTGCGCAGGAAATGGCTGCCCGGCGCCATGGTGCGCTTCCTGAGGGGAAAGCTCTCCAATCCTGAGCTGGAAGTCGTGCCCCTCACTTCCCGCGAGGAGATGACGCACCACTGCCTGCAGCTGGATACAGCCTTCAGGGAGTTGGCTGCATTGTGGCGTGTTCACCGGGTGGAGATTGCCGGGATCCTGACGGGGCACGAAGGATTGAGCCGTTCCAGGAGCAATTACCATCCCGACGTGGTGCCGGGGCTTCTCGCCGCTATGGACCGTTACGTGGCGGAAGCCATTCCCGCAGGCACGTTCCCCGGTTTCGAGAAGTTCACCACCGACTTCATGGCGGACAATTCCCTCAAGCGTGCCGAGCCGCCACGACATGCCTTCTTCGACCTGTGCGGAGAACTGGCCACTCTGGCCGAGCAGGCTTTCACCGCCCTGAAGTCGAGTCTGTTCGTCTTTGCCCGGCACCGTCTTGCCGAATTGAAGGTTGAGCGTGCGATCCGTTTCTATGATGACCTCCTGACCGACCTTTTCCAGGCCCTTGAGGGCCCCTCGGGCGAGATGCTTGCGCAAAGTCTCCGCCAGCGCTGCCGGGCGGCGCTCATCGATGAATTCCAGGATACGGACCCCGTGCAATATCGCATTTTTCAACGCATCTTCTCCTGCGGCGGCATTCCCCTGTTCCTGATCGGCGATCCGAAACAGGCCATTTACAGCTTCCGCGGCGCCGATATCTTCGCCTACCTGGCGGCACGGGAACACGTGCCGCCGGGGAAACGCCTGACAATGGACAGAAACTGGCGATCGACCCCTGAAATGGTCGATGCCGTGAGCCTGCTGTTCGGGCAGCGCAAAGACCGTCCCTTTGTCTTCCCTTCCATCGGTTTTCCCCGCGTGGCCGCTGCGCGGGAGGAACGCCCCCTTGCCCTGGAGGGAAGGGATCCGGCTCCACTCCAGGTCTGGTTCCTGGAAAGGGACGGCGGCAGCGGGAAGGTGATCCCCCTGGGCACAGCGCTGCCGCGCATCGCCGGGCTGGTTGCCACCGAAATTTCCGGGCTGCTTGCCGACGGCAGGGAGGGAAAGGCCCTTTTTGACGGCCGGGGCGTTCTTCCTGAGGACATCGCAGTAATCGTCAGGAGCCATGAACAGGCGTCCCTGGTCCAGAAGGCATTGCGTGAACGCAGCATTCCTGCTGTCGTTCAGAGTACGTCCAGCCTTTTCTCCACCGGGGAAGCCAAAGAGGTGTGCCGGGTGCTGGCGGCGGTCGTGGAACCATTCCGGGAGACTGCTGTGCGCTCTGCCCTGGGAACGGATGTGTTCGGCGTGTCGGGAAATGAGATCGCTGCATTGATGGAAGACGAGGTATCCTGGGAGGAACGGCTCGCCTCCTTCCGGGAGTATCATGAGCTGTGGCTGAAGCGCGGTTTCATGACCATGTTCCGTTGCCTCCTTTCCCGGGAGGGGGTTCGTGAACGCCTCCTGTGCCTGCCGGACGGTGAACGGCGTCTCACCAATATTCTCCATTGCGGCGAAGTGCTCCACCATGCAGCTGACCATGAGATCCACGGCATGGATGCCCTTCGTGCCTGGTTCTCTGAACGGGTGAACGCACCGCCGGAAAACGAAGAATACCAGATCCGGCTCGAGTCGGACGACAAGGCGGTGCGCATCGTTACCATCCATGTCAGCAAGGGGCTGGAATACCCCATTGTTTTCTGTCCCTTTTCCTGGGGCGGCGTCTTTGAAAGCGGAGATGCCGTGGTTTGCCATGAGGACAGCCGGATGGTTGCGGATGTGGGTTCAGACCTCTTCGAGGAGCGCCGCACGGCTGCCCGGGCCGAACAGTTGGCAGAAAACGTCCGGCTGCTCTACGTAGCGCTCACCAGGGCCAGGTGCCGCTGCTACCTGGTATGGGGACGGTTCCGTCATTCCGAGAGCTCGGCTCTTGCCTACCTGTTGCACTATCCGGCGGAAAAGGAGGCAGGCCGCTTCGTCGAACAGCTGTCGAACTGCATGGAGCATGTCACCGATGCCGAAATGGTGGGTGTTTTGAAGGCACTGAAAGAAACGGGAGCGGGGTGTCTCAACGTTTCGGTCAATCCCGAGCCGCCGGAAGGGGGGTGCCTCCCGGCGCCGCATTCGGCGAGCCTGCAGGAGTTCATGCCGTTTCAGGGTAGAATAGAGGCCGACTGGCGCGTTTCCAGCTTTACGGCTCTGGCGGCGGGGCACCGTGAGACAGCCGAGTTGCCGGACCATGATCAGGAAATGCCCGGCAGGACCGAGGAATACCGGGCCTTGCAGGAGGGGGATCCCGCACCTGAAGGCAGCATGTTCTCGTTTCCTCGTGGCGCCCGTGCGGGGATCTGTCTGCACGCCGTGTTCGAGAAGCTCGATTTTGCAGCCGGAGATGACGGTACCCCGGCGCTGGTGGCCGGTCAGCTCCACCGTCATGGTTTCGGCCCTGAGTGGTGTGAACCTGTTGCAGCCATGGTCCGAAACGTACTCAATGCCCCGCTCGTGCACGGCGGGGACCGGTTTTGCCTCCGTGAACTCTCGCCGGGCGACTGGATAAGCGAACTGGAGTTCTACTTTCCGCTGCGTTTCATCGAAACGAAAAAGATAGCCAGGCTTCTGCGCAGCTGGGAGGGAAGCTGCGGCAACGGGCTGCTCTCGTCCCTTGCCGAACGGCTCGCCTTCACCCCGGTGCGCGGCATGGTGCGCGGTTTTCTCGACTTGGTATTCCGCTTTGGTGGCAGATACTATCTGGTGGATTGGAAATCCAACCACCTGGGCAACCGGCTTGAGGATTACGGCCTTAACTCGCTGGAGTCGGAAATTGAGAGAAAGCTCTACCGCCTCCAGTATCTGCTGTACACTGTCGCCCTGAACCGCTTTCTTTCTGCACGGGACCCGGCATACCGCTATGATGCAGGTTTCGGAGGGGTGCTCTATCTGTTCCTGCGGGGCGTTGATCCCGGTCATCCCGGCAACGGCATATATTTCGACCTGCCTCCGGCAGGGCTCGTGGAGGAGCTGACCGCAGCCCTCGTCGAATGGGGGGGAGGGCGCTGATGGTTCACGAAGTGGGGGGCTATCGCGAAATCGACCGGGAATTTGCGGAGTATCTCTGCCGCCTGGCCGGGAAAGACGATGCAATCCTCCGCCGTATGGCACTGGAAGTGAGCAGGGCGACAGGCGAAGGGCATATCTGCCTGGATCTGAACGAGGCATGCGGGTCTGCCGCGGCTGAAACGGCAGCCTCCCTGGCCGGCATCAGCGTAGTCGGGTTGCCGGGCACTGTGGCGCCCCTTGTCCTGGACCGGGAAGACCGGCTTTATCTCTACCGTTACTGGTGCTACGAGCAGGAACTAGCCGCGGTACTTCGGGCCATGGCGGGCGAACGGCTCGCCGCTGTCGACCCGGTTGTGCTGAAGGACGGCCTTGAACGGCTTTTTGACCCTGTGGGGGAAGACTGGCCCGACTGGCAGCGGATCGCGGCAGCGGCAGCACTCCGGAGCAGATTGACGGTAGTTTCGGGAGGCCCGGGGACCGGCAAGACTTCGACCGTCGTCAGGATAATCGCACTCCTGCTGGAGCAGTCCGGGGGCGAGCGCTGCCGTATCGCCATGGCGGCTCCTACCGGTAAGGCCGCAGCCCGGCTCAGGGAAGCGGTTCGCGCCGCAAGGGCGCGGTTGCGGGAAAAAACTCCGGTTGCTGACGCCATCCCTGACGACGTCTTTACCATCCACCGCCTGCTGGGCGTGGTTCCCGGATCCTGCCGTTTCCGACATGACAGCCGCAATCCTCTTCCCCATGATGTCGTCATTGTTGACGAGGCTTCCATGGTCGCCCTGCCGCTGATGGCCAAGCTTGCCGCTGCCCTGTCGCGTCGAGCCAGGCTCATCCTGCTGGGCGATCGTGACCAGCTCGCTTCCGTGGAACCCGGGGCAGTGCTGGGCGACATCTGCCACAGGGGCGGCGAAGACCGCTATTCAGCTGATTTCAATGCATATCTCAGGCAGGTGACTGGCCAGTCGCTTGACGGTTACCCAGATTTGGGTCTCATGCCATCCTTTGCCGACTCCCTCGTGGTGCTGCGGAAAAACTACCGCTTCGGCGCCGCTGGCGCCATCGGTAAAATAAGCCGGGCCATCAATCAGGGAGACGCCGAGGCTGCCGTAAGGGAGTTCCAAGACCCTGTCGACGAGGAGGTCAGTATGAAGGACCTCCCTTCGGACGGCTGCCTGCAGGCGGCCCTTGTGGGAAGCGTCCTGGCGGGCTACCGGGAATACCTTGAAAAGGATGATCCGGCTGAGGCACTTGCCTCCTTTGACCGCTTCCGGATTCTGTGTGCGGTACGAAGCGGAGTTCGCGGGGTGTCAGGTCTGAACCGCGCAGTGGAAGACATACTCGCCGCACAAGGATTGCTGCAGCCTGACAGGATCTGGTATCGGGGACGGCCGGTGATGATCAGGGTCAACGACTACGCGCTCCGTCTTTACAACGGAGACATCGGCATCGCCTTGAAGGATCCCGAGCGGCCGGGCGCCCTGGCAGTGTTTTTCCCTGCGGAAAACGGCGGAGTGCGGAAGGTATCGCCGCTCCGCCTTCCTGCGCATGAAACGGTATTCGCCATGACCGTCCACAAGAGCCAGGGATCGGAGTTTGACCGCGTGCTTTTGGTCATGCCCCGTGCCGACAGCCCGGTCCTGACACGGGAGCTCCTCTATACCGGCATGACACGTGCCCGCAAATCGCTCGTCCTCTGGTGCGGGGAGGATATCTTCCGGACGGCGGTTTCCCGCCGCACAGACCGCCGTTCAGGCTTGCGGCAGGCACTGTGGAAGGATTGACGGCACGTCAAATTTTTGAACGATTCGTGTCAGAATGACGGTATCTCGGGCACGGTCGGCCCACGGGAAGGTGCTGCCCGGCTTTCCACTCGTACGGCACGCAGCCGCCACGAACCCGGATTGGTCTTTGTCGCGGGCAGCATAGCTCTTCTTCACCTGCTTTTTTGGGGGCGCAGGTCCGAAATAAATGACCTTTTCGCCGAGAAATGGCCTTTCGTCTCATTAAAGTGAATGCAACGGCGGAAATCGGCACCGGTTCTGCAACAAGGGAGACATACCGGACAACCGGAGATTCGTCAAAGACAGGATGGTGTGTGGGCGTTTCCGGTCAGGCAACGCTGCTGAGGCGCACCGGGGAGCCTGGAAAAGGCACTTTTGACGAGGCATACCATGGCCGATCTTGGAGTCGATATGGAAACAGCTATTCATGAAGCCGCTGCACAGGAGCGGAGTGCTGATTTGGAGCGGGCTGGCGGAAGACTGGGGAAGCTTGTCGATAACGTCTGCGATGTGATCGGCATGAAGAGAAATCTGAAGGAAATGGCATTCATCTCGGATTTCTGCCGCATCGTCTCTTCGACACTGATAACGGAAGAAGTGCTCGCGTCTGCTGCCCGCAGGATTTATGATTACTTTCACTACAACCTGCTGGTCGTTTCGCTCCAGACCGGGACAGAAGAGCTGATCATGGCATTCACTCCACGGAACCTCGACGGCTCACCTGATGATCTCGACACGATTATGGGGAACTATTCGGGGTTGCGGCCCCATGACGTGAAAGATTACCGTTACCTGGGGCTGGATGCTCCTGCGGGGAGCCTCATGTTCGGCACTACGGACTACCTCGAGCTGCCCATGAACCTGGGGAGCGTCACGGTATATTCGGAGTTCAACTTCGTCAGCCACTTTTCGGAAAACATGCTCAAGGGGCTGATGGAAATCCTCGGGGCGGCGTTGCGCAATTCGATCGACTACGGCAAGATCAAGGAACTGTCCATGCGGGACGGATTGACCGGGCTGTTCAACCGGCGCGTGCTCGAAGAGATGCTTGAACTGGAAGGGAGGAAACGGGAGATTGCGCCGCTCTCGCTCCTCGTGATCGACGTGGACAATTTCAAGCTCATCAACGATACCTACGGCCATCCGGCGGGAGACCTGGTGCTGCAGATGATTGCGCGCATTCTCCGCGAAAGCACGAGAGGTTCGGATGTGGTCGCGCGAAGCGGGGGAGAGGAGTTTTCGGTTATGCTCCCGTCAGTTTCCCCTCTCGGCGCAGTGGAGATCGGGGAAAGGATCAGGAACAGACTGTCCCGTGCGACGGTCACCTATAACGGGAAGCAGATACAGGTCACTGCCAGTGTCGGCATTTCCCACCGGTCAGCCAAGGCTCCATGCACCATGCGAGAGCTGGTCACCCATGCGGACCAGGCGCTCTATGACGCGAAAAGGACGGGCAAGAACCGGGTGCGTGTTTACCAGGCGAAAACCGGCGCCGGAAAAGGCGAAGCCGGCAATGGCGGAGAGAAGCTGCTGGAAGCGGGAATAACGCGGGTCAAGTGAGGTCCGCATTGGCAGGCAAGCCGTCGCGAAAAGGAAAAGGGTCCGGATGGACCCTTTTCGAGCTTTCTGAGGCTAAGCCGCTGCTGTCAGAGAGCTTTTGTCAGCTTCATAAGCCTCCCGGAAGTCTTCGAGCAGACGGTTTATGGTATCTTCCTCCATGCCGAGGAAGTTTGCCGGCTTGGAGTCTGTGATCGTGATCGTATCGTCGGGATACCGTTGCCCGATTCCCAGTTTCAGGCAGAAGAGGTCTGCCATTCCCACGACCGCTGTCAGATGGAGCAGGGACAGGTCGCTCAGGTCGGAAAATGCGAACGTATGGTGCCGCAGGACCGTTTCAGTGAGGGAGTCGGGAAAATTCCATTTCTGGATGACCAGGGCGCCGACTTCTTCGTGAGTGAAGGAATAGACGCCCTTTTCCGCTTCGCTGAAGCCAATCTCTTCATTGTAGCAGCGTTCCATTACCAGCTGGAATTTGGACCGGTCATGGCTGTTCATGATGACTTTGCCGATGTCGTGGAACAGTCCGGCGAGAAACGCGTCTTCCTGGTCCACGCCGGCGACCTTTCCCGCGATCAATCTGGCTGCCAGCCCTGCTCCGAACGAATGTTCCCAGAGCATCTTTTCCGTGAGGCCGAATGGCTGGTAGACCTGCTTGACCGATGCGGTGACCACGATACTCTTGAGGGTCGAGAAACCCAGGAGAACGATTGCTGACGACAGGTTCTGGATTTTTCCCTGGCGGCCGTAAAAAGACGAATTGGATATCTTCAGGACCCGTGCCGCAACTGCCGGGTCTGTCGATACCACTTTGGAGATCTCTTCGGCTGTTGCGCGATCGCTTTCGATCAGCTGCATGACCTTGGTGGCCACAACCGGTATGGTCGGCAGGTCTCCCGCTGACATGATTGTTGTTTCCAGCTCACTGTTCATACGTAGTACCTCAAAATATTCTGGCTTCGCCTGGATGGCGCCGAAATCAAATATCCATCCGGAAATTCCGGACCATACACGATACGGTTTCCAATTCGGAAACTATTTATATGCCCTTTCCGCGATTTTGGCAATCTCGAATCCGATCTGGCTGAGCGGAAGGATCACGTCTGCAACCCCGCCTTCCGCACACGCTCTCGGCATGCCATAGATGGTCGAGGATTCTTCGTCCTGCACCAGGCTTACTCCGCCTTTGCTCTTGAGATGCTGCATTCCTTTGAACCCGTCATTTCCCATTCCCGTCAGGATAACGCCAAGCGCTGATCCGCCGCAGGCGTCGGCAAGGGATGTCATCATGAGGTCGATTGACGGGACATAGGTGTATTTGGGGTATTCGCCGATGGGAACGGGATGGACGATTATTCCTCCCGGCCGGCGATTAAGCATTGTATGCATACCGCCGGGTGCAATCAGCGCCGTGCCCGGCTTGAGAATATCGCCTTCTGCCGCTTCCTTGATCGTGATGGAGCATTTGGCGTTTAGGCGCTCCGCATACGGCCCTGTAAAGGCCTTCGGCATATGTATTGCCACAATTATCCCATAGGGGAAGTTGACAGGTATGCGGGACAGCACTTCCTGCAGTGCTACCGGGCCCCCGGTAGAGGCCCCGATAGCTACGTAACTTACTCTGGCATTGGGAATTCTTGCTTCGGTTACCTTTCTTACGACCGAAACCTGGCGGCCGGGAAGGGCGGCGGCTCTGCGAATGCCGGCCGACCGGACTGCTCCCTTGACCTTGCGCAGTATTTCTTCGCGGAAGATGCTTTGCGCCTGGGTGGAATCGGTTATGTTTTTTGGGATGTAATCAACCGCACCGGCTTCCAGTGCGTCGAAGGTGGCCTTGGCCCCCTCGTTGGTCAGGGTGGAGACCATGATTACCCTGGTGGGTTCCTTGGCCATTATCTGCTTCAGGGCGGTGATGCCGTCCATTACCGGCATTTCAACGTCCATGGTTACCAAGTCCGGCTTCAGTTCCATGGCCTTGCGGACGCCTTCGGCGCCGTTGACCGCAGTTCCGATAACCTCGATGTCCGGATCCTGGTCAAGGATGCGCCGTATTGCCATACGCATGAAGGATGAGTCGTCAACGACCAGAACGCGGATTCTTCGGTCCTTGCTGGGGATCATGTGTGGTTACCTTTTTATCATGCCTTCGAAGAGCGAATTGACCAGGTCCTCGATTTCCGGTACACGCTCATCAAGTTCGTAGCAGAATCGTTCCACATCGAGATCGGCGAATGCGGGCGAAAAGGATTTGAGAATTTCCCATGCCGGTTCTTCGGCAAGGTTGAAGCTGACCCATTCCCTGCCGCCATAATCCAGGTGGCGGACGGAGCAGAAGAGGTCGGCAAGGTTGACGATGGCCGCGAGCGCAGGGTCGTGGGACGCGCTCGACGGGGAATGATGGTTGGCGATGACATCGCAGTACTCAGCAGGGAAGTTCCAGTTCCTGGCCAGGCAAAAACCGATTTCGCAGTGGGTGGTACCCAGGAGCTTCAATTCGGTATCGACGAAGTTTCCGGACGTTCCCTTTATTTCGTCGACAACCTTCTGGAAACCGTCTTTCAGGTAGTAGCTGAGGAACACTTCTCCGATATCGTGCACTATCCCGACGATGTAAGACTTTTCGATTTCCGGATAGCGGATGCGCTGGGCGATTATCTTGGCGACGACGCCGACTCCGAACGAATGTTCCCAGAATGTCTTGATATCGAAAACCCCGTTTTTTCCTTCGAAGGCGTCGATTATCGAGCACGTAAGGGCGATATGGCGGATCTGGCGAAAGCCCAGGTAGATCAGCGCCCGTTTGAGCGACTTTATTTCGTGCAGCGGTTTGAAGAACGGCGAGTTTACGATCTTGATCACACGCGAGGCCATAACCTGGTCAACAAGAATGGTTTCCGCCAGTTCTTCCAGTTCGACGTCCGGTTTGTCAAACAAGTCCAGGACCTTCGTGGCAATCTCGGGTATGGTGGGGAGTTCGTGGATTCCCTTGACCAGCTGCCGCGCTTTTTCCAGTTTGCCGTCCTTGTGCACTGAGCTCCTCCTCTACCGCTATTTCTTGTAGGCAAATCCCCCGGGAAAATGGACGGTCTTGAACTTGTCGCTCACACCGTGAAGCGATTCGGACTGTCCGACGAAGAAGTAGCCATAGGGTTGCAAATTATTGTAGAAATGCTGCACGACCTTGGACTTGGATGCAGTGTCGAAGTAGATCAACACGTTGGCACAGAAGATGAAGTCGAAGGTCTTCATGAAGATCATCTTGTTGTCATCATACAGGTTAAGGTGCTGGAAGTTGACGAGCTTTTTCACTTCCGGTGAAATTACATAGCGCTCGCTGGATTCTTTCCTGAAATATTTGCGCATGTAAAGATCCGGGACATGCCGCACCGAATATGAATTAAAAACGCCCTCCCTGGCTTTTGCCAGCACTTCGTCATTGATGTCGGTGCCGACGATCTCGAATGTCCACCTGTTGAGGAGCGACTCGCGTCTTTCCAGAAGCACCATTGCCAGGGTATATACCTCTTCCCCGGACGATGAACCGGCGCTCCAGATTCTCAGCTTGCGGAAACCGATCTTTTCCTTCGGTGTGGCAACCTCGGGCAGCAGCTGGTTTTCGAGCGCCTTAAGCTGGGGAGGGTTGCGGAAGAAAAACGTTTCGTTGGTCGTAAGGTCGTTCAGCAGCTGCTTCAGCTCGGCAGAACCGGCGACGCCGTTCCTCAGAGAGCGGATATACTCGCCGTGCTGCCTGATGGACAGCTTCTCCATCCTTTTTGCCACTCTGCTCTCAACGAAATACTTCTTCTGAATAGTAAAGAACATGCCGCAGGTGTTATAAATGAAGTCCCTCAATATCTCGAAATCCGCATCGGATAATTTCATGGCAATCCTAAAAATTTCTTCTGTTATCGAGTTATGCTGAAGTCAATGCTGAGTTCACAGTGCTGCACTGCCAGCGTAGCACGTGCTGCCGCTGCCTATTTCCAGCGGGAAAGCCCCGGTCGGTCATGCAGCCCAGGTCCCCATGCTTCCCGATTCCTCCATGTCGATTATTCCTGCCGGATCGACGATGAGCGCCACCCTGCCGTCGCCCATGATAGTCGATCCGGCAATCCCCGGGGCTTTGGCCAGGTATTTGCCGAGCGATTTGATCGCGACTTCCTGTTGCCCCAGCAGCCTGGAGACGATGAGGCCGATCCTCTTTTCGGCGACCCCGATGATGACCACATAGCTCTGTTCCACGGAGGATTCTGATTCCTTGACTCCGAACAGCTTCTGCAGGCGGAGCAGGGGGAGAACGGAATCTCTGAGTTTCAGCACTTCCTGTCCGCCGACCTGATGGAAGGAACTGGTTTCCACTTTCAGGGTCTCGAGGACCGCTGCCAGAGGTATGGAGTATACCTCGTTTTCCACGTCGACCAGCAGTGACTGGATAATGGCCAGTGTGAGGGGCAGTTTGAGGATGAACTCGGAGCCTTTTCCCACTTCGCTCCTGATCTCGATGATGCCGTTGAGCTTTCTTATGTTCGTCTTTACAACGTCCATGCCAACACCGCGACCTGAGACGTCGGTGGCTTTTTCCTTGGTCGAGAATCCGGGAAGGAAGACCAGGTCGAGAATTTCCTTGCCGGACATTCCGGCCAGTTGCTCCTCGGTGACCAGCCCCTTGTCGAGTGCTTTCTTCGCCAGCTTATCCGGGTCGATTCCCTTGCCGTCGTCTCTGATGCTGATGATGATGTTGTTGCCTTCATGGGTTGCCGACAGCACGACATTGCCGCTGCGGGGCTTGCCGGCTGCCACGCGCTCCTCGGGACTTTCCACACCGTGATCGAGGGCATTGCGTATGAGATGGATGAGCGGGTCGCCTATTTCATCGACGACGGACCTGTCCAGCTCGGTTTCTTCGCCGATGATCTCCAGGTTGACCTCCTTGCCCAGGTCGCGGGACAGGTTCCTGACGATTCGCGGGAATTTCTTGAACACCTTTTCCACCGGTATCATGCGGATCTTCAGCACCTGCATCTGCAATTCGGAGGTGACGAAGTCGATGCGCTTTGCCAGCTTGCTGAATTCTTCGCCGAAGGTAACGATGTTTTCCCTGGACTGGTAATCAATGTTCATCTGGAGGACCCTGTTGCGCTCAAGGACGATTTCGCCGACCTGGTTCATCAGGTCATCAAGGCGTTTTACGTCGATCCGCACAGTGGTGTTATCGGACAGCTCTTCGCCCCGAGGTGGCGCGGTCTTGGCCTGGGCAGGTTTGGGCGCCGACGGCTCAGGTGATGCAACCGTTTCAGCTGTGCGGGGTTCCTGAGCAGGAGAGGTGCTTTCCGGCGCTTCGCAGGTTTTAACGGGGGGGTGCGTTCCGTTTCCCGATGAGTCGTCGGCTCGTGTCGTCTCCATGGGGAGAACGGTCGATTCACGAAACGTATCCGATATGTAGGGGATCAGCTTGTTGATGATTTCATCCAGTTCCCGTTCGACGATCTCGCCGTTGCGTATGTCATTGACGAGGAGCTTGATGTGATCAACGGCTTCCAGGATCACGTCCATGGTTTCTGGCGTCACCTTGAGCTCATCTTTGCGCAGACGATTCAGGACATCCTCGGTCTTGTGCGTAATTTTGACCAGGAGATCAAAGCCCAGAAAGCTGGATGCGCCTTTGACCGTATGGATCGAGCGGAAGATGCCGTTCAGAAGGTCCATTTCTTCAGGCATCTTTTCAAGGGCGACCAGGTCGTCGTCCAGTTTTTCCAGCAGTTCGGCAGTCTCGGTCAAAAAACCTTCCAGAAGTTCCTGGTCTTCACACAGTAGTGCCATCTTCAGCTCCTTTAGTTCGAACTCAATGGTCCCGAAGGCCGTTCAAGTCCCTCATGCCCGCACGTTACAATGTCGAGCTGATCAGGGATTCCCGTTCCGACTGGGAGAATACCCGTTCGAGGTCGAGCAGCACCAGAAGACGGTCTGCGCGGTTGATTACCCCTGAAAGATACTCCTGTTCAACGCCGCCGTTGACGACAGCAGGAGGCGGCTGGATTTCCCCGGCTGCTACCCGTATGACCTCGGAGACCGCGTCGACAATGAATCCCATTAATTCGCCGTCGACATCCATGACAATGATCCGGGTCTGCTTGTCGTGGTCCTTATCGGAAAGCGAAAATTTTTTGCGCAGCGAGATGATGGGGATGACCTTGCCCCTCAGATTGATCACGCCTTCAACGTAATAGGGCGTGTTGGGGACCCTCGTCACGTTTGACATGCGGATGATTTCCCTGACTTTCAGCACGTAAACGCCGTACTCTTCCCGGTCCAGATTGAAACTTACGAGTTGGATGAGTTCGGCCTGGGATTCTTCAGCCTTGATGGTTGCTGCAGTTGCCATAGTTGGAATCTCCCTTGAAAGAGTTTTTCTGCCGACACCGGTCAGGAAGCAGCCTGAATGAAGAAGGCTGGTTGGGGGCACGCCCTTTTACTTTCTCTTCGGTCGACGGGGCAAAAAATTTAAAAAAAAATGGTTCATTTCTTTCGACCCGGGCATTCATCCTGCGACGAGGTTTTTTTGACGTATGACATGAATCAATTGTTCTGGAGAATGAGGCCGGAAAAGTGAGGCAGGTGTCGAGGGAGGCCGGAGACGGGGCGCTGCCCCGTCTCCGTAAGATTGTTGCAAGGCTGCAGGACACTACTTAAATACGAGCATGGTTGCAGTCTGATTGATATGGCCGATATATTGTTCGCCGTAGGAGCTGAAGCCTATGGTGGGGACATCGGAGAATATTTTACCGTAGTCATCGCTGAGCTGCTTCTGGTCAAGCTCCAGGGTCCGCAGGATGCAGTTGATGTTGATGATCCCGGAAATGGAACCCAGATCCTGCTTGGCATGCGCAACGGCTTGCCTGGTGTCGTCGATTATGTCGGTCGATTCAAGCAGGGAAAGTTCCATCCCCTCGGTCACGCCGCAATAGAACAGCATGCTGCTGCCCTTGATGCGCTGAGGGCTCCTGACGAACGGCACACCGTCGATGAGCAGGCCGACAGGGTTGTGCATGAAGCGGTTCGGCGCTTCTTCCACGTCAACGCCCAACACCTCTGCATAAGCCTGTGCAGCGGGCTTGTCGTTGAATTCGATGACCTCGCGGTTTTCTTCGTTGGCTTTCGTCACCACAAGCTTTTTGCCGAGGTCGCAGAAGCTCTGGGTCTTGATGAACGTAAAGGGGACGCCGGGTTTCAGTACTGCGAGGACCGCGGCATTGGAAAAGCTTTTGCCGTTTGCGAAAACATGGGTTGCTTCGAATTTCAGGTCGTCGCCTGCGGATCCGCCTATAAAGGTGACATTGGTGAGATCGCCGATCTTGTCGATAAGCTTCTCTTCCGCGCCGCTCAGTCCGTCGACGAAAATCATGCCCACGTATTTGGCGGGATCCATCTCAGCCATCGGAGACTTGAAATGACCTTCGAAAGCGGTAAAGGCTTTTCTCACGCTGTTTTCATTTTTCGGATTCTCGACGACTTCTATCTTGACATCATTTACGGCGGTCGCATCGAATGCCATTGCAACCAGGGAGTTTTTGAGCATCTTGCCGCTCACTATTTCGCCGGAGGTGGTGCAGCCGAAAACCTGTGCGCCGGGGAATGCGTTCTGAACCTTCTGGCTGATAATGTTGGGCGCCAGTCGCGGCGACGAAAAGAAGACCAGGAGTTTCGTATCGAAAGCGCCGATCTGGGACTTGAGATCCTGAATTACCTCATCGCTTGTACCTTTTGTCGAATATGCGGTCTTGATATACATACGTCATGTTCTCCTTTTGATCGTGAAGTATGGATTATTTCATTTCTTTCATCACCGCTTCCAGTTTCGCGATGATTGCCGGATCGTCATCCGATGTTGCGGTGAACTTGTTGGGGTCGATACCCTTCAGCATAAGCTTGGACTTGATGACGCCCACCAGCATGGGGTTATCCTTTGCCCTCTGGTTTATGATGCTGTCGATCATTTGCTTGATTTTCCCAGCCATTTTTCCGCACCTCCTTGTGATTGAGCCTGATAATCAGACAGTAATGCTTCGCTTTCCATCCCGGGTGTTTTTGCCGGTTCGTGACGCAGAGCGGTCAGTCAGTACAAGGTATGTATTCCCTGGCCAAAGACGGCTTTTGCTTTTGCATATGATTATCGGACAGAATGGATTTATCTTGAGGTGAAAAGTGCACTGCGAAAGAAATTGTTCACGGAACGTGGGGGAACGTCAGCACACTTTATGGCGGGTTAAGGGGGGGGGGACCCTGGATTTCGCCTGCTTCGGGGAAATCCAGGGTGCTGGCAGTGTGTGTCCAACAGACGGGTCCGTTAAACCTGTTGCATGATGAACGGGTGAAAAATCAGCCGGCCGGCGTCATTCAGCAGGCGTTTCCGGCGTTTCCTTCTTCTTTCTCGGCGCCCGTTTCCGCTTTGGCTTCTCTTCAGGTGGAATGATGGGCTCATCACCTTCCGGTTCTTTCGTACCGGTTTGTTCCTCAGGGACCGGGAGCGGCAGGGATTCGCCGACAGCTTCGGCGGAAACGGCTATCCCTTTTTCCGTTTCATCCGCATCGGCTTCGCGTGCGGAAGTTTCCGCTGCTTTCGGCTTTCTCGGCTTCCTCGTCCGCTTTGCCGGTTTTGATTCCGGCTCAGGAGCAGGTTCCGCCGGCACCGGGCTCTCAACCTCCTCAGCCACGGCTGTTTCGTCTACTTCAGTTTCCGACTGGGTTTCGGCAGCCTGCGACGGTTTCGCTGTGCGTTTCCGGCGTCTGCGCCGTTTCTTCTTGACGGATTCGCCCGTCGTTTCCTGGTCCGCTTCTTCCATGGCGCCGGCCGCTACGGGTTCGGTTCCCACGAAAGTTTCATCCATGGCGCCGGTCATTTCGGCTGCTGCTTCTCCAGGAGGGGCTTCCTGATCGGCAACAGCTTCGTCGGGTTCAGTTCCAGCCGAAGCTCCGACCGGTGTTTCGCCGGCAGGATGCGACTTCTTCTTGCCTCTCCTGCGTTTCCGTTTGGGTTTCGCTTCTTCGCGGCCCTCAGCCGGTTCGCCTGTGCCTGTAAGTTCGGTTGGCTGTCTCTCGTCCGGTTCTCCGACGGCAGCGGCTGCCTGCTCGGCATGGTGTTCGGCTTCGGCGTGCGGACCTTTTTCCTTCTTGAGCTGCTCCAGTTCGAGCTGATTCATGGTGAATGACGGTTTTCCCTTTACGGTTACCTCGATCTCGTAATCAGTCTCTATCTGGGCCAGTTCCCGCTTTTTGCGGTTCAGGAGGTAATAGGCCACTTCGAGGGGCAGGCTTCCGCGAACTTCGGAAATCGTTCCTCTGGCTGCAGTCGTGTGGAGCTTGCGAAGGAAGGAGAGTGCCATGGCCTCCACGGACTTGACCTTGCCGTGCCCTCCGCAATGGGGGCATTCCAGATAACTGCCTTCGTTGATCGTCTGCTTGATGCGCTGGCGCGACATTTCCAGCAGGCCGAACTGGGATATCTTGTCAACGCATACCCGCGCCTTGTCGGCTTTCAGGGCGTTCTTGAGGGTCTTCTCGACGTCAGACTTGTGTTTCCTGTCCCGCATGTCGATGAAGTCGATGATGATGAGACCGCCCAGATCGCGCAGGCGCAGTTGCCTGGCCACCTCTTCGGCAGCTTCCATATTGGTCTTGAATGCCGTGTCTTCAACGCCTTTTTCGCCGGTGGACTTGCCGGAGTTGACATCGATGCTGACCAGTGCCTCGGTCGGTTCGATGACAATGGAGCCGCCCGACTTGAGCGGGACCTTCTTTTCGTAGATCAGGTCGATCTGCTCTTCAAGCTGGTACTTGGCGAAAATGGGGCGTTTTTCCAGGTGCAGCTTGACGATCTTCTCGTGCTTGGGCATGACGTCCTTGAAAAAAGCCCGCGCCTGCTTGTAGACATCCTTGCTGTCCACGAGCACTTCTTCGATGTCCGCGCTGAAATAGTCTCTGATGGTGCGGATGACGAGATCGGATTCCTGGTAGATGAGCGCCGGGGCTTTGAATTCATCGGCACGCTCCTTGATGCTTTCAGAAAGCTTGATCAGATAATTGAGGTCTTTTGCCAGTTCCGTCTTGCGCTTGCCCAGTGCCTCTGTCCTGATGATATAGCCGTAGCCTTCCGGAATATTCAGTTCAGCTACCATCTCCTTGATTTTCTTCCGGTCGCCGTCATTTTCCACTTTGCGGGAAATGCCGCAGGAATCGCTGCCCGGCATGAGAACCATGTAGCGTCCGGGAAGAGAAATGTAGGTGGTGAGAGCGGCGCCCTTGCCTTCGCGTTCACCTTTCTCCACCTGCACGATCAGTTCCTGCCCCCTGCGCAGAATCTCCTGGATCCGGGGGCGGCGGTTCCGTTGCTCTTCGGCGATATCATCACGCCATTTCCAGTTGTCGGGGTGAATTTCGCCCATCTGGAGAAACCCCAGCTTTTTCATGCCGATATCCACGAAGGCTGCCTGCAGCCCGGGCTCGACCCGAACGACCGACCCTTTGTAAATATTGCCGCGGGTCTGTTCCCGTCCGGCTGTTTCGATGTCCAGTTCCACCAGGTGTCCGTCTTCGACGATGGCTATCCTGGATTCTTCCGGATGCATCACGTTGATAAGCATCTTCTTCGCCATTATGTTGAAATCCTTTCATGCGGCACAGTGCCCCGGCTGCACGCAACCCGGCAATCTCCTTTTCCATGGCGGGTTTGGGTGTGACTGATGTGAAGGGACCGTTGCCTCGCTGGACAGCGTCCGGATCTCAGCCCGCCGGTTCTTGTGAGTGCCCTGTGGTGGCGCGCTTAGCGTGCCTTGCGGCCGATAGTGTTTCCAGCCCCCGGGGAGCCTGTTGGTTCTGACCCTTGGAGCTGAAGAACTGATTGGTTGTCCGTCCGGGTTTGCGGAACAGAACTAAATTGGCTATTTATAGCAAAAATCCAATCTTTTGTGTGGAAAAAAATGGATCTGTGCGTTTCCGGCATGTCCTGATCGGGGATGTGCACGCGGGTGAAGGCAATGGCGGGATCATTTGACAAATGATGTCCTCTCTCCTTACAATGGAAAAATCCAGAAAAGGAGCACTCAAACACGAGCCATGCTGCACATTACGAATCTGAGCAAAGAGTTTGCAGCCAAGCCGATTCTTTCCGGCGTAAGCTGGCGTATCGGCAGGAAAGACAGGATCGGCCTGGTCGGCGAGAACGGGACCGGCAAGTCGACCCTCTTGAAGATGCTTGCAGGGCTTGCGGAGCCTTCTTCAGGAACCATCAGGACTGCCAAGGGATGTAGTGCCGGCTACCTGCCCCAGGAAGGAATCAACGTAGCGGGCAGGTCGCTGTTTCCGGAAGTCATGTCGGCACTGGACGAGCTCGAGGAGATGGCTTGCGAGATGGAGAACATCGGTATGGCCCTGGAGGTCGAGCGTTCCGGAGAAAGGCATGCTGCCCTGCTTGAAAGGTTTGGCGAGCTTCAGGACGAATTCCGTGCCCGCGGGGGCTATGAGCGCGAGGCGGCGGTAGGCTGCGTGTTGCGCGGGCTCGGGTTCCTCCCTGCGGACTGGGACAAAGAGTGCGGGACCTTTTCCGGAGGTTGGCAGATGCGGATTGCGCTGGCCAAGCTGTTGTTGAAGCGGCCGGATCTGCTGCTGCTGGACGAACCGACGAACCATCTGGACATCGAGGCGCGCAACTGGCTGGAAGATTATCTCCGCGACTACCCCAAGGCAGTCGTGCTGGTTTCCCATGACCGGTACTTCATGGATCAGGTGTGCCACAGGACAACGGAGATCTGGAACCATACGCTGACGGATTATCACTGCAGCTACAGCAGTTATCTTGCCGAGCGGGAGGAGCGGGTGGCACGGCTTGCCGAAGCCAAGCGCCGCCAGGATGAGGAAATCGCCAAGATCGAGGATTTCATAGCCAGGTTCCGCTCCAAGGCCGATAAGGCGGCGCTGGTTCAGTCACGGATCAAGCAGCTGGAGAAAATCGAAAGAATCGTCATGCCGCCGGAGCGGCGCCGGATCCGGTTCGCCTTTCCCGAGCCGCCCCGCAGTGGAAGGGTGGTGCTGGAGCTCAAGGGAGTAACCAGATCATACGGGGATCTGGTCGTCCTAGACCGGGTTTCCCTCACCGTCGAGAAAGGGGAGAAAATCTCCCTCGTCGGCCACAACGGTGCAGGCAAGACGACATTGATGCGGGTATTGGCTGGCGAAGGATTCCAGAGCGGTGAAATGAACGTCGGAGCCAACGTGGTCCGTGACTACTTCGCCCAGGATCAAGCCTCGGCTCTGAATGTCGATCGGACCGTCTACGAGGAGCTACTGGCCGAAGCTCCCTATGACCGGGTGCCGGTGCTGCGTGATCTGCTGGGAGCTTTTCTCTTTTCCGGCGACGACGTCGAAAAACGTGTCGGAGTGCTTTCGGGCGGAGAAAAGAGCAGGCTTGCGCTTGCTAAAATGCTGCTCAGGCCTTCGAACCTGCTGCTGCTCGACGAGCCGACGAATCACCTGGACCTTTTCAGCAAGGATGTCCTGCTTGATGCGTTGCGCTCATTTCCCGGCACGGTTGTTTTCGTATCCCACGACCGATACTTCGTCAACGGTCTTGCAACCAGGACAGTCGAGGTCAATAAGGGAGGAATATCGTCCTTTGACGGTAATTACGACTATTACCTTGAAAAGACCCAGGCCGCAACCGGCCTGCAGGGAATCGGTGCGGGAAACGCCGGTTCTGGGTGCCGCGCGGGTGGTGACGGGGCTTGGGATGCGCAGAAAAAGGGACGGCTGCTGAGCCGGGAAGAGGAGAAGCGGCGGCAGAGGGAGGAACGGGCCAATCTCAGAAAGCTTTCCGAACTCGAGGCGAAAATCGAGGAATCGGAGACTGAGCTGGCGCTCCTGGAGCAATCCATGGGAGAGCCCGACTTCTTCACCGATCTTGACCGCTCAAAGGCAGGGACAGACCGCCATGCCGTGCTCACGGCAAGAATTTCCGGGCTCTATGAAGAATGGGAGGTTCTGCAGCTGGCGACGGGCAGCTGAGCCGGGCTGTCCCGATGGCTTGACATGAGGTGGATTGTTGATAGCATCTCGAAGTGATTATGATGGTTTATGCTTCCCGAACAAGCGTGGTGAGGTGTCTCGATGACCGACGCATCCCTGAAGGCCATACCCGAAATACTCCCCATTTTTCTGCTCAAGGATATGGTGGCCTTTCCCTATATGCAGTTCCCCCTGTTCCTCAAGGAAGATGAGACGGCCCCGTTCGAGGAGGCCATGCGCTACCAGAACTTCATTGCGCTGTTCCACCAGCGTGAGGACTGCCGGGGCGTCCCGTACGGTTCCTTTTCCGATACTGGTACCGTTTGCAGGATCAGCCAGTTCGTGAAAATGGCGGAAGGGGGTGCCAGGCTCAGCCTGGAGGGGATCTCGCGGGTGAAGCTCGTGGTGCTGGTTCAGGAGGCTCCTTTTCTCCTGGGGCAGGTGGAGCCGGTACGGGAGTTCACCGAGAAGTCCGTTGTCTCCGAAGCGCTCATGCAGAGCCTGAATGCGCTGCTCAAGATAGCGCTTTCCTATGGCAGGCCTCTGCCCGACGACGTTTTGAAGATGATCGACTACATCGACAATCCGGCCCGTTTTTCAGACCTGGTTGCCTTGTACGTCACCCTGCCCATGGATGAGTTGCAATATCTGCTCGACACGATCGACCCCATCGAAAGGCTGAAGAAGGTTTACCTGCACCTGACCAACGAGGTGCAACGGCTCCAGGTTCGGGGGGAAGTGCAGGCTGAAGTAACCAAGAGAGTCGGGAAAACCCAGAAGGAATACCTGCTCCGAGAACAGATGAAGCAGATCCAGGAGGAACTGGGCGAGGACGATGCCCGCCTGGGCGAGTTGCTGGAGCTCCGCGGCAAGGTTGCCGCAGCAGGCATGCCGGAGGCGGTGCGGAAGATCGCGGACAAGGAGCTGAAGAGGCTGGAAAAGATCAATCCCGCCTCGCCGGAGTACACGGTTTCCCGCACCTACCTGGATTACCTGGTCGGCATGCCCTGGCAGGCCGCAACCACGGACAACAAGGATATCAACCTGGCCGAAAAAGTGCTGAACGAAGATCATTACGATCTGGAGAAGATCAAGGAGCGCATACTGGAGTATCTTGCCGTCCGCACGCTTCGGGACAAGATGAAGGGGCCCATACTCTGCTTCGTGGGCCCTCCGGGTGTGGGCAAGACCAGCCTGGGCAAATCCATCGCCCGTGCGCTGGGCAGGAAGTTCATTCGGCTGTCCCTCGGCGGCATGCGCGACGAGGCCGAAATTCGCGGCCATCGCCGCACGTACATCGGGGCGCTGCCCGGAAGGATCATCCAGGAAATCTATCGCTGCGGAGCCAACAACCCGGTCTTCATGCTGGACGAGGTTGACAAGATCGGCGTCGATTTCCGTGGCGACCCGGCCAGTGCGCTCCTGGAGGTTTTGGACCCGGAGCAGAATTTTTCGTTCTCCGACCACTACCTGGATGTTGCCTTCGATCTCTCGAACGTGATGTTCATCACCACAGCCAATATAATGGACACAATTCCCCCGCCGCTGCGTGACCGCATGGAGGTGATCCATCTTTCCGGGTATACCGACCTGGAAAAGGAACATATCGCCTTCCGTTTCCTGATACCGAAAGAGGTGGAGGAAAACGGCCTCGGCAGCTTCCCGCCGACTTTCGAACAGGATGCTGTCTGCCGGATTATCCGGGATTACACGCGCGAGGCCGGCGTGAGAAACCTGCAGCGGAATGTTGCATCCATCTGCCGCAAGATCGCCAAGGAGCTCACCCAGAACAAACCGGTCCGTGAAGTGGTTACCACCAGTGTCGTCGAGGAGTTTCTGGGGCCGAGGAAGTTTTTCAACGAAGTTGCCGCAGAAAAGGACAGGGTGGGCGTGGTTACGGGGCTGGCCTGGACCGAAACCGGCGGCGACATCATTTTTGTCGAGGCGACCAGTATGCCGGGGAGACGGGAACTGATACTGACCGGGTCCCTGGGAGAGGTGATGCGGGAGTCGGCTCGCACCGCGCTCTCGTTCGTCAGGGCCAACTGCAGGGAATGGAGTATCTCTGAGGATGCATTCAGAAAGTCCGACATACACATTCATGTTCCGGCCGGGTCCATCCCCAAGGACGGGCCTTCCGCCGGCATCACCATGGCCGCGGCCATTGTTTCTCTGCTGACCTGCCGTCCGGCACGTCGCGATGTGGCCATGACCGGGGAGATCAGTCTTTCCGGCAGGGTGCTGGCCATAGGGGGGCTCAAAGAGAAAATCCTGGCAGCCCGCAGGGCAGGAGTCACAAAAATTGTCGTCCCATCCCGCAACCGTGTCGACATGGAGGACATTCCGCAAAATGTCCGTGACAGCCTGGAAATAGTCTTTGTCGACGATGTCAGGACCGCCATCGAGTCTATCGTGGGCGGAGGTTTTTCGGGGAATCCGCCGGATTTGTCCCGCGGGACGGCGGGGCAGTAAAATTGTCTTGACAAATTGTATGGCTTTCATCTAGCATGAACCGCTTTACAGGGGGTGAAGTGCGTGCAGTGACACGGTGCTGCCCTTTTCCTGGTGCAACGAGAGAAAACTGATGTTTGACAGCCTTTCCGACAAACTGGATCTGATTTTCAAGAAGCTCCGCGGCCAGGGGGTGATGACCGAGGACAACATCAGGGATGCTCTGCGTGAGGTCCGCCTGGTGCTCCTGGAGGCCGATGTCAACTTCAAGGTTGTCAAGGATTTCGTCGAGCGGGTCAGGAGTCGCGCCGTGGGATCGCAGGTGCTGCAGAGCCTGGCGCCCGGCCAGCAGGTCATCAAGATCGTCCACGACGAACTTGTGGAGCTTATGGGCGGCGGCGAGGACAATTCTCTCGACCTTGCCGCCAAGCCTCCCGTACCCATCATGCTGGTGGGGCTCCAGGGATCAGGCAAGACCACCAGTTGCGCAAAGCTCGCACGATATCTGAAAGCGCAGAGACGCCGTCCGCTCATGGTTCCCGCAGACGTCTACCGGCCGGCCGCGATCGAGCAGCTGAAGACCTTGGGCCGGCAGCTTTCTCTCGAGGTGTACGATTCACGTGCAGACCTGAACCCTGTGGACATCTGCCGCGATGCGTTGCGCTATGCGGAGCTTTCGGGTTTCGACACAGTCCTTTTCGATACGGCGGGCCGTCTGCAGATAGACGAACCGCTCATGGATGAGCTGGCAAAGATCAAGGAAACCGTTGATCCCCGAGAGATCCTGCTGGTGGCAGATGCCATGACCGGTCAGGAAGCGGTCAACGTTGCGTCAGGGTTTGACGCGCGGCTCGATATTACCGGCGTGGTGCTGACCAAACTCGACGGTGATGCCAAGGGCGGTGCGGCCCTTTCCATAAAGTCCGTTACCGGCAAGCCGGTGAAGTTCGTGGGCCTCGGCGAAAAACTCGACGCGCTGGACGTGTTCCATGCAGATCGCCTGGTGTCGCGCATTCTGGGCATGGGCGATGTGCTGACCTTGATCGAAAAGGCGCAGTCAACCTTTGACGCCACGGAAGCCGAAAAGCTGCAGCACAAGCTGAAGAAGAACCAGTTCGACCTGGAGGATTTCAGGAGCCAGCTGCAGCAGATGAAGAAGATGGGCTCCCTGGAGTCCATAATGGGACTGATCCCCGGCATGGGAAAGCTGGTGAAGCAGATGGAGGGCGCCGGGCCGAGCGAGAAAGAGTTCAAGAGGATCGAAGCGATCATTGACTCAATGACCCGGGAGGAACGGGGCAACCCGTCCATCATCAACGGCAGCAGGCGACTGAGAATAGCCAGGGGAAGCGGCACGACCGTCCAGGAGGTCAACCAGCTCCTGAAGCGTTTCACTGAGGCGCTGAAGGTGGTCAAACAGTTGCAGAAAATCGGACCCAAAGGGCTCATGAAGGGGATGGGCGCTCTGCGCAGGGGAATGCCTCCTTTCTGACCACCCTGATCCAGGGTGCTGATGCATAGGGCGAAAGAACGCGTACCACGTATCGTGAACCAAGACAAAGAAGAGCAAGACGCACATACCAGGAGGAAACGATGGCTGTAAAGATGAGACTTGCCAGGGCTGGCATGAAGAAGAAACCCTATTACCAGATTGTCGTTGCTGATGAACGCTGCAAGAGGGACGGACGGTTCATCGAGAAGGTCGGAAGCTATGATCCGAATCAGGACCCGGCAGCTTTCAAATTTGAAGAGAGCAAGACTCTCGAATGGTTGGCCAAGGGGGCTCAGGCTACCGACACGGTGAAGCAGATTCTCAAGAAAGCAGGTATCTGGCAGAAATTCGTATCCAAGGCAGCATGATGTTCCGCAATTCCGGTTCGCCGGATATTCTACTCCCACAGAGGATGCCGTCATGAAAGAACTCGTTGAGATCATTGCCAAGGCTCTTGTCGACGACCCAAGCATGGTGAATGCTACGGAGGAGATGGAGAACGACACAGCCGTCATCAAACTGACGGTTGCCAAGGAAGACATGGGGCGGATCATTGGCAAGGAGGGGAGAACCGCGAAGGCCATTCGGACTCTCCTCAACGCGGTTTCCACGAAAGGCAACAGGAAGGCGATTCTCAAGATAGTTGAATGATGCAGCAGAACAATGAGCTGATAGTGATCGGAAAGGTTCTCGGAACCCACGGAATACGGGGGCAGCTGCGGGTTATGCCCTATTCTGGCGATGCCGCCAGCATTACTTCCCATCGCGCCCTTCTTTTCCGGTCACCCGATGGGACCTGCGAAACCTATGAAATTGCCGGTGCCGCAGAGCACAGAAAGCGCATCCTGCTAACCCTGAAGGGGCTTGACGGCATCAACCGGGTACTTCCACTCGTGGGCAGCGAACTGTGCATATCCCGCGAACAACTTCCCCGGCTACCGGAAGGGGAGTATTACTGGTGTGACTTGCTGGGGCTTTCCGTGGTGAGCGACCAGGGGGAGCATTTGGGAGAGCTCGTGGACATCATGCCCACAGGCAGCAATGATGTCTATGTCGTCAAATCCGAACGCGGTGAATATCTGATTCCCGCAACGGAAGACGTGGTGCGTGAGATTGACCTGGAGCAGCGCACAATGGTGGTCACGCCGCTTGACGGGCTGCTCGATCTATGAAAATCGATCTTCTTACCCTTTTCCCGGATATGTTCACGGGCCCATTTTCAGAAAGCATGATAAAGCTTGCGGTTGAAAAGGGACTGGTCGAGATAGCTATTCACAATATCCGCGATTATGCCGTCGACAGGCACAGGACGACGGACGATTATCCTTACGGCGGGGGCGCCGGGATGGTCATGAAGGTTGAACCGCTGTCTTCCTGCCTCGAGGCGGTTCGGAAAAGGCGGCCGTATTCGAAGATCGTCCTGACGTCACCGCGCGGGAGACTCTTTACCCAGGCGGTTGCCCGCGAACTTGCCGCTGAAGAAGCACTCACTATTATCTGTGGTCGTTACGAGGGAGTCGATGAAAGGGTGAGCGAGCTGTTCGTGGACGAGGAAATTTCCATCGGTGACTTCGTCCTTACCGGAGGAGAACCGGCAGCAATAGTGATCGTCGATGCCGTCTCCCGGCTGATCCCGGGAGTTCTGGGAAGTTGCGAATCTGCCGCTGATGATTCGTTTTCCAACGGTCTTCTCGAGTATCCCCAGTATACCCGGCCTCCCGAGTTCAGGGGAAGGGAGGTTCCGCCCGTCCTGCTTTCGGGGAATCATGGCGAGATCGCTCGCTGGCGGCGCCGCGAGTCGCTGAAGAAAACACTGATCGTCCGTCCGGATCTCCTGAAAAGGGTTGAGCTGAGCAGAGAGGACGAGGAATACCTGGCAAGCAAGGGGAGTCGAGACGGCAATGGGGGATGAAGCAGGAAACACTTCCCGGCTTGCTGTCGCCCTGCTTCATTATCCGGTCTATGACAAGAACCGGCGGGTAGTGGCGACGGCAGTGACCAATCTCGACATTCACGATATAGCGCGCACAGCGAAAACCTTCGGCCTTGCCAGGTATTATGTCGTGACTCCCCTGCTCGAACAGCAGGAACTGTCTCGCCGTATCGTCCGTCATTGGCGGGAGGGATGGGGAGCGGAGTACAATCCGAAGAGAAAGGCCGCTCTTGAGCTGGTTACGGTGGTGACGACCCTCGATGAGGCAGTGAACGACCTGGAACGGGAACTTGGCGGACCGGTCAGGACTGTTGCTACCGGTGCCGGAGGAGCTCTCAGGTCCGTTTCTTATGCTGCTATGACTGGGTTGCTCGCACGGGGCGACGAGAACTATCTCCTGCTCCTGGGGACGGGCTGGGGTCTGACATCGGAGATCATGGATCGCGCCGATTTGATCCTGGCGCCTATCACCGGTTCCGGCGCGTATAATCACCTTGCGGTACGGTCGGCGGCAGCGATCATCGTCGACCGGTTGCTTGGCAATCGACACTGACCCGTTGGTTAAGGGAAACAATAGGAATAATGCTTTACAACATAGGGAGGAAAAGAAATGAACAAGATCGACACCATTGAATTCGAACACATGAAGAAGAACATTCCCGCGTTCAAACCGGGTGATACGGTTAAGGTCCAGGTCAAGATCGTGGAAGGCGACAAGTCCAGGATCCAGGCTTTCCAGGGTGTGGTGATCAAGCGCCAGAACGGTGGAATCAGGGAATCCTTCACGGTGCGAAAGATTTCCAACGGCATCGGGGTTGAGCGCTGTTTTCCCCTGCACTCACCTTCTCTGGAAGCCATCGATGTCATCACCCGCGGCCAGGTGCGTCGTGCCAAGCTCTACTACCTGAGAAAACTCCGCGGAAAGGCAGCCCGAATCCGCGAAAAGAAATATGTAGCACAGTAGCTTGCTGAGAGGCCCCGAAAACGGGGCCTTCCTGTTTGGGCAAGACGGGCGAGGCCCGTACCGGGAGGGAGCATGAACGGAGAACTGTTCGCCCCAGAGCCTGAAGACAATCGAGCGTTCGAGAAGCGTGTGCTGGGACGCGGCTATACATCTGTTGCCGGTGTCGACGAAGCGGGCCGGGGCGCTCTTGCCGGACCGGTCGTCGCGGCCGCGGTGATACTGCCGCTCGAAGAAGATTTCAGCGGTGTCGACGATTCTAAAAAACTGTCTCCGGCAGAGCGTGATGGACTCTATGACCTGATCATGGAGCGCGCAGTTGCGGTGGGTGTTGGGATCGGGGATCATGACCTCATAGACCGGGTCAACATACTGCAGGCCACACTCCATGCCATGAAGGAAGCTGTTGGGGCGCTTGCAGTGAAACCCGATTATCTTCTGGTTGACGGCATTTCAGCGCCACCGGTGCCACTGCCTCTCTTGACGATCAAGAAGGGGGACAGCGCCAGCCTTTCCATAGCTGCGGCGTCCATCATCGCCAAGGTGACCCGTGACCGTCTGATGGTCGGCTTTGGCAGACAATTCCCACGCTACGGGTTCGAGATGCACAAAGGGTACGGGTCCCGGGTCCACCTCCAGGCCATCGCCCGGTTCGGGCCGTGTCCCATTCACCGGGCCACTTTCCGCGGGGTACGGGAACACGTGGTGGCAATCCCGTGACCGGCCAAGAGCCGCCGGGAAGGAAAACCCTCGGAGCGCGGGGCGAGAAGATCGCGAGGGACTATCTCAAAAAACTGAATTACACGATAATTGCGGTCAATTACCGCTGCCGGTGCGGAGAGATCGACATAATAGCCCGGGAATCATCCACGCTGGTTTTTGTCGAGGTCAAGACACGACGCACCGCCACCTACGGTCCCCCACAACTTTCAGTCACGCAGTTCAAGCAGAGACAGATTTCCAAAGCAGCCCTGACCTATCTGGCCAAGAACCGTCTCGAAACAGCCAATGCCCGATTCGATGTCATCGGCATCAGCCTTGCCGAAGGGCCCCCTCTGGTGGACCACATCCGGAATGCCTTTGACCTGGCCTACTGACATCCAGCTACCTCGTGATGAAAAACGGCACACTCTACATAGTCGCCACGCCGATCGGAAACCTGGAAGACATGACCTTCCGGGCTGTTCGCATCCTCAGGGAAGCGGACCTGATTGCCGCCGAAGACACACGCCACTCACGGAAGCTTTTGACCCATTTCGGCATCTCCAGACCCATCACCTCCTATTTTGATCATAACAAGCAGCTGAAAGGCGCAATGATTCTGGAGAAGCTTCGCCAGGGCCTTTCGGTAGCACTTGTTTCCGATGCGGGCACTCCGTGCATATCAGACCCCGGCTATCACCTGGTATGTGATGCGCTGCGGTCCGGAATTCCGGTCGTGCCCATACCGGGTGCGTGCGCTGCGGTAACGGCACTTTCAGCTTCCGGACTGCCCACTGACTCGTTTGCTTTTGAAGGATTTCTTCCAAGCCGCAGGGGAAAGAGGAGGGAGAAAATCTCTTCCCTTTGTGAAGAGAGGCGGGTCCTGATATTTTACGAAAGCCCCAACCGCCTGGTTGACACACTGGCAGATCTCCGTGAGTTGCTGGGTGATCGGACGATGGTTGTGGCACGGGAAGTCACCAAGATGTATGAGGAGTTCCTTCGCGGGAGCGTTTCCGATATCGTGAATGAACTGGAAGGCAAGCTGGTGCGTGGTGAACTGGTGCTTATGGTTGCGCCTTCGGCCGGTACCGTGGAAGCTGGTGCAGATGAAATAGCCGGCCTCCTGGATAAATACATCTGTTCGGAAGGGTTCTCGGTAAAGGATGCGGTGAAGAGGGTGGCTTTGGAAACCGGCCAATCAAAGAGCAGGGTTTACGAAGCAGCGCTTTTGATCAGGAAATGAGTCAGGCCTGCGTCTGTTTGTCAGGTATGTGGTCAGGTTTTCTGTTTCAGTAAATAAATTTTATTTTTATTGAAAAACATTCCGGCGTGGTGTATTACTAGGGAAACCCTTCCATGATTTTGCCCTGAAGCCCAATGGAACCATTTCATACCTCCCGGACTTCAGGGCTTTTTTTTCATGAACGGGAGCCATGCTGTACAGATCTTCCTGCCCACAGAAGGATAGCGTCCCCATCATGGAAAACTCGCGCTCCGGAGTTTCCGCGGAATTTGAGAGAGATCAATGGTAACTGAAAAGAATGGCGGGCATTCAGCTCTGCTGGAAAACTATCAGGCTTTGGTCGGCAACGTTGATTCCCTTTGCCGGGAAATCATCCTGGCAAGCGGTGATGCCATTGCGTGCCGCAAGGGTTGTGATGGTTGTTGCCGGCATTTTTCGGTTTTCCTGGTAGAGGCTTACGCGATTGCGGATGCTGTCGCTAACCTCGAACCTGAACGTTCCGCTCTGGTTCATGATCGGGCCAGGAAGGCCCTCGGCGGGGAGACGTGCCCGCTTCTCGAAGAGAAAGGCTGCCTGCTCTACAACCAGCGCCCGATTATTTGCCGCACCCACGGCCTGCCGATACTCATTAGAAATGGAGGGGCGACCACAATCGATTTCTGTCCCATGAATTACCGCAATGTCGATTCCATCGAAGGGCGGCACATCATCGACCTGGACCGTCTCAACGATACCCTTGCCGCCATAAACAGCCTTTTCATGAAATATTTCCTGTGCGGTACCCTTCCTTCAGCCCAGCGGCTGACCATTGCCGAAGCCGTCCTGTTGCAGATCTAGGCAGTTTCCATCCGGGAACTCCTGAAAGACGCAAGCACGTTTCCGGATGGAAAAACCAGGCAGCTATCCGTTTCTCACGGACGGAGAGGATGTTTTCCTCTTCCTGCATGCCGGCAGATTTTCATGGAAAAAAGAAATGGTTCCTGATAAAAAGAAGAGGCTGTGCAGGGCAATCAGTTCCTGCAAATGTCTGGCGTCATGCCGTTGGGGGAGGGTCTGTCAACGTTGGAAAAAACAGGGAGAAATGAACCATGTCCGTGTGGTAGCGGAAAGAAGTACAAGAAATGCTGTCTGGAACAAGACCAGGCAGCGGCAGCGAGACGACGTGAGGCTTCCACTACCGCGCCTGCGACACTTGACTGGCTTGCCGCGAAATTTCCGGAACAGGTGCGGGCAGCGGTCGAAGAGGGGTTTTACGGCGGATTGAAAAAAGCGGAGCGGGCCATGCTGGACAGCCTTGGACCGCACGAGCAGGAGTTGCTGGGCGTGAACGTCGGGGAATGGCTGCTGACCGATGCCGTGCTCAGGACCGGCGAGGACCTGACACCGGTGAAGCGATTGTTGCAGGACCCTGCAGGTCCGCCGCTTCCCGCGGGGGGGCGCCAGTGGCTGAGTCGGTTGGCGGACCGCTCACTGAGCCTTTACGAGGTGTGCGGTGTTGACAGCGGAGCGGGTATGATGCTTGCCGATCTGCTGCAGCCCGGGGAGCCTCCCTTCCGGGTCATTGACCGGGTGGCTTCGCAGAATTTGGTGAAGTGGCAGATGATCGGTGCCCGAGTGGTCACCCAGGGTGAAGACAATGTGCTGTCCGGAGCCCTGTACCCGTTTGACCGTGAAGCTGCTCTTGAGAGTGTGGCAAGGATCCGCCGGCGGACGAGGGGCGAGGAGCACGGTTCCGGACTGTTCCGGGAAAAATGCACCTCTGTCATCACTACAGATTGGCTGCGAAGCCTGCTGAGGGATGACCAGGCTGCAGAACAGTCTGCAACGGGATCGGAAACGGGCTGCATCTTTGAGCAGGTAACCACTGCGGCAAACTGGGCAGATGTTCCCCTGGACGGGCTGTCGGGAAAGTCCCCCCGGGAAGCGGTCAAAACTGCCGCCGGGCGCCGCACGGTGACGGAAATGCTCAAGAGAGCCGAACTGCGTGGAGAAGAACAGGTCAGAAAATTCGGTGGCGAGCGCTTTCCGTTCCAGGCACTCTGGGAGCGATTGGGGCTTGACCCGGGTGACTGCTGACGTGCGGGCAGGCGCATCTTTTCACCTGCATGCAATGTTGTGGAGAGATGGCGGGAATGATGAGGGACATATTTTCCCGATCCTATAGAATCCGCTCTTACGAAGCGGATTTCCGCGGGATGCTCAGGCCTGTGGCACTGCTGAATTACCTTCAGGATGCTGCTTCAGGCCATGCGGATCTGCTCGGGTTTTCCTTGTCTGATCTCAGGGTGAGGGATGCCACGTGGCTGCTTTCCCGCTACCATGTGGTCGTGGACCGGTATCCCGGGGCTGGAGAGGAGCTCCTGGTGACGACGTGGCGATCGCTTCTGGAAGGCATATATGCTTTCAGGGAATTTCAGATTACCGCTGGGGACGGATCGGTGATCGGGTGCGCCACCAGTTCCTGGGTGCTGCTGAACCTGCGGACAAGACGCCCCATGAGGATCAGGGAATTCCTGGCTGATCTGCCGGTCGTCCGGAAACGCGTACTGGAAGACGATTTTCCCAAGCTGCCGAAACTTGGTTCGAGTGATGCCGAGCAGCAGTTCAGGGCAAGAATGGCAGACCTTGACCTGAACAGGCACGTAAACCATGCGGTGTATGCGGAATGGGCGCTTGAGACCGTCCCGCAGCCGGTCATCCAGGAATGCTGCCTGTCGGAGATCGAGATTGCCTATCTGAACGAGGCGGTCTTGGGTGACACGATCATTTCCCGTGCTGAAAGGATCGACCGCGGCGCTTTCATCCATCAGCTGATCAGGGAAGGTGACGGAAGAGAGCTGACGAGGTTGAGAACCGGCTGGCGTCCCTGTGCCTGACGCGCGCCGCAAGGATGTCTCATTATGGAAAACTGGCAGGCGTGTCTTGCTGACAGCATAACCGATCCCGATGAACTTGCCGGCTATTTTTCCTGTGATGCCGATGCGCTCAGGGAAGTGACTGAAAAATATCCCATGAGGATCTCCCCCCACTACCTGGGTCTCATCCACGAGCCGGGAGACCCGATCTGGCTGCAGTGCGTAGCCGATCCGCGGGAACTGGCCGAAGACGGTCTGTGCCCTGACCCGTTGCGTGAGGAGGCGCTGAGTCCCGTGCCCCGGCTGATCCACCGCTATCCGGACAGGGTAGTACTCCTGGCGGCTTCCCGCTGTGCCGTTTACTGCCGGTTCTGCATGCGGAAGAGAACGGTGGGCTGCCCGGACGGTGAATGGGAACGTTACGGGCTGAATGATGCATTCGGCTACCTGGCCGAGCATCCCGAAATACGTGATGTCATCCTTTCCGGAGGGGATCCTCTGCTGCTCACCGACGACGAGCTGGAGGACATTCTGCGGGCGCTCCGCAGGATTCCCCACGTGGAGATTGTCCGTGTCGGGACCAGGGTCCCGGTGACCCTGCCCGAAAGGGTCACCCCCCGGCTCTGCCGGATGCTGAAGCGTTACCATCCCCTCTATGTCAACACCCACTTCAATCATCCCCTTGAGATAACGCTGGAATCAGCCGAGGCGTGCGCGAGGCTTGCCGATGCCGGCATTCAGCTGGGCAACCAGACCGTGCTGCTCAAGGGGGTCAATGATGATCCGGAGACAATGAAACGTCTCATGCAGAAGCTGCTGGCCATCCGGGTACGCCCCTACTATCTGCATCACATGGACCTGGTCAGGGGAACCGGCCATTTCCGGACCGACGTTCGGCAGGGACTTGCCATCATGGAGGGGCTGAGAGGTCATACGTCAGGCCTGGCAACCCCCTACTACGTCATCGATGCCCCGGGCGGGAAGGGCAAAGTGCCACTGCTTCCCGGATCGGCGAGGTTCGAAGGCGACGGGCTGATTCTCAGGAACTACCGGGGGGAAATGATCCATTACCCCTCGTGATCATCTGGAAAAAACGTGGTACTGTTGCACAGTCTCTTTGCAGACGGTTACAGCTCTTCGGGGGTGAATGCCACCACTTCGTCGATCGACGTCGCACCCAACAGCAGCATGACGAGACGGTCGAGCCCCAGCGCGATTCCTGCCGACGGCGGCATGTCTGCAAGATCCCTGAGGAACTTTTCCGGCAGCGGATGGCCGTGCTTTCCCCGGTCGATGCGCAGGTTCCGTTCTTTGGCGAAACGTTCCCGCTGCTCCTCAGGATCGCTCAACTCGGAATAGGCATTGGCGAGCTCAATCCCTCCGATATAGAGCTCAAAGCGCTCCGCGACGCTCGGGTCTCCCGGTTTCAGTCGTGCCAGCGAACCCCTCTGTGCAGGATATTCAACCAGGAACACAGGTTTATCCAGGCCCAGTCGCGGTTCTATGTCCCGTACCATGATCTCGTCGAACAGGTCGCGGTCCAGGGCCTCTTCCATCACCATTCCCCCATAACATTCGAAAGCCTGCCGGACGGTCAGCGTTTCCCAAGGGCTGTCTAAGGATATCCTCCCCCCTGCGTGGAGAAGTCGCCCGGGCGTTCCCGCAGCGCCAGCCGCAGCGGCAACCAGTCCTTCGCAATCGTGCATCAGGGCGGTATAGTCCGCATGGGAGCGGTACCATTCGAGCATGGCGAATTCCGGAAGGTGCAGCCTGCCCCGTTCGCCATCCCTCCAACAGTGGCATATCTGGTATATCTGTTCGAAACCGGCGGCAAGCATCCTTTTCATGCAGATTTCAGGAGATGGCTGGAGGAACCATGTGCCTGATGGCATCACATCGATGTTGCACTCCGGAATGGGGGTTGGAATGCGGCAGGGTGTGTCGACTTCCAGGAATCCCTGCCGGGAGAAAAAGAGGCGGACTGCCGAGAGGATCAGCGCCCGGGAGCGGAGACGCTGCTGCCGGGCTGCCGGAAAGGGGGAGTGCTTCACGCCGTTATTCCTTGACCCTCGTGGAATACTCCCCGGTACGTGTATCGATGGTGATCAGTTCGCCTTCTTCGATGAAAGGCGGAACACGCAGGACATAGCCCGTTTCCACGGTGGCAGGCTTGGAGTCGCTTCCCGTGGTGTCACCCTTGAGCCAGGGGTCGGTCTGGGTGACGCGCAAGTTGACGAAATTGGGGGTAGTGATGCCGATCGGTTTTTCCTTGAACATAAGCACTTCGACTTCCAGGTTGTCTATGAGAAAGTTCCTGGCGTCGCCGATGGAATCTTCGCTGATGCCGATCTGCTCATAGCTCTGGTTGTCCATGAACGTGTAGTTGGTGTCTTCCTTGTAGAGATACTGCATGGTTCTTTCTTCGAGATGTGCGGGCTCAAAGGTCTCGCCGGACCGGTAGGTCCTGTCCAGGGTCGAACCGTTGATCATGTTCTTCATTTTGGTGCGGTAGAGGGCCTGACCCTTGCCGGGCTTGGCAAATTCGAAGAACGTGACGATGTATGGATCACCGTCAAGGGTGATCTTGAGACCCTTGCGCAAATCTGCAACTGTGTACATGAGTATGGTTCCTTTGCAATGGATTTCGACGCTGTTGCGCGGCGTTCCTGTTTGACGGCACCGTCGCACGTCCCTGTTCGGAAAAAATCGGAAGCGCGTTTCGTCGATAGTTGTCGAACTGCTCTATATAACCCGAAGGGTGTCATTTTGTTAAGAGAAAAATGCGCTGCACTGCCGGGTGCGCGGCGCTGTCGCATGCATATTTCGAAGCGCTGTTCTTGCTGGTGCAGTTGCTCAGTTTCCCGGCCACTTTGCCGGTTTTTGCGTTTCACGTGGGCCTGAGGGCACGTGCTCTTGCACGTTGCCGAAAGGCGTCCGGCAGTCTGGGGTGTTCTTTCAGCGGTAGAAAAGGGGGAGGAAGCGGGGGCTGAGAGATTCCGGGAGGTGTGACCGGCTATTTCGAACGGTAGGTTATGCGTCCCCTGGACAAATCATAGGGCGACAGTTCGACGGTCACCTTGTCTCCGGGGAGAATTTTTATGAAAAACTTCCTCATTTTGCCCGAAATGTGGGCCAGCACTATGTGCTCGTTTTCCAGCTTGACGCGGAACATTGCATTGGGAAGCGGTTCCACCACGGTTCCTTCTACTTCGATTGCTTCTTCTTTCTTCATGAAAACTCCTGTGAGGCTTGATGTTCCGCGGTAAGCGGATAGCAGTGCCTTTCAGTA
Organism: Geobacter sp. UBA5735; assembly: GCA_002419385.1. Taxonomy (GTDB): domain Bacteria; phylum Desulfobacterota; class Desulfuromonadia; order Geobacterales; family Geobacteraceae; genus RPRC01. The sequence continues at coordinate 172,076 of DIFZ01000046.1, forward strand.
TATAGTCGGATTCGATAAAAAATGCAAGGTGTTTTAGGCTGTTTCATAGGGTTTGCTGCGAGGGCGCCCATCGTTGCGAGGATTGGAGTGTCTGGTAGTATGTGAAGTGGGAACTGCGTCCCTGGAGGTGTCAAATGTCCATTGCAGTGCGTAACCTTGTTGGCGGTGAATGGCACGATGCGACGACGGGCGAGGTGTTCGAGAGAAGAAACCCCGCTGACATGCAGGAGGTCGTGTCTGCTGCTCCCCTTTCCGGCCGTGCGGAAGTGGATGGTGCCGTCGAGGCTGCCCGCGCCGCCTTTCCCGGATGGAGGCTCATGCCCGCACCGAAACGGGGTGAGATTCTTTTCCGGGCCGCTGAGCTGCTGGTGCGCCGCAAAAACGCCATGGGCCAAATGGTTACGCGCGAGATGGGCAAGGTCCTCTCCGAGGGACTGGGAGACGTGCAGGAGGCAATCGACATGGCGTTCTACATGGCCGGCGAAGGGCGGCGGCTGTGCGGTGAGACCGTGCCGTCGGAATTGCCGGACAAGGATTGCAAGAGCGTCCGCGAACCTCATGGCGTCATGGCACTCATCACGCCGTGGAATTTCCCGGCTGCCATTCCGGCCTGGAAACTGTTCCCCGCGCTGATATGCGGCAACACCGTGGTGCTCAAACCCTCATCCTGCACGCCTGCCTGTGCCGCCATGCTGGTGGAGGCGCTCGTTGAAGCCGGGATCCCGCCGGGTGTGGTGAACCTGCTCCACGGAGCCGGAGAGGTGGTGGGCGAGTATCTTGCGATTCATCCCGGGGTCGATGCCGTTTCCTTCACCGGATCATGTGCCGCAGGGGAGCGTCTCGAACGGATGCTGGGCCGCCTGCACCGTCCCATGGCTGCGGAAATGGGAGGGAAGAATGCCATAATCGTCATGGATGACGCTGATCTCAAGCTGGCGTTGGAAGGTGTTTTGTGGGGCGGGTTCGGCACGAGCGGCCAGCGCTGCACGGCGGCGAGCAGGGTTGTCGTGCACGAAAAAGTCCATGATCTGTTCCTGGAAAAGCTGGTTGCTGCCGCCGGCCGGCTCCGGCTCGGTGACGGCCTGAAAAAGGAGACGGATGTCGGGCCGGTCGTCAACGAACAGCAGTTGAACAGGGTCCTGGAATACATCAAGGTGGGCCGGGACGAAGGCGCGCGTCTGGCCATCGGCGGCACGAGGGCCGAATCGGGCAGCCTTTCTCAAGGCTTCTTCATCGAGCCCTCTGTGTTCGCGGACGTCGTACCAGCCATGCGAATCGCACAAGAGGAGATATTCGGCCCGGTAGTGTCGGTTCTGCGCTGTTGCGGCATTGATGAAGCGATAGCGATAGTCAACGATGTCCGGTTCGGACTTTCGGCTTCAGTCTACAGCAGGGACGTGAACATAACGGCACGGGCCGAGAGAGATCTCCAGACAGGACTCGTCTATATCAATGCCTCGACCATCGGCGCGGAGATCCAGCTTCCCTTCGGCGGATGGAAGCATTCCGGCTCATGCCATCCCGAAGCCGGCGGAAGGGGGGGAGCGCTTGAGTTCTACAGCAGGGTGAAAGTCGTCTATCGCGATTTCAGCGGCAGGCTGCAGAAGGCGCAGATAGATTGATGGATTCCGTTTGTTCTGCAGAAAGAACGCTACCTATTCTCAGGGGGAGATTGACATGGAGCATTCAGCTGAGCTGGTGAGGAGATCGGAGCGGGTTTTCACCCCGGCACTCCACCTCTACTATCCCGTAGCAGTTGCCAGCGGCCGCGGAACCTGCGTCTTAAGCGCTGATGGAAAACACTACCTGGATTTTTCTTCAGGTCTTGCGGTGCTCAATATCGGGCACAATCATCCCCGTGTGGTAGCGGCTGCGCGAAAGCAGATGGAGAGCCTGATCCATACGGGCGGCATCTACTACAACGAGACCACGGTTGCTGCAGCGGAAAAGCTGGTTTCGATCACCCCAGCTGGCCTCGACATGCTGTTCTTCAGCAATTCCGGCGCTGAAGCGGTCGAGGGAGCCATCAAGCTGGCGCGCTTTGTCACGGAAAGGCAGGGTATCATCTCTTTCACCCGGGCGTTTCACGGCAGGACACTGGGAGCGCTGTCGGTAACCACAAGTTCTGCCGCGTACCGTCGTCGATACCACCCCTTGTTGCCGTCGGTTTATCAGGTCCCCTATCCCTACTGTTTCCGCTGCCCCTATCGCCAGTCCTCCGACCGTTGTGACCTGTGCTGTCTCCACGAACTGGAGGAAACTCTCAAACACCGTATTCCCGCCGAGGAAACAGCTGCCGTGCTGATCGAGCCCTTCCTGGGCGAAGGCGGCTATTTTCCCGCGCCGGCAACCTTCCTCAAGGCTCTGAGAAAGCTGTGCGACCGCCACGGCATCCTGCTGATCTTCGACGAAGTGCAGTCGGGCATGGGGCGCACCGGGCGCTGGTTCGCAGCCGACCATGCCGGGGTGGTGCCCGACGTCATGGCGGTTGCCAAGGGGATCGCTTCCGGTTTCCCGCTTTCGGCTGTGGTGGCCAGGCGCTCAGTCATGGAAAAGTGGCCTTCCGGCGCCCATGGCACCACCTTCGGCGGCAATCCCGTTTCCTGCGCCGCTTCCCTAGCAACGGTTGACGCCATAACCGAAGAGGGACTGCTGGCAACGGCCCTGGGGCGCGGAACAGCCCTCTTGGAACGTCTGAACCAAACGATCGGCTGCCATCCCCTGGTGGGCCAGGTTCGGGGCTTCGGCTACATGGTGGGGATCGAGTTCGTTACCTGTGATGGCTTCCCGAACGGTTCCGCCTGCGAAGAGGTCCTTGCCCATTGCCTGAAAAGGGGGGTGATCCTGATCGGTTGCGGTCCCGAGCGGCATGTCATACGCTTCATTCCACCCCTCAACGTATCGGAAGAGGAACTGGAATCTGTGTTGGCCATTCTGGAGGAGGGGGTCTCGGCACTCTCATGAAAAGGGAGCGTATCATCATCATGGGGGCGGCCGGCCGCGACTTCCACAACTTCAACGTCTGCTATCGCGACGACTCAGGAGTTCGGGTCATCGCCTTTACCGCTGCCCAGATCCCCTTCATAGCGAACCGGCGCTATCCCGCAGCTCTGGCAGGCAACCTCTACCCGCGGGGAATTCCCATCTGCGGGGAGGAATTGCTGCCCGGGCTTATCCAGCGACATCGTGTTGATCGGGTGGTTTTCGCGTACAGCGACATCTCGTATGACGAGCTCATGCACAGGGCGTCGATGATCCTTGCCTGCGGGGCGGATTTCACGCTTTCCGGACCGCGGTCGACCATGCTGAAGAGCAGAAAGCCGGTGATTTCGGTCTGCGCGGTCAGGACCGGGTGCGGGAAGAGCCAGGTTACCCGTTACCTCTGCCATGTCCTGCGGGAGAAGGGGGTGGCGCCGGTTGTGGTGCGGCATCCCATGCCGTACGGTGAGCTGCGGCGCCAGGAGGTGGAGCGGTTTTCCCGCAACGAAGACCTGTCGCTGTACCGTTGCAGCATAGAGGAGCGGGAAGAATACGAACCGCTGATCGATACCGGCGCCATAGTGTACGCGGGAATCGACTACAAGAAAATTTTGCACCGCGCGGAAGCCGAGGGCGACGTCATTGTCTGGGACGGCGGCAACAATGACTTCCCTTTCTTTGTTCCCGATCTGGAGATCGTCATCGCAGACCCGCTGCGTTTCGGGGATGAAACGGGATATTTCCCGGGTGAGGTTAACCTGCGGCGAGCCCATTTCGCTGTGATAAACAAGAGCAATACCGTCGTACGTGCCGTTTGCGACGCACTCGAAAGCAGAATACGCTCCCTGAATCCTTCCGCAACCGTATTCAGGACTGATTCACTGCTGAGGCTTTCCGAGCCGGATCAGATCCGTGACAGATCGGTGCTCGTCATCGAGGACGGCCCTTCCATCACCCATGGGGGCCTCCCCTCAGGCGCAGGCTATGCGGCGGCGATCCAGTTCGGAGCCCGGGAAATCATCGATCCCCGACCCTTTGCGGCAGGGTCCATCAAGGAGACGTATGCCGCCTACCCCCACATCAGCCGCGTTTTACCCGCAATGGGGTACAGCAGCGCCCAGATCGCGGATCTCAAGCAGACAGTCGAAAGGGTGCCGTGCGAACTGGTGGTGTCTGCTACGCCGATCGACCTCAACAGCCTGTTTCCTGTTTCAAAACCCGTGGTGCGCGTTTATTACGATATCGGCGAAGGCGCCGGGGCACCACTTAAAAGAAATGTCTTGCATTTTCTTGCGCAAAAAGGTCTAAAAATACAGTAACCTTTTCTCAATATTGTTTCCCGTGAGGACGTCGCCGCACCATGAACTCATGCATCAGACGCAGAGAACTGCCGAATGGGCTGGTCATAACCATTTTTGACACGACCCGCCGCTATTATGAAGATTATCATCTCGTCCGCCTGGAAGTGGTCTGTGAAACAGCGGTGCGACGTGAATACTTCGAGAGCCCCGACGATTTTTCCGCTGCCGTCGGAGTGTTGGGGGAGACCGCGGTCTATCGGAAGACCGTCGAAAAAATGGGCGTGCCGTATGATGAAATCGGCCAGGCCCGCGATCAACTCGTGCATGGTATCGAAAGCACTTGCAGCGGTTATTTTGCCAGGGAATCCTTTCCGCGCAAACTCGTCCTGTCGGAGTTGGCCAAGGCGCGGGACAAGAGCAGGCGGTCACCATGCTGAGCGGTTCGGAGCAGGGTGGCGGAACGTTGGTCACCGTCGAAAAGCTGGCATTCGGCGGTTCAGGTATCGGGAGGGTGGACGGCAAGGTCTGCTTCATACCCTTCACGGCTCCGGGTGACCGGTGCCGTGTCGAGATACATGCCGAGAAGAAATCCTACAGCGAGGGGGCACTCCTGGAGTGCATGGCTCCGTCACCTGCTCGAGTGACACCTCCCTGCGGTGTTTTCGGAGAGTGCGGCGGCTGCTTCTGGCAACACATACGGTACAGTGCCCAACTGGCAGCGAAACAGCAGATTTTTGTGGAAATGCTGTCCCGCTCGGTCCCCGTGGCGCCCGATGTCTTCCTGCCTGCCGTGCCTGCGCCCATGCCTTACGGGTATCGCTCGCGGGTGCAGTTCAAGCTCCGGAGCGTCACTGGCAAGCTCAAATTCGGCTTCTATCGCCGGGGATCCCATTATGTAATCGATCTGCCGGGGAAATGCCACATAGCCTGTAACGTAATAAACCTGATCAGGGAAGAGCTGTGCCGGATGCTGGAACGTTTTCCCGAACCGGACAAGCTGCCCCAGATCGATGTCGCGGCGGGAGAAAGCAGCGGCTTGCTGCTTCTTTTCCATTACATCGGTGAAAACCGTACGGGCATTGCTGCATGGCTTGGGGAGACGGTTCCCGGTTGTGCCGGAGTAACCGGCGTGTTCCTTCAGTGCGGCAGAAAATCGTCACTGCTGCGTATCTGGGGAGATGAACGGGTAGCATACCGGGTGCCGACGGCTGTCGTTGAGAGTTTGCCGGACATGGAGCTTGCGTTTCGCTGCGGCGGTTTTTCTCAGGTCAATTACGGCCAGAACCGGGCGATGATCCGAACCGTGCTGGACTGGGCGGCGCTGAAAGGGCGCGAGCGGATCCTTGATCTCTATTGCGGCAACGGCAATTTCTCTCTCCCGATCTCCCGGTCATGCGCAGAAATAATCGGCGTGGAGGAGTATGGCGACTCCATCGAAGATGCTGTGTTCAATGCGAGAAGCAACGATGTCCAGAATGCCCGTTTCATTGCAAGGGATACGGACGGAGGTCTCCGTGAACTGATCGCCCGGGGAGAACGTTTCCACCTGGTTCTGCTGGATCCGCCCAGAACGGGCGCCCGGGAGGCAGTCCACCTCATACCGGCTCTGGAACCGGAAAAAATCATCTATGTCTCCTGCGACCCTGCAACACTGGCGCGTGACCTGGCAATTCTCCACGGTAAAGGCTACCGGGTAGCCGCCAGCCGCCCGATCGACATGTTTCCCCAGACCTACCACATAGAAAGCGTTACCCTTCTCACGAAAGTCTGAACTGATTTTAGGAGAGATATTTGCAAGCTCACACATGGCCGCCTTCATCGGCAGCCAAGAGAGCAGAACATTTCATTTGCCATGTAACGGCGTAATGTAAAACTTTGTTTGAGGTGCGACAGGAAAACAGGCCATGGGGGACAGGATGGCTCGGGTCGGGTCGCATGTCGAAACTGTGCGGACAAGTGTATCAATTTTGGCTGCATACTGATCAATTTTGATGAAACCGGCTCTTGCCGCCGGCAAGGTTGAGCGTCACATGACCGGTAGAGCGGCAGGGCTGCCTGACAGTTGTCACTTTCCATTGCTTTGAGTGGATTTGCATATGCATGCTGCAGTTAACCAGGACTGGAGGAAACACGATGAACAAATCAGAGCTTATCGAAGCCCTTGCCGAGAGGAAAAACCTTTCATTCAAGAAGGCTGAGGATATCATCAACACCATTTTCGATGCGATGTCCAATGCTCTGCATGTGGGTGAAAGGATAGAGATAAGAGGTTTCGGCAGCTTTGTGATCAAGCATTACAAGCCCTATGTGGGCAGAAACCCCAAAACCGGCGAAGCCATAACGGTCAAGCCGAAAAAGCTCCCTTTCTTCAAGGTCGGCAAGGAGCTGAAGGAAAAGGTCGACAATTAGTTTCCATCCGGAGTTTCCGGATGTTTGCCGATTGATTTCCTGCTGGAAGCGGTTTTGTCCGGCTCGGCCTCCGGTCCCGCCTTTGCGGGCGGCAGCCGCAGTTCAACCCGGTGAGGCTGCGGCGCCGTATCCCACGGCACTTCCCAGTATTCCCACCAGACTTCCCGGAGCCTGAGGCGTATGCTTCTCTTACGACTGCTTGAAGCGCTGGGCGGGCTCGGTCTCTTTGTCCTTGGCATGAAAACCATGGCGGAGGGACTTCAGCGGCTTGCCAGCGGCGGTTTCCGACGTTTCCTGGAAAAGCTTGCCGGCAACCGCCTGTCTGCTGCATTGACGGGCGGCTGCCTGGCTTCGTTCCTCCAGTCGAGCGGAGCTGCATCGATCCTGATCATCGGCTTCGTGAATGCGGGGCTTCTCACGCTTTACCAGGCGCTGGGAATGCTCTTGGGAACTGCGCTCGGCACAGTGGTCGCAGTTCAGTTCATCGCCTTCAAGATCACATTCCTCTCATTGCCAGCCATTTTCACGGGGGTTGCGCTCCGCTTCTCCAGCAAGCAGCGGCGACTGGTCTTCCTGGGAGATATCCTGATCGGTCTCGGCCTGCTGTTCCTTGGCCTGGAGATCATGGAGGTCCGTTTTTCTTCGCTCGGAGAGCATGATGTCCTCAACTGGCTGCGCTCATCACCTATGGATTGGCGTCTGGTCAGTCTTCTCGCGGGCACTGCGATCACGTTTCTGGTTCAGTCCGGCAGTGCGGCAATAGGGATCATCATAGCCCTGGCCGCCGCACGGCTCATCGGCCTGGAGCAGGCCGTCGCAATGGTTCTGGGCGAGATGCCTGGCACCCTGATCCTGGCTGCAATCGGCGCAATCGGCGGGACCCTGGCAGCCAGGCGGGCAGTGATTCTGTATGGCATTATCTGCATTGCATCGGTTTCTGCCGTGCTGGTGCTGTTCCCCCAGTTTCTGTCCTTGGTGGCAGCAGTCAGCGGAGTGGAATGGCCGAATGTGGCGATTACCGGCGGCGAATCCGCCAAACGGTTTCCACCGGTGCTTTCGGGTGCCCAAACGGCGCGGACAATTGCCAACAGTTATACGCTCTTCAGTCTTGTCATAGCGGCACTCTTTCTCCCGTTCATCGGTTTCTTCGCCAGGTCCGCCCGAATGATCCTGCCCACGGCAGATGGCGGGGCAGATGTCGAGCCGCGGCCACGCTACCTGGATTACCGCATCATCAACACGCCGTACCTGGCCTTGCTCCAGGCGGGCAACGAATTGAAGAGGATGGCCCATGTGGCCGGATCCATGCTGTCCGATACCGTTCAGCAGTTTTACGAATTCAATGCCAGGAGATCCGCCATCATCCGGCAGAAGGAAAACGTGCTGGATGTCCTGCAGAAGGACCTCTCCGCCTTCCTGGTCATGTTGTCCCGCCAGTCCCGGAATCCCGAAATAACAGCCGACATACCGCTGCTGCTCGGCACGGTGAACGAACTGGAGGCCGTGGGGGACAATTGCGAGATAATCCTCGATTGTCTGCGCAGGAAGAAGGAAGGTTCCGTATTCTTTTCCGAAACCGCCATGGAGGAAACAAAATCCCTGGCACGGCAGTCGGCTTATCTGGTGAACCTTGCGGTCGATCACCTCGAGAATCTGGAGATTCCCGGTGAACATGACCTGCGTGTCCTGAAAAAAGAGCTGCATGCAACAGCCGACGAAATGAAAAATCTGCATCTGTCTCGCTTGAGCAGCGGCTCATGCACGGTCATTGCTGGTTTGCTCTATATGGACATAGTTACTGCATTTGTGAAAATCGGGGACTGTGCCTACTCCATAATGAAACAGGAAAAAGGGGTTAGCTGACTGTGGAAATAACTGCCGCCATTGACTTGGGAACAAACAGCGCCCGCCTTCTGATCGCAGCCCCGCAGGGAGCCGGGGACCTGGAAACGCTGGTGCTGAAACGGGTCATTACCAGGCTTGGAGGTGGTTTTACGCGTGAACGGGGAATCTCTGCAGCAGCGCGGGACAGGACGCTATCCGCACTGCACGATTTTGCCCGGGAAATAGAGCGTGCCGGAGCGTCGCGGGTTCGTGCGGTTGCCACGAGCGCGGTTCGGGATGCGGTCAACGGCAGGGAATTCATCGATCGTGTCGCTGCCGAAACAGGAATACGGTTCGAGATAATCGACGGAAGGGAGGAAGCGCTCCTGACGTTGAAGGGTGTGGTTTCGGGCCTTGGCAGAAGCGGTGACTCGCTGGTTTTTGATATCGGTGGCGGCAGCACCGAATATACTCTGGCCAGCGGCATGACACCGCTGTTCACCCGAAGTCTGCCGCTGGGCGTTGTCAGGCTCACCGAGGGCAAAGGGACGGTCGACGCCATGGATGACAAGATCAGACGGGAACTTGGCGGCTTGATGCGGGAACTCGACAATGCCGGCCTGGGCGGTTTTCCTGCTGGAGCCGCTTTGATAGGCACCGCGGGAACGGCTACCACACTGGCTGCCATGGATCTGAAACTGGCTCGCTACGACCACCGCCGGGTCCACGGTCATGTTCTGCTTTTTCCGGTGATACGGGATCTGTTTGAGACCGTCCTCCCGCTTGCGGCTGAGGAGAGGCTGCGGATTCCTGGCATCGAGAAGGGGAGGGAGGACCTCGTGGTTGCCGGTTTCCTGATCACCCTGCGGACCATGGAACTGTTCGGTTTCGATCGGTTCACCGTATCCGACGCCGGGTTGCTCGAGGGGTTGCTGACTGCCTGACGAGCGGCATCGGCCGTGCCCTGGACGCCGGACCAGGCCTGCTCCGTGTGAGAATGCAGTTGACAGCAAACCTTGTTTGTCGGTATATTTCACAACGATTTCGGGGAGAAATCCCCGTATTTTCAGGGGGCTTTTTCATGAAAGAGATTCTGTCCGGCAACGAGGCCATTGCCCGCGGCGCTTTTGAAGCGGGTGTGCTGGTTGCCACCGGATACCCCGGCACACCTTCCACCGAGATTCTGGAAAACACCGTTTTATACAAGGAGATCGATTCCTCCTGGGCACCCAATGAGAAAGTCGCACTCGAGGTTGCCATGGGGGCCTCATTTGCCGGTGCGCGCACCCTCGTCACCATGAAGCATGTGGGGGTCAACGTGGCGGCCGATCCTCTGTTCACCCTTTCCTATACCGGCATCAAGGGGGGGCTGGTCCTGGTTTCCGCCGATGACCCTGAGATGCATTCCTCACAGAACGAGCAGGACAACCGCAATTACGCAAAATTCGCCAAGGTGCCCATGCTGGAGCCCTCTGATTCACAGGAATGCAAGGATTTCACCAGGATCGCCCTTGAACTGTCGGAACAGTACGACACCCCCGTGCTGCTTCGCACCACGACCCGCATCTCCCACAGCAAATCCATCGTGGAGTTGAAAGAGCGGGTTGCAGGCCTGCCCGCTCCGGCCCTGGTCACGAACGCAGCCAAGCAGGTGATGCTGCCGTCCAATGCCAGGGTCCGCCACCCGCTGGTTGAAGAACGGATGAGGAAACTTGCGGAGTCAGCATGTTCCTTGGAAATCAACCGGATGGAACTGCGCGACACGTCTGTGGGCATCGTTACTTCCGGGGTTTGTTACGAGTACGTCCGGGAAGTGTTCCCGAACGTTTCAACCCTCAAGCTGGGCATGGTCCATCCGTTTCCCGTCGATCTCATTCGTTCGTTTGCCGCGAAGGTCGAACGTCTCTATGTCGTTGAGGAGCTTGATCCGTTCTTCGAGGAGCAGATTCGCGCGCTGGCCATAGAAGTCACCGGCAAGGAAATCATACCGGTCTGCGGAGAGCTTTCACCGGACCGGATCCGCAAGGCGTTTTCCGGACAGGGTATCGGCACGGAATCAGGGGCCGCAATGCCGGATGACGAGGCCGGCAGCTTTGCGCTTCCGCCCCGCCCGCCGAACATGTGCCCCGGCTGCCCCCACCGCGGCGTATTCTATGCCCTCAAACAGCTCAAGGCTTATGTTGCCGGCGATATCGGCTGCTACACCCTCGGATTTCTCCCCCCTCTCTCGTCCATGGAAACCTGCGTCTGCATGGGCGCTTCCATCGGCAACGCGACAGGGGTGGTGAAAGTGGTGCCCGAGGATGAAAAAAGACGGGTGGTTGCCGTGATCGGGGATTCCACGTTCATTCACAGCGGGATTACCGGCCTCGCCGATATGGTTTACAACAATTCGCCGGCAACGGTCGTCATACTTGACAATCGCATTACGGCAATGACCGGCCGTCAGGACAACCCTGCATCGGGCTTCACGCTGATGAATGAACCGGCCCACCGCATCGACCTTGTCCAGCTCTGCTCCGCCCTGGGGGTAAAGCACGTCCGGACCGTGAATCCCTTCGACCTCGAAGAGACCCGCCAGGCCCTCAAGGAGGAGATGGAGCGCCCGGAAACGTCGGTGATCATCACCAACAAGCCATGCGTGCTCATCAAGCGCGAAGGTGTGTTCAGGAAGGGGCCGCTCTCTACGGTCGATGTGGAGAAGTGTACCGGCTGCCGAGCCTGTCTGAAACTGGGTTGTCCGGCAATCCAGTGGAAGAGCGGCGAAGGGAAGAAAGGCATTTCGTATATCGATCCAATGCTCTGCACCGGGTGCGACGTCTGTCGCCAACTCTGCAAATTTGATGCGATCGGGAGGGCCAAGTGAACGGACAGACGACCAACATTCTCCTGGTAGGCGTCGGGGGGCAGGGGATCCTGCTGGCCTCGGAAATTCTTTCCGAAACCTTCATGCTGGCCGGTTTCGATGTGAAGAAGAGCGAGATCCACGGCATGTCGCAGCGTGGGGGCAGCGTCGTGTCGCATGTAAGGTTCGGCGACAAGGTGTACTCTCCGATCGTTCCCGAGGGGGAGGGGGATATCCTGTTCGGATTCGAACTGATGGAGACCCTTCGCTCTCTCCCGCTCCTGAGAAAGGGTGGAAAAGTTGTCGCCAATGATCTGCGGATTCCACCCTCCTCAGTGCTGATGGGAACCGAGAAGTATCCGGAACGGGTGGCAGAGAGCATCAGGGAGCGTTTTGCCGATTTCCTGCTGGTAGACGGTCAGGGGTTGGCCGCCAGGGCAGGAAACGCACGGGCGGCCAATACGGTGCTGCTCGGCGCCGTATCCCGCCGTATCGATGTTGCAGAAGAATACTGGCTGCAGGCTCTGGAGCGTATGGTGCCTGCCAGGGCTCTTGAAGTCAACCGGAAAGCCTTCCTGCTGGGTCGCGAACTTTAGCAGGCAGTTGAAAAACCATTGCGGAGCCCATCTGCGGCGTTGCGCCGTGCATCTGGCCTGACCCATGACTTTTTTCAACAGCCCTGTTGGCAGGCGTGGGCATCGCTTATTCCCCTCTTTGTAGGGGCAGGTCCCCGTGCCTGCCCGATTGCAGGGAGCCCCTTCTGTCCGGAAATTACTGTAGTGAGGTGAACGAGCATGTATTACAACGAGGAATTTGAAACCCTGCCGCGTCCGGCACTGGAAGCCCTTCAGGTGAAAAGGTTGAAATCAATGCTTGAAAGGGTGTATTGCAATGTGCCTTTTTATAAGGATAAATTTGCAAGTCTTGGTGTGCGGCCTGACAGCCTCAAATCTCTCGAAGACCTGCGCCGGTTACCGTTCACGGTGAAACAGGACATGAGGGATGCCTATCCGTACGGACTCTTTTCCGCGCCAATGGAAGACATTGTACGAATTCACGCGTCCTCCGGCACTACCGGCAAACCGACCGTCGTCGGCTACACCCACAAGGATATCGAAATCTGGAGCGAACTGATGGCACGGTCGTTCGTCTCGGCTGGTGTGCACCGCGGTGACATCATCCATAATTCATACGGTTACGGTTTGTTTACCGGCGGCCTGGGTGCTCACTATGGTGCCGAAAAACTGGGGGCCTCCGTAATTCCCATGTCGGGGGGGAATACAAAACGCCAGATCCTGATCATGAAGGATTTCGGTTCTACCGTCCTTACCTGCACACCCTCATATTCTCTCTATCTGGCCGAGGCTGCCAAAGAGGAAGGCGTGGATTTCCGCTCCCTCAGCCTCCGGGTCGGCATATTCGGCGCCGAGCCCTGGTCGGAGTCCATGAGGACGGAGATCGAGGAGAAGCTCAATCTGAGCGCCATAGACATTTACGGGCTTTCCGAGATCATGGGCCCCGGCGTTGCCATCGAATGCCAGGAGGCGAAATGCGGTCTCCATATCTGGGAAGACCACTTCATACCCGAGATCATCAATCCGGAAACCGGTGAACCTGTTCCGGAAGGCGAAAAAGGTGAACTTGTCATCACCACCATAACCAAAGAGGGTATCCCTCTGCTGCGGTATCGTACCCGCGACATCACCAGCATAACGTATGAACCGTGCACCTGCGGCCGTACCCACGCAAGAATTGCGCGCATGAGCGGGCGCAGCGACGACATGCTCATCATCAGGGGAGTAAACGTCTTCCCGTCACAGATCGAGTCCATCCTGATGAGGATCGAGGGAGTGGAGCCGCATTATCTGCTGATAGTGGAGCGCAAAGGCAACCTTGATACCCTGGAGGTGCAGGTTGAGGTTGATGAGCGCCTCTTCTCCGACGAGATCAAGCACCTGCAGGCAATGGCAGGGGCCATCGAGAAGGAGATCAAGGACCTGCTCAGCCTGACCTGCAAGGTACGGCTCGTCGAACCCAAGACCATCATGCGGAGCGAGGGCAAGGCGAAGCGTGTCATCGACAATCGCCCGAAAGTCTGAAGCAGGTGGGAGTGCGCTGCAGACAAGCAGTGAAGCCAAGAGGAGGCAGAGCATGAAAGTGGAACAGATCTCCATCTTCATCGAGAACAAATCGGGACGTCTCGCGGAAATCACCAGGATACTGGGGGATTCGGGGGTCAACATCAGGGCGCTTTCCCTTGCAGATACCAGCGATTTCGGCATTTTGCGGCTGATAGTCAATGACCGGGAAACGGCCAAACAGGTTCTCAAGGAGAAAGGGTTTACCGTAAGCAAGACTGAAGTGGTTGCCATTGAGGTGCCGGACAGGCCGGGCGGGTTGTCCGAAATCCTGCAGACACTGGACCAGGAATCCATAAATGTTGAATACATGTACGCCTTTGTCGAGCGATGCGGAGGAAACGCGGTAATCATCTTCAGATTCGATGAAACCGAGAAGGCCATTGAACTTCTCACCGCTCGGGGTTTCAACGTGCTGGAGGGTGAACGCCTTTACCAGATGTAGTTTCTGCCCGGAAAGGACTCAGATTCAGGCTGAGCCCTTCAGTCAAGCACCTGTTGAATTGTGATCCTTACTCGGCGACGAGTGATGGTATTTTTTATTTTTTTGGGGAGGGTCTATGGGAAGGTTTCTATCGTTATTGGTAACGGTTTGTGATGGTGTCCGTGTTTTCTTCGGCGGCTAGTGCCGCGCCACCGATCCGGATCGGCGGGCTGTTTGCGGTTACCGGCCCTGCTTCGTTCCTTGGCGAACCCGAGCGCAAGACCCTGGAGATGATGGTCCGCGACATCAATGCCAGGGGCGGCATCAACGGATCGAGGATCGATCTTTTCATCTACGATACCCAGGGTGACGCAACCAAGGCGGTTCAGCTCGCGACAAAGCTGATCAGAAACGACAAGGTCGTGGCCATCATCGGTCCCAGCACCACCGGAGAGACCATGGCCGTTCTGAACGTGGCAGAGAAGGAAAGAGTGCCTCTGGTTTCCTGTGCCGCCGGTATCAAGATCACCCAGCCGGTCAGAAAATGGATTTTCAAGACACCTGCCAATGACCATGTGGCTGCCGAGAAGATTTTCAGCTACATGTCAAAGAGGAAGCAGAGAAAGATCGCGCTGTTGACCGTTTCCGATTCCTACGGCGCATCCGGCAGGGAGCAGCTGAAGGAACTGGCGGCCAGGAAGGGATTCACGCTTGTTGCCGACGAGGTTTACTCTCCCAAAGATACCGACATGACACCCCAGCTCACCAAGATCCGCGGAGCCAAGCCCGATGGCATCATCTGCTGGGGGACCAATCCCGGCCCGGCGGTTGTAACCCGCAACGTAAAACAGCTTGCTATCAGTATCCCTCTCTACCAGAGCCATGGCGTTGCTTCCAAGAAATACATCGAGCTTTCCGGAGCGGCCGCGGCTGAGGGAGTCATTCTGCCGGCGGGCAAGCTCGCCGTCTACGACATACTGCCCAAAAGCGATCGGCAGCTCAAGACACTGCGCGAGTATGACCAGGCGTATCGCAAGGCATTCGGCGTCGAGGCGTCGACTTTCGGCGGGTATGCCTACGACGGTCTGCTGCTCATTGTCAATGCCATAAAAAAATCGGGGGCTGCTCCTGTCAGCATTAGAAACGGCATAGAACAGACCAGGAACATGGTCGGAGTATCGGGCGTATTCAACATGTCGCCGGCTGATCACAACGGACTTGACCTGTCTGCCTTCGAAATGGTCCGAATTACCAAAGGGGACTGGGTGCTGATCCGCTAGGGGTTGCTCCTGGTGTGAAAAGGGGGAAGAAATGACTGGAAAAACTGGAAAATCCGTGAAGACAGCCATGCTTGCACTGGGTCTTCTGCTCCTGACCGCAGCTGGTGCCTGGTCTGCGCCACCCATCAAGATCGGCGGTCTGTTTTCCATAACCGGTCCCGCTTCGTTTCTCGGGGAACCGGAACGGAACACCGCCCAGATGGTGGTGAATGAAATCAATGCAGCCGGGGGCATCAAGGGGCGCAAGCTGCAACTCATCGCCTATGACACCCAGGGTGACGCTACCAGGGCGGTACAGGCGGCTACGCGGCTCATCAAGGAAGACCGGGTCGTGGCCATTGTCGGTCCGAGTACAACCGGAGACACCATGGCCGTCATTCCCCTCGTTCAGCGGGCGGAAATACCTCTCGTATCATGCGCGGCCGGCATCAGGATAACCGAGCCGGTCAAGCCGTGGGTGTTCAAGACCGCCCAGAACGATTACCTGGCGGTCCAGAGGATTTACGAACATCTCACCAGGAAAAGGATCAAGCGGATTGCTCTCCTCACGGTTTCCGATTCGTTCGGCTCTTCGGGCAGGGAACAGCTGAAGTCCCAAGCGAAAAGGTACGGCATGGAGATCGTTTCCGATGACACCTACGGGCCGAAAGACACGGATATGACGCCGCAACTGACCAAAATCCGCGGCGGCAAGGCACAGGCGCTCATCTGCTGGGGGACCAATCCGGGACCGGCGCTGATAGCACGCAATGCAAAGCAGCTCGGGGTCAAGCTCCCGCTCTATATGAGCCACGGTGTTTCTTCCAAGAAATTCATCGACCTGGCAGGGGGGGCCGCCGAAGGCATCATCCTTCCTTCGGGACGAGTCCTTGTGGCCGATCTGCTGCCCAAGTCGGACAAACAGAAGAAAGCGCTCCTCTCCTTTGTCCGCGATTACCAGAAACATTTCAGAGCCGAGGGCGATCATTTCGGCGGACATGCCTGGGATGCGGTGATGCTCCTCAAGGGAGCGATCGAGCGGGGAGGGGATTCGCCGGCGGCAATTCGCAACCAACTTGAAAAGACCAGAAACTTCGCTGGAATCGGCGGAATCTTTTCCTACAGTCCCACAGACCACAGCGGTCTTACCAAAGACGCTTTTGTCATGCTGGAGGTAAGGGGCAAGGACTGGGCATTGCTCAAGTAGCTCCGGCTGGTTTTGGCCATATCACGTGATCATCCTGAGGTGACGCCCTTTCCGGGCGTCTCTTTTTCACACCGACGGTCAGTTCCGGACGCGGTCCCGAATCGAGAAACATGGCACATCAGATACTGCAATACATGCTGTCGGGTCTTTCCACCGGAGCGATTTACTCGCTCATCGGCATAGGTTTCGCCATCATCTACAACTCCACCGGAATCATCAATTTCGCGCAGGGCGAGTTCGTCATGCTTGGTGGCATGCTGACCTACGTTTTTCTGGCATTGTTTGATTTTCCCCTGCCTGCGGCCATGGGGCTGGCGGTTGTGCTGACTACCGCGGTCGGGGTGGTTTTCGAGCGGCTCGCTATCCGTCCGCTCAGAAACGCGACTCCCCTTTCCCTGGTCATCATCACTATTGGCGGCAGTATTCTCATCCGCGGAATCGCCATGCTCCAGTTCGGAAAAGATACCCACGCCATCCCTGCTTTTTCCAGTAACGAGCCGCTGACACTTGCCGGGGCGACCGTCCTGCCGCAACATCTCTGGATCCTGGGCATCACGCTGTGCATCATCGCCGTCAACCGCTTTTTCTTCTTTCACACGATCAACGGCAAAGCGATGAGGGCCTGTTCCCACAACCGTCGTGCCGCCAGCCTGGTGGGGATCGGCGTGAAACGGATGGTGCTCATATCCTTTGCCATCAGTTCTGCCATGGGATCCGTTGCCGGGATAATCACCGCGCCGCTGACCATGACTTCATACGATGTGGGCATCATGCTGGGCCTGAAGGGATTCTGTGCGGCAATAATCGGTGGCATGAGCAGCGGTATCGGCACCGTTTTCGGAGGACTGCTCCTCGGCGTTCTGGAATCGCTGGGCGCCGGGCTCATATCATCGGGCTACAAGGACGCCATTGCCTTCATCATTCTCCTCCTGATCCTGTTCATAAGGCCCCAGGGCCTTTTCCGCAAGGCAGAAACCGAAAGGGTCTGATCATCATCATGCTCAAGGGAAATAAAAACCTGGTTACCTATGGGATGCTCAGCGGCATCGTCATGCTGGCGCCGTTGTTTTTCGCAGGAGGTTATCTCCTCAATGTGCTGGTCTTCGTCGGTATCAATACCCTGCTGGCCGTTGCTCTGAACCTCCTGCTCGGTTTTGCCGGACAGATATCGCTGGGGCATGCTGCTTTCTTCGGCCTCGGAGCGTATATTTCAGGTGTGTCAACCGCGACGTATGGCGTGAATCCCTGGGCGGCAATGCTCCTGGCGGCTGTCGCAGTCGGACTTGTCGCATTCGCGATAGGTTTTCCCATACTCAAACTCAAAGGCCACTATCTGGCGATGGCAACACTGGGTTTCGGCATCATCGTCTATATCGTATTCAACGAAACGGTAGATCTTACCGGCGGTCCGTCGGGTCTCAGCGGCATTCCCAGTTTCACCGTAGCCGATTTTTCCTTTGACAGCGACATGAAAAATTACTACCTGATCTGGGGAATAACTCTGGTTGCCATAGTCCTTTCGGCGAACCTGGTGAATTCGAGGATCGGCAGGGCGCTCCGTTCCATCCATTCATCGGAGGTCGCGGCCAGGGTCATGGGAGTCAATGTCCGTTTGCTGAAAGTGCAGATCTTCACCCTGTCCGCGGTGCTGTCCTCTATCGCGGGCAGCCTTTATGCGCACACCATGACCTTCATATCCCCCACCTCATTCGGCTTCAATTTTTCGGTCGAGCTCCTGACCATGGTGGTCATCGGCGGTCTGGGAAGCATCCTCGGCCCGTTGCTTGGCGCAGGGCTGCTGACGCTCCTGCCCGAGTTCCTCCGCACTTTCCAGGACTATGACATCATCGTCTATGGCCTGCTGCTGGTGCTCATGACCATGTACCTGCCAGGCGGACTTGCCAGCGGGTTCACGGCCATGTGTGCCCGCATCAGGTCAAGATTTTCCAGGGAGGTCGTGAAAAATGCTCAGGGTTGAGGGGATCACCCAGAAATTCGGCGGGGTGACAGCCCTCAGCGATGTAAGCTTCTCGGTGGCGGAAGGCTGCATCAAGGGTGTCATCGGCCCCAACGGAGCGGGGAAGACCACGCTCTTCAACATCATCACCGGAATATACGCCCAGACATCGGGCAGCGTTTTCCTGAGTGGGGAAGACATAACCGGGCTGGCGCCCGAAAAACTCGCCAAGAGAAGGCTGGTGCGCACGTTTCAGAATATCGAGCTTTTTTGCGGGCTCACGGTCCTGGAGAATGTCATGGTGGGGTTCCACACCAGGAGCCGCAGCGGTGTCCTGTCATGTTCGCTGAAACTGCCGGGACATCTGAAGGAAGAGCATGCTATCCGCGAGCAGGCAATGGCCTGCCTGGAGTTTGCCGGCATAGCCGATCTTGCGGAAACACCTGCGGACAGCCTGCCGTTCGGCAAGGGACGGCTTCTGGAAATTGCCCGGGCCATGGCACTTGACCCACGGATCGTCCTGCTGGATGAACCGGCTGCGGGTCTCAACAGCCGCGAGACGGCTCAACTGGGAAGGCTGATCTGCAAGATCCGTGAGTCCGGCGTTACCGTGGCGCTGGTGGAGCACGACATGGAACTGGTCATGGACATATGCGAAAGCATCGTCGTGCTGAACCTGGGGCGGAAGCTCGCCGAGGGAACGCCGCGGGAAATTCAGGAAAACCCCGAGGTCGTCGCTGCATACCTGGGCGAAGGGTAACGTAAGCCGCACGGCACAAGGCGAAAAACGATAGGTAGAAACAGACATGCTGAGAGTAAAAAACATCAATACCTACTACGGCCAGGTTCATGCGCTGAAGAACATCTCCCTGCATCTGAATGAAGGCGAGATCGTGACCCTCATCGGTGCGAACGGGGCAGGGAAGACGACAATCCTCAACTCCTTGTCTGGTATCACACCCCCGAGAGACGGTGAGATACTGTTCGAAGGCAGGCCTGTTGCAGGGCTTTCGCCCGACTGTATCGTTGACATGGGAATTTCCCAGGTCCCGGAAGGGCGCCAGGTGTTCAAGGATTTTTCGGTCGAGGACAACCTGGAGCTCGGAGCGTACCTTCGCTACCGCAAGCGGGAAAAAAAGTCCGTGATCAGGAAGGATATCGAGGATGTCTTCGAGCTTTTCCCCCAGCTTTCCGGGAGAAGAAACCAGATGGCCGGCACCCTTTCAGGTGGCGAGCAGCAGATGCTTGCAATAGGGCGAGCGCTGATGGCGCGGCCGAAGGTGCTGCTCCTGGACGAGCCATCCATGGGACTGGCTCCCCTGGTGGTCCAGGAGATCTTCCGGGTCATCACCGACCTCAGGGATCAACGCTCAACCGCAGTGCTGCTGGTCGAACAGAACGCACGGGCTGCCCTGAAGATAGCGGACCGTGGCTATGTGCTGGAGACAGGTAAAGTAATGCTTGAAGAAAACGCATATGACCTATTGGAAAACAAGGATGTCCAACGGGCATACCTGGGCAGGGACAAGAAGGAAATCTGGGAAAGGTAATGTACCAATTCAGAGGTGAGGCTATGAAGATCTGGGATCCCCTTTACGAATGCATGCCGCGAGCCGATCTGGAACAGCTCCAGTTGGAGAGATTGCAGGCTACCCTTAACCGCGTTCACAAATCCGTTACCTGTTATCGCAGAAAATTCGATGAAGCTGGAATTGTGCCTGAGGATATACGTTCTCTGGATGACCTGTCCAAGTTGCCGTTCACGACCAAAGAAGATCTGCGCCTCAACTACCCCTACGGCATGTTCGCGGTTCCTCTGCGGGAAGTCGTGCGCATCCATTCGTCATCAGGGACCACCGGCAAGCCGACCGTCGTGGGCTACACCAAGAATGACATACGGACCTGGTCCAACCTGGTTGCGCGGTTCATGACAGCAGCGGGGGTCACCAGGGATGACGTGGTTCAGATCGCATTCGGGTACGGCATGTTTACCGGGGCTTTTGGTCTGCACTATGGGTCCGAAACAATCGGCGCCTCAGTCATTCCCATGAGCGCCGGCAATACCGAAAAGCAGATCATGATAATGCAGGACTATAAGACGACCACGCTTGTCAGCACGCCAAGTTATGCCCTGACCATAGCTTCCCGCATGGAGCAGATGGGTGTGGATCCGAAATCCCTGTCGTTGAGGGTCGGGCTGTTCGGTTCCGAACCCTGGTCCGAGGCGATGCGGAAGGAGATCGAGGGAAGGCTTTTTATCAACGCAACCGACAACTACGGTCTGTCCGAGATAATCGGCCCGGGTGTTGCGGGTGAATGTGAATACAAATGCGGCATGCACCTGTTCGAGGATGCCTTCATTCCCGAGATAATCGACCCGGACACCGGCGAGGTCCTTCCCCGGGGAAGCGTGGGCGAGCTGGTCCTCACCACCCTTACCAAGGAAGCATTTCCCATGATTCGTTACCGGACCCGCGACATAACCAGCCTGAATTACGAACAATGCGAGTGCGGCAGAACCATGGTGCGGATGAAGAAAACAATGGGCCGCTCTGACGACATGCTCATCATCAAGGGGGTGAATGTCTTCCCGTCGCAGATCGAGGAGATCCTGTTCGCCATCGAAGGATGCGAACCCCACTACCAGCTGGTGCTGGAGCGGGAGGGCGATACCGATGTCCTTGAGGTGAGAATCGAAGTTACTGAAAACATTTTCTTTGACGAGATGAAGAAACAGAAAGCTTTTGTCGAGAAAGTGGAAAAGAGGCTCCACTCTGTTCTGGGCGTCAGCGCAATGGTTAAACTCGTGGAGCCGAGCACGCTCCCGCGACATGAGGGTAAAGCGGTCAGGGTGATAGACAACCGGCGCCGCTGACGTCGTAGCGGGTTTTTCTTCACAGGCCCTTCTCCCTCACGGGAGAGGGGCTTTTCAGTATCCCGGAGTGAACGCGGCCTTTTTCAACCCGGCGAGTCCTTTGCGTGTTTTTCCCGCGCATTCCTGGCGGATCAGGAGTGGGAGGTATGCTCGGCAAAGAAGATGCAGCATCTGCGTGAAAGAGCACCGTGGCTGCCGGGTAGTGCGTTGACACTCGAAGTGCAACTGATACCCTTACACACAGCAGAGTGATGTGTAAACCCAGGCGGGTCACGCCGCGTGATTTTTACAAAGCTGTGCGTCACGATGTTCCCGTGGTAGTGCCCAATGAATAGTCATGCACACGCTTGCGGTTCTCCGGTTCCGTAATGAGGCGCCGGTGTGAGCAAAGTGGGGAGTGATAATGAGTTGATAGACAACATATTTGAGAGTATATGTGTGAACTTTTGTTTGTTTTCACTGGAGGGGCAGGCTGGTATTTTTTCGCAATAAAATGAAAACCGTTGAGGAGGCGGCTCGAAGCCGTTGCCTGATAAGTCCGGCAATCACCGCATGTTGCGTCGGGATACCGGGTGGGTGGCAGTGGGAAAGCGTCGAGTCTCGAGCTGTTTGCCCCTGCGGGACAGAAAACGGTGAACAATAGCACTTGACATCATTTCGCAAGTGCAGATATAGGGGACAAAGAAGCATTCCGGATTGACGCTGGTTTGTCGAGACCACCAACCAAAGAGAGAAAAAGACAGCCATACTATCGAAGCGAGCGGACGGTCAATGCCCGATGCAAGCAAAGGAGAACTATCATGACGGAATACAGTGCGGCAAGCCCCCTGAATTTAGCCAGGAAAAGCTTCAGCATGTCCCCTGCCGATCTGCATCTGCCTGATGGACCGTATGCGCGGAACAACCCGTTTACCGGCACATGCAAGGCCGTGAGGGCGTCCATCGAGCAGTTCGAGGCCGGTTTGGACGCTGAGCATGAGCTTTCCATGCAGCTTGTCTCTTTTGGCGCAACGGTCACCATCCGCCCCGAAAAAGTGGGGTTCACCACCGCCAACGTGGTCACGTTCCATGGCATGACCGATGAGGGAGAGAAGGTCCATCTGGTCCAGCACGTTTCCCAGGTCAGCATGATGCTGAAAGCGGCAAAGAAGCAGCATCCCATGCCCAAGCGCGTGATTTTCCAGTACGGCGGTGCATAGAAAAGACACTTGCTTGCGTTCTGCAGGGCATGTTGACAGCTCTGCCTCTTTCGTGTGGGGTGCCAGTCTGGGTTCCTGCCGGCCCGCTGTCAGCAGGGGGGCGCACGGATCGGACAGGTGGCGAAGCTTCACAACAAAGACCTTTATCTCATGTGTTCAGCAGAGGGGTAAAGGTCTTTTTTTGTGGTTTTAGCTGGAGGTGCACGAGAAATTCTGGAAAGAGGGGTTGCTTTTCTGGCATACTGTCGGTCATGACATGCAGAGGAGAGGCAGAATTGAGTCAGGTTGAGCAGGCAGCTTCCGAAGATACACTGTCACGTTCATCATGCGAAGCTGCGACGGGAGCAGCCGGTCCAGGCAAACCTCCCTGTTGAGGGCCCAGGACTACCGCGGTCGGCGGTGTCATCGATGAACAAGTCCCCGGGTTTTCCGGATGGCTGGAAAGCGGAACGGGACGGGTCCCCCGGGTGGCTGCGGAATGGAGGGTTGCGGACCACATCGGGGCCTGGAAGATCCGCTGGGGTATCGGACGGATGTCGTACCTGGTACCGGCAGGGCTCTATGCTGTCGGAACACCGGATTCGGCTGCACCGGTGATAGTGACCGCCAATTACAAAATGAGTTTCGATATCATCAGGCGTGCCCTCGCAGGCCGCAACCTGTGGCTGCTGGTGCTGGAAACTCATGGCGTTAACGTCTGGTGTGCCGCAGGCAAGGGAACGTTCGGCACTGAGGAACTGGTGCACAGGATCGAAACGACCGGGCTTCTGCAGGTGGTTTCCCATCGCAGGCTTCTCCTGCCCATCCTCGGCGCAACCGGGATCGCGGCCCATGAAGTGGAGCGGCTGACCGGTTGTGCCGTAAGCTATGCAACCATAAGGGCCCATGACCTGCCCGAATATCTCGATAACGGCATGGTAACGACCCCTCGCATGCGGGAACTGAGTTTTACGTTCCGCGAACGGATGGCGCTGGTGCCGGTGGAATTTGTCCTGGCCATGAAACAGCTGGCTGTCGCCGGTTTGCTCTTTCTGGCCCTTGGTGCGCTTGCTTACGGAGTTCCAGGCGGGGCGCTGGCTCTTGTCGCCTTTCTTGGCGCAGCCCTTTCGGGAATCGTCGTCGCTCCGCTTCTCCTTCCCTGGTTGCCGGGCAGGAGTTTTTCCCTCAAGGGTTTCCTGGCCGGGTTTGCCTGGGTTGCCGTTTTCTTCATCCTGAGCGGCGTCCGCACGCCTGGTTCTCTGGAAACCGCTGCTGCTTTTCTGGCATTGCCCGCGGTGAGTGCCTATTTCGCCTTGAACTTCACCGGCTGCACTCCGTTCACGTCCCGTTCCGGAGTAAAAAAAGAGATGCGCAGAGCCATCCCGCTCATGGTTGGCGCTGTGCTCCTGGGTATCTGTCTGTTCTGTGCCGGATGGGTTTTCAGGTTGACTGGGGAGGCGCTATGAGAGGATTCCGGTATCTGGGGGGAGTGGCAACTCTGCGGCTGGACTGCGAGGCATGCATGGGTTGCGGCAGGTGCGTCGAGGTCTGTCCGCACCAGGTGTTCACCCTCGATAGGGAGCGTGCGCGAATTCTGGATCTTGATGCCTGCATGGAATGCGGGGCCTGCAGCAGGAACTGCCCGGCTGACGCCATCAGGGTGGATACCGGTGTGGGGTGTGCCACTGGCCTGATCAACGAGTGGCTGAGGGAGCGCAATGCTGGTAACAAAGGAGGGGGCTGCTGCTGTTGAATGGCGGCATGCCGGAGAAATCTTCATCCCGACGGACTTCGTGCCGTGACTGAACGAGCCGCCCAGCTGTCGTGCTGAGCGGCTCGTTTCATTCAGAGAAGGGAGACGGGCTGCACAGATTTGAGCCCTGCTCCTTGTGAAGAATCCGTTTGACATTGGTTAGATATAGGTGTATGAGCATATAATCATATGGTGGAGGAAAGTATGGATGAGCTTACCAGCGCCCGCGCCGGGATACTGAAGGCGATTGCCCAGCCAACCCGGATCAAGATCATCGAATTTCTCAGGGACGGGGAGCGGTGCGTGTGCGAGATTTTCCCGGCAATCGAAGAAGAACAATCAAACACCTCCCGACATCTCAACATGATGCAGAGTTGCGGGATTCTGGCACGGCGCAAGGAGGGGATCAAGATCATGTACCGCCTGAAACATCCGGAAGTGCTTGAAATTCTGGAACTGGCGTCGGCTATCCTCAAAAAAGAGATAAACGGCAAGCATGACATGCTCAGGGCGGTATGAGGCATCCCTGCGTGCGGAAGGGGTACGCAGCTTGTCCGGCGAAGATTCATCAGTTTCAAGGATTGATGGAACAACGGTCTGTAAGAGACCTTTCAAGCACAACGATAGGAGAAGGCAATGAAAATCGAGATTCTGGGAAGCGGATGCGCGAAATGCAGGAAGCTGTATGAGAACACCCTTGAAGCGCTGGGTGAGAGCGGGGTTGAAGCTGAGGTTGCCAAGGTCGAGGACATCAAGAAGATCATGGGATACGGCGTTATGAGCACGCCGGCAATCGTGGTTGACGGCGTGGTGAAGGCGTCCGGAAAGGTACTGTCTTCCAAGGAAATCAAGGCGTTGCTGTAAGTGCTGAATGTGACGACACCGGTTGCGAAAGAACGTGCCGCAGCTCTGTTCTCTGAAAGGAAATGGAATGAAAAGAATTCTTTATACCGCGTTACTTGTTGCGATGTTCGCTACCATGGCCTGCGCCGAACAACAAGGCTCTGAGCCTATCATCCGGCAGGCGCTGGCTTCCGGGAAGCCGACACTGGTTGATTTCGGTGCCGGTTACTGCATCCCCTGCAAGGAAATGAAGCCCATACTGGACTCCTTGAAGAAGGAATACCGCGGCAGGGCCAATGTGATCTTTGTCGACATCAAGGATGAGAAGGACATGCCCCGGAAGTACCGCATCCAACTGATTCCGACCCAGGTTTTTTATGACGCCAAGGGGAAAGAGGTGAAGTGTCATATGGGGTTCATGGATAAAGCATCGATTGTTCCCGTCCTTCAGTCATTGGGCGTGAAATGAGCTTTCTCGACAATATCGAACAGATTGTCGCAGCCTATCCGCTCATTGCTTTCGGTGCGGTGTTTGTTGCCGGTGTGATTTCGTCTGCATCTCCCTGCGTACTTGCCACTATACCCCTGGTTGTAGGATATGTCGGTGGGTATGCGGACGGAGACCGGAAAAAAGCGTTCCTCTTCTCGATCGCTTTCATCCTCGGCCTGTCCATCACGTTTACCGCCTTTGGGGCAGCCGCAGGCCTGCTCGGCACGATGTTCGGCACGGTCGGAGGATGGTGGTATGCGGTGCTTGGCTTAGTTGCGGTGACTATGGGGCTGCAAATGGTGGGTTTCTACCAGATTCGGCTGCCGTTTCACATAGAGGCGAAGCCTAAGCGGCGCGGAATTCCCGGCGCGTTTTTTCTCGGCCTTTTTTTCGGCATTGTTTCCTCACCCTGCGCCACGCCGGTTCTGGTGGTCATCCTGACCCTGGTGGCAAGCAAAGGAGAGGTTGCCTACGGCACGGCGCTTCTCTTCGTGTACGCCATCGGCCATTGTCTGCTCATGCTGCTGGCCGGAACCTTCACCGGATTTGTTGAAGCTTTCGCCAAGTCAAAGGGTGTGCGCAACTTTTCGGAATGGTCGAAAAAGATCGGTGGAGCAATCATAACGTGTGTAGGGCTGTATCTTTTGTATCAGGCTTTCTGATTCTACCTGCAGAATGGACAAAGACGTGAAGGTGAAAGGACGACCGCATGAACTGGAAGGATGAATGGAAAACCCTGCTGCTGATAGTCGTCGCGTTCCTTGCCTGCTTTTACTTGCCGGTCGGCACGGGACGCTTCGACAACGCCATCCTGGAAGCCTTTCACCTGGTGAAATGGTATGCGAGGGAGCATGTGCTGCTCTGCCTGATCCCTGCCTTCTTCATTGCGGGGGCAATCTCTGTATTCGTCAGCCAGGCTTCAGTTATCAAATATCTCGGCGTCCAGGCGAACAAGATCCTTGCCTATGGCGTGGCCTCGGTCTCCGGAACCATTCTGGCGGTCTGTTCCTGTACTGTCCTGCCCTTGTTTGCCGGCATCTACACCAGGGGTGCGGGACTCGGACCGGCCTGCGCCTTTCTCTATTCGGGTCCTGCCATCAATGTGCTTGCCATTGTGCTGACGGCCCGCGTCCTGGGGCTTGAGCTCGGTGTCGCCCGTGCCGTCGGAGCTGTCTCCTTCAGCGTGATAATCGGATTGTTGATGCACCTCATATTTCGTAAGGAAGAAGCTGCGAAGGGAGAGACGGCAATGGTTATGCCTGATAACGGGAAACACCGGCCTCTCTGGCAGACCAGCCTGTATTTCGCTGCGATGGTGGGCGTGCTGGTCTTTGCCAACTGGGGACGACCGGTCGAACCTGGCGGCCTCTGGGCGATGCTGTATGATGTGAAGTGGATTGTTGCAGCATTTTGCGCTGCGGCTCTCGGCATCATGCTGGTCTTCTGGTTTGGTGTCCGTTTGTGGAAAGTGGCAGTAACGGCCGTGCCGGTCGCTGCTCTTGCCTGGATGTTCCCCCAGCAGCCGCTGCTTGCCTTTTCCGCAGGGGTTCTCGGCCTGTCGGCTTTCACCAGCACCGACAAGGAAGAGGCTGGCGAGTGGTTCGCTTCTTCCTGGGATTTTGCCAAGAAGATCCTTCCCCTGCTGCTCTTCGGAGTCCTGGTGGCCGGAGCACTGCTCGGCAGGGTCGGTCATGAGGGTCTGATCCCCTCCGCATGGGTTGCGTCCGCTGTGGGTGGCAATTCTCTGGGGGCCAACTTTTTCGCCTCACTTGCAGGCGCTTTCATGTACTTCGCCACCCTGACAGAAATTCCCATTCTACAGGGGTTGATCGGTTCGGGCATGGGGAAGGGTCCGGCACTGGCCCTGCTACTGGCCGGCCCGGCGCTGAGCCTGCCCAGCATACTGGTCTTGCGGAATATCATGGGCACCAAAAAGACCGTGGTCTTTGTGACATTGGTGGTCGTACTTTCAACCATCGCCGGTATGCTGTACGGAGCTTTTTTCGGCTGAGGCAGGATATATCCTCACGGTGCTACTTCTCTCGGTAACTGGGATAGTGCTCCGCTGCGTGATACTCGTTTTCACAAGGCACAGGAAATCGGCTGTTGACAGCGATCCTTGTATGCGGATATATGTCCATCATGAACAAGACAGCCCATATGTTTAAGGCACTATCAGATGAAACCCGTCTACGTATTCTTTGTCTTCTCCTGGAAGGGGAGTTGTGTGTTTGCGATATCATGGATGTGCTCCTGCTCCCCCAATCCACCGTTTCCCGCCATCTTGCCTTCTTGAAAACTGCGGGCTTGGTGGTCGATCGCCGGTGCGGGGTCTGGATGTACTATTCACTGGTGGAGCACGGAAATGATATCAGCAGGGAACTGCTGAAGTACTTGCGGGAAAACCGCTTCGATAACGAGGTCGTGTCCGCGGACCGGGATCGGCTTGCCGGTTTTTGCCGACCGGACAGATGTCTCTAGGTGGTTTCCACTGCAAGCTGCCAAGCTGCGGGAGAGTGCTATGAAGAGGCGATTATGCCGTGAATGCACAGCTGAGATGATCAAGGAACTTACCCCTGAGGGACCCAGGTTTTTCTGCAAGAACTGTGAAGACTACCATCCCTACGACGAATTCGACATGGAACCGTTCTGCCCCCAATGCGGCGATGCGCTGCAGATCTGCTCCAAGTGCAGCCAGGGTTTTTTCTGCGCGACCTGTGGTGGTCTGGTTTCAAGGAAAAAAATTGTCTGGAAGGAAAAGTAGCCTGTGGCTGGTTTGCCCGATTGAACATTTCCCTCAGGGTGCATGAAACTTTCCGCTTGAATATAACCGCATGAGCGGATATGGTATGATTATGAAAACTTCCGCACGAACATTCAAAGCTTTGTCTGACGAAACCCGTCTTCGTATCCTCGGTCTTCTCCTGGATGGAGAACTTTGTGTTTGCGACATCATGGCGGTTCTGCAGCTTCCGCAGTCGACGGTTTCCAGGCATCTGGCATACCTGAAGAATGCAGGTTGGGTCGATGACCGCAGATGCGGGGTCTGGATGTACTATTCCATAATCGAAAACGGCAGCACTCTGCAACGATGCCTGTTGAAAGTCCTGCGCGAGAATCTGCCCCAGAGTGCAGTTGTGGTCGCCGACCGGGAGAGGCTTCAGGGATTCAGCACGGATAACAGTTGCGCCTGAATTTTTTTGCACCAATGTATCCGCTCATGCGGATATTTATGAGATTGACATTAATGAAAAAAAGAGTCCTTTTTCTCTGCACTGCAAATTCCTGCCGCTCCCAGATGGCGGAGGGGATCGCCAATCATTTTCTCGGCGTCAGACTGGAGGCTTTTTCCGCGGGGACAGCGGCGTCCTACGTCAATCCCCGGGCAATTGAGGTCCTGAGAGAAATGGGGATCGATATTTCCGGCCACCGTTCGAAGAGTCTGGATGAGTTTGCCGGGCAAAACTTTGACTTTGTTATCACTCTCTGCGGAGACGCCAACGAGAAGTGTCCTCTTCATTTCGGTGGCGTGCGGAGAACTCATATGGGTTTTCCCGATCCTGCCAGGGCAATGGGGACGGAAACCGAGGTGCTTGAGGAATTCAGAAAAGTCAGGGACGAAATCAAGGGTGCCATCGTTGCTTTCTTTGATCGTGAAATCAGTGAATAGGCATAAGAATATCATAAGGGGACGAGAACTATATGCGTGTCGCAGCCGTACGGAAAACAATGATCGATAGTGAAGCAGAAGTGCTGCCGGCTTTACGGAGTTATCCGTCCCGGCTGTTTGTCGAAACCACCACGCGCTGTAATATGAAGTGTCATATGTGTGTCAAGCAGAGCATGGGAAACGGGTTGAAGGAGGGGGATATCTCCCGTGAAACGTTCGAGGCCATCCTTCCGGCGCTTCCCCATGCGGAGGCTCTCGTCCTCAACGGCATCGGCGAACCGCTACTCCACCGCGACCTTGAGACATTTATCCGCATGGGCAAGGAATCGATGCCGGAAGGCAGTTGGGTGGGTTTTCAGTCCAACGGTCTCCTGCTGGATGAAAACCGGGCTTCGTCACTGGTTCAGGCTGGACTCGACCGAATATGCCTTTCCCTGGATGCCATCTGCCCTGACACATTCCGGAAAATCCGGGAAGGAGGGGAGGTCAAGGATCTCGAATTCGCATTTACCGCATTGAACAAAGCACGGAATCGTCATCCCGAAAGTAAGCTGCAGGTCGGGGTCGAATTCGTCGTCATGCGCGAGAACATCCACCAACTTCCCGACGTGTTGCGCTGGGTATCGAAGTTGGGGGTCTCCTTTGCCATAGTTTCGCACCTCCTTCCCTACGACAGAGAGCATGTATCCCAGATTGCGTATGACTACAATACGCAGGAGGCGGTGGAACTTTATCTCTCATGGAAGCAAAAGGGGATGGAACAGGGGATAGACATTACCAATTTCTTTCATGTCTATCATTGCAAATTCATTCGGTCAGCTGAAGAGCAGCGCATGGTCGATTTTGTCCTGGAAATGATCGCCGAGGCCAGGCAGCGGGATATTTTCCTGCACTGGGAGAACCTTACCAAACGCGATGTCGCCATGGCGGAGGACCTTGCCGAAACATTTGACAAGGCCAGGGTTGTGGCCGAGGAGATCGGGCTTGATCTGCGATTGCCCGGCACTTCGCCCAAAAACGAAAGGAAATGCGACTTTATCGATAACGGTGGCGTATTCGTTTCCTGGGACGGAGAGGTCCACCCCTGCTACTTTCTCTGGCACACCTTCCAGTGCCACTTCGCCGGGCGCAAGAAGTATGTGAACAGGACCGTCTTCGGCAACCTGAAGGAAACGGGTGTTTTGGAAATCTGGAATGACCCGAAGTATCGTGCGTTCCGGGAAGAGGTGCTCAAGCACGAGTATCCCTTTTGCTCCAACTGCAACCTGCTCCCCTGTGAATACATCTATTGCGAGGAGTTCGAGCAGGACTGCTATACCAACACCGTCCCGTGCGGTGATTGCTTCTGGTGCATGGGATTGTTTCAGTGCCTGTCGTGAAAGAAGCACTCATGACTGTAGTTGGGAGAGTTGCAGACCTGCCTGATTTTTCTCGAGGGTAGCTCCTCAGGGTAGTGGTTAAAATTGTCTGCTGTTGCGGTTCCGGCAGGCTTTGACCAATATTGGTCCGGGGAAGGGGGCTTTTGTGACTGACTTTCTGGAGACAACATTTGATAAGTTCATCTTCAAGGTCAAGGTTGGGGACTTTTATTCAGAGAACGATTGCTGGGTGCGTATCGAAGGCCTGAACGCAACGGTCGGGGTAACAGACTATTTGCAGAAATCCAGCGGAGACGTCGCCTTTCTTGAGCCAATACTTCCGGGCGTGGACGTGGTGGCGGGGGGCAAGCTGGGAGAGCTTGAAACCATGAAAGTCACCCTTGACCTGCAATCACCAGTCAACGGCCGTGTTGTTGAGGTGAACAAGGAACTTGAAGCCCATCCGGAGCTGATCAACAGCGATCCCTACGGGGCGGGATGGATCTGCAGGATCGAGCTTTCTGATCCCGAGTTGGAAAAGAAACGGCTCCTTCATGCGGAAGCATACATGGAACTCATGAAGAAGAAAATCGAGAGAGAGGCAGTGTGAATTTATGCAGAAAAAATGCCGAAAAGTGGCGGTGTTTGCCTGCAGCGGCATCGGCAAATCCTTGGGGACGGTCGCTCGGGAGATCGGCTATGAACTGACTGAAAGGGTCCGGCCCCACGACACGCTGTTGACCTGCCTGGCTCTTTTGGTGATCAATGATCCCGAGACGCAGAAACTGATTACCGAGAATCCGGTCATAGTCATCGACGGATGTTCCCTCGACTGTGCCAGGAAGAGCCTGGAAGCGAATGGCGCCCCGCTTGTAAAGGCCTACCAGTCGATCGACTTCTTCAAGAAGCACAAAGATCTCAAGCCCGAAGGAGTCGCTGAACTGAACGATGCCGGGAAAAAACTTGCCGCACTTGCTGCCGACGAACTTGCCGGCGTGGTGGATGAACTCTTGAGGGGGGGGGATGACGGACAAGCCAATGAAAGTCGGAATCATATCCTGCAGCGGTGAGGCCATTCCAGGAGGTACCATTGCCAGGGTCGCCTGTCGCAAGGTTCTCGATGATCTACGCCCAACCCAATGCGTGACCATATGTCTTCCCCTCTTCATCGCCGGCGGGGAGGAGGAGAGGATGTTTGCAAACACCTATCCCACCATAACCGTGGATGGTTGCGAGAAGAGATGCGCTGCATTGGGAACCGAGAAGCTGTCGGCAAGGCCGGCCGGAACTCTCATTGTCGCCGAAATCCTGCGGAAGAGGGGGCTTTGCCCGATAACGAAACTGAGGGGATTGGGCGCTGAGGAAAAGGATGCTGCTCAGGCAGTGGCCGAAGAGATCGCTGCGGCCATCGACGAAATCCTGGGAGCGGAATGAGGAGAACCTATGGCGATTTACCGGAATAAAGTGGAATGGCGCGGAGACCATCTCGGCCGTACCTGGTGCCAGAACGGCATGGAAATGGATTTTTCCGCTCCTCCCGATCTCTTCGGTCTGCCAGGCGTGCTCACTCCGGAGGACGCCTTCATGGCCGCTGCCAACACCTGCTATCACATGATGGTGGTCTGGGCCATGAAGCGCTTCAGGATAGAGTTGGTTTCGTTTGAATGCGAAGCTGAAGGCCATGTGGAGGAGTTCGTGGACAGGACATCATGGTTCAGAAAGGTGGTCTTGTCTCCCAGGCTGGTGGTAAGGGGAAAGCCTGAAGATGTCGTGCGCCGAGCGCTTGACATGGCGCTCAAGTACTCGACTATCTGCCAGTCGCTTAAATCAGAAGTCTGCATAAATCCTATCATAGAGATTCGATAAATAATCATACACAATTAAAAATAATACAAATTTACTTTACAATTTTTACGATTTGATTTAATGTTCTGTTTCAGAACTGTGGCCCAGTTTCGAAGTTGCGGTCACTGACCGGGAAAGGCTTGCCAGCTTCAGGTAGGGCTGCAGTTGTGCTTGAAGTTTTTTTGCCAGTAATTATCCGCACATGCGGATAATGG
Organism: Geobacter sp. UBA5735; assembly: GCA_002419385.1. GTDB lineage: Bacteria > Desulfobacterota > Desulfuromonadia > Geobacterales > Geobacteraceae > RPRC01. The sequence continues at coordinate 204,646 of DIFZ01000046.1, forward strand.
GAGAATAATTCGGGAAACAGTTTTTTTACTGTTCAACTTCCCCTACCCCTTCCCCTGGGAAGGGGTTTTCATGGGAACGCGTTATATAGATAAGTAATAACACTTGTGATCGGGTCCGTCCCGTAATTTGATCAAATTGCACCAGGAGGATTTGCAGCAATGAAAGGATTGATGAAAAAGCTGTCTTTTCTGGACCGTTACCTGACGGTATGGATCTTCGGCGCAATGTTTGTCGGCCTCGGGCTGGGGTATTTCGTGCCCGCTTCGAAAGCGCTCATCAACAAGTTCCAGGTGGGAACGACAAGTATCCCCATTGCCATCGGCCTGATCCTGATGATGTATCCGCCCCTGGCCAAGGTCAAATATGAGGAGATGCCCCTCGTTTTCAAGAACAAGAAGGTACTTGGTCTGTCTCTGGTGCAGAACTGGATTGTCGGGCCGATTCTGATGTTCGTCCTTGCCATCGTATTTCTCCACAACTACCCCGAGTATATGGTCGGTCTTATCATGATGGGTATGGCGCGTTGCATAGCAATGGTCATTGTCTGGAACGACCTGGCCTGTGGCGACCGCGAGTATGCGGCTGGCCTGGTGGCTTTCAACTCTGTTTTTCAAGTGCTTTTCTTCTCGGTTTACTGCTACGTTTTCGTCACGATATTGCCTCCGCTGTTCGGTTTCAAGGGAGTGGTCGTAGACATCACCATGGGTGAAATTGCCAAAAGTGTCTTCATCTATCTGGGGATCCCCTTCATTGCCGGTATGATCACCCATTTCAGCTTGACGCGGATCAAGGGGAAAGAGTGGTTCGACAAATCCTTTGCCCCGGTTATCAGTCCCCTGACTCTGATCTTCCTCCTCTTCACCATCGTGGTCATGTTCGCCACGCAGGGAGACAAGATCCTGAGCCGGCCCTTCGACGTGATCGTGATAGCGATCCCGCTGTTCATCTACTTCGTGGTCATGTTCGTAGTTTCCTTCTTCATGAGTAAAAAGCTGGGAACCGGCTACGAGAAGAGCGCTACGCTCTCGTTTACCGCGGCAAGCAACAATTTCGAACTTGCCATTGCAGTGGCCATCTCGGTTTTCGGCCTCGATTCCGGGCAGGCGTTCGCGTCAGTCATCGGTCCGCTCGTGGAGGTGCCGGTGCTGATCAGCCTGGTGAACCTGGCGTTCTACTTCCGGAAGAATTATTTTGCCGGCGAGATGGGATGCGACATGGTAGCGGCAGCAATCTTGGGTGGTGAAGAATAAATGCTGGTATAAAAAACTGAGGAGATATGTTCATGAAAAAACTGTTCAAGGTCATGCATGAACTCCTGCAACAGGGGGAGAGCTTTGCCGTTGCCACCATTTTCGACAAATCAGGCTCCGCACCGCGGACCGAAGGCGCGAAAATGGTCGTGAAGCAGGATGGATCGATTTTCGGCACCATCGGCGGCGGGCGTCTTGAAGCAAACGTCATCAAGCTTGCCAGAGATCTCATGCCGGAGCGGAAAACAGCGATTCAGTCCTTTGATCTGACCAGCAGGGATGCGGCAGCTTCGGAGATGATCTGCGGCGGATCTGGCGAAATCTTGATCGACTTCATTGATGCCAGTGATGACAACAACCTGAAGATCTATGCAGAGACCGTAAATATCGTGGCACAGGGCAAAAAGGGGTGGCTGATAACTCTGCTGGGAGAAGCCTCAGAATCAAAAGGCATCGACAGGCAGCAGTGCCTCGTTGATTCCGGCAAGAACATTATCGGCAGCATAAACTGCAACCCGTACCTGCTGGAAAAGCTGCTGGCTGGTCCGGCGAAAATCACCATCCATGCGGAAGCATTCGACGAACACCGTTTTCTGGTGGAGCCTTTGCGGCAGGGCGGCACGGTTTTCCTATTCGGTGCGGGACATGTGTCCCAGAAGATCGCCCCCTTGAGCGAGAGCGTCGGCTTCAGAACCATCGTCATCGATGATCGTGCGGATTATGCCAGTCGAGAGAGATTTCCGGAGCCGATCGAGCTGAGGGTCATTGAATCCTTCCAAAAACTGCCTGAGCTCGAAATCGACGGGGACAGTTACCTGGTCATCGTCACCAGGGGGCACCTCTACGACAAGGATGTGCTGGAGCAGGCGGTGAGAAGTGATGCAGCGTACATCGGCATGATCGGCAGCCGCAGCAAGAGAGATCTTGTTTACGCTGAAATTATGAGTCACGGCTTTGAGAAACAAGAGTTCGATCGAGTGTGTTCACCCATCGGCACGAACATCGGCGCTGAAACACCAGAAGAAATTGCGGTAAGCATTGTAGGTGAGCTGGTCAAGATCAGATCGGAAAAGAATGAAAACAGTAAAGACAGCAAGACCAAAGGAGCCACCCCCTGTTGCCGGATCAAAGCGGTATAGGAGCAGCGAGACAAAACCAAATCCGAAAGAAAAGGAGCAAAAACGATGGAATCCGTTTCAAGAGATGTGGCAAATGCTGAACTTGCCTCTTTCAGAGAGGCTGCAAAAGGATTTCTTGCCAAGCTTGCCGGGCCTGCGACTGAGGAATTTGATTTTCTCCTCTGCGACAGTGAAAAAATGTACCGCCTCAAGAACCAGCTCCGCATGCTCGGAAGGGCGCAAGAGATTCTTGAGTCGTCGCAATCAGAGCCAAATGCTGTTCCTTTTCGTACCCTTGTGCCAATCATGGAAGGTGCGGCGTTAGAAGACGACGGAACACTCATCGCGAAATGGGCGGCTCTGTTAGCCAATTCCGCAAAAGGAAAAAGCAGTTTCGCAGCCCACCCCAGTTTACCGAAAATCCTTGCTGAATTAGCGCCGTTGGAAGTGCACTTCATCGATATCATTGCAGACAAAGGGATCAGCAAATGGACGGACTTTCGGAGTGATCTGGCCAAGCGGCTCAAGACAAGTGAGGACTGCATTGACGATTGCTGCGGGAATTTGATGAGACTGGGCTTGGCCAGGTTTGTCGGTAAACCGATTGCATTGGCAGGATCTGTGGACAACTACTTGGAAATGACGACGTTCGGTAAATCATTCTTGTTAGCGTGCAGTCCCGCAGAGTGACCGTAAAAGCGCCGGCAGCGCATCGGCGGATGATTTCCCGTTTGCCATGTTTATGCCGATCAGCCCGGTTAACCTGGCGTTCTACTTCCAGAAAAAGTATTTTGCAGACCAGATGGCCTGTATGGTGAAAATATGACACTGCCCTGATTGCACACATCCTCCCCTCACGCCCCCTGCCGTTACCGGAGGGGGCTTTTTTTCTTTCAAGTTGCGGTATACTGGTATTGTAAAGTCTCTAATCTCAGGCGGATCGGTAGTCATGGACACTGAACTCGGGCAGAGAGCAGCTGTACAGGGGAATCCGGGGGAGGTCGTCGTCGTCCGCGGCAGCGTTATCGACGTCCGTTTTCCCGGCCGGATTCCCCTGATCCATAACCGGCTCAAGGCGCCCGGAGCTTCCGGGGTACTGGTGGAAGTGTTGGCGCACCTTGACCATGAGACGATTCGCGGCATCGCCCTTACTCCAACACAGGGGCTGGCGCGCGGTTCCATCCTTCTGGATACGGGCGAGCCCTTCACCGTGCCGACCGGGAACTGCCTGCTGGGCAGGATGTTCAATGTCTTCGGCGAAACTGTCGATGGCCGCGGAACGCTCTCCTGCGGAGAGCGGCGCCCCGTCCACCGACGTCCGCCTGCCCTGACGGAACTGGTGACGTCGTCCGAAATCCTGGAAACCGGTATCAAGGTGATCGATGTGCTCTCCCCCCTGGAACGGGGAGGGAAAGCGGGGCTGTTCGGCGGGGCCGGAGTCGGCAAGACGGTTCTGATCACCGAGATGATCCACAATATGGTGGGAGTGCACGAGGGGGTCAGCATCTTCTGCGGCATCGGCGAGCGCTGCCGAGAGGCCGAAGAGCTCTACCGGGAGATGGAAAAGAGCGGGGTGCTGGACAAGACGGTCATGATCCTGAGCCAGATGAACGAGCCGCCGGGCGCCCGTTTCCTGGTCGGCCATGCAGCCTTGACCATTGCAGAGTATTTCCGGGATGACCGGAAAAAGGACGTTCTGCTCCTCATCGACAATATCTTCCGCTATATCCAGGCAGGCACCGAGGTGTCGGCCCTGCTGGGACAGATACCTTCGCGCGTCGGCTACCAGCCGACCCTGGGAACGGAGCTGGCCCAACTGGAGGAGCGCATCTGCACCACGTCGAATGGGGCAATTACCTCCATCCAGGCGGTCTATGTCCCGGCGGATGACTTCACCGATCCCTCGGCCGTGCATACCTTTGCCCACCTTTCGGCGCTGATCGTTCTCTCCCGCAGGAGGTCCGCCGAGGGGCTCTACCCGGCAGTGGATCCCCTTGAGTCAGGTTCCAAGATGCTTTCTCCAGGCATCGTGGGCAGGCGCCATTACGATATAGCCCAAGCCATCCGCAAGAATCTGGCGGAGTACAAGGAACTGAAGGATATCATCGCCATGCTCGGCATGGAGGAGCTCTCAGCCGCCGACCGTGCCGTGGTCCACCGCGCCCGGCGGCTGGAGCGTTTCCTCACCCAGCCTTTTTTCACCACCGAGCAGTTTACCGGGCATGGCGGCAGGCTGGTGAGGCTTCAGGATTCACTGGAGGGGTGCGAGCGGATACTGAACGACGAGTTTTCGGCCTGGCCGGAGAGTGCGCTCTACATGATCGGAAAGGTTGACGAGGCGCGAAAGCCATGAAGCTCACGGTGTTGCTGCCTGCGGGAGTACTGGTGGACCAGGAGGTAACCAAGGTGACAGCCGAGGCGGAAAACGGTTCCTTCTGCCTGCTGCCCCGCCATGTCGATTTCGTTACCGCACTGGTGCCGGGACTGCTGTCCTTTGAAACCGGGACAGGGGAGGAGGAGTTCCTTGCCGTTGACGAAGGGATACTGGTAAAGCGAGGCCCGGAGGTAACGGTGTCAACGAGGAATGCTGTGCGAGGCGCTTCCCTCGGGCAGTTAAGGGAGGCGGTGGAGGAGCGGTTCCATGTCCTAGATGAACGGGAGCAGCAGGCCCGGGAAGTATTGGCAAGACTCGAAGCCGATCTGGTGGTCAGATTCGTCAGAATGGGAGAGAAGATTCGTGGGTGATCCCGTGAAACATGACATGACGGAAACGTCCGGGGAGCTGGGAAAGACCATAGCCGCGAAAGAGGAGCGGCGCATAAGCGCCCGCAAAGAACGGGACCACAGCCTGCTGTTCGGCCTGAGCATCTTCGGCATTGTCGGATGGTCGGTCGTGATTCCCACACTGGTAGGCATCGCCCTCGGCATCTGGCTCGACGGCCGCTGGCCGAGCCGGTTTTCCTGGACCCTGATGCTGCTGTTCGGCGGCCTCATCCTGGGGTGCCTGAATGCCTGGTACTGGGTGAGCCATGTTTCGAAGAATGAGTAAAGTCAAATCCCCCCTGGCCCCCCTTTCATAAAGGGGGGGACGAAACTGCTGCCCCCTTTGACAAGTGGGGGACGAAACTGCCTCCCCCTTTGAGAAAGAGGGCAACTGAACTGCTTCCCCCTTTCTCAAAGGGGGATTGAGGGGGATTTCGAATGGTATCTTATTGGAAACGGAGACTCCACCCATGAGTTCCTCAGCGTTATGCCTGTCACTTGCAGCCCTCGCCGGTTTGGTTCTCGGGTTGTTTTACTTCGGTGGCCTTTGGCTGACGGTGCGGAGATTGCCATCCAGCAAACGGCCAGGAATGCTCATGCTGGGCAGTTTTACCGTAAGGCTGTTGATCACGCTGTGCGGTTTTTTCCTGGTCATGGATGGAAACTGGGAGCGAATTCTGGCGTGCATGGCCGGATTCCTGGCAGCGAGGTTTGTCATTACCCGCATGTTGGCGCCCGGTAAGGGGACAGCCTCTCTGCTGTAGAGGGGCTGTCCCGTTTGGAACTCCGGCAAGCAGGGGGAATGAAATGGAACTGAGTCCCGACAGCACGATTCTGTGGCAATGGGGGCCGCTCAGGCTCAACGCCACCATCTTCTTTACCTGGGTAGTCATGGCGGTCCTGTCCGTAGGCTCGTGGTTGGTGACACGACGTCTGACAGACGAAGGGAAAATGTCCCGCCGCCGGAACCTGCTGGAAACGCTGGTAATCTTTCTGAACGACCAGATCCGCGCCACCAGCCGCCAGGAACCGGGGCGGTTCCTGCCCTTTATCGGGACACTGTTCCTGTTTATCGCTGTTTCCAACAGCATGGAGATCATTCCCGGTTTTCATCCCCCGACCGGTTCGCTCTCCACTACCGCTGCTCTGGCCATGTGCGTCTTTATTGCGGTCCCTTTTTTCGGTGTGATGCAGAAAGGGGTGCTCGGTTACCTGAAGCACTATGTCAAGCCTTCAGTCTTCATGGCGCCCTTTGAAATTATCGGCGAATTCTCGCGCACCCTGGCCTTGGCCGTCCGTCTCTACGGGAACATAATGAGCGGCACTATCATCGTGGGGATTCTGCTGAGCATCGCTCCGCTGTTTTTTCCCATTGTCATGCAGGTGCTGGGTCTCCTCATCGGGCTGATCCAGGCATACATCTTTGCGGTTCTTGCCATGGTTTACATCGCTTCTGCCACGTCCGTGCAGAAGAAAACGGATGATGAAAAAAGAAAGGCAGGTTAATAGCCTGAATACCTGATTTTCCATGGAGGGAGTTTCTATGGACAACATTGGACTCATCGGAATGATTTCCATCATTATGGCCGGGGGAACCATGGCCGTCGGTTCCATCGGGCCGGCGCTCGGCGAGGCCCGGGCTGTTTCCCAGGCGCTGAGCGCCATCGCTCAGCAACCCGATGCCTCCGGGACCCTCAGCAGGACCCTGTTCGTGGGCCTGGCCATGATCGAGTCAATGGCCATCTACTGCTTCGTGGTGGCGCTGATCCTGGTGTTTGCCAACCCGTTCTGGAAGTATGTTATCGAGCACCCGTGAGGATAGCATATGGGACCTGACTGGTTTACGGTTATCGCGCAGATAATCAATTTTCTGATTCTCGTTGCCCTGTTGAAGCGTTTTCTCTTCGCTCCGATCGTTCGGGCCATGGATCGGCGTGAGGCGGAAATAGCTTCCAGGCTGGAGGGCGCGGCGCGCACGATCGCCGAAGCCCAGCAGGAGCGGGAGCGGTACGAGACCCTGACGAGGGAGCTTGCGGAAGCCAGAGAAGAGATGCGTGCCAAGGCACGGGCGGAAGCCGACGAACTGCGCAAGGATCTGCTGGAAAAGGCACGGGAAGAGGTGGACAGGAGCCGGGAGCACTGGCGGGAATCATTCCGCGGGGAGCGGGAATCATTTCTGCGCTCTCTGCGTCGTCATGTCTGCGAAGAAGTCTGCTCGGTAGCCCGGAAGGTCGTGACCGAGATGGCCGACTCTTCGCTTGAAGAGCGAATGGCCGCATGTCTGGAACGGCGCATTCTAGAAATGGGCACTGAGGAGCGTGGGGAATTGTCCGGGCACTTCCGTGCTTCAGGCCGGGAAATTGTTGTCAAGAGCGCTTTCGAGCTGAGTACGGGGGGGCGAACGGCGCTGGCCCGTGCACTGAACAGCCTGACGGATGCAGTTCCTCTTCGTTTCGAGGTGGAGCCATCCCTGGTATGCGGTATCGAGATTCTCGCCGGGGGCAGGTCTCTGGCGTGGAATCTGCAAGAACATCTTGTTGATCTGGAGGAGAGGCTGGACGAAGCCCTGGGAAAATCCCCCTCAATCCCCCTTTCATAAAGGGGGCAGCCGGAAACCCCTTGAAAAGTGGAGTTCAGAATGTGACCCCCCCCTTTTACAAAAGGGGGGGGGATTTGAGCCTGGTGATTCAAATAACAACGGAAGATCATGGAAACTGACACGCTCATCAACGATTGTTCGAGGGTTTTCGCCCAGGTGATGGACGAACATCATGCCGAAGTGCGACTGCAGGATGCGGGAACGCTGCACTATCTGAACGGCGGCATTGCCAGGTTGTCCGGCCTGCCGAACGTTCAGTCCAACGAACTGGTCCGCTTCCCCGGAGGGGTGTTCGGCATCGCCTTCAATCTTGACCCCGACGAAGTGGGGGTCATAATGCTGGGCGGGAGCGAATCCCTCCAGGTCGGGTGTACGGTGCGGCGCACCGGGCGGGTGCTCGATGCCCCTGTCGGCGAAGAGTTGCTGGGGCGGGTGATCGACTTTCTCGGCACCCCGCTGGACAACAAGGGTCCACTGCGTGCTTCCCGGAGGCGTCCCGTGGAGCGGGAGGCGCCCGCCATCATGCACCGCGCCCCGGTAACCGTGCCGCTGCAGACCGGGATCAAGGTCGTGGATGCCCTCATTCCCATCGGCCGGGGGCAGCGGCAGCTGATCATCGGCGATCGTCAGTCCGGAAAGACTTCGCTCATCCTCGACACGATCATCAACCAGAAAGGAAAAGACGTCATCTGCATCTACTGCGCGGTTGGCCAGCAGGGTTCGTCGGTGGCCAAGCTGGTGGACGATCTGGCACGGCACGACGCCATGGGGCACTGCATCGTGGTGGTCGCCGATGGTTCAGAATCGGCCGGGCTCCAGTATGTGACCCCCTATGCGGCCACCACCATAGGCGAATTTTTCATGGAGCAGGGGCGAGACGTCCTGATCATTTACGACGATCTGACCCGGCACGCGCGCGCCTACCGTGAGCTTTCCCTCCTGCTGCGGCGACCGCCGGGGCGCGAGGCGTTTCCGGGTGATATCTTCTATATCCATTCACGGCTCCTGGAACGCTCTACCCATCTGGATATGGCGCACGGCGGCGGTTCACTGACCGCCCTGCCCGTGATCGAAACCGAAGCGCAGAACCTCTCCGCCTATATCCCCACCAACCTCATATCCATCACCGACGGGCAGATCTACCTGTCGCCCGACCTGTTCCAGAAGGGGGTCCTTCCGGCAGTGGATGTGGGAAAATCGGTATCACGGGTGGGGGGGAAAACCCAGCTGCCGTCCTACCGTTCCGTGGCCGGGGACCTGCGTCTTTCCTATGCCCAGTTCGAGGAGATGGAGGCCTTTTCCCGTTTCAGCGCCCGTCTCGACGAGTCTGCGCGCCGCATCCTGGAGCGGGGCCGCCGTGTGCGGGAGACCCTCAAGCAACGCCAGTACGAACCCATGCCGGTGGCGGAACAGGTAGCCGTGCTGGTTGCCGTTACCGGCGGAATCTTCGACAACGTGCCGCCTGAGCTGGTAGGTGAAGCGGAAAAGCATGTGCGGCGCGCCATGACGGAGGCCCTCCCCGATATCTGCGTGCGGATCGAGGAAGGGGAGGGGTTGAACGAGCAGGACAGGGGAAAGATCCTTGCAGCACTCCTTCCCCTGCCTGAGGCATTGCGGGGAAATGAACGTCATGGCGACCATTGAGACCGTCAAAACGCGCATTGTCACGGTGGAGCTTCTCCAGTCGGTGGTCAGGACAATGAAAACACTGGCCGCAGTGAGCATACGAAAGCAGGAGAAGGCAATCCAAACACTTGCCGAATATTCCCGCACCATCGAGATGGGCATGGTGATCCTTCTGCGTCAGGGAGCTGGTGAAATTGTCGAACAGCCCCTGACGACCGAAGGCAGACTCGGTGCCGTCATCCTTGGATCTGACCAGGGATTGTGCGGACGCTTCAACGAACAGGTCGTCAGCTTCAGCAGGGATAAGCTGCTGGAGTTGGAGCCAGATGAGTCGCGCCGCTGCGTTCTCTGTGTCGGCGGGCGTGCCCGCACCCACCTCGCCGAGTCAGGTGAAAAAGCTGACGAAGTGGTCCCTGCACCGGTATCAGTGACAGGAATCCTTTCGACGGTGAATTCCATTCTGGTCACCCTGGATGAATGGAAAGCGCGGCGACGCATCGACAGGGTGGTTGTCTGTTACAACCGGCTTCTTTTCGGAACCGTCTGTGCCCCCCAGGTCCTGGTCCTGATGCCCTTTGACCGGGAGCGGTTGCAGGAACTGTCCACCAGGCCATGGACCGGCCCTACACTTCCCCTGTACACCATGGATTGCGGCTGTCTTTTTTCCCTGTTGATTCGCCACGCCCTGTTTGCCGCCCTGTACCTGGCGCTCGCCGAGTCCATGGCGGCCGAGAACGCCAGCCGTCTCGCGTCAATGCAGGCGGCGGAGAAAAACATCAGTGAACGGCTGGACGAGTTGACCCTTCAGTTCCGCGACTTGCGCCAAGGCGCCATTACCGAGGAACTGCTCGATATCGTGGCAGGTTTCGAGGCAATGACGTCAGGTTGAATGGCTTGATGGACCGAAACTGCCCGTGAACGGAAATGTCATACTTGCAGGTTTCAGGACTGCAAAAGAAATGAGGAAGAATGACCCTGAACACTGTACCTGCCGATGCTGAATCTCCAATCCCTCCCCGCCGGCCCTGGCCTTCCAGATTGTTCGTGGAGACGACGACCCGCTGCAATCTCCGCTGCCGGATGTGTGTCAAGGAGACATGGGACCGATCCCTGATGGAAGGCGATATGGCTGACGAAACCTTCACCGCGCTGGAACCGGTGTTTCCGCACCTGGAGTCCCTTGTCCTCAATGGTGTCGGCGAACCGCTCCTCGATTCCCGTCTCGAGCGTTTTATCATGAGAGCCAAGGAACTCATGCCTCCGGGAAGCTGGGTCGGGTTTCAGAGCAACGGCATGCTGATGGACGAGGAACGGGCCGTTTCCCTGCTGCAAGCAGGTGTCGACCGGATCTGCCTTTCTGCCGATGCTCTCAATCCCGAGACGTTCCGGGAGATCCGCAGAGGTGGTGAAGAACAGGGGGTGGAGCGCGCCTTTGCCGCGCTGAATGATGCAAAGCTCGTCTGCAGCAGGCCCGATGTGCAGCTGGGACTCGAATTCGTGCTCATGCGGGACAATACGCGTGAACTTCCCGATCTGCTGCGCAGGGCGGTTTCTCTCGGCGCAGCATTTGCTCTTGTGACCCATGTCCTGCCCTACGCCGAAAGCAGTGTTCCCCAGACGGCATTCGATTCCAACATGGATGGCGCAGTACAACTTTTCGATGAATGCCGGGAAAAAGCAGGATCGGAAGGATTGGATCTGGGTGAGTACTTCAAGGTGCTCTGGAAATACCTGCGCAGGCCTGCAGACCGCGATATTGCAGTATTCCTGGCAGAACTGGCTGCCGTAGCTTCGGAGCCCGGGGGCATGGACAGGGTTTGGCATATCATGGGCTCCAGCCTGCCCAGCAAGCAGATAACCATCAAGAGTTTCGCGGATACGCGGGATCAGCTGCAACAGTTGTTCGGTGATGACGAAGGGTGGCGGGATGCACTGGAAAGGATTTCCGCGGTGTTGCGGGAGCCTGGGTTGTGCGGGGACCATGCTGTTGAGCAAGCGGAAGACCTGGTACGTTCATGGAAACAGGATCGGGAGCGTGCCGGGGCAACGCTGGCGGATTATCTTGCAGTTGTCTGGAAATATTCACGAACGCCCAGGGAGCAGCGCCTCTACGACCTGCTGGAGGAGATGAAGGCGGAGGCCCGTGCGCGAGGAATAAACCTTCACCTCAAGAATCTCATGGAGCGGGACGAGGAGTGGGTTGCCGAACTGGAAAGGGTATTTGCCGAAGCCCGTGCAGTCGCGGAATCAAGCGGTCTTGATCTCACGCTCCCGGCGACGGCGCCGGAAAGTAAACGCGTGTGCCGCTTCATCGAAGGGGGAGGGGCCTTCGTTTCCTGGAACGGAAATGTCCATCCCTGCTATTTCCTCTGGCATCAGTATGGCTGCCACATCTTCGGCCGGAAAAAATTCGTCAATGCGAAATCTTTCGGTACTGTCCGTGAAAAAGGAATTATCGATATATGGAATGATCCGGCCTTTCGAAATTTCAGGGAAGAAGTGCTCCAGTATGAATTTCCTTACTGCTCAAACTGCAATGTTGTCCCTTGCCAGTATCTGACCGCTGAGGAGTTCGAGCAGGATTGCTACGGCAACACCGTGCCGTGTGGCGATTGTTTCTGGTGCATGGGGATGTTCAACTGCTTGCTGTAGCTCGTTTCCAGCCGGAAACGGTCTTTTTTTATTTCGTCCGTTGGCCTCACTCTGGCGGGCAGCCCTTGCTGTCCAATCCGGTGAGGCTGGATTGTCGCCCTGAAGGTGTCAACCGGCGGGCGTGCTTGTGCGACATACGTCAAGATCTGGAGCGGAGTCAAGGGGGGGGTATGCGGTTTTTGCTGAAATTGCTGATTGCCAACCTGATCATCGTTTCCTGCGTCTTCATGGGCAAGAGGCATCCATCTTTGAGCGGGCTTGTCGCCACGATGCCGCTTACCAGCCTTGTCGTGCTGTTGTGGCTCTGGAGCGATAGCGGTGGTGACAGCATGCTGCTGACCAGGTATACTGTCGGGGTGCTGTGGGGAATTTTCCCGACCATTCTTTTTTTTGCGGTACTCTACCCCTGCTTTGTCAGGGGTACGACATTCCCGGTTGCACTGACCTTGGGATTCTCCGCCTGGCTGGCCGGAGCGCTCGTGCACCAGTGGCTGTTGCGGTGATCAGCCGGGCGTCCGATGCCCTGGAATCATTTCTGACAGGCTGAAAGGACTTCTCCATGGTGTGTCCATGGTGGCTGGGGTTTGCGATCGACAACCCGCTGCGCACGCTCATCCACGATCCGGAAAGCATTTTGAGCCCCTATGTCGGTTCAGGCAGCACCGTAATGGACATTGGCGCCGGCATGGGCTGTTTCACTATCCCCCTAGCACGCCTGGTCGGGCCTGCAGGTCGTGTCCTGGCAATCGACATTCAGGCCGGCATGCTTGCTACTGTGGCACGGAAAGCCCGGGCACGGGGAGTTTCGGAACGAATCAAGCCCTGTCTTGTCTCCCCGTATTCTCTGGGCAGTCATCCCGCTGCAGATTTCATCCTGGCGTTCTGGGTCGTTCACGAGGTTCCGGATCAGCGTTCGTTTCTGGAGGAAGTGTGCGGCCTGCTGAAGCCTGAAGGAGTCTTTCTTCTGGTTGAACCGCTTGTTCACGTAGCGGAAAAGAGCTTTCAGCGGACAGTTCAGACTGCCGTCGACGCCGGCCTTGTCGTGAAAGGCACCCCGAAAATCCGCCTCAGCAGGAGCGTGCTCCTGGTACGGAAAGAAGGAGCTTCATGGTCCGCAACGCTAAATCCCAGCTGCTGAAACTACAGGAAACCATGCCATGAGATTGACGAAACACATCTACATATTTTCCAATTCGACCGGAGAAACAGCCGAGCGAGTGATCAGGGCAACCCTTGCACAGTTTGATACAACCGACGTCAAGGTACACCGGAAGAGCTACCTGAAGACTCTTGATGATATCAGGAATGCGGTCGAGGATGTTGCGAAGCGTCCGGGGCTGATCGTGTTCACCCTCATGCACCGGGCGCATGTCGCCGAACTCAACGCAGAGGTTGACCGCCGCGGACTGGTGTCGTTCGATGTCATAACCCCGATCATTGAGAAGATGGAAGATTTTCTTGGACTTCCGGCACGGCGAATGCCAGGAGTCATTTACAAGGTTGACGAAGACTACATTCGACGACTGGATGCAGTGAATTTTACGGTCAAGCACGATGACGGGCAAAACCCGCAGGACCTGGAAAAGGCCGACATCGTGCTGGTCGGCGTATCCCGCACCTCCAAGACCCCATTGTCCATGTATCTAGCCGGCAAAGGATACAAGGTTGCCAATATCCCGCTCGTGGAAGGTCTGGTACCGCCCGAGCAGCTTTTTCAGATCGATCAGGGACGGATCATCGGTCTTGTCCAGGACGTGCAGCAGCTGATAAAAATCCGTATCTCCAGGATGCGGAACATGAAGCAGAACCTTCGCGGACGTTACACCGAATACGATAATGTCGAATCAGAGCTTCTCTTCTCCCGGCGGCTCTTTCGTGAGAATACGAAATGGATGGTGGTGGACATGTCCAACAAGGCTATCGAAGAGGCTGCAGCGGAAATAATGAGAAAGTTCCAGTAACACTTTCACCTCTGGACACAGTCCGATTCCCCTTGTATAATGTTAGCAACTGTTAAAAATCCGTTTCGAGTTCCTCTGACATACCAGCGTCAGGAGGGAAACCCGGTTTGAAAATATAGGGGAGGGCAGGAGTATGCTGGTTCGAGTCATCTATACGGATCAAACTGCTGGTGTCGTTGAAAGCCATCTTCTCGACGGACTGATAAAAAAGGGAAGAATCGTCGCCTATCACCACGCTGACAGATGGATTCCCGTAGAAACGAAGGCACACTCAGGGGTGGGGGGTATCTCGGGTGTGGCTGCCTATGACGAAGATCCGCTTTGCAAGAAGCTGCATTGATATCTGCATGATATTTTGCCCCGTTTACTACGAAATGTTTTTTGAATGAAAATTTACCCGATGGCTTTTCAGATCAAAACAGCATCGAGCCGAATCACTTGATCAGGAACCCTTCCTTGCTCTCCTTTGCTTCCAGGGGTTGGCATGAACTTCAGGGAAACCAATACTGCCGAGCCTGAGACACGCAAGTCTACCCATTCCCTCGCTATATCAGAAATTTACAGTTTGCTATCTTCATCTCCCCAGGGGTTATCCCAAAACGAGGCGGATGGGCGTTTGAAACGCGTTGGACCTAACACCATCCACGAAGTGATACGTAAACCCCTCTATTTCAAGTTTTTCGCCAATTTTACTCACCTGATGGCTTTGCTGTTGTGGTCTGGAGGCATTCTGGCATTCATTGGTCATATGCCGCAGCTTGGCTGGGCAATCTGGACGGTTGTCGTAATCAATGCTGTTTTTTCTTTCTGGCAGGAATACAAGGCAGAAAGGGCCATGGAGGCACTACGAAAGCTTTTGCCCGTTTATGCAAGGGTGCTCCGCGATGGCGAAGAAAAGCGCATAGCTGCTCACGAACTGGTTCCGGGCGATGTCATGCTCATGGCAGAGGGTGACCGGATCTCAGCAGATGGTCGTCTGGTACAGGTATCTGAACTACGGGTGGATCAGTCAACTCTCAGCGGCGAATCCCATCCGCTTCGCAAAACAGCTGATGCTGTCCTGAGCGGTGACTTGAGCAGAACCGCGTTGCCCAACCTTGTTTTTGCCGGCACAAGCGTAGCGTCCGGTGTAGGAAAGGCCGTTGTCTTTGCCACTGGGATGGAGACTGAATTCGGCAAGATTGCCCACCTGACCCTGGGGCTGCAAGAAGAGATCAGCCCGCTTCAGAAGGAGATCAATAATGTTTCGAGGGTGGTGGCCACCCTGGCCGTAGGTTTAGGCATTCTCTTCTTCCTGCTGTCGGTTTTCGTGATTCACCGTCCGCTGAGTGTTGGTTTTGTCTTTGCCGTCGGCATGATTGTCGCCTTTGTTCCGGAGGGACTTCTGCCTACAGTAACCCTGGCTCTGGCACTGGCGGTGCAGCGCATGGCAAGGAGGAATGCGCTGGTAAAAAAACTTTCCGCTGTGGAGACTCTTGGTTCCTGCTCAGTGATCTGCACTGACAAAACCGGCACACTGACCCAGAACGAGATGACGGTTCGCCACCTGTGGGTTGCTGGTCAGAGCCTTACAATAACCGGAGCGGGTTATGCCCCGGAAGGGGAAATACTTGCAGCGGGCAACCGTATATCACCGCCAATGACAGGGGATTTACGCCTTCTGCTTCTGGCGGCGGGCTTATGCAACGATTCACGCATCCTGCCGCCGGACGTGGCAAACCGCTTCGGGTCCGTTCTTGGGGATCCGACTGAGGCGGCCATGCGTATAGCGGCCATAAAAGGCGGCTTGAACATTGACGCCGAAGAACGATTCTTTCTCCGTATCCGGGAACTCGCTTTCGACTCCAGAAGGAAAAGGATGAGCACCATCCACAAAGTGCCGGGGAGTGAAGTGCAGGGGGCAAACCGGGAAACTGGCATGTTGGCTTTCGTCAAGGGCGCGCCCCGGGAGATGCTGGATCTTTGCACCAGATTCTCCTTGGATGGGCAGGATTGTCCATTGAGTGATGAAGTGCGCAGGGAGATCATGAACGCCAATGATGATTACGCCGCAAATGGTTTGCGAGTCTTGGCCGTTGCACTGCGCCGTTTGCCGGAGGGCTTCCAGGATTATGTCCCTGAAGCGGTTGAGCGCGACCTTACGTTTATCGGCTTGATGGCAATGATGGACCCTCCTCGCACCGAGGTTGCCGATGCTGTCAGGAAATGTCACCGTGCCGGCATACGAATAATCATGATAACAGGTGATTATGGATTGACGGCGGAAAGCATAGCCCGCCGAATCGGTATCATCGGTAAGGGCCGCCCAGTTCTCCTTTCCGGAGCGGAAATGGATGCGATGGACGATGACGCCTTGAAGGAGGCATTGGATAAAGAGGTCATTTTTGCCCGCGTAGCGCCGGAACACAAACTGCGGGTTGTAAGCCTGCTCCAGGCGATGGCCCATATCGTGGCAGTCACCGGAGATGGAGTGAACGATGCGCCGGCACTCAAAAAGGCCGATATAGGGGTGGCCATGGGTGCCGCAGGCTCGGAAGTGGCAAAAGAGGCTGCCGACATGGTCCTTACCGACGACAATTTCGCTTCCATAGTCAATGCCATTGAAGAAGGACGTGCTGTCTATTCAAATATAAAGAAGTTCGTCACATACATTTTCAGTTCAAATGTGCCGGAAGCATGGCCTTTCATAATTCAGATCATGTTCAATATTCCGCTCGCATTGCCCATCATGCAGATTCTGGCGATCGACCTGGGAACGGACCTTGTCCCGGCGTTGGCGCTGGGCACGGAAGCTCCGGAGCCCGGCACCATGGATCGCAAGCCGAGAGGCCCAAACGAACGGCTGGTTGACGGCCGTTTGCTTTTCAGGTCGTTTTTCTGGTTGGGAAGTATCCAAACGGTCCTCTGTTTCTTCGGGTTCTTTTTTCTGTACAAGTCATTCGGGTATCACGACATGCTCCATCTGCCGCGCCCGGACCTCCTTCCTTACACCGAACGGATGTCAACCCCCGATGGTTATGTATACGTCCTGTCTACGGCGATTTTTCTTGCCGGTGTGATTGCCACTCAAATCGGGAACGCATATGCCTGTCGTACCAGCCGGGCGTCGGTGTTCAAGATCGGTTTTTTCAGTAACCGTTTCCTTTTATTGGGCATTCTGTTTGAACTGCTGCTGGTCAATACCCTCATCTACGTCCGACCAGTCGGGGAAATCTTTGAACTTGCTCCGTTACCCATAAGCTTCTGGGCATTGCTGCTTGTATTTCCGCCGATAATGTTTTTCGCGGAGGAAGGGCGCAAGGCTTTCATGCGCTGGTGGGAGCGGCGGAAAGTTTCCGGGGGAGGTGCCGTATGAGAATCATCATCATCGGGTGCGGCCGCATGGGAGCCGCTCTGGCCCAGACACTGAGCGGGCGCGGCCATGAAGTGACGGTTGTGGACAGTGATCCGTCATCCTTCGAGCGTTTGGGTCGAACTTTCAAGGGGGCGACTGTCAGCGGAGGTGGATTTGACCGCGGGGCGCTTCTGAAAGCCGGCATCGAACGGGCAGACGCCCTGGCAGCCGTTACCGCCAGCGACGAGGTCAACGCTGTCGCCGCCCGCCTGTCGCGCCAGGTGTTTCACGTTCCCAAGGTGGTAGCCCGCATTTATGACCCCCGCAAGGCCGAAATCTTCCGGAGCCTGGGGCTGCAGAACATTTCCCCGGAAACCTGGGGGATCAACAGGATTGTCGATCTCCTCTGCTATTCCCGGATGGAGACGGTTACCAGCCTGGGAAACGGTGAGGTGGACATCGTGGAAGTGGAGGTTCCACATCTTCTGGTCGGGCGAACGGTGAACGAATTGACGGTAATCGGGGAAATTCATGTGGTTGCCGTCAGCAGGAAGGGGAAAACATTTCTTCCCACCCGCGGAACCGAATTTCACAAGGGCGATCTGATACACCTCGCGCTGCTCTCCGTATCGGCCGACCGCCTCAAGGTACTTCTCGGTTGGCTTTAGCAGCTTGTTAGGGGGGAAACCATGAATGTTATCATTGTTGGTGGCGGAAAAGTCGGGGTGTACCTCTCCGAACTCCTTATCAAGGGGGGAGAACGAATAAAGCTGATAGAGAAGGATCCTGAAACGGTTGACGAACTGGAGCGGAAACTGCCTGTGGACACTGTTCTGCGAGGCGATGGCACCGACCCGGGCGTCCTTGAGATCGCGGGAGTCCGTCAGGCGAACGTAGTGGCTGCCGTTACCGGGACCGATGAAACAAACCTGGTGGTCGGAAGCCTGGCCCGCTTCGAGTTCGGGGCACAAAGGGTTATCGCCAGGGTGAACGATCCGGCTAACTCCTGGATATTCAATCCGAAGATGGGAGTGGATGTGGCGCTCAACCAGGCGGACCTGCTGGCCCATCTGATAGCGGAAGAGATGTCTGTCGGGGAAATGATGACCCTTCTGAAGTTGCGCAAGGGTGAGTATTCTCTGGTGGAAGAGAAGGTGCATCATTCCTCGACAGCAGTGGGAAAATCCATCCGCTACCTCAACCTTCCGGTCGAAAGCGCTATAACTGCCGTAATCCGCAAGGGCAGGCTGCTGATTCCCCGCGGTGACCTGGTGATTCAGGCAAACGATGAAGTGCTTGCCTTGGTCCATTCTTCCAGGATGCCGAAATTGGCGGAAATCCTGGGTCCGGCCTGAGGGGAAGAAGGATGAAGAGGTGAAATGGGGGAATTTGTTGTGCTATACTGGATTCACAACAGGGGAGCGGTTCCCGGTCAGATTTTTTGGCGGGGCCGTTCCTTTCGAAAGGAACCCCTATGACCACATCCCGAAAAAAGATCGCGAACCCGGAGGACGATATCCACTTGCTGGTTGCGACCCTTCCCGGTGACCTGCAGGCCGCCCTGAGGAAGCTCCCCCTGGAACAGCTGGTGGAAGTGGTGATGGACATAGGTCGACTGCCCGAGGCCCGTTTTCCCGGAAATGTCATCCGTTTGAGTGAAAAGGCGGTCAGTCATGAGGACCTGTCCCATGTCCTGGCTCTCGTGGGAGAATTTACCGACGACAACCGGGCCGGTATCGAACGAACACTGCATCGCATCTCTGCCATCCGCAACAGGAAGGGGGCTGTAATCGGCCTCACGCTCAGGGCCGGAAGGGCCATATTCGGCACCATAGAACTGTTGCGCGACCTGATCGATACCGGACAGAACCTCTTGATCCTGGGGCGGCCAGGTGTGGGCAAGACCACGAAGCTGAGGGAAATGGCACGCGTACTTGCCGACGATTTTCAAAAGAGGGTCATTGTCATCGATACATCCAATGAGATTGCCGGGGATGGCGACATACCGCACCCGGGGATCGGGAATGCACGCAGGATGCAGGTTCCGCGGCCTGACCGGCAGCATGCGGTCATGATCGAGGCGGTTGAGAACCATATGCCTGAGGTGATCATCGTCGACGAGATAGGTACCGAGGCAGAGGCTGCCGCTGCGCGCACCATTGCGGAGCGGGGGGTGCAGCTGATCGGTACCGCCCACGGAAATACCCTGCAGAACCTGATTATGAACCCCATCCTCTCTGACCTGGTGGGCGGCGTGCAGACGGTTACTCTTGGCGACGACGAAGCGCGTCGGCGGGGGACCACAAAGACCGTGAACGAAAGGAAGGCCCCTCCCACCTTCGATATACTGGTTGAAATGGCCGACCGCAACGAAGTCATTGTGCACAAGGACACCGGTGCTGCTGTTGATACCATACTGCGGGGGTATGAAGCGCGCGGGGAAAAGAGAAAACAGACCGAGGACGGCCAGATAAACATCGAGGAAGCAAAGCCGGACATGCGGCAAACGCGAAGAGCGAGGACCCATTGCGAGGCTCCGATGGAAAGGGCGGCGCCCGTACCCAGCGGACCGGTCCGCATCTACCCCCACGGAGTCAACAGGGAACTCCTGGAAAGGGCAGGGAGAGACCTGGACCTGGACATCAGGATTGCCAGCCGCGCAGAGTCCGCTGATCTGGTCATCGCGCTCCGTTCCCGTGCCGACGACATGGGATTGAGGAGAATCACCCGATTGACCGATGCCCCTCTTCACTACATCAAGAGAAACACGACTGCGGAACTGCGCCGTCTCCTGCAGAAGATTTTCAACCTGGTGCAGGGCATGGATGAGGATGAGATACGGGAGGCGGTCGAAGAAACAGAGGAAGCGGTGCGCAGGGCGGTCGAGGAAGGGGTGGAGGTGTCCCTGTCGCCACGGCGGCCCGCATTGAGAAAAGTTCAGCACCGCTATATTTCGAGCCTGGGCCTGATGGCCCAGAGTGTGGGAAGGGAGCCCGACCGCCATCTGGTGATCTGTCCTGTTGAGAAGGACGCATGATTTCTCTGCTGGAATCTCAGGTTTTGTAAAAAACATAGGAACCAAGGCTGCGAAAAAAAATTACAGGCCCGGCGTAAACGCCGGGTTTTTTTGTCTGCCGTGATCTGGCTTTGGCAGTTTCGAATAACACGCGGGAGAAAAGCAGATAGTGGTGATATATCTCACAGCAGTTCGATATAAGAAGTATAGAAAGGTAAAAGTGTTTATGAGATGACAATAATTGTATCAAACCCAGATGAAATCAAGGGGAGTGCAGGGATGGCTGTAAAGGCTTCACACAGTCAGGACAGACCTGAAGCATACGTTTAATAGATGCAGTTGAGGAAAAGAACCCCGGGTGGAGAACAGGAGATAGCACATGCGGATGAAAGACTGCGATGATGGGCTGGAATTCAAGGTTACCGTGGCGTGGGCAGCCTTGAGCGAATCAAAGACGCTGGCGGAGCTGGCGCGCGAATATGGTGTCAATCCGATCACCATTAACCGTTGGAAACAGGAACTGCTTGCCGAGGTTGCGAACCTTTTTCATGACGGGAACAAGTCCGCGCGGGCATGAGAAACAATGGGCTGCTTCTTTTTACTATGAGGACTCACAGGCTCAACAACCACTTTTGTTTCGCCTGGGGTCCAGGCAGGCATTGAGCAACATCAATCGCCCAGATCCCTTATCTTTCCGTCACGACCGATAATGTAGGTATGGCCGTTCGGCGCGATCATGGTTGCCTCAATGAGCTTTCCGTTGCTTAACAGAACACGCAGGCTCGATTTTTTTCTTCCATTCCAGCTATACGCGACGACTGTCTCAGATTTGGCGTTTCTGTTTCCCACCAGCTCTCCTTGCGTTCCGATGATCCGTACCAAATGTTCATAAGCCATCATGGGTTTGACTTTTGGCAGAAATCTCCTGTTGAAGACGGTGTCCGTTTTGCCTGGTTGCGCAGCCGGCGTTGGGGCTGTTGAAAGGAATGCCAGTGACAAAACAACGAGAAGCGCGACAAGCACCTTGACCATGCATGACTCCTTTTACACTACATTCTGTTTTCATTCTTGACCGCTACGGCTCAATATAGCACGATTTATTACGCATGTGCCAGAGCCTTTACGCGATTGCGTAAAATTGGCGTAACGTCATTATGGAGGTGGAATAGCGCTGATGGGCTCTGCTTGTGACACACGTCATTGCGGGCCGCTTGTGTCAAACATAGCTCTCCAATTCCTCGACCAAACCCTGGAGAAAGTCGTATCCTTCCTGCCAGAAACCTGGATCGTTGAAGTTTATTCCCGCGGGCCGAACAGTATCGGCAGGAGCCCGGGAACCGCCGCTTTCCAGAATATGAATGTATTTGGGTACGAATGTTTCGCCTTCCTTGAGGTATTTGTTGAACAGGGAAAGCACCAGGAGTTCGGCAAAGGTATAAGAATAGCAATAGAAGCGCGAATGGATAAAGTGGGATATGTAGCTCCAGCCCCACCTGTAGGGTTCGATCATGGCAACCGAGTCGCCGTAGAGCCGGGCGTTTTCCTCCCACCAGAACGAACAGATATCTTCTGTTGACAAAAGTCCCTGTTTGCGCTCCAGGTGAAACCGTTCCTCGAATCTGGTCAGAACGACCTGACGAAACGTAGTGGCAATAATGTCTTCTATCTTTGCACAAAGCAGTGAAATCTTGAACTTGGGATCGCTTTCACGCTGGAGCAACAGACGGGTGAGCAGCATTTCTCCGAACACAGACGCTGTTTCGGCAAGGGGGAAGGAAGAGTGATAGTTCAGCATGCTTTGGCGCTGTGAGAGGACAAAATGGAGTCCATGGCCCAACTCATGGGCTAATGTGGCTACATCGCGCAGGTTCCCGGTATAGTTGAGAAGAACAAACGGTGGGAGCGAAGGTGAAATTCCCATGCAGAATGCGCCGCCGCTTTTACCAGGGCGGGGCAGGACATCTATTCTATGCTCGGAAAAAAAACTGCCGATGATTTCCCTGAAATCCTGAGAGAATAGTCCGTACGCTTCAAGTACCAACTCTTTAGCCTTGTTGAATGTATACCTGCGGTCGCTGCCGAGAGCGGGTGCGTAGATATCTGTGTTTTTCAGTTTTGGCAGGCCAAGCAGTCGCGCTTTCAGCTGAAAATAGTGACGGGCCAGATGGTAATTGTTTTCGCTTACTTTCATCAAGCCTTCGACTGCTTCCGGTGCAAGCTCGTTTGCCAGGTGTGTGGGTCCCATGACGTCCGGGTAGTTGCGGAGTTCCAGATCCTGGCTATGATCGAGGGCCGCATTGTTGAATATTGCACCGAAGGCAATGCTCTGTTCCTCATATTTGCTGAGAAAAGTTGTGAATGCACGCTCTCGGACACAGCTGTCCGGGTGGTGAAGCAAGCCGAGGAGTTCTTCACCAGTCATTTCTTGCTTTTCCCCGTCCAGTTCGAAGTCGTACCGGAACGAGGACGATATCTCGTCAAAAAGGCGCGTAAACGCCTCGACACCGGTAAGGCTTTTTTCCTTGATGAGACGTTCCTCGCGTTCAGGAAGAGTATGCGACTTGTAGCGACGCAGACTTTCCAGATAGTGCCGGTAGCTGGCAAGAGAAGCGTCATCGATCAGTTCGCGGTAACGGGCATCATCGAGGGCAATCAATTCCAAATCGAAAAAGAGGAGTTCCTGAGACATCCGGTTGCCGAATTCCATGGCTCGTTGCGACAATTTCTTGTTTGCGGTATCTTCGCTGTCAGCCGCGAAAAGGAGATAGGCAAACGTCTGGGGTTTCACCAGGGATTCCTGTAACCGTTCCATCTCGACCAGAGCTTCCTTCAGTTGCTTGGCACTCAAGCTTGCGACTTTGCCGAAATATTTTTCATGGAAGCCATCCGTCATCGATGCACCCATGGAAAAGTCGGCTTCCAGCTCGGGCGCTACCATCGATGCGTAGAGTGGTGCAGTATTCCAGCGTGCGCTTTCCAGGACGTTGCCCATGTCAGTTGTCTCCTCAGGTTCGATGTTGTCGGTGTGCCCTAACACGGTTACACAACATCGCTCTGCTGTCAACCAAGGCGTAATAGTTAAGTTTTATGTTCAAGATCCGTTGCAGGAAAAAAAAGTAAAAAAGTTTGTTGACAATCTTTCGGGTGATTTGGTATAACACTGCTT
>DIFZ01000053.1 GCA_002419385.1 Geobacter sp. UBA5735
TTTCATAGAACTTTTGACACTATCTAATATGGCCCATATGCGATGCGAGGCCAGGCAAAACATCCATTGCACTATGATGACTACTCGAAACCGACCAGGTCGGAAACCTGCGCCTTGCCGCCTTCCCTGACAGCCGCGAATGCGCCGTCAGTGCCGACAAACCCGCGGATTTCCACTATGGCTGCCTTCTGTCCCGGAGCATATCCCAGTTTTTCGATGATCTTGCCGCTCCGGTAAAGGTTCAGCGCCATCCCGATGCCGAGCCCTGATTCCTTGCCTGCATTGAGATATATCCGGTCGCCCTCCACGGCAACCACTCTGCCATACCATGGAACGAAAGCCGCCACATCTCTGACCTGAATGGACAGCTCGCGGAGCGCCCGGTCGATCGCCAGGCCCCTGGCATGCGCGTCGGACCGGGGATAGTCCCCGATCAATGCCTCGAGTTTGCGGACCAGGGACCCGCCGTGCGTTTCATAGACCTCGGCGGCCAAAGCTTTTCCGGGAACCACCCCTTCCGGCGCAGTCAGACAGACCGCCAGTGTGGCGGCAAAATCCTCCTGCAGCTTCCTGCTGAGCGCCGAGCGTTCGCTCACCGTACCTGCCGAGGCATAGCGTGAAACAAACGCAGCCTGGGCCGCATCGACCAAATTGTCAGCGGAAGCTTTCTTCATCTCGCTGCTGAAGCGGGACTGGAGCGAATGCTGCCCAGCTTCGATGACGAATATCTTGTGCCTGGCAGTGCGTGCAGGTATCTGCCTTACCGGTGCAACCTCAGGAGCCGGCTTTGCAGCCGGCACAGGCGGCAGAACCGGGGGAGGTTGAACCGGGGGAGACGGAACAGGGGAAGGCTGAACTGCCGGAACCTGCTGGGCCGCGGCCGTCTGCGGAGCTGCCTGCTGCCCGCCGCTTTCCGCATGCGAGCCTTTCAGTGACGCCACGCCCTTCTCCAAGACCTCGCCGCCGCGTGGAATGCCTTGCTCCACATAGCTGCGCGGAACCCATATGGTGGGTGGCGCACCGGGAGACATGGTGAGTGCCGGGTTGTCTACTTCCACATAATCGCCAGTATCCTGAACCGTTCCACTGGTACCGGCACATCCCCCCAGAATGAAAAACGACGCGATGAGCAACGATGCATATTTCCCCACATTTGCCTCCCGGATGACATGATCCGATGACCGGAAAAAGACCGATCATCGTTTCTCATGAAAAACTGAACACTTCCCCATGGAATTGAGGAACATTAAATGCTTACCCCACGGGAAGTCAAGAAAATAAATGGTGTTTTATTTTGGGAAGCGTCAGTTTGGACACGATATCGGCATGGAGGGACGAATTCGTCAGAACGAACAACGTGAGAACATTGTATTGAGCCGTCTGAGGCAAGCCGGCACTTCAGCAGGTAAACTGGAAGGGTTGGTGAGAGGTGGAAAGCGCCTGTTCGCCTTCCGAGGAAGGACAGGCACCTTCCACGGAAGAGAACATGAAACTGAAAGGCGCGGGCACGCTCACGGATCGAAACGAGTTATGGCGTGACGACGATCAGCAGTTTCACTTCCGTACCATCAGCGGACAGGAAGCGGTGCTTCAAGGTCGAATCGAAATAGATGCTGTCACCTTCCTCGAGTTTGATGCGCTCCTCATCCATCCAGATTTCGGCTACTCCCTTCAACACATAGAGGAATTTTTCCCCTTCGTGGCTGTAGGTGGTATGTTCAGACACAGGATCGCTGAGGGTAAGGATAAACGGCTCCATTTTTTTGTTCTGTTTGTGGAAGGAAAGGGATTCGTAGGAATAACCGTGGCTGGTTCCGGTTGGAGAAATGACGCGGGGAACCTCCCGGCGTTCATTCTTTCGCACTATCTCGAACTTGCATTCTTCTTCGCTTTCGGCAAAGAACATGCCGATCTTCACGTCAAAGAATTTTGCGATCCTGGAAAGGGTGGCGATGGGAGGGGAAACGTTGTTGTTTTCGATCTGTGATATCAATGCCGGCGAAAAACCCGTCTCCCTGGCGACCGCCTGCAGGGTCAATTTCTTGGAAAGACGAAGACTTTTCAGTTTTGCCCCTATGTTGTATTCGGACATCAGATACTCCTGCAACCATGAGATGAACGGGAAGCCGCAGACTCCGCTTTATGTACGCCACTATTGTAAATTTTCAATCTAATGTCAATAAAAAATAGTTTAATATACATAAAACACCTGCCCCGGCTCCCCTGCCGGGAATGGTTGCCGGAATTCGACAAAACCGGTCAGCAAGCACCATCGAGACATGCCAGG
Organism: Geobacter sp. UBA5735; assembly: GCA_002419385.1. Classification (GTDB taxonomy): domain Bacteria; phylum Desulfobacterota; class Desulfuromonadia; order Geobacterales; family Geobacteraceae; genus RPRC01. The sequence goes on from DIFZ01000053.1 coordinate 2,288, forward strand.
CATGCACTCAACGATTGCCCGGAGACTTCTCCGCCAGGATTTCCAGAAGGTGGCGGACACGTATCCCGCTCCTCCCCCGGCTGAGGCCATCGGCAATCTGCATCATGCAGCCGGGGCACCCCGTGGCAACCGTATCCGCCTTTGAATCGGCGATGGCCGCCAACCTGCCTGCATTGACTTCCATGGAGGTATTGTAGTGGTAATAGTTGAACGTGCCTCCCAAACCGCAACAGGAGGCGGCACGTTCCGTATCCACAAGCTCCAGGCCGGGCAGTGAACGAAGCAGTTGGCGCGGCTCACGGACGACCGACCGGTTCCTGAGGTGACAGGGATCATGGTAGAAGACACGTTGGCAAGAGCCTGAGCCGTCGGCGGAAGGTTCGAACCCGAACCGCTGGAGCAGGACTGCCGCATCGACGGTCTTTTCAGCCAGGGCTTCACAGCGCGATGCCAGTCCCGGAATGCGTTCACCCAGAACGCGCGGGTAAAGCCGGTGGAAAGCCCCGCCGCACGAAGCGCATGCGGTCACGATGACGTCGGCGGAGCACTTTTCCAGCGCGGCCAGGTTCTTTTCCGCCAGGAAACGGAACGTTTCGAAGTCGCCGCCGGAAATCGCCGGGAAGCCGCAACATTGCTGATCCTTCGGGATGATCACCGTGCAGCCCAGCTCTTTCAGCAGGCCCAGGGCCGCCTCGCCGATCTGCGGGTACATGAAATTGGTCATGCAGCCAATGAAGTAGGCAACCCGGGGCCGGTCCGGCCTGCCCTCCGTCACCTCGGGATGCCTGTCCAGGAAAGGCCTGCGGGGCATGGCGGGAATTCGGCGCCGGCTGAAGAACCGGAACGGAAAGCGGAGCCTGAGGCCCGATGATGCGGGTATTCTGCGAAAAAGCAGCGGCAGCGCCACGTTTGCCAGCAGGGCGCAGCCGTTCATGAGCTTTCTGCTGCCGAAGAGCAGCCTGATCATCCGGGAAAGGGGGGTGAGCCCGCGCTTCCGCGCCAGGACTTCCCGGGCGGCCAGCACGATCAGGTCGGTCGGGACGTCGTTGGCGCACTTCTCCACGCATCTGCCGCAGAGCAGGCACTTTGACATGTCCGCCCGGGTGCGGGCATCGAGCGGTACGGTGCCGGTCATGACACCCCGCGCCAGGGCAATCTTCCCCCGGGCGCTTACCGGCTCCCTGCCCAGCACGGAAAACACCGGGCAGTGCGCACGGCATGCGCCGCACTTGACGCACTTCTTCAGTTCGTTTTCAATTCTTGCAAGTGGTTCCATATCTAATGTTTTTATGTTCCGGCACCTCATCAGACAGTATGACGGAAACTTTCCCTGAAAAACCCTCGTTGGCCACGGATACACACGGATTTACACGGATAAAGGATAAATGCCATCAGAAAAGACCAGGGGAAAAGAATTTTGTGAATTTCATCCGTGTTCATCAGTGTTCATCCGTGGCAAAGGGGTTCTGGTACCGGCTCATCCGGATCAGGTTTAGAACCTCGAATTTGCACGGTTATTAACCAACTGGTGTGTCCCTTGTTACTGAACGGCACTATTCCGGGAAAATCTTCCCCGGATTGAGGATATTGTTCGGATCCAGCGCCTTCTTTATTGCTTTCATGGCGCCAATCTGCGCAGGAGTCAGTTCCATGGTTATGTAGGGAGCCTTGCTGAGCCCCACGCCATGCTCTCCCGACATGCTGCCTCCCCTGTCCAGCGCTGCCCGGAAAATGTCCCTGACCGCCCTGTCGGCCTTTTCTGCCTGCCCCGGCATGCTCCGGTCGATCATGATGTTCACATGGATATTGCCGTCCCCGGCATGTCCGAAATTCACTATGGGGATGTCGTACGTTTCCCTGATTTCGTCGATCCTGCGGATGATGTCCGGAATCCGGCTGCGGGGAACCACGATGTCCTCGTTGATCTTGTCCGGGTTGACCTTTCGCAGCGCAGGCGAGATGAGCCGCCTGGCTTTCCAGAGGACCTCCGCTTCTGCCGCATCTGCCGCCGCCCGAAATTCGATCAGCCCCAGCGGGCTGATCAGCACGCCGATATCCGCGGCCTGTCTTTCAACCAGTTCCCGGTCACCGTCAAGCTCGACCAGCAGGGCAGCGCGGGCATTTCCGGGCATGCCCAGCCGGAACTGGCCCTCAACGCACGCAATCGCCGAATGGTCCATGAATTCCAGGGTGGCCGGGATGATCCTGGCGCGGATGATCGCGGCCACGGCCGAGGCGGCGCCGTCGATGGATTCAAACATCGCCAGCATGGTCTTGCGCGTTTCAGGCAGTGGCAGGAGACGGAGCACGATCCGGGTGATGATGCCGAGTGTCCCCTCGCTGCCGCAAAGCAGCTTGGTCAGATCGTAGCCAACGACTCCCTTGAAAGTTTCGCCACCGGTGGTGATGATTTCTCCGCAGGGAAGCACCACTTCCAGCCCCAGCACGAAGTCCTTGGTCACTCCGTACTTGACCGCCCGGGGGCCGCCGGCGCATTCCGCAACGTTTCCCCCCAGTGTGGAAAAATTGAGGGAAGCGGGATCGGGAGGATAGAACAGCCCCAGCTTTTCCACTGCGTTCTGCAGGTCCCCCGTCACAACCCCCGGTTCGACCACGGCGATCATGTTTTCCGTATCGATGCGGAGTATCCGGTTCATCCGCGTGGTAACGAGAACGATGCCGCCCCCTTTGGGGAGGCTCCCGCCGGAAAACCCGCTCCCCGCTCCGCGGGGAAAGACCGGCATCCGTTCCCGGTTGGCCAGGGTCATGATCCTGGATATTTCACCGGAATCCGCGGGAAAGACAACGGCATCGGGCAGGAACTCCATCTGGGTGGCATCGTAGCCGTAGCAGACCAGGTCCTGCCTTTCGACAGCCACATGTTCCCTGCCGACAATTGCCTTCAATTCTTTTATGATGTGCATTTTCAGCACGAGTGTACCAACCTCCCTGCCGGCAGTTTCTACGAGGCAATCCGGCGGTTCCTCCCGAATCCGTGGCGTCTGAATGCCGGGCGAGCGGGATGCCGGGGTCAAACGCCGCTGACCACGTCACGCGCCGCCTGCGACAAATGAACTCCGTCGGGCAATCCGAATCCACCGGCATGCATAGACAGAGGCGTTGCGCTCGACAAGGCATGATGGCGTTACGGATTCTGCTATCATCATATAGGAAAGACGGAAAAAATCGCAACTCGAAAACCACGACCGATCACGGTACATCCCTCTTCCTCCGCACCAGCACTCTCTCCGTCAGTGCATCATGGTGAAAAAGCATGACGATGACTGTTCGCAGGAGCGATAGCAACCACTTTCTGGTTGACAAATCACCGGTTTTCCGCTAACTAATTGCGATTGGATCACCAGCGGGGGCACCCCGCTTCTTCTCTTATTTAGCCTTTCAGAAGGCACATCAACAGGAGGTTTTTTGCATGGAACAGTACGCCGTAGTATTCGCCCTGGCTTGCGCAGTGGCGGCGGTGGCCTATGGACTTTTTTCGGCCACCTGGATCCTGAAGCTCCCCCAGGGAAGCGACCGCATGAAGCAGATCGCCGCGGCGATCCAGGAAGGCGCGGGCGCCTACATGAAGCGCCAGTATTCGATTATTGCCGTTGTGGGCGTGGTGATGTTCGCCATCCTGTTCGCCACCCTCGGATGGAAAACCGCCATTGGATTCGCCGTCGGTGCACTTTTCTCCGGTCTGACCGGCTTTATCGGCATGTTCGTCTCGGTCCGCGCCAACATCCGCACCACCGAGGCTGCCAAGTCCGGAATACACAAGGCCCTGAACGTGGCATTCCGGGGGGGCGCCATCACCGGCATGCTGGTAGTGGGCCTTGGCCTCCTGGGTGTGGCCGGTTACTACATGGTGCTGCAGCAACTGATGCCCGATGCCCCCGTGAAAGACATTGTCAGCCAACTGGTTGGCCTGGGCTTCGGGGGTTCCCTCATCTCGATCTTCGCCCGTCTCGGAGGCGGAATTTTCACTAAGGGCGCCGACGTGGGCGCCGACCTGGTGGGCAAGGTCGAAGCAGGAATTCCCGAAGACGACCCCCGCAATCCGGCTGTTATCGCCGACAACGTGGGCGACAACGTGGGCGACTGCGCCGGCATGGCCGCCGACCTTTTCGAAACCTACGCCGTTACCCTGATTGCCGCCATGCTGCTGGGCGCCATCGCCTTCAACAACTTCACCGGCGCGGTCAGCTTCCCGCTGATCCTGGGCGGCATCTCCATCGTCGCCTCCATCATCGGCACCTTCTTCGTCAAGCTGGGCAGCAACCAGAAGATCATGGGCGCACTCTACAAAGGGCTGATCGTTTCCGGCGTGCTCGCCTCCATCGCCTTCTATTTCGTCACCGTGCAGATGTTCCCGGAAGGCAACCCCACCGGCTTTTCGGCCATGAACATCTTCATCTCCGCCGTCGTCGGTCTGGTGGTCACCGGAGCCATCTTCTGGATCACCGAATACTACACCGCAACTGAATACGGTCCGGTGAAACATATCGCCCAGGCATCCACCACCGGTCATGCCACAAACATCATCGCCGGTCTCGGCGTATCCATGAAATCAACCGCCCTGCCGGTCATCGTCATTTCCGCGGGCATCATCGTGGCCTTCAACTGCGCCGGAGTTTACGGCATCGCCATTGCCGCCGTTTCCATGCTCTCCCTGACAGGAATCGTTGTGGCCATGGACGCCTACGGCCCCATCACCGACAACGCGGGCGGCATCGCCGAGATGGCGGAACTGGACGATTCGGTGCGCGCCGTAACCGACCCGCTGGATGCGGTCGGCAACACCACCAAGGCAGTCACCAAGGGTTATGCCATCGGCTCCGCCGGCCTGGCCGCGGTTATCCTGTTCACCTCCTACGTTGACGAGTTGAAGCTGGTTGGACAGAACATCGACTTCTCCCTTTCCGACCCCTACGTCATCGTCGGCCTGTTCATCGGCGGACTCCTCCCCTACTACTTCGCGGCCCTCTGCATGGAAGCAGTCGGCACGGCAGGCGGCGCCGTTGTGACCGAGGTTCGTCGCCAGTTCCGCGAAATCAAGGGAATCATGGAAGGCACCGGCAAGCCCGATTACGCGACCTGTGTCGACATCGTCACCAAATCCGCGCTGAAGGCAATGGTTCTCCCGGGCATCATCCCCATCGCCGCGCCGGTCATCGTCGGCTTCACCCTCGGCCCCAAAGCCCTGGGCGGCGTGATCGTCGGCACCATCGTAACCGGTATCTTCGTCGCCATCTCCATGACCACCGGCGGCGGCGCCTGGGATAACGCCAAGAAGCTCATCGAAGACGGCATCCTCGGCGGCAAGGGTGGCGATGCCCACAAGGCGGCCGTAACCGGCGACACCGTCGGCGACCCCTACAAGGACACCGCCGGTCCGGCAGTCAATCCGATGATCAAGATCATCAACATCGTTTCCCTGCTGATCGTTCCCCTGCTGGGCAAGTTCTGGTCCTGAGGTAAGAAAAGGTTCTCTATAAAAAGGGGGGTGCGGCTCAAGCTGCACCCCCTTTTTTATTTTCGTGCTAAAATGTACCGTAAACTCCGAGCAGGAACGGAAACTGAAGCATGCCTGTCAGAACAGCGCTGGTACTTGCCATACTCTGGCTGCTTTCCCCAGAGGACTTCGCCGCTGCAGCCGAGTTTTCCGGCCATGGCCGAGAGGTCGTGGGCACGACAAATCATTACGCCGTCAAAAAAGGCGAAACCCTGATCGAAATCGCCAGGGCATTCGGCCTCGGATTCAATGAGATCGCCGATGCGAACAAGACCGTGGATCCTTTCATCCCCAATCCCGGCACACTCGTCAGGATACCCCTGCTCTGGGTCCTTCCTGACAAACCGCGATACAGGGGCATTGTCATCAACCTGTCAGAGATGCGCCTGTATTTCTTCCACGACCGCGATGGAAGGTCGGTGTCAACCTTCCCCATCGGCATCGGTGATGAAGGGAGCGATACGCCGGTCGGCAGGTTCACCGTAACCCGGAAAACGGTAAATCCGGCATGGCATGTCCCGCCGTCCATAAGGCGGGAAAAACCGCACCTGCCGGCACGGGTGCCGCCAGGACCCGACAACCCGCTTGGCGCTCACGCGCTGCGCCTTTCCCGGAGTTCGATACTGATCCACGGCACCAATAAGCCCTGGGGAGTGGGGAGAAGGGTCAGCCATGGATGCATCCGCCTCTATCCCGAAGATATCGCGAGGCTTTTCCATCTGGTACCGGTCGGCACCAGGGTAACCATAACACGGCAGCCGGTGAAACTGGGAGTCATGAACGGCAGGGTATTCATCGAGGCACATAAGGGCGCGGAAATGGACTATCCACGGGAAGCGATACGGCTGATACGGTCCCGGAAGCTGCTGCTTCGCATCGACCAGGCAGCGCTGTTCACTGCCCTTCAGGAAAAAAGCGGCGTCCCGACGGATATTTCCGCGAAAGCTGCGGAGCGGGGCAGGAAATCAGACCCTGCTCCCGCTCCCTGAGAAACGCTGCTACTTCTTCTGTCCCAGTTCGAAAGCCTTTGCAGCCTTGTTGGCAGCGGCTTCAGCCCTGCTTGCCGCTGATTCCGCACGGCTTGCCGCCCCATCAGCCTTCTCGCCCGCTCTGGCAGCGGCAGCCTGGGCATCCGATGCCATCTTCTTCGCGGTATTCACCTCAGCTGCAAGAGTGTTCGCCCTGCCATCCAGAGCGTTGATCCTGGCTTCGAGTTCGCTTGCCTTTGCCTCCATCTTGCAGAGCCGGTCGTTCAACGGGTCCACCTGGTTATTGACATATTCCTTGGTGGCGCACCCCGAAAGAACTGCCATAGCGGAAAGCACGACAAGTGCAGATCCAATGTTTCTCATAGTTTCATTCCTCCCCTTAACACAATATCACCTGTTGACAGATTATCACGGGCTCCGGAAAAGTCCCGCTCCGGACCCGGAGAGACTTTCCGGATAGGCACTAAATAATACCAGATAAGGGCTGGAATCAACAAAAAAAACAAAATATCCCTGTCAGGCTGCCGCTAAAGAATAACAAATTGCAGCCGAAGAAAGAAGAGAGCCTTTTCTTGATAGAGCATAAGTCATCAGGATTTCCAAAAGCCACCCTCACAACAAAGAGGTAACACGAAGTGAAGCATGCTTTGAATACGACTGCGCAATGGGCGCTGGTAAGGATCGTTGCGCTGTACGCGATTTTCGGCGGACTCTGGATATACTTTTCCGATTCGATCGTGGGAGTGATCATCCACGATCCGGTGCTGATAATCCGTCTCTCCGTTTACAAGGGCCTTGCCTTTATCCTTATCACCGCCACCCTCCTCTATTTTCTCATCGCGCGATATGCCCGGCGAATTTCTGAGACCTCCCGCCAACTCAGCGAAAATGAATCACTCCTGAAGTTGACCGCCTACTCAGTCGAACACATAACGGATGCAGTCTACTGGTTGACGGAAGACGGCCGTTTCTGGAACTGCAACGCAGCCGCCTGCAAAATGTTGGGGTATAGCCGCGAAGAGCTGTTGAACCTGTCAGTCCTTGATATTGATCCTGATTATGAAAATGAAGACAGGCGTTCTCATAAGGAAGAACTCGAAAAAACCGGAAGCTTGAGAATGCAGAGGCTTCATTCAGCGCGGGACAGCCGTGTCATCCCCGTAGACATAACCACTAGCTACTTTGTTTACGATGGCCGGAGTTACGTCTGTTCCATTGTCCGGGATATCACTGATCGCCTGCAATTCGAAAAAGAAGCGTCTTTTTTCAGGAGACTCATAGAATGCACCCGTGAACCGGTCTATGTCGTCGACCCCGAAGACGGCTGCAGGATGTTCTACGCCAATCCCGCAGCATGCGAGCACTACGGAATGGATTTGGAAAAGCTGCGTACCTTGCGTATCCCCGATTGGGATCCCTCATTCAGCATGGAAGAACATCAGCCTGTTGTCTGGGAACAGCAGAAGCAGGGAGAACAGATGCGCTTCGAGACAACGCATCTTGTGGCTTCAGGAGAACTGATACCGGTCGAGGTGACCGCCAACTACCTGCTATTCGATGGAAGGGAGTATGCAGCCGGAAATTTCCATGATATCCGTGAGCGCAAAGCCATGGAAGCCTCGTTAAAGGAAAGCGAACGCAATCTGATTGAAGCACAGCGCATCGCTCGCGTAGGCAACTGGACAAGGGACCTGGCCGGCAACCTCCTGTATGCCTCAGCACAATGCCGACGCATTTTCGGCAAAGAACCTGGAACCATGCAGGGCACATTTGATACTCTGTTGGAGCTGGTGCATCCCGATGACCGCAATCGTGTCCGCTCCGTCTTCTTCCATACCGTTCAAACAGGAGAACCGTTCCTGACCGAATTCGGCGTCATCCGTCCCGACGGTACGGAGTGCCTAGTGCGTGCCAGGGGGGAATTGTCCCGCGATGATTCGGGGAACCCGGCAAAGATCATCGGAACCGTCCAGGACATAACTGAACAGCAAAAGGCAGAGGGCGACCGCATAGAACTGGAACGGCAGATGCTGAACATTCAGAAGCTGGAAAGCCTCGGCATCCTGGCCGGGGGGATAGCCCACGACTTCAACAATCTCCTGACAGGAATTCTTGGCAACCTGTCCATGATGCGCATGGAACTTCCCGTCAAGCATGCTCTCCACGGCAGGATCGACCGTTGTGAAAAGGCCGTCAATCAGGCAACCGGGCTTACATGCCAGCTTTTGACATTTTCCAGGGGTGGAGACCCGGTAAAGAAACGCGTTGATCCGAGCCGGATAATACGGGACGCAGCCTCATTTTCCCTCCACGGTTCCAACGTAGCTGTCGAAATGAAGATCAGCGAAGACCTTTGGCATATCGAAGCTGATGATGGACAAATCGGCCAGGTGTTCCATAATCTACTCATCAATGCCTATCAAGCAATGCCCCAAGGGGGCATGGTGCGGGTCGAAGCATCCAACTGCTGCCTTTCGGAGGGCCAGGCGCCTTCTCTCACGCCAGGCAATTACGTTCTGGTTTCGGTCATTGATCAGGGTACGGGAATAGCACCCGAAAACCTGGACAAGATCTTTGACCCCTATTTCACCACCAAACAAACCGGCACGGGGCTTGGACTTACCGCACTCCATTCCATCGTCAGAAAACATGGCGGCCAGGTGCTGGTATCCTCACGGGTCGGAGCGGGCTCCGTATTCCGGGTATACTTACCGGCCGTTTCCGGACATGTCGCGAATAAAAATGAAACGGAGAGTTCGGCATCGTTGCCCGCCATGACAGGGGAAGGTTACGTTCTGGTAATGGATGATGAGGAAATCATCCGGGATCTGGCGCTTGAGATGTTGTCCATGTTGGGGTATGACGTGATAACCTGTTCATGCGGTGAAGAATTGATCGATCACTATGAATTCGCCATGAGAAACGCGGGCAAACCCGATGCGGTCATTATGGATCTTACCATTCCGGGGAAAATGGGGGGATTGGAAGCGGCAGCCGCCATCCTGGCTCTTGACCCCGAGGCAAAGCTTATCGTCTCCAGTGGCTACTCCAACGATCCGGTGATGGCAGGCTACAGGAGCTACGGCTTTTGCGAGGCTATTGTCAAACCGTTCCGGGCGGAAGAACTGGAAGTTTCCATGCGGTGTGTGTTGGGTGAGTAACATGCCGGAACAGCGGAAAAACAATCAGGAGCGTTAGCGTGAAACACCAGAGGTCAAAAAGAAAGCCCCCTCATTTTGGCTGGGGAGGGGGCTGGCAACTTATCCATCCGGACACTACGCTAACCGGGAATCCCTTTATGGTATTCCTGCAGGCTGCGGATCTCCCCACGCCCCTTACGGCTGGCGTCGATCCCTTTTGCCGCAGCGATTGCAGCCGCTATGGTGGTGATATAGGGAACCTTGTACTGTATAGCCGCCTTGCGGATGTATGAATCGTCGTGAAGGCTCTGACGGCCCGCCGGTGTGTTGACCACCAGCTGGATTTCCCGGCTTCTGATGGCATCGGCTATGTTGGGCCGCCCTTCATGCATCTTCAGGATGCGTTCGGACTCGATGCCATGCTCCTTGAGATAGGCATGGGTGCCTTCTGTCGCCTTGATGAGGAACCCGAGGTCCGCAAAACGGCGGGCGACCTCCAGCGCACCCTGCCGGTCATGCTCCGAGACGGTGAGAAGGACCGTGCCTTCCCTGGGGAGGGTAGAAGAGGCCGCTTCCTGGGCCTTGAAAAAGGCGAGGCCGTAACTGTCCGCCATGCCCAGGACTTCCCCGGTGGAACGCATCTCGGGGCCCAGCACCGGGTCCACTTCCGGGAACATGTAGAACGGGAAAACCGCCTCCTTGACGCCGAAGTGGGGCAGCGGCCGCCGCTTGAGGTTCATCGCCGACAGTTTCCTGCCGAGCATCACCTGCGTCGCGATGCGGGCCATGGGAATGTTGCACACCTTGCTGACCAGCGGCACGGTCCTGCTGGCGCGCGGGTTTGCCTCGAGAATGTAGACCGTTTCGTCGGCAATGGCGTACTGGATGTTCATCAAGCCCACCACTCCCATCTCGATGGCAATCTTTTTCGTATATTCCTCTATGGTGTCGATATGCCGCTGGGGGATGCTCACCGGCGGTATCACGCACGCCGAATCCCCGGAATGGATGCCTGCCAGTTCGATATGCTCCATGACTGCCGGCACGAATGCATCGGTGCCGTCGGCAATGGCGTCGGCCTCTGCCTCGATGGCGTTCTCCAGAAAACGGTCGATGAGGATCGGCCGCTCGGGCGTCACGTCAACCGCCTTGCGCAGGTATTCCCGGAGCATTTCTTCGTCGTGGACGATTTCCATGGCCCGGCCGCCCAGCACGTAGGACGGACGGACAATGAGCGGATACCCTATGCGCGCCGCGATGTCAATCGCCTCTGCCAGGGTGCTGGCCATGCCCGACTCGGGCTGGGGTATGCCCAGCTTGCGCATCACGCTGCTGAAACGGTCCCGGTCTTCAGCCAGGTCGATGGTCTCCGGGCTGGTGCCGATGATGTTCACACCGGCAGCCTCAAGCTCGGCCGCGATGTTGAGTGGAGTCTGGCCGCCGAACTGGACGACCACCCCTTCCGGCTTTTCCTTTTCATAAATCGCCAGCACATCCTCCACCGTCAGCGGCTCGAAATACAGCTTGTCCGAGGTGTCATAGTCCGTTGAAACAGTTTCAGGGTTGCAGTTCACCATGATCGATTCGAAACCTTCCTCGCGAAGTGCCATGGCGGTATGGACGCAACAGTAATCGAACTCGATCCCCTGGCCGATCCTGTTGGGTCCTCCGCCCAGGACCATGATCTTGCGCTTGTCGCTGACCGGGACAGTATCCGGGGCATTATAGGTGGAGAAGTAATAGGCGGCATTTTCCACGCCGCTCACCGGCACAGCTTCCCAAGCCTCGACCATGCCGAGAGCGGTGCGCCGCTCGCGAACCGATTTTTCCGGCACTCCCAGCAATTTGGCCAGGTAACGGTCGGCAAAGCCGTCCTTTTTCGCCTGGACCAGGAGGCTGTCAGGCAGGAGCGTCCCCTTGTGGCGGAGGATTTCCTCTTCCAGCAACACCAGCTCCTTCATCTGCTGGAGGAACCAGGGTTTGATATGGGTCCGGCGGTACAGGAGCTCGATGTCCGCTCCCTTGCGCAGGGCCTCGTAGATGATGAACTGGCGCTCGCTGGAGGGCTCGGCAAGCAGGCCAAGCAGCTCTTCCAGCGTCTTGCCGTTGAAATCCCTGGCGAACCCGAGTCCGTAGCGACCGATTTCCAGGGAACGTATGGCTTTCTGCAAGGCCTCCTTGTAATTCTTGCCGATGCTCATCACTTCGCCGACCGCGCGCATCTGCGTTCCCAGCTTGTCTTCCGATCCCCGGAACTTCTCGAACGCCCAGCGGGCGAACTTGACCACCACATAGTCGCCGGAAGGGGTGTATTTTTCCAGGCTTCCGTCCCGCCAGTAGGGGATTTCATCCAGGGTCATGCCTGCCGCGAGCATGGACGAGACAAGCGCGATGGGGAAACCCGTCGCCTTGGAGGCAAGGGCCGATGAGCGGGAGGTGCGGGGATTGATCTCGATGACCGTCACCCGGCCGGTTTGCGGGTCGTGGGCAAACTGGACGTTCGTGCCGCCGATCACCTCGATGGCATCGACGATATTGTAGGAATAGCGTTGGAGCCGCTCCTGCAGTTCCGGGCTGATGGTCAGCACCGGTGCGGTACAAAATGAATCGCCGGTGTGGACCCCCATGGCGTCCACGTTCTCGATGAAGCAGACGGTGATCTTCTGCCCCTTGGCGTCTCGCACGACTTCGAGTTCCAGCTCTTCCCAGCCCAGGACCGACTCCTCGATCAGTACCTGGCTCACCGGGCTGGCGGCAAGTCCGCGGCTGACGATAGTAGCGAACTCCTCCTTGTTGTAGGCAAATCCCCCTCCCGTACCTCCCATGGTGTAGGCAGGGCGGATGACCACCGGCATGCCGATCCGCTCGACGATTGTCCATGCATCTTCCATGGTGGTCGCAATGTCGCTGCGCGGGGTTTCGATGCCCAGGCGGGTCATGGTTTCCTTGAAGGTCTCCCGGTCTTCGCCCCGCTTGATGGCATCAAGGTTGACGCCGATCACCCGGACCCCGTACTCGTCCAGAACACCCCTGCGGGCCAATTCGCTGGACAGGTTCAGGCCGGTCTGTCCCCCCAGGTTGGGAAGGAGGGCGTCGGGGCGTTCCTTTTTTATGATCTCGGTGAGCGTCTCGGCATTGAGCGCCTCTATGTACGTGGTGTCAGCCATCCCGGGGTCGGTCATGATCGTAGCCGGGTTGGAGTTGACCAGCAGGATCTCGTAGCCCAGCTTGCGCAGGGCCTTGCACGCCTGGGTGCCGGAATAGTCGAATTCGCATGCCTGGCCTATTATAATCGGACCGGATCCGATTATCAGGACCTTCTTCACATCGTCTCGTTGTGGCATCAATGCCTCCTTGCCGGGTTTAGTCGAAAACTCACGCACCTATCACGTGCAACAGTAGCCCAAGACCGCCGGTTTCCACAAATTGTTTCATCATTGAACCGTTTCTGCTCCCAAAACAGCGTAGAGAAGGTACTCAAACTACACAATGTCGATCACATAAATGATCGGCACACCGTGAGACGGAAAAATAGTGTGTCAACTTTTTCCGCTGCCACTCGTTTCACGTAGTGAATAAAGAAGAATCCGTGAACGGAAAAGAAGGCCTTACAGGCTGGATGCGTGCCAGATCCGACGCAGGAGGGATACAAGATGAAAAGACAGATACTGTTTTCAACCGTTCTTCTGGCAGCCGTGTCAGTCACGAGTGCCGCCAGGGCGCAGTTTACCATCAACCTGCCGGGCTTCGGCCTGAGCCTGCCGGCCCCCCCTGGAGTAGGAATCAACATCGGACTGCCGGTTGTGCCCGCTGCACCATATCCATACCAGCCAGTAGCCACCACATCGACCTATCCCTATGACTACGAGTCGCTGGAACTTGACGCCCCCCCTGATTTCGTCCAACCACCCGAATTGGGGTTCTATGTGGCAGTGGGTGTCCCGTTCGATCTTTTCTTTTATAACAACCTCTATTATCTGTACAGGAACAATTGCTGGTATTCGTCCTACTATTACCAAGGCCCATGGGCAGGCATACACCACAGGTATGTCCCCTATGCCCTGAACAGGTATCCTTTCGACAGGATTCATCATTACAGGGATACTTATTACGGGCGCTACCAGAGATACGGGAACTGGGAAGGACAACGGCATTTCCGGCCGGAAAGGCATGCCGTGGGCAGGGGAGGCTATGACCGTGCGAGAGGTGGAAATTACGCCCGGCCCGGCAGCGGCGACCGTGTTTACGGGGACAGGCCGTCCTATGAGAGGACTGCAGTCCCACGCTACGATTACGGCAACAGGTCGTCTTATAACAGGGTGAACAACAGCCCGAACCGCTATTATGGAAGCAGACCCGATGCCGCCAGGTCATACTCCCCCAATCAGGGCTACGTCAACCGAACGGCAGTTGCCAGGCCGGGCAACGGAAGCCAGGCATACGCCAACAGATCTTCTTTCAACAGGCCATACAGCCAGGCTCAAAGATACGGCGACAGGACCGCATACAGCAGGCCGATGAACCGGAACCAGAGCTACGGGAACAGGCCGTCATTCAACAGGGCCAATTCCAGCAGCCAGGTTTCCGCAAGCAGACCCGCTTACAGCAGCCCGAACAACGCGGGACGGAATTCCGGCAGCAGGGCGACTTTCAGCAGACCTGCCAACGGAGGCCAAGGCTTCGCGACCAGAGCGGCCTACAACAGGCCATACAGCCAGGGTCAAAGCAGCCATGCGACTACCGTCAGCCACGGTAACGGCAGGTCCGGCAACGGCAATTTCAGGGGGCATGGCCCGGGAAGGTAGGGTGCCCCTGATATCACCACCGGAAGAACACGGAAACCAAAACGTGAATTATTCTAATGCAAAGGCCATATCCCCATCAGAGGATATGGCCTTTTCCGTATGCATATACCCATAGACCCCCATCTCATGGATTCGAGGGTAACGGTTTATCCAAATTTCTCCGCCCTGACCTCTTCAAAAACGTCTTCATTTCCTCATTTCTTTCACATTCCGCACACATTTGCCTGCGCTTTTTCCGGCAATTTCCCGATGGGCTCCTGAGACAACCGGGAAACACCCGGATCAAAGGACATCGAAGAAATTCGAAAGCGCATTTCCGGAACAATTCCTATCAATTCCCGGGACATACATGATACTTCATAGTCCCCAGATCATCAAACGGAACAGCGAGCAAACCTTCGAACCGGATATTCCTTTTTGCTTCGAAAGAATATGCATTGAATTTTACCCCAAAATATTTTAATTGACACTCCCTAACTTTTCATGCTACATCCCTTAACATGTTTTTATTTAAGTTTTCCAATTTTAGCATTCTATCTCCACTCGAACAGCCTTAATACAAGGAGGCCTCAATGATATACCGGATGCAGGAGGGATGCCTTTACCTTGAAGGCGAATGGCTGGACCAGACAGTTAACATTCTTACCGCGCAGCATCTTGCCGTCCGTGGCGCAAACATTACCATAACCCGGGAGCCGCGCCTGAAAGGAATAGAGCTTGCCGCCTACATGAGCCAGCAGAAACAGGCCCTGGCAAGGGAGCTCGAAGACTTTATCCTGCTTTCGGAAAATTCGTGCACTGTGGACGGGCAATCCGCCCTGGTCCTGGAATTCACCTGGAAGCAGCAGGATTCGCCGTTGCGTCAAATGGCGCTGACAGTCCCGGCCGGTAACGACATGTTGAACATAACCGCCACGATGCCCGGCCCGGGTGACGAATCGTGCCGCAATGCGCTGCTCTCAGTCATGATGAGTTTCACATTCCATCACTCCCCGGGTACTGAAGAAGGCTCTGAGCAATGAGCGGTTCAATCGACATCACTGGTGCCCCCGCCAACAACAAGGCGGTCACTGTTCACGCAATAGAAACCGGCGGCCATTGGACAAGCACGGCTGTCAGCGGTGGCCTTATTGCCAAGGGTGCGTACACCGCCTTCGGCTCGGGTGGTTCGTATGCCGCAGCATGCTACTGTGCCCCCTTTGCCAGCCTGGTCATGGGAGCCCTGGCCGGGGGGTTCATATCCGAAAAGCTGGGATGCGACGAAAAAATGGTCAACTGGCTCGGGGGGCTGCAGCTGGCCGTTCCGGGACCCAACCCGGCAGTGCGCGGTGACAAGATCGCACACAGCCACGCCTTTGCAGGCGCGGTCGGCGGCCTGATCGCAGGCGCCGTGATCGGTGCGGTAGTCGGACTCGGTGTTGCCGCCATAATCGCGTCCGGCGGCCTGGCGACTCCCCTTGTCATCGGCGCTGCCGCGGGTCTTTCCGCCGGTCTCTCCGGCGGTTTCATCCACTCCATGATATCCGGCGCAGGCGCAAAAATGGCCAGGATCTGCGGGGAAATCATCACTGGCTCCGACGACACCTTTTTCAAGGGCCGACCCGCGGCACGGGTCGGCGACCTGGTCCGCTGCTGCAAGCACCCCGGCCCTGTCTATATCGTCGAGGGAAGCGAAACTATTTTCATCAACGGTCTGCCAATGGCCCGCATCGGCCACAAGACCTCCTGCGGCGCGGTCATCCAGCAGGGCTGCAGGGACATCTTCGCCGACAACACCACCGCACTTTACGGCGAAATGAACGAAGAACGCTCCATCTGGGAGCAGCTGGCCATCTCCGGAACGGAATTGTCCCTGTCCCTGAGCGGTGTCCGTTTCAGGAACTCACGCCTGTTCAGAAAGGCCTGTGGAGACCCGATCGACCCGGCGAGCGGAGAATACGTCGAGTCGCGCACTGATCTGGAATACACCGGGACCCTTCCCTTCAGCCTCACCAGGGTCTATGCCGGCAAAGAGAACGTCAACGGGCTGACAGGACGAAAATGGTTCTGCAACTGGTCGCAGCGCCTCGCCTATCACCGGGAAGAACCGGAGGCCACCCTGGAAGCGGCGGACGGAGAGATCCTGTTGTTCTCCCTGGGACAGGGTCCCGAGTTAAACTCCCGGCACCTAAAAGCCCCCCACTACCATCTCACCGGTTCCAGGGAAAGCGCCCGCCTGTTCGACAGCCGCACCAGCCAGACCCTCATCTTCGCCACATCAGATGACAACCCTCACATCGGCCGCCTGACCGCCATCGAAGACGGCAACGGCAACCGTGTCATTTTCCTCTACCGGGAAGACGGGCATCTGTCGCGCATTATCCACTCGGATGGCGTCATCTTCTTCGTCACGACCACTGCCGATGGCTCTATCGAGGAAGTGTCGAAAGAAGGTGACAGCGCGCCGCTGGTGCGCTACCGCTACGATGAAAATGGAGCATTAACCGACTCCCGGAGCCTGTTCGGTGGCGAGTTCCACTACTCTTACACCCGCGAGGGTTGGCTCCGCCACTGGCACGACAGCGGCATCACCTCCGTCGATCTGGAATACGACGGCGAAGGCCACGTGGTCGCCACCCGCACTCCGGACGGTATGTATAACGACCGTTTCATCTACCACCGGGACGAATTGAAGACCGAATACCTCGATGCCACCGGCGCCGTCACCACCCTGTGGTTCGACGGAAACGAGCTGGTGCTCCGCGAGCGGGACCCGCTGGGCAACATGACCGTCCATGAATACGACGAACTGGAGCGCAGGATCGCCACAACCGATGCCCTGGGGCGGACAACGCGCTTCGACTACGACGCATTCGGCCTCCTGCTTTCCGCAACCGACCACACCGGGAGGGTCACGGGCTACCGTTACGACAGCAAGGGACTCCTCACCCAGATAGAACATCCCGACGGCAGGAAATCCGCCTGGGAATTCGACCAGCGGAACAATCTCGTCTCCACCACCGAACCGGACGGGAGCACATACCGTTACAGCTACGACGATCGCGGCAATCCTGTCGCCGAAACCGGCCCGGACGGTGCCGTCACCCAATGGGAATACGAGCGAGGCATCCGCCTTGCGGCGCACATCGACCCCCGGGGCAATCGCACCACAATGGAAGAGGACACGTGGGGGCGGCTCCGTTCAGTTACCGATGCCGCGGGCAACACCACCCGTTACGAATACAACCATTCCCCCGAAAACCCGCGCTCCGACTTGAGCCACATCGTCCATGCCGACGGCGGGGAGGAACACTTCGCCTATGACCAGGAAGGGCTCCCCGCGACCCATGTCACCCAGGAAGGCCAGGAAACAAGATACAGCCACGGTGCATTTGATCTTCTACGCAGCATTACCGATGCCAGGGGATACACCACGAAACTCGACTACGACGACGCTGCGCGTCTGCGGAGAATCACCAATGCCGCCGGGCAGACCTGGACCTTGCGCTATGACCCTGCCGGCCGTCTGGCCAGTGAAACCGACTGGGCCGGAAGGCAGATCGCCTATATCCGCGATGCCATCGGTCGGGTAATCACCAAGCGGCTGCCCGACGGGGTAGAACAGCACATAACCTGGGACGAACGGGACCGTGTCACCACTGTTCAGACTTCCCGCAACCGTATCGATTACGAATACGACCCAACCGACCGGCTCATACGGGCGACTACCTATGATCTGACGTTCGGTACCGATGTCGAGCCCGAAACCGAGGTCCTTCTCGGCTATGATGAGCTTGGGCGACTGGCCAGGGAAGTGCAGAACCGCATCGCCATCGAGTACCGCTACGACGCTGCTGGGCGCTGCATCAGCCGCGCAAGCCCCAGCGGGCAGACCGACTTCTCCTTCGATCCCCTGGGGCTCTTGTCGGAGTGCCGGAGCAACGGCCATGGGCTGTCATTCCAACGAAACGCCCTCGGGCTGGAAACGGAACGGCGCACCCCGGATGGAAACAGCTTTGCCTTGATGCAGGGATACGACCCGTGCGGCAGATTGAAAAGCCAGTTCGCCGGCCGCCGCAGGGAAGCGCCGCTGGCGGGACGCCTGCCGGAGCACCTGTCACCGGCCCTGGAACTTGGCGAACAGGTTTCCCGTTGTTACCGCTGGGACAAATCAGGCCGGGCAATCGCCGTGCAAGACAGCGTGCGCGGGCTCAAGGGTTTCAGCTACGACCAGCGTGACCAGGTGACCGCCGTTCGGCGGCCGGTCGGCCTGAAAGGGAAGGAATCCGTCGAAGGATACGAGTACGACTCCCTGATGAATCTGGCCCGAAGCAACGGCAACAGCCACGAATACCAGGACGGCGTGGTTGTGAAAGCGGGAACCAGCCGCTACACCCATGACACCAGGGGCCGGACCAGGAGCAGGACGGAACTGCGCAACGGCTTCCGTCCCAGGACCTGGCACTACTTCTGGGACGACTTCGACCGGCTTACGGACGTTCACACACCCGATGACGCCGTCTGGCGCTATACGTACGACGCCTTTGGCAGGCGGGTCAGGAAGGAATGCGTGCAGCCCGCCAAAACGGGCAGAAAATGCAGAGTTACCTATCTCTGGCAGGGCGCGACCCTTGCCGAGGAATGGAAGACGTTTGCCGACGCTCCTGAAGCGGTTCATGCCAGCCGCTGGCACTTCGAACCGGGGACATTCAACCCCATCGCAATAGAGACGCTCACCCTGGGCAAAGGAACAGAAAAGGCGGGAGATGCCTGCTTCTATCCCATCGTCACCGACCATTTGGGTACACCGAAGGAGATCTTCGACGAAAGCGGCGAATGTATCTGGCAGGCAGAGCACTTGCTTTGGGGCAGGATTTCCGCAACAAGACACAAGACGCGGAAAGAGAGCCATCTGCCGGTTGTGGATTGCAACCTGAGATTCCAGAATCAGTGGGAGGATGAGGAAAGCGGGCTTTACTACAACCTTCACCGGTTTTATGATCCTGAGACGGGGCAATATCTTTCCCTCGACCCCATCGGGCTTGAGGGAGGACTGAGGACACATGGTTATGTGCACGACCCCATGCAGTGGGTCGATCCATTGGGGTTGTGCAAGGATCTATCAATTGGAGCAAGAAATGCTCCGATAGAATTAACAAAACAAGGAGAACGCTTTGTACGCGTAGGACACAAGCCAGAAAACTTAAGGTTTACTTTTGACAGGCCAGGAGGTACCCAAAAGGGCACATACGCTTTTCCTGAAGAAACATTTAACAAAATAGGAAAGAATCCTGTAAAGCTAAAAGATTTGGGTGATCTTCCTGGTTCCGCGCCATATTATTATCGTATACTAAAGCCACCGCCAGGCACACCAATTCAAAGAGGAACTGTACCAGGAGGTGAATTCGGTGGTCGTGGAGGTGTTCCAGAGGTATTATTCCCGGAGGGTTTCTAAGATGTCAAATAAGTTATCACAAGCATTAAAAGATAAGGTATTGGAAATGCCTGAATATAGACAAGGAGTAAACAAGGTTAAGGTTCTTTTAAAGGATGGTAAAGCTTACAATAATGTTTTTGTTGCTTGGGGCTGCGAGATTATTAAAATTGATTCCAGCTTTGTTATCCCTTTTGATGCTGATGACATCGTTGATATTGAAAATGATATTTAGTCTTCCCTGAAATAGTCCGGAAGAAAAAGGGAACCTCCAGCGGAACCCCCTGGGTCAATCAGAGTCAATCAGGGACGCTGCTTGCTATCTTTCTGATAGAGTTTTAGTAATTTAGCAAGCAACGTTCCTGTCTCACCACAGATTTTGTTAGGCTTATGATTTATGGGAATGCAAAAATACAAGCCCTGGATCAATATTTCGTAAACTTACATTGTCATTGCTTCTTCCAAATTCACCATGGGAATAACCTCGACCTGCTCAGCCAGGCGGTAACGCCTGTTCCCGGGATACAACACCTTGAGCCTGTCGAGCTCCAGGTCCTCCAGGGCGTTCCGCATGGACGGGGTGAGCTTCGGCGCATCCATCCTCTTGACCTCAACGCCGAAACGGTGGCCATCACTGATCAGAAGAAGATCCAGTTCCGCCCCTCCGTGAGTTCCCCAGAAATAGACCTCGTCCGGCGCCGACAGCTTGATGATTTCCTCGATGACATATCCCTCCCATGAAGCGCCGCTCTTCGGGTGGCGTAGAAGGTCGTCCATGGTACGGATACCGAGCAGCTGGTGGAGGAGCCCGCTGTCGCGGAAGTAGATCTTGGGAGATTTGATCTGCCGCTTTTTCAGGTTGGCATGCCAGGGCTGAAGCTGCCGTACCATGAACACACCCTCCAGGAGGTCGAGATAGCGGCGGGTTGTTGATTCGTTCACCCCGAGGGAACGGGCGGGCTCGGCGGCATTCCAGATCTGACCGTGGTAGTGGGCCAACATGGTCCAGAATCTGAGGAGCGTAGGTGCGGGAGTAGTGATGCCGAACTGCGGCATGTCCCGCTCCAGGAACGTCTGGATGAAATTCCTGCGCCAGGCCAGACTGTCTGAATCAGCGTCCCCCAGGAAAGAAAGGGGGAACCCGCCACGCAGCCAGTGCCGATCGCATGCCGCCGTCCCCACTTCACCGAGGCTGAATCCACCGATGGTAACGGTTTCCAGCCTGCCGGCGAGTGATTCGGACGATTGCCGCAAAAGAGACGGTGATGCGCTCCCCAGGATCAGGAACCGCGCCGGAAGCGGGTCCCGGTCAGCCAGCACGCGCAATACCGGAAACAGCTCTGGCCGCCGTTGCACTTCATCGATCACCACGAGCCCGTTCAGCGTTCCGAGTGCCGTCATCGGCTCGTCGAGCCGGGCAAGACTCAGCGGATCTTCCAGGTCGAAATAATTGAGAGAATCCGGGTTGACGAACTGGCGCGCCAGGGTTGTTTTCCCGCACTGACGAGGCCCTAGAAGCGCCACGATGCGGCTTCGGTCGAGAGCCGTGCGGATAGCGGAGATAAGGGTGGGTCTCTGGATCATGCACAACATATTACCTTGAAATTCCCGCATGTCAAGCGGGATTTTCAAGGTAATAAGCGATCTATCCTGGGGAATTACCCCCTTCACTTCCTTATTATTTACGGTTGATTCCCAGGTCTTTTTTGACAGACTTAAGGTAACGACCAAATGCCTTATCTTTGTTTCGCTTTTCAAGATACGACAGGTCATGAAACTCCGATTCAGTCCTTAATTTGATAAAGCTCTGATAGCGGGCCCGATGGAGGCTTCCTTCCTCAACTGCGCGCAAAACAGCACAACCTTTTTCCTTCAAGTGAGAGCAATCTCGATATTTGCATTTCGATGCTAACTTGTAGATATCAGCAAAGCTGTCGCCCATCCCTTCCTCAGCTCCCATAATGCCGAACTCACGCATTCCAGGGTTATCAATCAGCATTGCGCCATTACTCAATAGTATGAGTTCGCGCCGCACCGTCGTATGTCGTCCTTCTCCAGTACCACTCACCAGTTTGGTCTCAAGTATTTGACGGCCGATCAGCTGGTTTATTAAAGTGCTTTTGCCAACCCCTGATGAACCTAAAAGACTGTAGGTTTTCCCGGATTGTAATATGTCGCGCACATTGTTGACCCCTTCTCCGGTGATATTGCTAAGCGAGATTACCTCCGTAGTTATTCCGGCATTTCTAATTTCGTCAATTAATTCTTGGAGCGCTTCGGGACTGACCAGGTCGGTTTTTGTGAGCAAAATGACAGGGTCTACGTGCCCGTTTCTCACCATAACCAGGTAACGCTCAAGCCTGTTAACATTGAAGTCGAACTGACAGGACTGGACAATTAACGCCACGTCAATATTCGACGCGATCATCTGGTATTCAATGGTATCTCCTGCAGCCTTGCGCCGAAGAAACGACTTTCTCGGAACGACGTCATGAATTATTCCAAAATCGTCAGAGCCGCTGTATTGAACGGATACCCAGTCTCCAACACAAGGAAAATCACTCGGTCGCTCAGTTGTATAGAGAAAACGTCCGGCAAGCTTTGCGCGATATTCACCAGATTCATTTATCACAAGAAGTTTTTCACGATCCACTGCAACAACACGTGCAAGACGGTTTCCCGCCAAGATTATTTCCTGTGCCTTTGCATCAAACCATTCATCCCATCCAAATTGATTCAATTGTTCAGAAACAGATATCATTTGAGATTCCTCAATATCCAAATATTTATCTTCTCTTTTTTGCGGCGAACGGCTTGATGGTCTGCGGCCTGTCCGCAGCACCCGAGTGTTGGAACATGCAATCCCACATGACGTTCTTTTATTCTTCGAGAGCAGGCGGTGGAAGTTCTCGCACGTTCCACCCCAATCTCTCTAATGCTGTTTTTTGAAGGGTGCTGATCCGGTCTAAGTGGATAGCCAAACATAAAAGATGTTTCGGGCGGCTCATGGCGACATAAAACTGACGCATAAATTTTTGGTTAGGCTTAAAACGGGCCACCGCCGACGGTGTTGCTCTCAAATCACCATTTGGGTTCTCGTAGCTTGGCAAATCTCCCGTTAAATAGGGAAGCATCGTTTCAAGATCAAAGCAGTGATTCTTCGTTTCAAGGATCAGCGTGGCGTCGTGAGTTTCCCCCTTCACAGCGTGAATTGTTGAAATCTCAACCTTAAAGCCGTCTGGATGCATGATCATGTTCTCTGGAAGGGATGCCAGGGTGTCTCCTTGAATACCGGCAAGCGGGTTGTTATCTTGAGGCCCCTCTTCCTCGTGAAATGCAAGATACTCATTAGCTTCAACAGGAATTGGGTTTAAAACAAATATTTCAGATAACGCATGACGTATTTCACTCCAAGTATCTTCATCAATCAAAAATGCATCGTTCAAAATAGTATGCACAAGTTTACGATAACTATCCCACCTCCCATTATCCTTCAAAAATTCTTGCAGAGTAGTGGCACTAAAATATCGTCCATTCCCATCCCTTTTCCCGGATTTTCTTAGCATTCTCAAAATGCAACCAGTCAACATCCTGTAAATGATTTCCCAGTCGACTGAAGACGATTGGCGGCAATACCGAACCGCTTCTATAAGAGATCCTTCCTTGAAGTTGTTTTTTGACTTTGCTTTATCGTAGTTATTCCAAAAATGACCTATCTTTAGGCCTCTTCCGCTGAATTTGGATTA
>DIFZ01000064.1 GCA_002419385.1 Geobacter sp. UBA5735
TCCCTGCCGGCCCGTTTAAGGAATCGGCGCGCAAACGCTTCATGTTGCCGATCTTCGCAAAGGATAACGACCTGAACATTACGACTCATTTTTCCCACCCCCTCGCAATGACCTCAGACAGCTTCAGCCCACCTTCAACCGCCATTTCGTTCAAAGGCCGGACAATTGTTACACCGGAGCTCTCCCGTTTCAACATAATCCCCTTGTCACATCCGAGGTAGTCAATCAGTTCCGGGTGGTGCGAGCACAGAACTGCCTGCGGTACTGACTCACCGCACGCATCGGAAAGCTCAATAAGCCAAGGCTGAATCTCCGCCAGCGCGATGTAATTATCCGGCTCATCGAGAAAGAGTGTATAGCCCTGTCCTACCGCAAGTTTCGCTAATGCGTACAAGGCAATTAGCGCCCGTTGACCATCAGAGATCTCGTCAAGCCGTAGTTCGTACCTTTCGGCGTACTGGTCAAACATCACAATCAGCGCACGTGTGTCCAAGCCAACCTTCTCCATGCGGATGCCACGAAAACCTTCAATAACTTCCTGAAGTGACTTGGTGAAATCTGGTACCAGTTCCTGCCGTTCCAGAAGAACGTGCCGATACCATGCAGCGAAGTTACAGGCATCCCGTTTGAGCATCGTATCCTCAGTCGATGATTCCGCCTTAAAACTTGCCGGGTACAAACCGCAGACAATTACTTTCCTCATGAAGTCGAGAAACTTACTTAGCCTCGTGTTGTCATTGCGCGGTGGAATTCGGGCCAAGGCTGATTCTGACCAATCCGCGCTGTATGGCGGCCCCTGTGAATGGTCATCGCGGAAGAGATGCACCTCGCCTCTTTCAAAGATAAACAGGGGTCGGCCCTTTGCGTCAAGCCGTTCGAGTGAAATCCTCGCTTTTCTGGTCATTCGTTCGTGCTCAATTTCCAACCTATATTTCAGATCATCATTATTTAAGACAACGTCGAGTTCGAACACTTGTCTGTCGCGCCTCTGCCATCGGGTCAACGTTGTCGTGGGGAAAGCATCATCATCAGTGACCTTTGCGTCACCACAAAGTAGGCGCCTCAATGCAAAAACGACATCTAACACGGAAGTCTTTCCAACACCATTCGGCCCAAGTAGCAGTGTCAAATCCTGCAACTTAAGATCAAAGTTTACCAAACTCTTGTAATTATCTATGTAAATCCTCTTGATCATGTTTTATCCTTTCCGGCAGCTCGTGCCGCCTGCTTGATTTTGTTTGTATAGTGGCAGTCGTTCCAGCGGTTACCGTCGAAAGATTTGCCTCCTATGAAGTCCGCTGTCTTTTCATCCCAGTTCCAGAACCAGGGGTATTCCTCTTTGGGCCGCTGCGGTTCCTTGCCGCGATCCTTGGTCCATTTGATATTGGGCTTGTAGCGGAGGATTCCTGCGCCTTTCTTGCCGTCGGGCAGGTCGCTGGCGAGGAACGGGCGGATGTTTAGCCGTACGCCGTCGTTGATGTCCGGCTCCCAGCCGATGGGCTGTTTTGCCAACGGCTTCCAGCGGACGAAGATGTCGAAAGGCGGATCGCCTTCGAGTATCGCCACCAACCGTTTCTGGAGTTCCAGCGCCGCGGCCAGACGATCCTCCGCCCCGCTCTCGCCGCGCTTCACGTCGTCCTTCTGGCGCGTGATCCACTCGCCGAGGTAGGCGTAGGTAAGACTCTCCAGCAGGCGCCGGCCCTTACCGCCTTCTTCGCAGAGCTTGTGGTAGTTGACCAGGGCATGGAAGCCGTCGCGTTTACGTCCGTCCCAGATATGCCACACGAACGGCCGGTCGTGGAACAGCTTGCAGTGCTGCTCAAAGAAACCATTGCGGAGCCAGTCGTCAAGGTCGGTCCCGCCGGCAAGTTCCCGCATCTGCTCCGGCTTGATGCCCGCCGCACTGAGCAATGCTTCAAGCCGCGCGGCAGCGGGTTCCTCGCCGCGCACCGCAGGAATGCAGACGATGCCATCATTGTCCGCAAATTTGGCAAGTTCCTCGCACTGCTTGACCAGCGCCCGCGCCCGCTTGCTCAGACGCATCCCCATTTCCCCCTCTCCCTCTGGGAGAGGGTCGGGGTGAGGGTCTTCCGCCGGCCAGCGGTAGCCTAAAAGCCGTGCAACGGCGACTTGCAGCATCACTTCTTCCCTGGCTTCATAAGGATACCCGTGGAAAAGCCACTGCGTCGGATCGTCGCTCTCCGGCTCGGGCAGGCCGTGGGGGTATTTCTCTGCGGCGACCTTTTGCCAGTGGGCAAGGTCGAAAGGAACCTTTGCCAACGAGGAATTCGACACTCCCAAAGCGTTATCCACTGACCTCACTGAATCAACATACTCTTTAGAGGAGCAGAACGTCCACAGGGCTGGAACAATTCGCGCGTCAGTAGGCACAATGCACGAAACGGTTCCGTCAAACGCCTCTCCTTTAAAAATGGTGGCATTCAGATTGGCCATCTGATTGACGATTACCCCTTCCCTGTCCCATGCGCTCTGTCCTTGGAAGCGGGCGAAGGCAGCGCTGTTGGCCCACCAGATGATCTTCTCCCTTCCTCCATAGGGCATCGTGGTCTTGGTTGTCCCTTGCTCGAACCGCCACTCATTTCTGGGGTCTACCATCTCCCAGAAATTGCGGCAAAGCCATGGATCATCTCCGCTCTTTATGCCCTGCACGCTTTCCACGCACGCCTCAAGCAAGGAAACACCAGCATCCATCACGGCGCTTATGACATGGCCCTGTACTTCCCATAGACGCGACTGCACGATGCCAGTGATGGCTCCATTGCGAAGGGTCCGGGCCTTGTCTTGGGCGTTTTTATCTGCCACTGCCTCAACAAAACGAACCCTAGACTCTTCATTCGGCGTGGTCTTCTGAATCATATACAACCCCACGTTCACAACTTCTCCAGAGATCGTTTCAAATGCACGCGGTCCTAGTCGGCCTATGAGGATCAACGAGCGTCTGCTCAGTATGCGGTCGCGGAAAGTCTCGTAAGCGGTCTGAGCTTGCCACGCCTGCGGAGCAACTAGCGCGATCACACCGTCCGGCGACAGAGTATCCGACGCGCGCTCAAGGAATACGGTGGCTAAGTCTGTCCGGGAGAGAGGGAAGTGATGTTCACAGAAATCCTTGAGAATTGTGGACTGTTTTCCACGTGCTAGGTAGGGGACGTTCGTAATCACAAGCGTATATTGACCGGCCAGAAGGTCGGCAGCCTTGACCATGCCGGCGGCGGCAATTGCCTGCTCGCGGCTTTCGTCATCGGTTTTCTCAGCCTTAAGAACTGCTGAAGGTATGGCTGGATCGTTTCATAATCGGCGGCAAAAACGTCTGCCTGGAGTTGCTTGGGATTGATGAGCGACCCCAACGTCGGCGCCTGCGAAAAGAGGCGGTGCAAATTACGAAGGCCGTTTTTGACGCGCTCTTGTTCATCCATTTGCGTGGGCATGCCTGACTGTTCGGCCAGCTTCACCCATTGTTCTTCCGTCGCTTGCGGCCCGATGCCCGTGCAGGCAATGTGGAGTTCCGGCAGCGGCCTGTAGCCCAGTTGACCACCCTCACCCCGACCCTCTCCCGTCGAGGGAGAGGGCGAATAGGTCCAGGCGGCCAGCGCCAAAGCGAAAGCGGCAATCTGGCAGCAACGCTCATCAATCTCCAGTCCGTGAATATTATCGCGCAGCACTGCATCGACGGCTTCACGCGTTGACAAACCTTCCTCAATCATACGGATCGGTACGAGGTGATGGAATAACGCAACCAGGAAATGACCGGACCCACAGCAGGGATCGAGTCCCTTAATACCTTTGGCGTACTTGGGCCAGCCGTCAAACGTGCCGGCGGCAGGACGCCAGATCTCCTCTCCTGCCGGGAGAGGGTTAGGGTGAGGGTCTTCTACTTGCAGGGCATCGTAAACAGCCTGCATTACCGATTCCGTTTCTTGAAGCACCTGATGATTCCAAAAACGAAGGATACGGATTCCTTGCTCCGTCAGAAAACCAGCTCGCTTTTCATCATAATGCCTGTTTTTCTCTTCATTGTGCTGCCCGCCATCAATTTCAATTGCTAATTTTTCATCATGACAATAAAAATCCAGCACGTATCTATCGATGGGATGCTGTCTTCGAAACTTCTTATTCAATAAACGCCGATCACGAAGCAATGCCCACATCAATTGCTCTGCATCCGTTTGATTGCGGCGCAGGTCACGTGCATTTTTTAGAATTTCTTCCGGCAAACCTGGCTTCTTCTTGCCCTCACCCCACCCCTCTCCCGGAGGGAGAGGGAGCTTTATGAACCGCAGATAGTCCCATGACACACCGGGCAAGGCGAGTTTCATTCGGAGTTCGTCTTCGGTTTTGGCGTTAGCGGCGTCCTTGGCGTCAAGTTTTTTCCCCGCCCACCACGCTCCAAGTGTGTTGTGGATCAGGAACTCCACCATGTACGGCTCGGTGAATAGTTGCGTCACCGCGGCGATTTCATCCGCGCCTATTTTTGCCTCGGAATCATTGACCTCTTTCTTTCTTTTTGTCTGCCAGAACTGGTAAACCCATCCCAGCGCGTCAGACGCAGTGAAGGCGGCTACCGGCAACGACGCCAGGAGTCTCTCCAGCTTGAGCATATGCTCGGTGGCAAAGGTTACCTGAAGCAGCGGGTCGTCCGGCCGGAAGATTTGCGGCAGCATCCGCTGGGCGCAGCGTGAAGCGTACACCCACACATCCACGCCCGCTTCGGCGGCCAATTCTTCCGCCTCCGTCAGGCTGATGGCCATGTTCTCTTCCGGCTCAATGAGCAAATTGTTCTCGGCCAGGAACCGGGCGAAAAGCATCCGGTGCCAGTGCTCGTAGGCGCACTCGCCGGCCAGGTGATCAATTTCGTGGTCCTTGCCGCTGGTGTCCGCTCTGGGCAACTTCCGATCCCCAAGCTGCCGCGCACGCACGCGCAAATGGTTGCGCAATTTGCATTGCTCCGGATTCATGTGCGGGTAAGACTCGTAATGGTTAACCGCCAGGGCTTCCAGGGCAGCCCGCGCGCCAATCTCGGCGGCGTCTCGTGCTTCTATGATAACACGTTCCAGTTTGTTCCGTAGATCAGAGGGCAGTGTGGACAACGTTCAGGACCTCCCAGTTACATGGCGCAACATAAATGCCTATCTACAAGTGGCGGATACTATTAGATATTTTGTCAACCAAAGGCGCCATAGCCTTCTTCCAGTTACATGGGCGAACATATTTTCTAAGCCCAAAACGGCACATAGGTCGCATCCTTCTTTGTCCCACCCGCCAACCGAATGAAACCGGCATCCATGGTGTCTTTCAATATCCGAGAGGCCATGGGATAGTTTCTCTTCTCGATCCCCAAACGATCGCGAAGACTTGCATTCGTTATTCGCTTTCCCGAGATGAACCACAAACAGGCATGCTGGTAGCAGGCGCGGATACGCTCCTGGCTGTCCATTTGGGCAAAGCTGCGCGGAGCGTAGAGTGTTGCAATGGTGTGTTGAGAGGCAACTCGAAAATTGGGCGCCGGCAGTTGGTGCTCCTCGACGGCAGCAATGACCTTCTTGATGCCGCTGCCGCGCTCTTCGCAGAAGTTCATGCGGCGCATGAGTCCAGCGAGGACCTCGTTGCGGGACCGGGGCGGTTCGTCAATGAAGCGGAGAGGTTCGACAAGGGGCAGTCCTGGGCTGGTGACTTCGAGGCGGGAGTCATACAACTCAACCATTGGGCCGGTGCCCATGATATTGAAATCTTGATGAATGAGCGCATTGGCTACCAACTCACGGATGGCGACTTCAGGATAAAGACGGACTTTTCGACGGAGCGCCTGTCCAATTTGCTCGTTCTGCGGAAGCTGGTCGTTGATCCAGCCGAGCAGGGCTTCGAAGCCAATAGCATAACCGGGCCGTGGGATGTCGCTCCCGGGGTCGGGATGTTCCTTTACGGTCTGGATCTTGTTGTCACCTTTGTAGATTACGACCCGAGGAGCCTTCCGTCCCAGACGGTCGAACCGGCGGAGATCGGATGCGAAAAGCATTGCCCCGACATTCGTGATATCGAAGCGGTTGCCGGGGCGGGTTATGATAACCTTCTCGGCAATCAATCGATTCAGTATAGCCTTGCGATTGTCCGGTAGAGGAATGTCAAGCAGTCGAAAGGCGCCCGCATAATCAATGCGCGTCAATACATCGTCCGATGTTGCTGCCGTCAGTGCGATCCCGCTTTCAAAGGGCTTCTCGGAGAACAATGCCCACAGGGCTCGCTCTTTCTCCGGATAATCTTTGAGATTTTTCTTGTAACTGCCCACCCGGATGTATTTGCTTCCCCCAAACGCAACCGGCTGATGCGATGCCGGCTGGATATCGAACAGAACAATGGGCAAATCGTTGATACTGACCTCATGAATATGGATATCGATCCGTGGTGTCAGCAGGCGGAGAAGCCAGTTTTCAAGTTCCTCGTTCCCTTTCTTCTTCTGGCGCGGGCGGAATGTTGTGCCGATGAGATTGTGAGTCCCGTCATCCACGCCCCAGAGAATATACGCGTGATTTTTCCGGTTCAGGGCCGCGGCATTCGACAAAGCCGAGATGTATTCCCCGATTTCCTGCGGATCGGCGTTGTTATGTTTGAACTCGACCCACTCCGTTTCACGCGGCAAAGAACGAAGGTGCTCGACAAGATGCTGAATTTCTGTATTTTTCATCTTAAAGTCCCTGTTCAAGACACCACGACCGGCCCGTCCTTGAGTTTCGCCAGCAGGTTTTTCTCAGCATCATCTAACCACTCTTTAACGTCCGTCTTGGTCTTGAGCGTTCCGCTGGTCAGGTGGACCCGCTGCGTTTTTGGTTCCAGCAGCTTGGCAGCGGCCATAGCGGCGCGGGCGAACTGCTGAGGTAGAGCGTCGGTTCTGGTTTTCCATGCCGGCAGGGCTGTCTGCTCCAGAGAATGGATCAGGTCGGCCTCGCTTCCGACGGAGAGAACCGGCAGTTCGTCGATGCCTTCTTCTACGATGATTCGTTTTCTCTGGTCGTCCTTGAGTTTCTTCCAGTTTTCGCTGGCGGTCAGGGCGGTCATCTCCTCGTTGTATGTCCTCTCGTATTCGCCGTGGGCAGCGGTCGCGGCGGCGCGGAGGGCATCGGCCGCAGCCTTGCGGATGTCCGGCACAGGGTCGCTCGCGTCGAGCAGCCGGCGTTC
>DIFZ01000062.1 GCA_002419385.1 Geobacter sp. UBA5735
AGTTCAAGCCCGACAGGCTCCTAGACGCGACCCCTCCTGTTCCCCTTCCTGACTGCTCCGCCAGTTTCCTACTTCGGCATTATTGCGGCGCTCGGTCCCTTTGCTGTTGTGTAGGTCAGGGGCTTTGTCCGTTTGTCTCATCTACGGTTATTTGGGGCTTGGCCTAAAGCAAAAACAATAAGTAAGAAGAATAACACCGTTAAAAGAGAGTCTTTGTAAGTTTTTTCATAAAAAAGCCAGACGGATGTTGCAGCAATTGGAATACATAAGATCAGGGATGCAAGCATTGTAGTGGCAGTCCAAATCCGCTGATTCACCGCGATTATCGCGTCAACAATTGGGTAAGCAAGAGATGTAATAAATTCAGAAAACAACAATAGTGGCCAATAGATGGTCGCTGCTGCAAGAAAGAACGTAATTTGAAGATAGCTTTTGCTAATTGGAATGGCTGGAAGATACTCGCCAAGGAGTCTTGCTTGGTTAAGAAACAGCGGATCTTTAGAAAAAGAAGCCTTAAAAAGAGGCGGCATAGTTATAGAAAGATATAAAGCTCCAAAAGTAAGTAGATAAAAAAGAAAACGATGCGCAGCAGTTTCTAGAACTTGAATATTCTGTGTTCGACGATCCGCAACCGCAGAATCGGAGCGTGGTACAGTAACGGGCTTGTGTTGAGGAATATCTTGCGGTTTCTGACCTCGATTCTTCCATAGCCAAACGAGGACAGAGTAGATAAATGCCGCTACGAGATTCAGTACGATGCTCCAAATATCATTTGCCATAGTCAAAATCCCTGTTGTGTATTTCTTGTCGTCCAACGGCCCCCGCGGGTGACCCGCCGAAGGTCGGTGTCCACTCGCGTGTTCATGCGCAAGTCGCAACACTGTCGGGTCACCCGCGGGGGCCGTTCACGCGACGCAGTCGCGTGAACTCCTTATTGACCAGATCCGGCCATCCCTCTGCCCGGCTCTCAAAACATCACTTTAGTGCAATTTACCATTTGATGCAACACATTAGGTTTGATAAAAACACATCGTTGGCCAACATTCCATTCAAGAAGCTGAACAGTTTTACGGCCAACATTCCAACAGGAACCAACGCTGATTTCGGAATCAATTCAGCGGCCGTTAAGCAACTATGCTCGATTCATGGTCCCTGTCTGAACGCTCCCTATTTCCACAACGCCTTCCGCGGCAAAGGAGACTCCATGCTGCTCGTACCAAGATCCCTCTACGCCCAGTATGCAGCGCACTTGAAATTGCGCGGTATCCCTGTTGCACGCCATGCTGAATACAAAAAATGGCTCCGGTATTTTCTCGATTTTTGCAACAAGTACGCGCCTCCAGGCTCTAATTCCCAACAGGTCCGTCTGTTTTGCGAAAAGCTCCGCGACAAACTGCAATCCGAGACGCAGCGAAAGGAGGCAGCCCATGCCATATCCCTCTTTTTAGAGATGCAGCAGCCTTCAATCTCCGCCGATCCTGATGGAAACGAATATTCGGAAAAGGGAAAAACAGCTCATGATGCAGTTTCGATGGTCAATGAATCCCCAGGGGCGTGGATGCCTTCGAGCGATCCCGCGTCGCTTGAAACGCGACACCCATCGATGACCCGCAGCGCGTCGGGATATACCGAAGCAGGATACCAGGTTCTGTCGGATTCTCCAGAATGGGACGACCTTCTGGCAAAACTGGCAGATGAAATCAAAGTCCGCCACTATTCGCGGAAAACGCTCAAGACGTACGCGAACTGGTCACGTCAGTTCCAGAGGTTTCTGAAAAACAAGCCTCCCGCGGAGTTGTCGACGGTTGACGTCAAAGACTAATCTGACCTTTCTGGCGGTGGAATGCCGTGTCGCTGCGTCGACACAAAACCAGGCATTCAACTCGCTCCTTTTCCTGTTCCGGCACGCTCTCCAAAGGGAGTTCGGGGAGTTGCGCGAAGTTCCGCGCGCGAAGAAATCTCAGTATGTTCCGATGGTGCTTTCCCACAAGGAAATAGACGCCATCCTGACGCATCTTTCGCCACCGTTCGATCTCGTGGTGAAAATCCTGTTCGGCTGCGGCCTGCGCCTGTTTGAGTGCCTGCAACTGCGGGTGCGGGATTTCAACTTCGACGATCGAATTCTTACCATCCACGGCAAGGGGAAAAAGGACCACACCGTTCCGCTCCCGGTAACGATCATGGAGGAACTGAAGGCTCAGATTACAGCTGTCGCCGAATTACATGAACAAGACCTTTCGGCCGGATACGCCGGGGTTTTTCTTGATGACGCCGTGGAAAAGAAATACCCCAAGGCGCCAAAGGAGTTCCTTCACCAGTGGTTCTTCCCCATGAGCAACCTGACGGTCATTGTGGAAAACGGAGAAAAGCGGCGCTATCACCTGCATGAATCCGAAGTCCAGAAGGCGCTTTATCATGCGGTCCGTCGGGCGAGAATCCCCAAGCGGGTAACTTCCCACACATTCCGCCACTCCTTCGCCACCCACCTGCTGCAGGCGAACTATGATATCCGCGTCATCCAGAAGCTGCTCGGTCATTCAAGCCTGAAGACTACAATGATCTATATGCATGCTTTTCACTTTTATGTCTATTGGATGTTGGGGAAGGTGCGGAACCTCCGGGTGTCCCATCATTTCCCGGCTCGTCCGGCTCTCTGGAAAGTTGGCCTTGTTTGTTGACCCACGGCAGATTTCCCCGCAACTCATAAAACCATTTCCCGTCCTTTTTCCAAACGTAGACGCCGAGCCTTCTACCTTCTGCATCCCTGCCACCAAAAACCGATTCAATCAGCTTGCGGTCATCCCGGTATTTCCCTTCAATCCGTTCCTTCGTGCGTTTATGTGCAATGGCCTTTCTAACCGCCATGCTGACGTTTTGCGCGGCCTTCTTGATTTCCTTGTCAGATGGAGCGTTGCTTATTTCCAGCCGTAATTTCTCGATTTCAGCATCAAGGGGGATTGCTCTTTCCCGTTTGTCTCGGATTAGTGGCTGCACTTCCTCGTCGGTAAACAAGCCCTTGGCGTAACCATCCATAAGACGTTGAATCTCTGCCTTCAGTTGCCGTTGTTGATTTTCCAATAGGTTGAGGGTCTTCCTTTTCTCATCGACCACCGGGCTAGAGCAGTGTTCTTTAACCTTCTGCTCGATTGACTCGGGTGATTGCAACATGCCCTCAAGCCGCTCCATCACTATTGATTCCAGCAACCGGGCGTCAATCCATGCACCAGGCTTGGCATGGACACACTGGGAACGATTCGTTTTTAGGTGGGTGTAGTAGCTTTTATATCCCCTATTCGGGGTCGCGCCTGAGTACGAGGAGCCACATTCACCGCAAAGCACAAACTTGGAGAGCAGATATTCCCGTTTCTTGTTGGCATGGGTGTAGGTCTTGTTTTTCTGCATCTTGTCAAGCACAGCTTGGACTGTGGCGGGATCCTCGATTATGGCCGGAATCCGGTATGGTACGGTTTCATGGATGTTGAACTTTGCGCTCTTGAATTCCCGGTGCCAAGTATCGCCAAGGGTGAAGCGGAAGCACCTGTTTAGGGCCGCGTAATTCATCCCGAGGATTTTAGCGGTCTTTTCGACCCCTGTACCGTTATCGGCGTCAAGGAACATGGCAACGGCTATGCGCACCTTTTCAGCCTTCTCCTCGTCCAATCCCCATGCGCCGTCTGGCTTCCTGATTCGGGCATAGGGCAAACGCAAGTTTTCCGGTGCAAGCCCTTTTTCCGATTGCTCCCTTGCGCTGGCAATGCGGGCAAGCAATGACGCCAGTGCAAGACGCTTGGCCGCATACTCGTTGAACTCGGTCAAGACCCCCAACTGCATTTCGTGTGCAGGGTTGAAAAGGTCAAGCTCAGTTGTGCCAGTGAAAAAGCGCACTCCCGCAGCCTTCAGAATCTCCACGCCTTCCTTTGACTTCTTGTTGTCGCGGCTCCAACGGTCGGTATGGCAGACAATCACGGCGTCGAAGATTCCCTTTTTCGCGTCTTGGAGCAAACGGTTGAACATGCGCTTTTCGCTATGGGAATCGGGCGTTGCGCTTTCCTGACCCGTATATTGCCAACAGGATTCCGGGATTGTACCGCCGAGGGCCTTCACATATCCGATTATCGCGGCCTTCTGGTCTTGCAGGCTGCGGCCCCTGTTTTCCTGCTTCTCCGTACTGACCCTTATAAATGGGGCGAATCGTAACGGTTTGGTCATGGTAATTGTCCCTTGCAACTATTTGATTTCACTATAAAGAATCTCCGCACCCTTGTAAGGGTATTTACGGGTAGTTTGTCGTGCCACCAATGCAATAATATTTAGTGCATTTCATTTAATTCCGGGACTTCATCGAAATAGCCCGTCAAGCCGCGTAAACACTGCATTTGTGCTGAGTTTAGTATGTCTAAACAACTTGTTTACAGGTGGTTGCATCTACCCTTACATGGGCGATTTGCTCATGTTGGCCGGATTTCAGCATATCTTGTTCTTGGTAATCCAGTTGTGAAGGTTCTCCGGGCTTGTACCGTATCGCTTGGCAATGCGGGTCTTTGTTACCCCCCGTTGCAAGTCCTCGATTATGTCTTCCCGGTGAACATCCAGTTTGCTCTTGCCCGGCCCCTTTGGTCTGCCAAGCGGAATCCCGGCTGCTTTACGGGCCTTCAACGCTTCCTTGGTGCGTTGGCTTATGAGGTCACGTTCAATCTCACTCACCATTGCCAGCACGTGCAGGAATATCTTGCTTTCCAACGTACCGTTGAGGCTCCAGTTGCCCTTTACCGCGAAGACGGCAATCTGGCGCTCCTTGGCCTCCTTCATTATCTCAAGGATTTGGAGCGTTGAGCGTCCGAGTCGTGACAGTTCCGAAACTATAATTGTATCCCCGGCGTTGAGAGTTGCCATTATCTCACCGAGTTTTCGTTTCTTCCAGTCCTTTGTCCCGCTGACTTTTTCCTCTACCCATTCAACCGGGCTTAACCATTTCTCGTTGGCGAAGTAGAGTATATCGACCTTGTTCTTTTCAAGGTCTTGCTCATTGGTGGACACCCTCAGATATCCGATGGTGCGGGGGGGGTGATTATCGGTTGGGTTCTTGGTTCTTGCCATTGCTTATTCCTCCTTATAAAAATACCCTGCACAGGACCCTGTAAATGGCCTGTAAAGGTGCTTTATCGGCCAACCTAGCTCCTTACATGGGCGGGGCATGCCGTTGCAGACATGCCCCTGTAAATGTCCCGGTTATCTCCTGAGCAGGAAAGCGCCGTCCTTCACTTCGGCCATACCAATCCCGGTCATGACTTTCACAAACCAGTCAAAATCGGCTTTCTGAGCTTCGATGTTCGATTTGCCGCCGGTGTTTTTCACATACAGGGCGTCAGCTTCTGCAACAATCTTTTCCATGTCGGTAACTTCAGTTTTCAGGGTGTCAATAAGTGCTTGTTGGCGGGAGTACCGTTTCGGGGTAGTTGGAGGGGCGGTGACAGTGGGGGTGGTTTCTTCTGCAACTTTCTTCGCTTCTTGTGCATTGCGTGCCATGATTCCTTACCTCCCTTAAATGAAAATATTTTATTGCTTATATTTATCTATATGAATATATAGTTAAATGCAAGCCTATTTTTTTGAATATTTTCGGGAACATAAGGAACCTTTTTATTTATTCCATATCGAATAGTCTCCTTAGTTGAGGGTCCATAGTTCTAACCGAACCGGGTTCTACTGCTCTGGCAAACATACCACCGGAATCCCGGCCCCATACCCCGGCCTTTGGCTCATCAAACAAACACAACGTGTCAAGGTCTAGGGGTTTGTGGGCGAGCGGTTCCAGTTCCAGCCCGGCAAGGGCATTTTCCTCCTCGATGGCCTGTTGTTCCCTTTCCTCCGACCACTCCTCATCTACCTTAATCGCTTCCGGCATGCGGCGGCGGGAGTGCTTGGGAGGTTCAGGGGGTGGAAAGCAGGTAGCGTTTATTTCCCGCGTGACTGACTTAATGACGTCATCATTCCTGTTTCCGCTCATTTTATCCACCAGAGCTTCAAACATCATTAACTCGGTAAATGACAGCCTCTTGAAGTCCTCCGCAATGGAGTTGTCTTGTTGCCCCATCTGCTCTATGCGTTGGGCCTCAAGTTCCTGGGCGCGTATCTGATGGCAGGTAACGGCAATCTTACTCATCAATTCCAGAGTTCCGCGTGCTTCCCGTATTGCACCTAGAGCGGTATTTAGTGCTCCTTCCCGCTCGGCTCTCCTGAGGATATGTTTGGAGCGTTTGAGCAGGTCTTCTATTTCGTTAAGGAGGTTCCCGGATTCCAGTGCTTGTTTCATTTCGTGGGATTTTATCAGCTGTCTGGACAGGTGGTTATCCGCGTGGTATCGAACGCTATCCCAGCTAACATCATATTCTCGTGCTATTCTGGAAATTGAGATTCCTCTTACGATTTCCCGGTCAATTTCTAACCTCTTGTCATGATTGCAAATTGTGCATGCTTGGGACATATCGAATTACCTCGTTTATGACTGTTGGTTACTATCTGGAATTTTTTGCTTTGGCATAAGGCATATAAATATATAAACTATATAAAGTCTATAAACTCATAAAGTTTTTCAGGTCAGATGTTCCAATGAGTTTATATGATATGGGTGAACTTTATATGCTTTATATGCTTTTTATATTTTATATGCTTAATATAGTTTATATATTGTTTTAAGATACATTCATAGTTGATTATTCATAATTCATTCCCTCCCAACAAACAAGCCTACTCGGGCTGTGATTGCGATATATAAAGTCTATGACATGGTGTGCCTCGACCTTCTTCTTTCACGTAAATTTTTCATTACCGCTTCCCGCCATGAATCATCTTCATAGTCTTTATGAGCATACATTCCGTAGCCAATTTTCTGAATTGCTCCTTCGTTGACCATTTTTTCCAAAAGAACATCAATCCCCTTGCCAACTCCCCATTTTTCCATAACGGCAACAAGGTCTTTTCGTTTTATTGGTTCCTCGATTAGCTTCAAGTATCTGAAAATGGTCTGACGGGATTTGCTTCCTTCGTATTGTTCGGCTTCTTCTTCTGATAGTTCGTATCTGCATCCGTCGAAGCGGAATAAGAATTCTTCCTCACCTGCATCTTTGCTCCGGAAGGCAAAAATACGGCCTTCTTTCCCGCTTTGGGCGCGGTCCAGTTTGGCAAGGGTGTCCGGAACAGCCGTTAAACCAGTTGTCCCAGAAAATTCATCAAATGGGTCCTTTGTTGCCGTCTTTTTCGTGTGATGGACAACTATAACGCCAATATGGTGTTTGTTGGCGAATTCATGAAGGGGTTTTAGGCACTGGTAGTCCTCGCTGTAGTGGTAACCCGGTGCTTTTTGCGGCTTCTTGAACCGTTCCAAGGTATCAATAATGATAAGCCGTGTATCTGGATGGTCTTGCATCCATTCTTCAAGCTGCTCCATCCCGCCTTCATGGACGCGAGGCCATTCCCCGAGCGGATAAACGGTAAATAGTTTGGACGGGTTTTGAATGCCCATTTTGACTAGTCTGTCCTTGATTCGAGCAATGGGGTCTTCCAAGGCAAGGTAAAGAACTGTTGCCGATTCTGTGGGGATGCATCCGAAAGCATCATCCCCCGACGCAACATCAATCGCCGCATTCAATAGGAAATAGCTTTTGCCGACTTTGGGCTTGCCTGCAAACAAGGTCAAACCCTCTCGAATGATACCATCTATAACCCACCGAATTTCTGGCAATTCAATATTCATAAGTTCCTCGGCTGTGTACCCCTTGCTTCGTTCTTTTACTTGTTTGATTGGCTTGAATTCAGAGAACAGTCTTTCAGCTTCCTCAATTTCGTTGCGTTCCAGATAGTGCTCAAAATCTTCATGAAAAATTTCAAGCTGTCTTTTCTTGAAGTAATCAAATGCTTCATCGACAAGATAATCAGTGTTAAGTTCCTTAGACCGTTCAAACTCGCCGGATAAGCTGGCCAACAAGTTTTCAATCAGGTCTGAGGTTGTCCCGTCCAATCCGTTACGTTGGTGATGGTGGAAAATGTCTTGTATCCCCTTGCCGGGTGCCCTGTCATATTTTTCCAAGAATTCGAGGCACCATCTGGCAATGGAGGTACAACATTTGCCTTGCAAGTATTCGGTTTTAAATACCGGCTGTATGGACTTGAGGAATTGCGTGGATACAATCATGCCGATGACAATTTTCCGGTCCATATCGGCTATTACTTTGCGACGTTGGATTTTCATACAAATGCCCTCCTGTGCGGTTATCCTGATTTTGAAAAATGAGGGGAAGGTAAGGTCAGGAGCCCTTACCGTTTCGGGTGCGCTGCCCTATCCCCTCAAGCTATTAAATCCGCCCATCCATGCAAGGATATAGGCCGGTCTATGTAATGCCCGTAAACTTAAAATACGGGGTTGCTACAAAGGATTCAAATGCCCGGCACAGCCCTGCGGGTCATTGTTTGCAACAGGCACAGGGCTGCTTGGTTCTGGCATCCGGGCAAGACCAGGCCAGACCTGTTGCAAGTCGATTTCGTTAAGGGGTGCCAGATACCAAGGCCCGTTGCCGTATGCAAACGGCGGGGAAAAGACCTTGGCTTTTGAGGAGGTCCGGCGGTCTGGCGCAACCGGCATGAAAGCTCCCCGCCGCAACTGCTAGGCCGCTCGGTTTCTGGATCTCCTCGATTTGCACTCGGCCAGATATTCGTCAATGTGCATGTTCAACTCGGTAATTATACCCTTTTCGTCTACCTTCATTCCGTCAACTTCGGAAATCTGGTAAACACCATGGGAATCTTTCCGGGCGCGTTTCACGGCTCCGCAATAAAGCCGCTTCTGCTGCTCGCGGGATTTCTGTTGTGATTCAATCTCGTCTACCTTCTTGCGGAGCTTGATTGCCTCCTTATGGCGCACCGTGACCAGAATCGCGGCCTCGGCGATTTTCTCATTCGTCATGGCGCTTATGCTTTCGACGGTGCGCTCCGGTTGCTTACCGGCAATCCGGCAATGGTGCTCAAGACCCCGCCAGAGGCTGCGGAGGTTTTCGACAGTGCCGGCGAGCCCTGATTCCACGTTGGCAAGCTGGGATTTCAAACCGCCAAGGTCAAACACCAAGGACGTGGGCTGTCTGCCAACTGTCGGGTTCAGGATGGGGGAGTGGTTCATAATGGACGTTTGGAGCGGGATATGCTCATCCCCCACGAGTTGCATTGAGGCTTCCAGCAACTTATCCGCTGGAAGTTCGCTTATGAGTACTTCATTTTTCCTTGTCATGCTTTCCTCCATAGTCGTGAAATGTCCATATCATATTCATCAGGTTCTACCTTGTTGGTGAGGGGAGAGTCCTTGGGCGAATCGTTCAGGGTTGGCAGCAACAGGGGTTCCTCTGCGTGGTTGTGCATGTGGCCTCCGTTTCGTACATAAGTTTCGTATGCGCTGTTGATGTTCCGAATCATGTCGTCCATCGAGTTGCTTCGTATACCGCAACCATCGGCCCAGGAGCAGGCACCGCGGGAGGTTGGCAATATGGCAAGGTGGTCGGGGACGTGGCGGCGGGCAACAGCGGCGTACTTTTCACCATTCCAGATTCCGGGCGTCCGCTCATCGGCAGTAAACAAGCCGGTGCTAACGTCAATGTTTGCGCCAAGTGATATGAGCTTCAGGAGTTCCGGGGCGATCTTCCGGGTACGTTCTTCATGGAGCCAGATTTCAGCCACCAGCTTCTTACCGTCAAACCGGGAGTTCCATACCTGTCCCAATACCTGACCTTCCCATACCCGTGGGCTGTTGGCAGAAATTGGCATGCCGCCGTTGGTGGGGTGGTTCACCAGCACCGGTTTGCCGTCCCAGAGGTGCGCCGAGTTCAGCAACTCTTCGGGCGGGTAGTAAAGGGGGCCGTCGCTGCCGTTATGGACTCCCTCTGTGAGCATCACAACCGGCAAGACAAGGTGGGGGGAGTTGTTGAAGGACTTGCGTTTGATTTGGGCAGCGGCAAGGTGAACTTTAATCGCTTGCAGATTTCGCATTTTCACGTTCCTCCTTCAGGATTCTTCGCCGCTCTTGGGAAATTTCCCATCTCTCGGCAAGGGTCAGCTTGTGCGACATGGGCGGAAATCTGGTATCCCGGACGATTCGCACCTTAAAAACCGGGGGTTTGTAACCTGCTGGCATTTCGTAATCCATATAGGGGTTGTGCTCGTAAGCAAGTCTCACATGGGGTTTCTTCATTTTTCACCTCCGTTATTGGTATGGTCTGGTAATCCAAGCGGTTCCTCAAAATCAGTAGGCGGCGCAAACAGCGAGGCCATACCGCGCAAATCGTCAAGTGACTTGGTCTTGGAGAGCAAGTCTATGGCTTGGCGCGGCCCCTGCCGGTTTACGAGTACGGCGAAGGCCTGTATTAGCTCCGACTTTTCGATGGTAGAAAAAGGACGCTCAACCGGCCATGAAATCGGCCCAAGGGCTTGCTCAAGCAATGTGCGCTGGTTACAGGTTGGTGATATTACTTCCCGCTCAAGGCCGGAAATGGTCCCTTGGTTGATGCCGGTGAGACGTGAAAGCTCTTGTTGGCTGATTCCCTTTTTCGTTCTTGCGATTCTCAAGGCTTCCATTGTGTACCTCGGTTAATTAATGTCTTTGCTCAATATTAATAATAGGTCGGGCACAAATGCAAGGTAAAAAATTGATGTAACTAGCTGATTTACTTTATAAATTAAATATCGGCGCGGATATTATATAAACTAGATGGTCGAATCAGCTAACCGCATAAAATCATTAAATATTATTTTTGATTAATACATGGTATTTGTTGACAGGTTGATGGGAATAGAGTAGTTCAGGGGGGGCTACCAGAAAAAGATTTTAGAAGCAAGCTCAATATGGTATATATCACCACTTATGATGGCCGTCTTGTATCACGTTCCTGAATTGGATAATCTATAACTATGTAAATAGTGACTAATAACCGCCCCAACCTTTTAATGTTAGACAAGCACACTTAGGTCGTCGCTAATAAAATGAGAGGATTTTGTTAATGAATGCAAAAAGCATAGCAAGGATTCTTCCAGATAGCCGCTGGATTGGTGCATGCTTGGGTCGAGCACAGGTTGCACTACGTAAGGGCCGCAATGCTGAAGAGGTTGCTAGAGAGCTTTATGAAGGTAGTTCTTTGTCGCTTACTCGCAGTCGGGAGGCAGTTAAACAACTCCAGTCAGCAGATTTTACATCCCTCCTCGAACCACGAAAGAAAACTGGGTCAGCTGAAAACCCCCTAACCAAACTTTTCCCTGCTGCTGTAACAGAACGTCAATTCGTAGATGAGCTTGACCGCCTTCGCGAGGTACGAAGTTCCATCGATTATAGGGATGATCGTGCCAACGGGCATTCTTTATTAGATTTTACTATCCTTGAGAACGAACTCGAGTTACCAATCAATGTCAAGAATGCTGGTACACGTTTTGAAAATGCACGGCAACTAGTCGGTCTAGACCCCGATGATTGCGTTCCAGTTCCTGCATACAAAGCGCATGATGCAATAGAGAAAGAGCCAAACCTCCTTTATGCATTTTCAGTTGATTATACGCTTATTAGAAAAATTGAAAGCCATCTCCTTACGCAGTTCAATAGAGATGAAGCTAATGTCTGGAGATTGCTTAACGAATATGCTGGAACTAACTATAAAGATGCCGAGGATAAATTCATTTACTCGATGGTAAATAAACATTGGTTTGAATTTTCTGAGCATGTTGCCCTGCCAGTTTTTAGGGTTATATCTGCACGCAAAGCGATTCAAGTTCTTCAAAAGTTGCCAAAGAGAACGCCCGGCATTGGTCTGAAAGCATGGGGCACTGGTGCAAGTGCTGAGGTTAACGTTCATATTTCTCTAAGCGAAGAAACAAAGGGATGGGATGAAATACATAATCGAGTAAGAATGAATGGAATTCAGGATATTATCGATGCAGTAAATCGAAAACGTACTGAGCTAGTATATGCACCGGAGATATAATGAATACCGTTAGCCTATTTTCAGGTTGTGGTG
Organism: Geobacter sp. UBA5735; assembly: GCA_002419385.1. GTDB lineage: Bacteria > Desulfobacterota > Desulfuromonadia > Geobacterales > Geobacteraceae > RPRC01. Next base: position 12,042 of record DIFZ01000062.1, read on the forward strand.
GTTTGGACTATGGCTTTGAGGCTGCTGGATGTGATATTGTTTTTCGTAATGACTTCGATAAGCACTCATGTAATACGCTCAGAGAAAATTCAGATAAAACAGTAATCGAAGCTCCGATTGAAGATGTTACTGAGAGCGATTTTAGAAAAGTGGTGGGTACTTCTCGAAATGCAGTTGATATTCTTATCGGAGGGCCACCATGTCAACCGTTTTCTAAATCTGCTTACTGGTCTAAAGGTGACACGCTTCGCCTTGATGATCCCCGTGCAAATACTCTAAATGAGTATTTTCGTGTTGTTAAGGAATTAAGACCAAGGGCTTTCCTGCTAGAAAATGTACATGGTATTAACTATTCTGGTAAAGAAGAAGGTTTTCAATTAATTCTAAACCACATTCGAGAAATTAATGCCGCTATTGGGACTGACTATCGGCCTACTTGGAAAGTTCTAAATGCAGCAGATTTTGGGGTACCGCAACTTCGCATTCGTTTCTTCCTGGTTGCTCTAAGAGATGGAAAGGAGTTTCGTTTCCCTGAACCAACTCATACTGAAACTGATTCTAGAAACCAAACAATATTTGGAAGTTCTAGACAGCCACACATAACAGCATGGGATGCCATTGGCAATATCACGCCAGAATCGACAGAAAAACTAGACGTTGGCGGCAAGTGGGCAGGATTGCTACCGTCTATTCCTGAAGGAGAAAATTATCTTTGGCATACAGATAAGAAGGGAGGATTGCCACTCTTTGGGTGGAGAACGCGATATTGGTGTTTTCTCCTTAAACTGGCCAAGAATCGTCCCAGTTGGACGATACAAGCTCAACCTGGTTCGGCGATTGGTCCTTTCCATTGGTTGAATAGAAAGTTATCGTGGAAGGAAATGGCTGCAATTCAAACATTTCCACGTTCGTTTCGTATCAACGGCCCGCGAGTTGAAATTCAACGTCAAATCGGTAATGCCGTTCCTTCTTTACTTGCAGAAGTTTTAGCAAGGGGAATTGTTACTCAGATTACAGGAAAATCGTTTGACGATGAGTATAAATTGCATGTTGAAAGGTCAAAAACAATTCCATCAGCAGAACCGATTTCTCAGGTGCCAAGTGAATATTTTTCTCTTATCGGTAAACATGCTGCTCATCCGGGCACGGGCAAGGGGCGAGCATACCAAAACAATTCATTAGCTAATGTGGAAAATCTATTTTCTTCTGCAATCAACAAGCGTCAGTGATTTAAATAGATGAAGTGAAAGTACCCCCTTCTCTGCACAAAGGGTCACATATTCGAAGATGATTGCGTCATTTCTCATCTACACGATTGATTATGTACCCTTTCGGAGCCTCCTTTCAAACATCTTCCTGAACCCTCTCAACTCTCCCCGAAATCCTGAACCTCAATATTAAACTGTCTTGCATGCTTATATACCCATTGCGTTCCGGTGAGGACGGTGAAGGAGCCGATGAGCCCGCTTGATCTGTGATAGTCCGGCTGAGGTTGGTGCTGCCGTGATGTCAGGAAAAAATCCTACCTGAGCATGAAGGTCTCGTACTCGAGAATGCCCAGGTCCCGGTCCAGGAGAATCATGCCGGCGAAGATGGCGACGACCAGCGACAGGGCGAACCCGTAGCCGTAGAAGAAGGGACCGGCCATGATGGAGAGGATGCTGAAGACGATGTTCAACCCGGCGAACAGCATGACCAGCGACAAAACCCGCTTGCGCCGGTCGAGGTAGAAATAGATGTTCAGGATGGCGAGAAACACCACCTGGAAGCTGGCGCCTGCCACGTCCACGTAGAGCAGGGGAAATATGAGCTCGTCGATTCCGGCCAACCTCAGGAGCGGACGGCCCAGGAGGAAAATGCCGATGGCGGCGATGGCCTGGATCTTCATGATATCGTAGATACCCTCACGGGCCATCCTCACCATCTCGTCCTTCATGTCGTAGATGTGATTGAGCGTACCGCCCTCTCTGACCGCATCATAGTACTTGTCGTAGTACTCGACGAAGTCGGTTTCCATCCGGGCGAGGAACACTGCCATCCCCGGCAGGATGGCGAGATAGGCCAGGAATATGGGCAGGTCGTACACTTCTGAGGCCCGCAGGGGGCCGATGACCGGATTGCCGGTGTAAGGGTGGAACCAGAAAACGATCTTGTCGGCCCAGATCCCCAGGTTGTAGAAAAAGCCGGTCAGCACCAGGGCATGGCGGACCCGCCCTTTGCGCAGGAAGTCGAATTCCAGGAACGTGCGGGAGGGATAATTGCGGTAGACCACCAGCAGCATCCCCATGAGCAGGACGAACTGGCCGACCAGGAACCCGAGCATCAGCCCTTCCAGGTTGAGGAAGCGCAGGGCGACCGCGAGCACCACCGTAACTCCGTAGCCTATGGCGAAATTGGCCAGGATGGATTTGTACGCCTTCAGCCCCGACAGGAGGATGGCCGCGATCCAGACATTGCACAGCACTACGAAGGTCGTGGCGAAGAGGATCCGGAACAACAGGGACTGGGCGTCGAACAGGAGCAGGGCAAAGGGGAACGCGAGACAGCCGGCCACGGTGGTCACCAGGAGGATGACGCCGTTCATGTTGGGGATGAGGCGGTAGTGCTCCTTCTCGAAAATCCGGTCGGCGCTGTAGCGGGTGAAGGCGAGCTGGAAAAACCCGGTCAGGATGAGGCTGGCTGCCATCAAGTAGGTGACCGCGGTCTGGAACTGGCTGATGAGCGACGGCGGGATGACCACCTTGAGGGAAATGATGCCGATGAACAGCACCGCGATGATGGAGAGAATCCAGGGGCCGCTGCTGATGATCCCCGCGTAGGCATAGGCCTGGAGCAGGGAGAAGTAGGAGTCCCTCTTCATCAGTTTGCGCAGTTCGAATCCTATGCCTGCCATTGCCGCAGCCCCTTTTCGTAGAGTTTCCGGTACTCGGTAATCATCCGTTCGGTCGTGTAGTATTTCCGCACCCTTTGCAGGGCGGCATCACGGGCCGCCTGCCAGCGCACCGGCGTCTGGAGGAGCTCGCAGGAAGCATCCGCCAGGCCCTTGGGGTCGTTGATGCCCACGATGGCGCCGGCTGCCCCCAGTTCCCGGTCCTCCGGTTCGACCCCGTAGACCAGCTGGCTGCAGGCCCCCACGTCGGTGGCAACGACCGGAATGCCGGCGGCAAATGCCTCGATGACGACCAGGGGCAGGCCCTCGCTGATGGAACTGAGCACGATGACTCCGGATTCGGGGTAAATCTCCTCCACGTTCCTCATGCCCATGAACCGCACCCGTTCGCTCACCTGCAGGCTCTCCGCCAGGGCGCGGCACTCATCGGCATAGTCCACATCCTCGTCGGACGGGCCGACGACCCAGCCTTCGATTTCCGGGATTCTGTCCGCCATGATCCGTATGGTGCGGATGAAGGTCTTGATGTCCTTGATGGGCACCACCCTCCCCACCAGGCTGACGACCGGGGGGGGAGACGTCGCCTCGACTCCCCCGGCCGGGGCGAACCGCTGGACATCGATGCCGTTGGGAATGATCCGGGTCCGCTCCTCCGGCGCGCCGTCCTCGACCTGCCTGAGCCTGGCGCCCTCATAGAGGGACACGATCTCGTCGGAGACGGCATAGCAGATCCTGCCCAGCGTCTCGAAAAAGCGCATCCACAGCGTACGGTAGTAGCTGATCTCCGCCGGGTCCTTCTGCAGCGCTTCCCGGTTGTCCCGTATCCAGTCGCTCTGCAAAAGATCGATCCTGCGTTCCTTGGTATAGATGCCGTGTTCGCTCAACAGCAGCGGCCGCTTCCGGCTGCTGCCCAGCATCGCCCCCAGGAAGCCCGCATACCCCGTGGAGACGGCATGATAGAGGCCGGCGGGGATCAGCCCTTCCGCGATCGCGGCCAGCCTCCAGAGCGGGCCGTGCATGCTCCGGACCGTCCAGAAGTAATCGAGGAACGAGGGGTCGGTGCAGCGTGACTGGTACATTTCGGTGATGAATTCCCATGCATATTCGGAGTAGAGAAACTGGGAGTAGTCGACGCCGTCCGGCGAAGAACGGTAGAACCGGGGATCGACCATCTTCCGTTCGGCGTCGGTTGCGCCGCGGGACAGGAACGACGAATGCCAGGCCCTCATGGCCTCCAGTTTCTCCGGGTTGCCGGGGCGGCGCCTGACCATGGGCGCCTGGCCCTGTTCGCCCAGGTAGTGAACTTCCAGGTGCTGCAGGTTGGGCGGCAGCTCGTAGCGCTGCTCTCCGTAATCTTCCGGCCGGCTGCCGATGAAGACCGCTCCGAAGCTGTGTTCGGGGAAGGAGCGTATCAGCTGGTCCACCCAGCTGGAAACGCCGCCGCTCACATAGGGGAAGGTCCCCTCCAGGAGCAGCATGATATCGACCCGGCCGGCTTTCGGAAAACGGTCCATCTATGCCCCTCCCCAAAAAGATACCACCGCGCCGATGCCCGGCTTGTGGCGCAGCTGCGGATAGCTTGACAGAAGACGTTTCAGCGCCGTGAAATCCCGTTTCCGGTACAGGAGCTCGGCCTGGAACGGCACGCTCTTGCCCGGGGCCGCGCCCAGGGCAAGAGCCCTGTCGAAGGCCCGTTCCGCACCGTCCGCATCGCCACGCAGGAGCAGGATCCTGCCCACCAGCATTGCCATGGGGTGACTGGGCCCTCTGAGCTCTTCATTCAACCACGCATAGTGGAGTGACTGGTCCAGGCAGAACTCCTTCAGTTCGTCCCTGACCAGCTCATTGTAGATGAATTCCCAGTAGGAAAAGGCGAGCCTGCCGCAGATCTCCCCCTTTTCGCTGTCGTCACCGGCGTTCTTCAGCTCCTGGAGCATGCGGCTGATGGCGGCGCTGATGTTCTTTTCCCTCTTGTCGAAGATGTTGAACGCAACGAGGCGGATCTCGTCATCGCTGTCGCCGGTGGCCATCTGCAGCAGACGGCTCCCCTGCTGCCCGGGAACGGCCCCGGCAGCCATGAGCGCCTCGATCTTCACCTGCCGGGAGATGGATTCGTCCTTGAGGCGCGACCAGGCTCCGCCTTCCCCCATGGTGACCGGCTTGACCCCCTCGACAGCGGTGAAGGGAAGCCGCGGGATGATGAAGAATTCGGGACGCACCCGCTTCTTGCCCGCAACCCTGAAGTAGATCAGGATGAGTATCATGCCCAGGATGCCCAAAAGGGGCATGAAGAAGATGAAGGAAAAGAACAGCAGTCCCTGGCTCCTCCTGTCCAGGTAACCCGGCGGAAGGCTGATGGGAAGCGTCAGGGCAAAGCAGAGGCTGGCCAGAAGGTGCACGATGAAGGCCGCCGTGAACACCGGCCAGCCCGCGCCCGGCAGGAACAGCGCGCCAAGGCTGGCCAGCTCACTCAGCAGCGTGTAGAACGGAAACTTGAGATTGGCCATCTATCCCCTCCAGCTTGAGCAGTTCGCGCAGGTGCCCCACGGGGGAAACGGTCGGCACGATCTGCAGCAGGCGCGAAGTAATGAGTTCGTCTCCCAGCCGTATGCCGAACCTGGTGCGGACGAATTTCCCGACACGGGTCAGGTATCCCTCCCCGCCGGTGACGTTGGAAAACGGCATGAGCGTTATGAGCAGGATGCCCTGGGGAGTCGACAGGCGCCACACATGGTCCAGGCCGCGCTGCTTCTTCTCCATGGTGAGCGCCATCTCTTCCTGCCGGGGGTTGGGATTCACCCGCAGCAGGCCGAGGGTGCTTTCGATGCCCAGCTCCCAGTTCAGGCGGTGCATCTTTATCAGTTCCGAGGCGAATAGCGGCGGACATGCCGGGAACACCTCCAGGATTTCGGCCGCCTTGACCGTCGCGGAGGCATGTTCCACGCAATAGGAGAGGAGAACCCCCAGTATCTGCAGGGTCTCCCGCTGCAGGGCGAGGAAAGGCATCTCCGAAACCAGCAGGACCGCCAGCAGATCCCCGGAACTGCTGCGCATGGGGGATGCGACCAGGTAGCTGCTCCGCTGCTCCGGCGCCATCCGCTCCACGGACTGGTAGGCGGTGCTGTCCGACTCCATGGCGGCACGGAGCAGGAGATCGTCCGGGTCGTAGGGAGCCCCCTTGCCGCAGGAGGCAACCGGAGCGGTGGATAGCCTGCCGTTGTCGACCAGATAGATGGCGGCGCTGTCAAGGCTGCAGTAATGGGAAAGTATGGACAACAGCTCTGCGGCCACCTCGCTGTCGAACTCTCCGCCATGCCGCATGAGGAACAGCCGCATGTCCACCATTGCCTGGCGCAGGGTCAACGGCTTGCTGATCAGGTTCTGCTCCAGCCGGTCATGGGAGAGCCTGACCATGAAATAGGCACGGGAAATCTGCTGCGCCCGTTCCAGGGCATGCTCGCTGAGCATGTCCGCCCGTTTCAGCCTTTTGCGCCAGACAGAGCCGAACTGTCCGCAGATCATGGTGAGAAGCAGCCCGCCGAGCATATGGTCCAGGGGAAAGGGGTAGGGCAGCCTGCCCGTCCGGTTCGCCACGAACATGAGCAGGGCGATGATCGACACCGACGCGAGGCCCGGGCCCATACCGTAACGCAGGGCAGCCAGGATCGGGGCGAACCAGAGCCACGGAAAACGGGAGGTGACCAGGAACGGATCGTCCCCGTTGAAGTAATATCCCCCTGCCAGGACCAGGAACGTTATGGCTATGGTTTCGAGCCACTGCACCACCCACGGGGGGATCCTTCGGATCGATCGCATCATGGCTTTCATTTTACGCGCATGGTTTCCAGCAAACGGTCGATGACCTGCTGCGCAACCGCGCTGACGGCTCCCCTGCTCCAGCCGCTCTTTGATCCCGTGCCGCTCCAGACGACCTTTCCTTCGGGCAGCGCATAGACCTGGAGCGTTACCCCGACCACCGGTTCGCCGTCAAGCCCCACCTTGTAGCGCCATTCATTCACCGTACCGGTTACCGCATAGCGGTACTTGTTTTTGCGCGCCCATTCCAGCGCTTCCTTCTGGCGTTCCCCTTTCCTGCCGACGGAGATCTCGTCTTCCCTGGCCTCACGCGGCGACTCGGCAAGGTTCTTCACGCCGCGCGCATAGAGGAGGGAAGCGGTGATCGATTCGGCCCTTTCCGCGGCATAAGGGGTCTCCGTATTGTTGACGAACGGCAGCATGACCCATCCCTCGGCAAACGAGACCGGTTCATAGGCCCCCTCGTGGATGGTCACGCACGCGGCGAGAAGGGACAGCATCCCGCAGACCATGGCAGCTCTCAGAAATTTCATATGAATCCCCTTTCTGTTCAATTCAATTCTAATCGGTCGCCCGCAACGGGAAACGATCATTCAAGAGATATGTAGGGGCAGGCCCCCGTGCCTGCCCAAACCAAGGGCACCCACAGGGGGGTGCCCCTACAAATCCCCCGTATTCTCTTCTTTGGAGAGAATTATGTCTAATTAAAAAAATACTTGTACCCCATCTCGGCAACGCCGCTCAAATCCTCCGACGACGAAGTCCCCCGGGAAAGGGAGAACTGGAACCAGAGCGAATCGCAGCCGAAAACCGGGCCGTGGGTCCCCAGGCCGAAATCGAAGCCGACCCCGGAGTCGGTCCGCCACGAAACCGAGGTGCTCCCGAACGGCTTCCAGTTCTGCGAGTAGACGTCCCGGTACCCCTGGCCGAAATCGGCGCCGATCCCCACCTGGAAATAGGAATCGGGCACAAAGAATGAAGCGTCCCCGGCTGAGCCCGGGGGTACCAGCTCCAGGATGTCGCCCCGGGGCACCCTGTCCCGCGAATAATCGTAGTATCCCGTGAAAGCACGAACCGAGAAATCGGGATACGAAAACGTCAGCCTGTGGGATACATCCAGCGTAGCGGTCCAGCCGCTCCCGAGCAGATTTCTGGACTGGTCCCGCAGTACAACGTGGGAGAAGCCGGTCTGGATAGTGTCGCGCACGGTCGGAGAGTAACTGAAGCGAATGGCTCCGAAGTCCTTCACCCCACCTATGATCAGCGGAATCGACTCGTCAGCCGGCGCGGAGTAACCGAAGTCACCTCTGACCTGCAAGCGGGGGAACAGCTGGTACGATGCGCTGGCGCCGAAGGTGATCACGTCGTCCAGTGCCGAGCGCCACCCCAGTGCAAAATCGGCAGTTCCTTTGTGGAACAGGGCAGCTATCCCCGCCCGTGCCCGCGTGTCACCGGCAGGATAGTCCGCCAGCACATCATCCTTCAGAGACGAATTCATCGTGTGCGAAAAGCCCGCGGTCAGGTTGAAACGCCGCGTAAGGGGCAGGGACATGTCGAACCAGTTCTCCAGGCCGCCGATGCCGCCGCGATCCAGCAAGCGAAGCCCATACGCCGCGAACGACGGATGGCGGGAATAGATCTCCCGCACCTGCTCGTACAGCAGGTATTCATCGGGGTTGGTCCAGCTCCTTTGCCAGGTCATTTCCTCGCTGAGAGGAGGGGAACCGGTCCTCTGCGCCGCTTCAACGGCGTCCCGGTAGGGCAGGTGGTCGGGCTTTTCCGCCAGCAACGCGGCCATTCTGTCCCGGTCGTTTTCTTCCAGGGCGAGTCCCAGCTCCACCCACGCCGGCTTTTTGCCGTTGGCAGCGTACGTGCGCACCAGCCACCAGCGGGCGAAGTCGTTCCGTTCCGTGGAGAGCGCCCAGGCTGCCACAAGTTCTTTGGTTTCGGGATCGGAGCTGCCCCGTATGACTTTCGCCATCAGGGCGTCAAGCCGGTCTCCCTTCTGCAGTTGCAGCAGGAACCTGGCAAGGTCCGCCCTGCTCCGCTCCGTGGCGGAAGGGGACGACTCCAGCCCCTTCGTGCCCGCCTGCAGCACGCGCAGGCCGCGCATCCTTTCGCTGAAAGCCTCCTGGGCAAGGTTGTTCTGTTCGAGGACGTCGCCGTAGGCCAACGACCACAGGGGGTCGCCTTTTCGTGCCGGATACCGCTCCCGGAAGAGCGTCAGGGCAGTGCCGTAATCGCCCAGGTACACATGCGCCGCTCCCAGGGCGTCGGCCAGCTGCGGCGTCCGTTCCGCCATCTCCGGCCACTTCCGGACCGCGTCCTTCACGTCCCCGGACCTGTCAAGGTCCAGCAGGAGCCAGATATACCCTGCGCGCAGATTCCCGTCGCCGGGCTCCAGCCGTAGCGCCTGGCGGTAGGAAGAGACCGATTCGTCCACCCGGCCCAGGTGGCCGAAGACCCGGGCACGCAAAACCCAATATCTGCTCGTTCGTTCCAGCTGAACCCGCTCGCCCGCCCCCATGCCGCTGAGGAACCGCTCCAGCTCCTGCCACTTCCCCTGCTGTTCGCCCAGGTCGGCGACCTCGTTGAAAAAGGCCGGGCTGCCGAAGCGCCCACACGCTTCCCGTGCCACGCCAAAGGCTTCCCCGGGATTCGATTCCCGCATGACGAAAATCATGCGCCGGTAATCTTCTTCACCCGGCTTTCCCATGCGCACCCGTTTCCGCGCCGCGGAAACCGCGCAGTCCATATCCTGCATTCTCCAGCACAGGTCTCCCGTTACCGCCAGATACTCGGGATCTTCCGCCGCGGAGGTGTCCAGCCCGCCTTTCAGTGACCGGTACGCTCCTTCCAGGTCGCCGGTCCCGTACTGGAGCGTAGCGAGATGGAGCAGCGACCTTGAGGAATGGCGGTAGTTCCGTCCGTATTCCAGCAACGCGCGGATAGCCTTTTCCGGTGAGCCGTCGGCTTCATACAGCCGCGGCAATTCTTCGAGAGCGTACCTGCCGTGCGCTCCCCCCCGCAACTTCTCCAGCACCGCGATTGCTTCGCCGTTTTCACCCATGGACTCGGCTGCGGCGACAAAGGCACGCGCCGCATCGATGTCACTGCCCTTCTGCAGCCGTCTTTTCAGGAGATCCATGGTGGTGCGGAAATCGCGCAACCCTTCGGCAAGATTCAAGGCGCGGTCGCCGGCCTCGCGATCACCGGTCGTCATGGCCAGGTGCGACCAGTGTTTCAGCGCCGTTGCCGGCTCGCCCGACCATTCGGCGCACTGGGCCGCCCTTCTGCGCCACACAGTGTCGCCGGGCCGCTGCCTCAGGGCGCTTTCCGCAAGCTTCAAACCGTCGGCCGGATTCCTGTTCATGAGAAACACCTGGTAGCCGGTCTCGTATAATTCCGCATCAAAAGGGACGATCCCGGGGGACTGATCGGCTGAAGCACCAGCTGGCGCTAACGCGATGAGCATAATCACGAACAAAGAGGCGAACACTCCATGACGGCATGGGATCATCCGTTTCATGCGCCACCATCCTGGTTCCGGCCGCTGTGCATACCGAGTGCCCTGGAAATGAACCGCTGGGCGATCTCGGGCTTTCCGGCCGCCAGTGCGATTCTCGTCATGAAAAGCAGCGTATCCCTGTCCGATTCGAGGCCGGACATATTGGCTTCACCCTCAGACAACGCATCTACTGGCAGATTGCCCGCCTGAAGGGATTTCACTCCTTTCATGAAAAGATCCCTGCGTTTCGCCACGCTGCCCGCCTCCTTCATGGACCCGAAAAACTCCCTGGCTCTTTCCCGGTAAGAGTCCGGAGTCGTGCCGACTGGTGCCACACTTTGCGCCTGAGCAAGAAATCCGGGATTGATGGCAGTCAACTCCCGGGCCACCCAGGAACACTCGTCTTCCAGGTAGTTCCTCTCCGCTGCAGTCATGGTGCCGGTTGACAAACGACCTTTCAGAGCCCGATAGCGCACCTTGAGATAGCCTTCGCGTTGTTTCCGCCAGGAGCCCTGATGTTCGTCCAGAACTTTCATTGCCCTGACGAACTGCTCAGACTCGGTCAGTCCCTCGGCAAGCTTGATGCGCAGGGCACTGTCATATGGCCTGGTGCGCAGGAACGCTTCCCGATAGCTCAAGACGAGCCGGCTCCTGGCTGGCGACCTCCCCATGGTCTCGATGATCCGCTTTTCCGGAAAGAGCGCAAACAGGAGCAGCAGGAAAAGCAGCACGATGCCGAAGGTAAGGAACGGGTCCGAGAACCGCTCCCTGGCTTTCGCCCTATTTTCCGCACTCGGCTTTGAGAGCATGTTCTCCTTCTTTCAACCGATAGGTCTGCCTGCCGTTTCTTGACGAGACGGGAGCAAGCGCCCTGTCCCCCGAATAAAGAGTGCACTGCCCGGCATTTTCAAGGATGAGTTCCAGAGCGGTCTTGCCGGCAAGGGTGAAGGACATGCCCCGGCCGGTGCGCTCCAGTTTTTTCAGCGTCCCGTTGACTCCGGCAATGTACGGTTTGTCGTCAGCCTTCTTCCGCAGATTGATTTTCGCCGTCCCGCCCGGACCCAGGTGGATGTAGCGCTCCCCATCATGTTCATTGAAACCTGCGATATTCGCATCGGGTTCAAGGGCGGGATACCCCAGGTCGGACGGCATGCGCAGCTCCCGAAGCGCCCCCCCGTTCCTGACCACCACGCCATCGGCTGTGCGCGCCACCACCGTCCGGTTGAAGTCCAGGACCTTTTCCGCATACTCCGAAGCGAATATGCTGTTCAGGCGCTGGGCGGCAGCCCAGGCATGGACCTTCTCGAGGGCGGCCAGGGATGCCTGTTTGGTGGCTGAATAGAAATGGTAATAGATGTTCACCGGCTTGAGGCGCCTCGGGCTGTCGGTCAATCTGAAGGTTTCCAGCACCCTCCCATACCCCGAGAACCCCCTCGTCCAGAGGTTGGTGTAGACATTCTCGTTCTGGTTGGGGGCGAAGACCTGGAACCACCCGTCCCGATAGATGCCAAGGGGAGCCACATCGGTCAGGGACCGGTTGGAAGTGCTGATGGTCGTCTCGCCGCCGTTGAGATTGAGCACGCCTGCCCGGTAGGTCGCAGCAACAGCATCCGCGGGTGGGATGCAGTCGCCCGTCCATTGAAAAAGCCTGGCCTTTTTCCCCGGCGGCAGCAGCCGCCGGTTGATGTAATCCAGAGACCCTTCTATTTCGTCACGGATGGTCAGGCGATACCCGGGGATCTGCAGATAGTGCCACGTCACATCCGCGGAATGGGTTGCCTCCAGCCATCTGAAGGGATGGGAAAAGCTGTGGCTCGCGGCTTCAATCCAGGGAAGCAGGAATATCTTTCTGGCAAAGGCTTCTAATTCCTGTGAGCGGTCCGGGTACAGGCCGTTGGGCGCCGTGATGCCGGTAATCACGGAAACCGTTGCCGGAATGCGGTATCTTTCAAGGATTCTCGTGCGCAACTCCTGTGCCGCATACCCTCCGCCCGGCCATTCGGCGCGGCTCTCGAAACCGTCCCCGTCCACATGGGAAAAAAGCAGGCGCACACCGTTTTCGGTCGTGGTATCCGGAACAGGGACAAGAGGTAGCCGGAGCGCATCCCGGAAAAATCTGAAGGGATCCACCACCCATGTCCTCCGGTCGCCCAATTCCGGCCCGATGACAAAGGGATACAGCACATAGCCACCCCAGGGGGCTACACCTGCCGCCTCCGAGACTGCTCCGTTCCGGTCAGCCATCTTCAGCAGGGCATTCCCGGCCGTCAGAGCCACCGGAGGGAAGTAATCCGGCTGGGGTACGGGCGGTGACTCGAACCCCATGATGCCGCCTTTTTCCAGGACCCGGAACGGCGGTTTCGCCGTGCCCATAACCGGCGAAGCGATCCCCATCCAGCCGGGAAGACCGGTAACCGGCATGCCGAAGGACTCGAGAAAAGCCACATTGACACCTTCATGCACGGTTTTCTCGAGCCACTCCCTGAAGCCGGAGTCTGCCGATTTCTCCGAGAAAGGCCAGACGACGACACCGGCGTACCGTCCCTCCAGAATCATGTCCGGAAGGGGACGACGCATGTCACGCAATTCCACCGTGTACCCCATGTGGTTCAGCGGCATTACCGCAAACCGGTGTATCTTGGAATAGATCGGATCAACCGCCTCCCGTCCGTCGTACAGTCCGAGGATCCTGCGGGGGACGACCTCCAGCGAACCCACGCCCAGGCTGGCCAGGTCCTTGTCGGTCACCCAGGGGATGAAACCCTGCCGCTTGATCTTTTCAGCAATCTCCCGCGCCTGGCTCCGGTTCCCGGGAGGGACGTAATCGATGGCAATGACGGGAATACCCCGTTTCCGCACCTGGTTCAGCCTGGTCAGGAGCCAGTCACGGTCGCTGTCCGTAACGTCGTGATAGCCGCCGGATTCGGGGCTGTACCCCTTGTAGAGGGACTCGGCCGCCACGGCGAAGACCTGGGGACGGACGCGGTCGAGCACCTCGAACCCCCTGTTGAGGATCAGCCGCCCACCAGGCCACCGCTTGTTGAATTCCCGGATGATCGCGACGATCCCCTGCTCCATTGCGGCATGGCGTTCCTTTTTCGCGGCCAGCCGGTAGGAATCCAGGGTGTCGAGAAAAAAGCCCCGGTAACCGGCCGCCCAGAGAGGCGCAACCACCTCATCCAGGAAAAAGCTCTGCCACCCCGGGTCCGAGACGTCCATGATCCTGCTCCCCCAGCCTTTGTTCATGCCGATCACCCAGCGGTCCGCGAGCTTCTTTTCGTAGGCGGCGCCGAGGTCGGTTTCCCCCGGGCTCACATAGGCAAAGAGCTCGCTCCCCCTGGCGCCGTACGACGCGGGTGAAAGTCCGCTTCCGGGATCAACTACAACGATGTCGAATGCCTTGAGTTCATCGGCAGGAGGATTGGTTGCATAGAAGAAAGCCACAGACGGATCTGCGGAAAAGGAAGAAGCCGCCATCATTACGGACAACAAAGTCAACAGCATGGCAATAGCTGATGTTCTCGAAAACATATGTCCTCTTCTTGCGTGACAGGGCGTAGTGCTGACTAAATCAAACACAGAAGAAATGTTTCATGTGTATGGTTATTATAGCTGTAAACTAAAATAGCAAGTGAAGTTTTACCAACTTTTTCCGCTTGTTAAAACTTTACTAACCTGCAGTGTAATCATCGTTGCAGGTGCTCACCAGTTGTTGTGCAAACAGCATGAAACTGGCAAGAAAAAACACTCCCAAGCGGAACTATCTTTCAAAGCAAGGTTGACGGAGTCGCAAAAATATTATTGCGGATATGAACCCGTCATTCCGGCGACCGCGTGTCGCCGTAGCTTTAGCGGTGGCGCAAAGCCGGAATCCAGTCGTTTCAGCAGGTATCCCCCCCATGGACCCCGTTTACCAGCAGGGTAAAGACTTTTGGCAAATGCATCACCGGTTGTTTCTTGCCCTGCAATGTGTTAGATAATTTCTGTTCGGTAAATTTGCATGAAAACTTTACCCCCTCGGCTGATTCCCGCAGCAGGCGTAGTCCGCCATTCGGAATCATAAAGGAGAGCCCGCCATGCCCATCGCTGACAAGATCGCCGGTTTCATTGAGAAAGCTTCATGGATAAGGAAAATGTTCGAAGAAGGGGAGCGGATGCGCAGCATTCACGGCGCGGACAACGTTTTCGACTTCACCCTGGGCAACCCGAATGTCGAGCCTCCCGCGGAATTCGAGCGGGCGTTCCGCAACCTGGCGGAGCACCCGATCCCCGGAATGCACCGCTATATGAGCAATGCCGGCTACGACGAAACCAGGCAGGCGGTGGCAACGGTCCTGGCGGAGAAATCGGGGCTGCCGGTGACCGGAGACCACGTCATCATGACCTGCGGCGCAAGCGGCGCCCTGAACGTGGTCCTCAAGACTATCCTCAACCGGGGCGATGAGGTGATCATCCTCACCCCCTTCTTCGTCGAATACAAGTTCTACATCGACAATCACGGCGGTGTGCCGGTGGAGGTATGGACGAACCGCGAAACATTCCAGCTCAATCTGACCGCCATCGAGAACGCCATCAACCCCAGGACGAGGGCGATCATCATCTGCTCGCCCAACAACCCTACCGGCGTCATCTATCCGGCCGAAAGCCTGGGGATGCTGGGCGACCTCCTGCGCCGCAAGGAAAAGGAGCTGTCACGGCAGATCCTCGTCATTTCTGACGAACCGTACGCGCGCATTTCCTACGACGGCAAAGCAGTCCCCAACATTTTCCCGCACGTGAACAATTCGGTGATCGTCACCTCCCACAGCAAGGACCTGGCCCTGCCCGGGGAGCGGATCGGCTACCTGGCAGCCAATCCCCGAATGAACGGCGTAGAGATATTCATGGGAGGCGCAACCTTCTCCAACCGGGTGCTGGGTTTCGTCAATGCGCCGGCCCTGATGCAGAGACTCGTCGCCGGTCTGCAGCGCGTCACGGTAAACATAGACGAATACAGGGAAAAAAGGGATATCCTCTACGATAACCTTACCGACATGGGCTTCAGAATGATCAAACCGGACGGCGCGTTCTACCTGTTCCCCAAGTCCCCGATCCCGGACGACATCAAGTTCGTCAAGCTCGCCCTGCAGCACCACATCCTGCTGGTGCCCGGCGCCGGCTTCGGCGCTCCCGGCCACTTCCGCATCGCCTACTGCGTTGACCGGGAAATGATCGAACGGAGCCTGCCCGCCTGGAGGAGCCTGGCGAAAGAAGCGGGGTTATAACGGCGGGCACAGGGCACAGGGTAAAAAAATGTACATGCAAACTGAAAAAGGGGGCCCAAAGCGGCTCCCTTTTTCCTTGACTCCCCTTGTGCCCTGTGCCTCGTGCCTTATGCCTTTCGCGCCTTTCACCTTGTGCCCTGTGCCTTGTGCCCGCCTCTATTGCATACAGTGAAACAGCCCCATGCACCAGAAGCAGTCGCCGCACGGGACTTTGTTGACAAAGCAGTCGTGGGTGAACTCCTCGTTGTAGATGTACTCGCACGGGACCAGGTTGCAATTGGAGCAGAAGGGATAGTCGTGGCGCAGGACCTCTTCCCTGAATGACCGGAACTCCGGCTCGTTCCAGATGTCCTTGATCCCCTTTTCCGCAAGGGAGCCGAACACGCGGGTGTTGACGTACTTCTTGCGGCCGGAGAAATGGCAGCTGAACGTGTGCCAGAGGAAGTAGCAGTTGTGGACCCCGCCGTCCCAGGAAACGAACGCACTTCCCCGGTCGACGAAATCGCAGCGCCGGTCGCTCTTGGGGTTGATCTCCGGCAGCGTCAGCTCGATGCCGGCTTCCTTGGCGGCTTCCCGTGCTGCGGCAAATATCCCCTCCATGGCAACCTGCCATGATTCGTCCCGGTCCAGCAGGTTGCGCATGTTTATGAAGAGTTCGCGTGCACTTGCCTCCGCCTGCATCTCGGCGACGAAATCGACAATGCGCTGTTCCTCCGGCGTCCGAAGGTAATTCCACATGGTCTTGAAGTAATGGCGCAGGTCGATGCCTTCCGCGTCCGCCCGCTCCTTCCATGGCTTGAAGAATGCGATCGCTTCGTCGGTGTTCGAATCATAGGCCACCTTGACGACATGCCCGGCATCATAGGGCAGGAGGTGGGTGACGATGGCAAACTCGACCCCGCGCGCAGCGGCCCAGCGGAGGGCAGACGGGAGCTCGCGGGCATTGTCCTTCATCAGCACGAACTCCACGCCCACCCGCGGTGTTGCCGACCCGGCCTTTTCCTTGGCGGATCGCAGCGCAGCCAGAGCCCGTTCCAGGTCGAGCACCTCTCCCCCTTCCCGGATCTTGCGGAAGGTGTCGGGGCATACCGAATCCAGGGACAGGCAGATCCTGTCCAGCCCGGACTCCACCAGCGAGCGTGCGCGGGCCTCGTCCAGCAGGAGACCGTTGCTCTGGAAGCCCACCCAGCTGCCGGCCGGCATGAGCGCTTTGGCCCGGCGGACGAATTCCTCCAGCTGTGGGTGGAGCAGGGGCTCGCCAATGCCGTTGAGAACCAGGGTCTCCACGTGGGGCAGAGCAGGCTCCAGCGCCGCGAAGGTTTCCCGGGAAAGATCGCCGTCGACCACGCCGTTGTCACCGGTCTGCTTGACGCACATGGAGCAGCGCAGGTTGCAGCGGGTGGTTGTTTCCACGAACAGCCGGGACGGCCATTCGCGCAGGGCCGGGTGCGTCTCCCCTTCGGGGGCGGTAATCAGGGTGAGCCTGCGCGGCGGTTTCGGTTCGAAAACGAAGAAATCCTGAATCGGCCTCACGGCAAGGTTTCTCGAATGATTCATGGTGTTCACCTCCGGATCAAGTGGCTTCAGGATAGTTCCTGCAATGGAAAACGATAATGACATAGGTCAAAGAACAGGAGTTTCCAGGCCGGTTTCCGGCGGTAGTTCCTGAACATCTGAACCATACGCTCTATTAATTATTATAGAGCGTTACTGAATTCCAGCAGTCCGGCATCCCGACATGGGCCATCCTGTCCCGATACCCGTTTGACGGAGAGGTATGATCATTGTATAGTCCAGCATATACGCTCGAAAGGGGGAAATCCCGTGACCCGATTCAGCCTCCATCCACAGCTTGCCGCAGACTGTCACATCCTCGGGGAAATGGGCTGCTGCCTTGTCCTCCTGATGAACAACTCGCTGGTGCCGTGGTTTATCCTGGTGCCGCAACGCACTGCTACGGAACTCTGCGAACTCCCCCCTGAAGACCAGCTTTTCGTCCTGGGCGAGGTCAACCTCATGTACCGCTTCGTCAGGAACCACTTCAAGACGGACAAGGTCAATGTGGGGGCCATCGGCAACGTGGTCAGCCAACTGCACATTCATGTCGTCGGCAGGCGCCGGGATGACTTCTGCTGGCCCGGGGTCGTCTGGGGCAGGACAGAGCGGCAGCCCTATGACGACGCAGCAGTGGAGCAACTGGCCTCGGTGCTGGCGGCAGCATTGCCGTCCCATTTCTCCCGCCGGTCGCCCCATGTCCATCCTTGACAGTGAAGAAAGCATGCTTATATTTGCATCAGGTTCCATTTACAGAAAACGCGGGTGGAACCAGTTACAAAGAAACAAGGAGGCGATCCACATGGCAGACAAGGAAAACAGGGAACTGGTGAAAAAGGAATCAAAGGGCCTGACCAAGGCTGAAACCGGCTTCTTCTCCCCCTTCGAAGAGATGGAACGGTGGTTCGAAGAGGCGTTCCGGCGTCCGTTCTTCGCTCCTTCCTGGATGCCGCGGCTGAAATTTCCCGACGTCGGACCCATGTATCCGACCGTCGACATTTTCGAAGACGGGAACAATGTCGTCGTGAAAGCCGAGCTTCCCGGGATGAAGAAAGAAGACATCGAAGTCAACATTTCCGACGATGTCATCACGATTTCGGGAGAGAAGAAGTCCGAAGACAAGGTGGAAAAGAAGGATTATTTCCGTCTTGAACGTTCCTACGGCTCTTTCACGAGGACGCTGCAGCTTCCGGCCGAAACCCAGACCGAAAAGGCCAAGGCAAGCTTCAAGGACGGTGTGCTTGAAGTGAGAATTCCGAAAACAGAAGCTGCAGTGCAGAAGGTAAAGAAAATCAACGTGGAATAGCATCCAGACCATCGTGTCGGGGGCCGGCCGGGCCGGCCCCCGGTTTTCGTCTCCCGCCCCATCCCCTCCAGACAATCCCGTCCAACGAGCCCTGCTGATTGGCCGATCGCTGCAAGCAGATTGACGCAGATCATACACATTGCTATATTCCTATTCGGCATTACCGGGGAACCGTACCGAACATGAAAAACACACCTGCCATTTTCTTAGCGCTCATCCTGCCGCTGCTTGCAGCCATGCTCTTCACCGGAGGTGCGCCCGCCTGTGCAGCCGAGCCGGTCGAGCTCGTGGTGAACGGCCTGGAGGACGAAGCGCTGGAAAATGTCCAAGCAGCGCTCACGCTGCCCCCGGGACTGGTGCGGGATGGCGAAGTGAACCGCCCCTGGCTGGACCTGTTTGTCGACGATGCGGAAAAGAAGGTGCGGGAAGCTCTGGAACCTTTCGGCTACTATGATCCGAACATCGTGGTCTCCCTCTCCACCCGGTCCGGGGGGGAGTACCGTCTCACCGTGAACGTCAAGCCGGGAATTCCCGTCAGGATCACCAGCATCACCATCGACGCCCGGGGGCCCGGGGCCGCGAACGATGCCATACAGGAAGAGATTAGCTACTTCACCCTTGGAGAAGGTGACGTGCTCCTTCACCGGGACTACGAAGAGGGGAAGGGGCTGATCCTGGCCAAGGCTTTCGAGCTGGGCTACCTGGATGCCGACTTTTCCGTCCATGAAATCCGGGTTTCCAAGGCCGACCACAGTGCAGCCATCGTGCTCGAACTGGACACCGGACCCCGTTACCGCTTCGGCGAAACCACGTTCACCGGGGCGCCCCACTATCCGGTGCCCTTCCTCAACCGGTACCTGGACTACGAACAGGGAAAGGTGTTCTCCCAGGAGAAGCTTGCCCAGACACAAGCAAACCTGGCGGTGTCCGACCGCTTCGCGGGTGTCATCGCGGTTCCGGAGAAAGAGGCTGCCGTCAACTCGTCAATACCGATCCGGATACAGTTGACCCCCCTGCCCCGCCGACGTGTCCGTCCCGGCATAGGATACGGCACGGACACCGGCTTCCGGGGCTCGGTGCGCTACAAGGATGTGAACATGTTTCTCCGCGGCCACGAGCTGAACAGCGAGATAAACCTGTCGCAGCGCCTCCAGGGAGTGGCGTTCAGCTATACCGTCCCCAGTTCCCACAACATCTACAGCGCAACCGCCTTCCAGGCCAATTTCCAGCGGGAAGACACCGACACCTATATCAACCGGCTGATTTCCCTCGAGGGGTCCTGGAGCAGGAGCTTCCTTCGCGGCCAGCGTTTGCGCCTCTACCTGAAAACCCAGCAGGAAGACTATACCATTGGAGAGCAGCATTCCTCCGCCTTCCTGCTGCTGCCGGGATTGAACTTTTCCCTGCGCCACTTCGACAACACCATCCGCCCCACGTTGGGTTACCGCCTAGCCCTGGACTTACGCGGAACCCACCAATACCTGGGATCGTCCACCGGCCTGCTCCAGTGTATCGTCGAAGGCCACGGCATAGTTCCCCTCCCGTGGAGATTCTCGCTCAAAGGCAGCGCAAAGGCCGGCTTCACTCTGCAGAACGAACCCCTGAAGGAACTGCCGGCCAGCCTCCGTTTTTTCGCGGGAGGCGACAGGAGCGTGAGAGGCTACGGTTACCAGGAGCTGGGACCTCGCGATGCATCGGGCGACGTGGTCGGCGGCAAAAACCTCCTGACGATGAGCATCGAGCTTGAAAAGGCCCTGTTCACGAACTGGGGCCTGGCCGTCTTCTACGATGCCGGAAACGCCTTTGACTCCCTGTCCGACATCAGGCTGTACGAGGGAGCGGGAGTAGGAGTCCGCTATTACACGCCCATCGGCGCCCTGCAGCTTGACCTTGCCAGGCAGATCGGGGTGGACGACCCGTCCTACCGCGTTCACTTCACCGTGGGGTTCGAGCTGTGAGGCGGGCAGTCATCTACGGCACCGCCGGCGCCATCCTCCTGCTCCTTGCCGTGGCGGCCGGTTCGCTCTGGTGGCTGCTTGCAACCCCGCAGGGCGCCCGGCGCATCCTTGCCGTGGCGTCGAGCGCAGCCGGGGGGCGCGTTTCCGTACGGCAGCTGCGCGGGAGCCTGGCCCACGGACTCGAGCTTCACGGGATCACGTACGATTCCCCGCTGCTGGAGGCAAAGATCGGCCGCATCCTGCTGGACTCCCGGCCCGCGCTGCTGCTCTCCGGCAACCTCGCGGCAGCCCGTTTGCAGGTCCTGGACGCGGTCATCAAAGACCGCAGACCTGAAAAAGCAACGCCCCCTGAGCTGGAATGGCCGGTCCTGCCGGCATGGACAACCCGCCTCAACGGCTGGATCGATTCGCTGACGATCGAGAATTTTTCCTATCAACGACGTGCAAGCGCCCCCCTCCTGATCGACCGCTTTTCGGCCCGTCTGGACTGGCGAAACGGGCGGGCCGGCCTCAGCAACCTGGTTGTCGGGGCTCCGGCAGGCAGGCTGGCCGGCAACGGCAGCATGAGTTTCCGCGAACCCCGGCTCGTATTTGCAGTGACGGCGGTTCCGTCAAAGGCGGTCGGCGGTTTTTCGACGCTTCTGTTCAAGGCCGACCTGCACCCGGCCGGTGGCGGCGAACAGTCCGCGGGAGCGGTCCGGATCGGAGCCCTCTCATCCCGGAAGCGCTGGCTCGAACTTTCCGCCGTAATCGGCATATCGAGATCATCACTTCAGCTTCGCACATTGGTGGTGACGGAACCGGGGCGCAAAGGCAGACTGTCCGGCACCGGCAGCGTTTCCTTTGCAGCGGCAAAGCCTGCCGCGTCACTGTCGCTGCAGCCGGAAAACCTCGACCTGTCCACTGAAATACCCTCACTTCCGCCCGTTTCGGGAACCGTCAGCCTTGCCGGGACCCTGGACAGCTACACGGGGAACTTTTCATTTACAACGGCTGCCAAAGACTGGCGCTCCGCCCAGCTCGCCGGATCATTCAGCGGAAACAGCACCGGTGCCGACATGACGCTCAGCCGCGGTGCGCTCATCGGTGGAACGCTGTCCGGCTCGCTCAGAGCCCGCTGGGAAGCCGGCATCAGTCTCTCCGCCTCCCTTCACGGCAGGAATTTCAACCCGGCGCGAATCACCCCCGACTGGGACGGACTGGTGAATTTCGAGCTGTCGGGAAACCTGCAAAGCGCCACCGGCAAGCCACCGGCAGCGACGATTGAAGCATCATTCCCCCAGAGCCGCCTGCGCGGCAGGAAGCTCACCGGCCACCTGTCAGCCGCCATCCTGGACCGCAATGTCACCATCCGGAAGGCAGTTCTGCAGGGCAGGGGTTTCGACATCCGCGCCTCGGGAGAGCTGGCGCAGGCAATCGGCTTCTCCGCTGCCGTTTCCGATCTGTCCGGAATCGTGCCGGGAGCCGGAGGCTCCCTCCGGGCACAGGGTGAGGTACTGCGGCGAAACAAGCATTTAGGGTTAACCGCGAGCGGCCACGGGGAAAAGCTGCGCATCGGGTCTGTTCGCGCACAATCCGCTTCCTTCTCCATTGGCCTGGAAACGGCAGAGGACAGGAAGTTCACCGTCCGTGCAACATCGCGGGGCTTCAGAATAGGGAATTTCCAGGCAGAAAACGTGCTTCTCGATGCCAACGGCACCCCGGCACGCCATGTTATCGGCCTTGATCTCCGTGCCCCGGCGGCATCGCTTCAAGCGAACGTAGCAGGGAGCTGGAAGCCCCCTGGGTGGCAGGCGAGGATCACCCGCCTGGCCGGAAAAGACAGTATTGGGCCATGGAGCCTCCAGCAGCCCTCAGACATCAGAATTTCCGCGGCAGGCGTGTCGTTAAGCCCCTTCATCCTCACCGGAACTCCCGGTGAACGCCTGGAGTTCCGGGGAGCCGCTAACCGGCACTTCACCAGCGGGTCCGCAGAAGCCGGCTGGCAGAACCTGAACCTTGCCCGAATCGGGCAGTGGCTCAGCGGGGTGCGGATAACCGGCACCGGTTCCGGCCGGCTCTCTCTCACAGCCCCGCAGAAAGGGGCCACCCGCGTCTCGGTCTCCACGGAGCTTTCCGGAACATTTTCGTCCGGCGCCTACCAGGCTGAAGTGCGTTCCGGCCGGTTGACCATGGAAACCCGGGGCAGGAACCTAGAAGGATTCATCGCCCTGGACATGGCACGCCAGGGACGCTTCAGCGGGAAGGTCTCCGCGCAGACTCCGGCTGAAGGGCTCATTCCCCGCGGCGGCAGCCTGGAAGCCAACCTGGAAGGGCTGGACCTGAAACTGCTCAAACCCTGGCTCCCCGCGGGCCTTGCCCTGGAGGGAGTCCTGACCGCGCACACTGCGGGACAGTGGGGGCCCGGGGCAGCCATCCGGCTTGCCGGGCGGGCTTCAGTTGCCGGCGGGCTGGTCCGTCAACTGCGCAAGGGGGGCGAACTGACCGCCACGTTGCGCACCGCTGAGCTTTCCTGGGACTGGAGCGGCAACGCCCTGACCGGCACGACCTCATTCGAGCTGAGCGACACCGGACGCTTGAACGGCAGCTTCATACTCCCTCTTTCGGCACAACTCCCCCTGGCCATGGACCCCAACGGCCGGGTGGCCGTGACCGTTTCCGGGAAGATGCGCGAGAACGGTCTCCTCACCGCCCTGTTCCCCGGCATGGTACAGGAAAGCAGCGGCGAGCTTGCTGTCGACCTGAGGATCGGTGACACCTGGCGGAATCCCGCATTCTCGGGACAGATGCTTTTCAACCGTGCCACCATGTACCTGCCGCGCTCCGGGATACGCCTTACCGGTCTCCAGGCCTCAGCGACACTGGAACGGGGAGGGATCAGGATCAGCTCCTTCTCGGCCAGATCCGGACCCGGTACGATCACCGGCAGCGGATTCATCGGGATGACCGACTGGAAACCCGGCGGCTACCAGGCTGCCATCAGGGGCGACCGGTTCCAGCTGGTCAACCTGCCGGAACTCCAGGTCGTGGGCTCGCCGAAACTGGACATCGAAGGCGCCGGGAAAAAGATAACCGTCCGCGGTGAATTCGCCATTCCCGAACTCCTGGTTGCCGGGCTCCAGACCCAGGGGCAGGTGAAACCCAGCAACGATGTGATCGTGATCGATGCGCCGCCAAAAGAGGCCCGCGCCTTTCCGCTGGACCTGGACATGCAGGTCCGGGTGCTGTTCGGCAAAAAGGCATTTGTCAAGATGGAAGGGATCGACGCACGCCTTGCGGGAAGCGTCGATCTTATTGTGCGAGGCCCGGACGACATCCGGGGCAACGGTGAAATCCGGGTGGCGGAAGGTTCCTACCGGGCATACGGCGTCAACCTGAAGATCTCCAAGGGCCGCGTTGTCTACACCGGCGGCGCGGTCGGCAATCCGAACCTGGACATTCTGGCGCTGCGCACCGTCGATGAGGTGAAAGCAGGCGTCCTGATCGGGGGAAACCTGAAAAGACCGGCTATCCGGCTCTACTCCGAGCCGGCAATGTCGGACAGCGACGTGATGGGATACATCGTGCTCGGTCATCCGTTGAGCGGCGACAAGGCACAGATCGGCGATGTCGTGCAAGCCGCCGGCCTGCTCCTCTCGGCAGGCCAGTCAGCCATTCTGCAAGAGCAGATCGGGCGCCGTTTCGGCCTCGACACCATCGGCGTGGAAACGGACAAGACCGACGCCTCACGCTCCATCATCACGGTCGGCAAATATCTGACGCCGAAACTGTTCATCAGCTACGGCAGGTCCCTTTTCTCTCCAACCACCTACCTGCGGGCGCGCTACAACTTTTCCAAGCACTGGGAACTGGAAACATGGACCGGAACCGAGAGCGGCGCCGACATCTACTACAAAATCAACTTCAATTAGCCCCTTCCTCCTGACATGCCACAGATCAAATAAAAAAGATTCTCTCATTTTCATTTGATCTTGAAGAACATTTTATGCTATCTAGTTTCAATCCGGACACACACGCATCGTTCCCCACCAGGGGTCTGCCGCGATAAAGGAGCTCGCCCATGTCGTCCTTAGGTGACTACTTCAAACAGCACGAAGAACAGGCGTTCGTTGTCAAAGCCTTTTTGACCATACTGGCGATCATTTTCGTCAAAAAATATCTGAGCGGGCTGCTGTTGTTGCTGTTCCTCCTGTTTCCCATACTATTCTTTCTCTACATACGCATGGTTGCAGCCACCGAAGGCGTCAGCACCTTCGACATCCTGAAGCAGCACATCACCTTCATACCGGTTCCGCGCACGGAACGGGACAGGAAGCGGGAAGTTTTCCCATGGGTGACCTACGGCATCATCCTGGCAAACGTCATGATCTTCTATTGCTACCAGTCAGCCCGGGGAACCGACCTCACCTACATAAGGGACAACCTCCTGTTCCTTCCCCATGCCCCGGAAGCCTGGAACATCGTGGCAAGCGCCTTCACTTCGATCTTTCTCCATGGCAGCGGAGGCCACCTGTGGGGCAACATGCTGTTCCTCTGGATGCTGGGAGCAGCGGTGGAACGGCGTGTCGGGCATCCGCAGTTCTTCCTGCTCTACCTCATAACAGGCCTTGTCGGCGGAGCGGCATTCGCAACAACATGGTTCGTTGCGACCGGCGAACCGGGGCACTCTCTGGGGGCTTCAGGCGCCATCGCCGGGATCATGGGCATCTTTGCCGTTCGCTGTTACTTCAAGAGCATGACGGTCCCCATACCGATCGTGTGGCCAATCAGCTTCAAGTTCACCCTGAATTCACTGGTCATCATCGGCCTGTTCTTCCTGGGCGACCTTTCCAAAGGCATCGAGCAAATGGCCGACGTGTCGGGCTCCCAAACCGCGCACTGGGCACACCTGGGCGGGATGGTCGCGGGGATGATTCTCGCCGCCTTCCTGAAGCTCGGAAAAGAAGCCGTGGAAGAACGGCACCTGGAGATTGGCATCAAGGCTGCCGGCTCGTCGGTGGGCTTCGGTGGCGGGGAAGAGTCGCTGCGGCGAGTCCTGGAGCGCAGCCCTGACAATGCAGAGGCACTCCTGCACCTGGCCCGCATCAAATCAAAATTTTCCGCCAGCAGCGAAGGAGCCGAACTGTATGCCAGGGCCATCGACCTGCACCTGAAAACCGACCCCGCGGAAGCGGCACAGACATTCCTGGAGTATTGGAAGATTTACCAGAAGCCGCTGGCCCCGGACGCCATGTATTCGCTGGCGACGCTCTTCCAGCGCCTGGGCGACTGCGACACGGCGACACGCTGCCTGGAATCAGTCATCAGGTCGACTGACGCGTCACCCGCCCAGCGGCGCAAGGCATTGGCCAGCTGCGCTTTCATGCTCGACAAGATGGGCTTCGATGAAGTTGCGATGGGCTACTATGAAGACCTGGTGAAGGAATTTCCCCACTGCGACGAAGCAGAACGGGCATACGCCCGACTCGGCAGGAAGAGGCCGGAAGCAGCAGCCGAAACCAGCCAGGAGCGGAAACATGCTATTTCCGCATCACCCGCGGAAATCCCGGCCAGGCCCGCCGTACCGGAGGACAGACGCAAGACCTGCCCGGCATGCAATGCGGTAATGCGACAGCGGCGCGCAGGCAAAGGGATTCATGCGGGCAAGCTTTTCTGGGTCTGCTCCTCCTATCCCGGCTGCCCGAAGGTCATCCCTGTGGCGGAATGAGCGGCTGCGTCCCGATTGCCCGCAGGGAGAGGATCCTGCCCATCCTTTCACGCCCTGTCCATCCGGTGCACGACCGCCATGGTCCCCTGGTTGAAGAGATTACGGGCGAAGCATTCCAGCGAAATGTCGGCACCCGGCGCCATGTGCATGAGCATGCTGCGGTTTCCCACCGCGATGCTCCTCCCCCCCAGCCCTGATGCGATCGTACCTTCCGGAATCGATGTAAAGTAGCCGGAGAGCGGGTATTCCTTGGTCTCCGCGTCCTCCTCGAAGTATCTGTACCCCGTAGGATACTCGAAAACCTGCTGTCTGCCGGTGGTGAGAGTGAGGTACTGGGCATCACCCGGTTCGTAGTAGAACCAGCCGCGCCCGTTTGCGCACCTCTGGTGCGGCCAGGGGAAATCGTCCGTGCCGATCCCTTCGATAACGATGAGCGCGATTTTCCGTTCCCTGACACGGTTTTCGACAAGGTTCCGGATGTCGGTAATCGAGGCAGCTGTTCCCAGTTCAGTGGTCAGGGGAATGGCGTATGCGGGCGCGGGGACCCTTCTGACCCTGCGGAAAGCGCCGCTCACGGTGCGGAACACGCAGCCCGGCCGGGCCACGAGGAGGTATTCGGGGATGCGGGAGAGGACCCCGCCGCAGTCAGGGAAAAGCTCCCGGAACTCGTTGCGCGGCACGATCCGTTCGACTTGCGGAAGTGAGGCCAGTCGCTGGAGGTCCCGCCGGCTCCCGTCGTGCAGGCCGGCATAACGCGCCGACCAGTGGGTGGAGAGCACCAGCCCGTCGAGACGCGTCACATCGATGAAATCATCGAAAGGCGCCATCCCTCCGGTTCCCACGATCAACGGCGTAAACCCCGAAATCGCCACAAAGCGGTTGACTTCCTCGAACACAGAGGAAACCGTTTCCGCCCATTCGCTCTCCGTCATCAGGGAATAACGGCCAACGAAGAACTGCCGCGCATACGTGAGAAAGACAAAGGAGGGATCGTAACCGGAAATGAGGTCCAGTGCCGTATCGGTCACCCAGCGGTTTCCAGCGTCGTCCAGATCCCCGGGGTACGGCCGCCGGGCCTGGATATACCTGACCATCCGCAGGAGCGGCGTATCCACCTCAACCCTGGCGCCGGTCCTCAGATCGAACACCCGCTGCCACTCGCGCGCATCGATTATGGCAAGACTCATTGCCTCACCTCCCCGGCGCTCCAGGCGACTTTTTCGCCATGCAGCCGGATTTCCCGTCCGCAAGACGGGCACAGATTGCCGCGGCAGATGAACGAACGAAGCCTGTCGCCGCCGCAGCCCAGGCTGAAGCGCTCTATTACCGTGGTACCGCAATCAGGGCAGCGGGTGTTCACCCAATCAGAACCGACAAAATTGTGAAAATAGACATGGGGCAGAAAGGCGCGGATCGACTCAAGCGCCCCGGCTATGGCATCGATGTTCGGGTAGCGGGCCCCCTTCATCTCGTCTTCCGGAAGGAGGCGGAACACGTGCCACGGGATCTCCGGGTCCACATCGGCGATGAACCGGGCAATTTCCTCCAGTTCGCCGTCGTTGGCCGATTCGATGACCGGGGTGGTCACTTCCACGTGACCCAGGGCGGCGAGCCTGCGGATGTTCCTCAGAATGGGATCCACAGAGGGAATCCCGATAGAGTCCCGGTTGAAGGAATCCGCCAACCCCTTGAGGCCGATATTGAAGAAGGAAAATATCGACCCGAGCAGTTCGGTGGACTCCTCGGTGGTATAGGCATTGGTAAGGCAACCCATCGGCATCCCGGCGCCCCGGGCCTCTCCGGCGAGTTCGACCAAAGAAGGAAAAGACATGGCGGGTTCGTTCACGTTGAACACGATGGAGTGACACCCGAGCTGCTTCGCCTTGCGGATCAGCTCCGCAGGCAGAAGCTCGATCATGCCGTCCTGGATCGAGGCCGGATCCTGCTTGGCCACGAAGGAATTGGAGCAGTAACGGCAGCGGAAATTGCATCCTGCGGTGCCGATCACCAGGCACCTGCTGCCGGGCCAGGCGTGGTAGAAGGGAACGGACTCGACTCGGGACGGGATGCAACTGGACCAGCGGTACGGGAATCGTTCCCGGATAGCGCCCCCCTCTTCAACATACATGCGGCAGACTCCGAGACTCCCGTCCGACAGGTCGCACCGCCACTCACAGTAAGTGCACTGCATTGACACCTCCTCGTTACCAGATGAGGCACCGTGGACCAGCCAGGTTTTTGAAACCTGGCTGGTCTTGGCCTAAGCCCCCCAATAGCTGTTTCAAAAAAACCGGCAGGTCTGATCCCGAAGTTCAGCGTTTCTCCGGCGGCAACCGGTTAATGATGCGCCGCGCTTCGGCGTCAGTCAGCGGATAATGGTAGAAACGGGAAAAGAACTCCCGCGTCTCCCGGATGAGGTCGAAGGAGCGGAACCGGTCCGGGTGCAGGATCTTGGCCAGCCACAGGACGAAAAGATGGCTCTCGCTGCTGCCGTGCCCCCAGATGAAAACCCCCTCAGGGCAGGTGTAGACACGGTTCTCCCGCACCGCGCGGATGGTTTTCCAGCGGGGATCGCTGCGGATGGCATCGGGCGTGGTCAGGCCGCCTACCAGGATCACTTCCGGGTCCCAGGCGATGACCTGCTCCATGGTCACATCGATGAAATTGCGGTCCATGTCCCGCGACACCATGCGGGCTCCGGCCATTTCCAGCAGCCAGCGGCTGGTGCCGGCGCCGCCCTGGGTTGCGAAGACGTTGCGGCCGGTAATGTAGTAGACCGTCGGTCTGCGGTTTTCGGGAATTTTCGAGGTGATCGACAGAATCCGCTGAATCTTCCCGTCATAATACGCACAGTAAGATTCGGCTATCTTCCGTGCCTTCCCGCCCAGCACCAGTCCGTAGAATCGCATTTCCTCCTTGTAGGCCCGTACGAATTCACCGCTGCTTCGCGGAACCCGTACACTGTCATAGGGGCAGACCACCGGAATGCCGGCACTTTCCATCCTCCTTGTCTGCTGGGGCCACTGCCAGTAGAACACCAGGTCTATCCCCAAGTGAAGGAGCCGCTCCACGTCGGGGTCGGAATAGGACGGCATGACGGCAACCTTCTTCAGGTTCGGGTTGAGCTTGTGCGCCCAGGGAGACTGCTTGAGGGACATGGCCGCCACCCGGTCCGCAGCGCCGAAGAGAAACGTCTTTTCGTAGGAAGGGCCGAAAAAGCAGGCAATCCTCCTAGGGTCCGCCGGCATCTGTACAGTCCGTCCGTTCCGGTCAATGACCGTTTTCATGGGCGCAGCTCCGGCATCGGGGCATCCATTCGACAGCTGCAGACACGACACGAGGGCCAGGAACAGCACCAGTGCCGGTATGTGCGGGCGATTTTCCCTGCTCATGGTGATTCCCCCTCCTTCTCGAAACAGATCCATGAGCCTGAATCGTCCCGAATGACCTCGTACTTTGCAAATCCGGCCTTTTCCATGATTTCCCGCCACTCGGCTGTGTCTTTTTTCCGGACTCTCGGGGTCGGTTTGTTTTTCCAGTCCGCGCCCCGCCGGATCATTTCTTCATTGATCGCATCCGCCAGCTCGCGGGACCCCAGACCGCCCCCCACATATCCCCTGCCACCCGGTTCGAGGACCCGCCGCATCTCCCTGAAGGCCGCGGGACGGTTCCGCCAGAAGCGCATCGAGCCGCGGCTTATTATCAAAGAGGCGACGCCGTCGGCAAAGGGCATCCGGTGAACATCACCGGCAACAGTCGTCACCCGTTCTGCAAGGTCTTCCCGGATGATATTCTCCCTGCCGAGTTCCAGGATATGGGGGGAGAAGTCCATGGCGCAGAAATCCAGGGAAGTGATCCTTGCCAGTGCGATGGACAGGTTCGCCGGCCCGCACCCCACGTCGATGCACAAACCCTCGCTGACCCGGCACCGATCCAGAATCTGCCGGGCTATGACAGGATAAATGGGGGCGAATACCTCGTTTGCGATAGCCAGGTATTCGCCCGCCCGTTCATCGTCAAATTTCTTGTAGGTCTTGGAATTCCATCCGATTCGGCCCATTTTGTCCTCGCTTATCGTCAATTCTGCCATCCGCCCCTCTTTTCGTTCGTCACCAGCAGATAGGCGAAGAACGGGGCGCCGAGGAGGGCGGTGAGCACTCCTACCGGGATTTCCCCTCCCGGCAGGGTGCGTGCCAGGGTATCCATGATGAGCATGAACGTGCCGCCCAGCAGTGCGGCAAACGGGATCAGGGCGTCGTGGTCGGAGCCGAGCAGGATCCTGGCCATATGGGGAACAACCAGGCCCACCCAGCCGATGTTGCCGCAGGATGCAACGGAAGCGGCCACGATGACCGTGCCGAGCACGATATAGATCATCCTCGCTTTCGGGACATCGATGCCGAGAGTCATGGCATCTTCGTCACCCAGCGCGATGGGGTTCAACCACCAGCGGAACAGGTAGAGGATTGCCAGCCCGGGTGTGATTATGGCAAGGCCCCGGATGGTATCATCCCAGACAATGCTGTTGAAACTGCCCATGGTCCAGAAGACCATGGCCGGCAGCTGCTGGTAAGGGTCCGCCTTGTATTTCAGAAAAGAGATGCCGGCAGTGAACAGCGCCGAGACAATGACGCCCGACAGGACAAGGCTGGTCACCGAGTTGCCGCTCCGTCGGCCGATCTGGTAAGCGAGGGTGACGGCGACAAGCCCCCAGAAAAATGCGGAACCCTCCACTGCGAGGACCGAGTTGCCGGCGACAAAGAGGGCCAGGGTCGCACCGAAACTCGCACCGGAGGTAACGCCAAGGATTCCGGGAGAAACCAGTGGATTGCGGAACAGGCTCTGAAAGACCGCGCCGGAAACTGAAAGCGCCGCACCCACCATGACGGCGGCAATCACCCGGGGAAGCCGCACGGACCAGAGAACCAGGGAGGGACCGGACAGGGCCGGATCGCCTTGCCTTCCGCTGACAATGGATACAAGAATTTCTCCGAGGTTGCCGAAATCCAACCGGTAGCGGCCAAGCATGAGCGCCAGAACGACACTGGCCGCCAGGACAAGGAACGAAACGGCAAATGCAAGTTTATGCTCCCTCATGAGAGTGCAGCGCCAGTCCCGGGCAGAACGACCGGCGGTTCTCCCGGCATCCGGTGGACCGAAACTTCCATCCCGTAGACTTCCCGGAGGGTTTTCTCCTCGAAGACCGTTTCCCGGGGTCCTTTACGATGGAGCCTGCCATCCTTGAGCACGACCAGGTGCGTGCAGTAGCGGGACGCGAGATTGGGGTCGTGGAGCGTCACGAGCGTAGCCAAACCCTTGGCGTGCGTCATTTCGCTCACCACATCCAGTATCCGGTACTGGTTTCTGAAGTCCAGGTGCGAGGTCGGCTCATCGAGGAGCAGGATCGGGGTCTCCTGGAAGAGCGCCCGGGCCAGCAGGACCAGCTGCCGCTCTCCGCCGCTCAGCTCGTTAAAAGAACGCTCCGCAAGGTGTCCGACGCCCAGTTCCGCCATGGCGGCGCAGGCTTCGGAACGGTCCCTGCCGGAAGGCAGCTTGAGGGCTCCGAGGCGCGCGGACCTGCCCATGACCACCATCTGCAGGGCGGTAAAGGAAAAGGCCAGGCTCATCTGCTGCGGCACGACCGCCATGAGACGGGCCACCTGGCGGCGCGGCATGGCGCCCAGGAGCGATCCGTTCACCCTGACCTCCCCTTCCTTCGGGGTCAGGACGCCGTTGATGCATTTGAGCAGGGTGGTTTTCCCCGAAGCGTTCGGCCCCAGGAGCCCGCACACGGTCCCCCTGCCAACGGTGAAGCTGATGTCGTGGAGCACCGGTTTGGACCGGTAGCTGAAGCCTATGCCGCTGACCGCAAGCAGACTTTTCATCCATATCCCCAAGGCAGTCGGGCGCCGCCCGAAGCGCCGGAGGATACCGGCCGGGCGAAACGGCGAACCCGCTACGGAAACTGTTTACCTGCTTATACAACGATCGCTATTTAACTCTTGACATATCGCAATTATTCATGTCAAGAGTTAAATAGTTTCCATCCGGAGTTTCCGGATGGAAACTAATTACAGTCCTCCCATCACGGGGCATGGGAAAAAGGAGGGGCCACATGCAAAAAGCCTCTGTTGGAGACGTCCTGCAGCGCTGCGTCGAATACCACGGACATTTCTGCATCGGCCAGGCGCTTGGCGTGCGCATTGCGATGAAAGGCCTGGAGCTTGCAGCCCCGGAGGGGGAAAAGGACCTGATCGTGTTCGTGGAAAACGACCGGTGCATCGCCGATGCCGTGCTCATCGCCACCGGTACCCGGCTGGGAAGGCGCACCCTCAAACTGGCAGATTACGGGAAAATGGCCGCCACGTTCGTCAACCTGGCACAAGATACCGCCTGGCGGGTGGGCCTGCAACCCTTCGAACTGGGCGAAGCTTCAAAGGATGAAGCAAAGGAACGGGTCCTATCCATGCCCGACGAAGAACTCCTCTCGTGGAAAAAGGTAAAGGTCCGCCTGAAAAAGGAAGACCTGCCCGGCAAGCCGCAACGGGTCGTCACCTGCGTGCGCTGCGGTGAGAAGATATTCGACGGAAAGGATATCGCGGATGAAGGGGGAGCATCGGGGCCGGTCTGCGTCTCGTGTCTCCGCGGCGCCTATTACGAACCGGAGGACTGAAAGCCGTGAAAATCGTCGATGCCCTCCTGGACAGCGTAGCAGGCGCTGAAGAAACTATCGGGGATATCCTTATCGGGCTCCACTGGATATCGGTAACCAGCAGGCATACGGGTATAGCCCACATCTTCAGGGGAGATCCGTCGTTCGAACTGGGAGACGCCGGCTCGCTCCTCGGGAAGCATGTCCTCGAGGTCGGCGCGCTCCTCAAGAGCTGGCAGCCGCTTGAAGCAGGCCTGGGCCTGGCCGCGTTCAACTCGCTGATGAACCCTCAGGGAGAGAATGTCAACGTCTATGATTACATCCTGGGCAAAGCCGCAGGCAAAACGGTCACCTGCGTGGGCAGGTTTCCCTTCTACCCGGACATCGCCAGAATCGCGTCACGATCATACCTTCTGGAAATGGACCCGCGGGGAGAGGAACTCCCTTCGTACGCTGCCGAAGACGTGATTCCCGAATCGGACCTGGTCATCTTGACCGGAACCAGCCTCATCAACAAAACGATGCAAAGGCTGCTGGAATTGTCCCATAAGGGTATCGCCGTTGTTTTGGGGCCCAGCACGCCCATGAGCGAAGTGCTGTTCGATTTCGGCGCTTCCGTGATCGCCGGAATCCGGGTCACGGACCGGGAGAAACTGTTCCGCAGCCTGGCGCAGGGTGTGAAGTTCTACAAGAAGATCGAGGGCATCGAACCGGTGACCATGTTCAGGAAGTAAGGCGAAGCGGATATACCTTGCTTCGCCCCTGCAGTCACACTTTTTTCGGGAGGAATCCAATGAATCAAAGCCTCTTCCTCAAGACAGCCGTTCCGGTGCGCTCTGTCGCGGCCATACTCGCCGCGCTCTTGATCTGCGTCATTGCCGCATGCACGTCCGACCGCTCTCCCGGAGAAGACGCGACACGCGTCATCACCGACATGACCGGCAGAAAGATCCGGGTACCCGATCCCCTCACCAGGGTGGCGCTGTTCGGCGGCCCAACGGGGCAGATCGCCTATATCCTCGGCGCGCGCGACCAGCTCTGCGCGGTGACCAGCTCGCTGAAAGGCTCCGAGCTGATCAGCTCCTTCGACCCTTCCATCAAGAACCTCCCCGGGCCGAGAAGCACCAGCGGTCACGTCAATATCGAGGCGCTGCTCCTCTCCAGTGCCCAACTGGTGATCGCTGGGACACTGGACGGATCGATCGTGGAAAAGAAGACCAGCATACCGGTTGCCTACACGGAAAGCAGCATGAACCACGGACTGGACCTGCTGAAAGAGGAGATCAGGTTTTACGCGTCAGTCTTCGGCAAGGAAAAGCGGGGTGAAAAGTATATCGACTACCTGGAAAAGACCATCGACCTTGTCAGGTCCCGGACGAAGGACATCCCTGCCGACAAGCGCAAAAAGGTGTTCAACGGCTACGGCCCGAGCCATCTGGTGACGCTGGGCGGCGACACCTTCATGCACGAGCGGATCGTGAACGCAGGCTGCGTCGACGCTGCCGAAGGCATAAGCACGGCAGGCGCCAAGGAAGGCCTCCACTCCGGGCTCTCGGAAATGTCACTTGAAAAGGTCCTGGGCTGGAATCCGGACATCCTGGTCATCGACTCCGGAACCCCCGAGGAGGTCTACGGCGATCCGAGGTGGAAGAATGTGAACGCCGTCCGCAACCGGCAGGTATTCAAGCAGCCGGTGGGAGTCTTCATCTGGGACCGGCCGACGGCGGAAGCAGCTGTTCTCTATCCCCTGTGGCTCGCCAAGACCGCCTACCCGGAGCGGTTCCGGGACGTGGACATGATGGCGGAAGTGAAACGGTTCTACCGGGAAACCATGTCCTTCAACCTCAGCGACGATCAGGCCTGCTCGCTCCTGGCAGGGAAATACCAGATGAAATTCGGCCCTGTCCAGGGCAACAGGTAGGCCCGGGCATGCATGCCGCAGGCAGGAGCATCGGGATCGGAATCGCTCCCGGCAAGCTGATGGTGCTGCTGGCGCTGCTCCTGGGAGTCATCGCAACGGTCGCGCTCATGTTGGGCCAGCTGCAGATCCCGCCGGCAACGGTCATCGAGATCCTCGCGTCCCGGGTGCTGCCCATCGAGCGGACCTGGGAACCCACCCTGGAATCGGTCCTGTTCGATGTCCGCCTGCCGCGACTGCTGGCGGGGGTGCTGGTGGGAGCCGGGCTTTCCATTTCCGGCGCGGCGTTCCAAGGCCTGTTCCGCAACCCGCTGGTGTCGCCCCACATCCTGGGCGTGTCGGCCGGGGCAGGCCTGGGAGCAGCACTGGCAATCCTCTTTTTCAGCAGCATCCTGGCCATCCAGGCCTTTTCCTTCATCTTCGGCCTGGCGGCAGTCCTCATGACCTGCGGGCTCGCCCGGGTCTACCGCACCACTCCAGTGCTGATGCTGGTGCTCTCAGGGATCATCGTCGGCGCCCTGTTTTCGGCCTGCACTTCGCTCCTCAAGTATATCGCCGACCCGCTCAACAATATGCCGTCCATCGTCTTCTGGCTGCTGGGGTCCCTCAACAACGCATCCAACAAGGACATGGCCGTCGTGGGGCCGGTCATACTCACGGGCATCGTCATCCTCCTGCTGATCCGCTGGCGCATCAACCTCCTGGCCATGGGCGAGGAGGATGCGCGGGCGCTGGGCGTGGACACGCGACGCCTCACGGCGATCATCATCGTCTGCGCGACACTGATCTCGGCTGCCTCGGTTTCCATCAGCGGCATCATCGGCTGGATCGGCCTCGTGATACCCCACATCGGCAGACTGCTGGTGGGACCGGACAACAAGTACCTCCTGCCGGTGGTGGTCCTGGTCGGCGCTTCCTACCTGGTGGCGGTGGATACCATCGCCCGGACCGCGATTGAGTCGGAAATACCCATCGGCATACTCACCGCCATGGTCGGCGCACCGATCTTCGCCTATCTCCTCAAGAAATCACGGCCGGGCTGGTGACCCATGACAGCGCTCATCGAAATCCACAACCTGTCATTCAGCTATACCGGGGCAGCGCCCCACGACGTCTTCAGCCAGGTATCGTTTTCCGTAGCGCCCGGTGGAGTTTTCTGCCTGCTCGGCCCCAACGGCACTGGCAAATCAACGCTCCTCAAGTGCGTGAGCAATGTGCTCCAGGGCTGGCACGGCGCCATCCGCCTGGACGGCAGGGACATTTCCCGCATGAAGCCCGCCGACGTGGCCATGGGAATCGGTTACGTCCCCCAGAACCAGAACTCCGCCTTTCCCTTCCTGGTGCGCGACATCGTGGTCATGGGCCGGGCCCCCCACTTGGCGGTATTCGCCTCGCCCTCGACACGGGACCGGGAAATCGCCCGTGCCGCCATGGAAACGGTCGGCATCCTTTCCCTCGCCGACCGGCCGTGCACGACGCTCAGCGGCGGGGAGTGGCAGCTGGCCCTGATAGCCCGGGCGCTGTCCCAGGAGCCGCAGGTCATGATACTGGACGAACCCACGTCGCACCTCGACCTGGGAAACCAGGTACGCATCCTGAGAGTCGTGAAATCCCTGGCGGGCACGGGGATGGGCATCATCATGGCTACCCACGTCCCGGACCACGCCTTCATTGTCGCCACCGAGGTGGCCATCATGAACCGTGGGGGGCTGTCCCGGAAAGGGGCCCCGGAAACGGTCATCACCGAAAGTAACATGCGGGATGCCTACGGCATCGACGTGAAGGTGCTCCATGTGGCAGGAGGGGTCGAGCGCAAGGCATGCTTCCCTTCCCTGTAATGGCAAAAAAACCAAGGATCATTTCATTCCGCACAGACCTGCCAGGTTTTCGAAACCTGGCAGGTCTCGACAAAGGACACCATGCTATGGTTTACAGCAACAAGAAACACCACTTCCCTTATCTGTGGCTTGCCAAGGCCCTTCTTCTCCTGTCGCTCCTTCCCTTCCCGGCCTGCCATCACGCCCCACCGGGAGGACACGTCCCTGCAGCGAGACTGCTCTACCTGGAAGAAATCGAAAAGGACATGATTGCCTTCACGCCCGCCCCCCGCTACCCGGATGACCCTTTCGTCCTGGTAACGGTCAGGGAAGCGATGGCAGGGGCACGGGAGCGCAACGGCGGCATCGGCGCCTGCCTGGTGAAGGAAGAGACGGGTGAGGTGCTGGAAAAGAGCCATAACCGGCAGTACGAGCCCTATTTCCGCAGCGACCTGCACGCCGAGATGGACCTGCTTGATCGCTTCGAAGAGCGGATGCGCCTTACCCGGTCACGGGACCCCCGCGATCCGGCCTACCTGGATCCACGCGCTGCGACGGGCATTGTCCTCTACACGTCCGTGGAACCGTGCCCCATGTGCCTGACCCGGATAATCAACGCAGGAATAAAGAAAGTCTACTACGCCGCACCCGACATCAACGGCGGCATGGCCCGCAGGTTCGAGAGCCTGCCCCCCTTCTGGAAGGGGATGGCAGCAGGGCTGGTGCTGGAGCCCGCGCGCTGCTCGCCGGCCCTGACGGACATCGCCGCCCGGCTGTTCCGGCCGCTGCACGTGCCGGGAGCGAAGCGGCTCTGACAAGTTCCGCTCCGGCCTCACTGAGACTTCCCTGATGGACACAAACGAATAAAGGAGATATCCATGAAGCAATTCATTGTGCAACTGTTGGCCGCGATAGCGCTGGCAATCGTAGCGCTGCCCTGTCCGTCACAGGCGCTGACCGTAGGAGGTGCCGTTCGCCAACCGCTCAACCTGGACACGGCAACCCTTTCCCGGATCGCATCCACCGACGTGCGTCTCACCGACCTGACACGGGACAGGAAATTCAACGGGGTGTTCGTCTATCGGGGCGTGCCGTTGCGCACTATCCTGGAAATGGCAAAGATAGAAAAAGACGGCCCGGGCTTCAAGAAGACGACCGATCTTGCCATAGCAGTGCGAACCGGGAACGGCCAAACCACCGTGCTTTCCTGGGGCGAGGTTTTCTACCGCAATCCGGACAACGTGCTGCTAGCGGTCGCGGCAACGCCCGTTCTTCCGCACATGGCAAAGGGGTGCGGAGAGTGCCACGCCCCGGCTTTCTACCAGCCGACACTCGACCAGTTCAAGCGCAGGATCGGCTTTCCCAAGCTGGTGCTGGCGAACGACTTCTACTCGGATCGTAGCCTTGAGGACGTGGTAGCCATCGAAGTGATCGACCTGAAGAGGGAGGCCGTGAAAAAAGATGCCCCCAAACCCTCGACTGCCCGATTCACCATAACGGACGCCTCCGGCAAGAGCACGGAATTCAGCAACCTCTCCGGATATCCCCGGAAAGCGGTAGATGTGAAGATTTTAGGTGACGGCCATGGATACCACGGTGTGCAGAAACACGAGGGCGTCCCGCTCAAGGCGTTTATGAGCACGTCCGATCTTGGACAGGACCTGGACAAGGCGGTACTGATAACGTCAACCGATGGCTATCGTGTATGTCTTTCCCTTGGCGAGATTATTCTCTCGCCCCTGGGGGAACGGATCATCATAGCCGAAGA
This sequence comes from Geobacter sp. UBA5735, assembly GCA_002419385.1. Classification (GTDB taxonomy): domain Bacteria; phylum Desulfobacterota; class Desulfuromonadia; order Geobacterales; family Geobacteraceae; genus RPRC01. The sequence goes on from DIFZ01000062.1 coordinate 50,200, forward strand.
TGGAGGAAAACGAGCCGGGAAGGACAGGAAATTCGTCCTCGTGGTGCCGGATGACACGGCAGCCGACCGTATGGTGAAAACGGTCAGCAAAATCGAAGTCGTCTCCCTGAAACAGCAGCCGAAACTCTACGTGATCAGCATGGGATGCGCCGATCCGGCCCTGCTGACGCTGGAGGCCGTATCGGCCATGGGGAAGGCGGACGCGTTCATCGTCTCCGAAAGCATGGCGAAACAGTTCGCAGCCTATATGGCAGGCAAACCGGTGCTGTTCGATCCCATGCTCAATTTCGAGCCGGTATTCATGAAAAAGCATCCGGGTTTGAGTCCGGAGGAGGCGAAAAGGAAGCTGGCAGCGCAGCGGGCAGCAGACATGAAAAAAATCAGGGACACCCTGGCCGCCGGGAAGAGCATCGCGCTGCTCGAACACGGCGACCCGACCATCTATGGTGGCTGGCAGCACTGGATCGAGCCCGAGGTGGGGGGACGCTTCGAAGTGATAACCGGGGTCAGCGCCTTCAACGCAGCAAATGCCATGCTCGCCAACAGCAAGGTTTACACGGGCGTCAGCGCCTTCGAAGCAGGAACGCCTGACAACCTCGTGTGCAACAAGGGGAATATCGTCATCACGGCGCCTTACAGCCTGGCAGCCAACGAGGGACTGTTGAAAGAGGCCGCTGCAGGGGGCGACATGGTAGCCATATTCATGGGCCTCAAGGAGCTGGAGAAGCTGACTCCCCTCCTGCAGAAATACTACCCGGACTCCGCACCGGTTGCCATTGTCTACAAGGCCGGCTACTCCGGGGAAGCATCAATGACCCGCACCACACTCCGTGACCTGCGGCAGATGGCAGAGAATGAAAAAGAAAAAATGATGGGCATGATCTACCTCGGCTCCTGCCTGAAGTAGCGACAGGTCTCACCGCCAGCCGAACGACGCAAAAGAAGACCTGCCAGGTTTTTGAAACCTGGCAGGTCTCGTCATTGCGTTCCGCTCCGCTGGTAATCGTCACTGAGCCTCACGATATCGTCTTCACCAAGATACTCGCCGCTCTGCACCTCGATGATGGTAAGCGGTATGATTCCCGGGTTTTCCAGCCTGTGGACGGTTCCCATGGGAATGAACGTGGACTCGTTGACATTGACGATGAATTCCCGCTCGCGACAGGTCACCTTGGCCGTGCCGGAGACCACGATCCAGTGCTCGCTCCGGTGATGGTGCATCTGGAGCGACAGGCGGTGGCCGGGGCTCACCTCGATGCGCTTTATCTTGTAGTTCCTGTTTTCCTCCAGAACCGTGTAACTTCCCCAGGGGCGATCACCCTTCTCCATGGGAACTCCTTTTCCGCAGATATTTTTTCAGGGCGTCACGCCACCCTTCCGGCCGGTAGCCGGTGTCGCGCTCCAGCTTGCTGCAATCCAGGACTGAAAAGAGCGGGCGCGGAGCCGCACGCCCCAGTTCGCCGGTCGTGATCGGCCGCACCCGCGTATTCATGCCCGATTCCCGGAAAACGGCCTCGGCAAAACCGTGCCACGAGCAGGAGCCGGAATTCGCCGCATGGTACGTGCCGCAACAGTTTTTCCCGAGCAGCGCGTCTATGGCGAGACACAGGTCGACGGTCCAGGACGGAGAGCCGACCTGATCGCTGACCACGGCAACCTCGTCCCGTTCCCGGCCTACGCGGAGCATGGTTTCGACGAAATTTCTGCCGTGGATCCCGTAGAGCCACTGGGTTCTGACGATCAGGTGGTCCGGGTTAAGGCGTGCGTTTTCCTCCCCGGCCAGCTTGGAGCAGCCGTAAACGCTCAGGGGATGTACCGCATCGTCTTCCCGCCACGGGACATCCCCGTTTCCGTCAAACACATAGTCAGAACTGACCTGCACCAGCTTCGCTCCCAGCTCGGCAGTGACCTCAGCCAGGTTCCGCACACCGTCGGCGTTCACCCGGAAAGCCTGCACACGGTTCGTCTCGCAGCCGTCCACGTCGGTATAGGCAACGGCATTGATGACCACGTGCGGCCTCAGCCGTTTCAGGGCCATGCTGACCGAGGCGCGGGACGTAATGTCCATGTCGTCCCGTAAGGTGCCCTGCGCCCTGTCGCCGAACAGTTCCAGGAGGTCGCGCCCCAGCATCCCCCGGGCGCCGGCAACGACGATCATTCCCGGCCTCCGTACATTTTCTCGTAGTAGTCGCGGTAGGCTCCCGAGGTGACTTCACGGACCCATTCCTGGTTTGCAAGGTACCAGTCAATGGTTTCGGCGATCCCCAGCTCGAAGGTGTAGGCTGGTTCCCATCCCAGTTCAGAGCGCATCTTCGATGCATCGATCGCGTACCGGCGGTCATGACCCGGCCGGTCCTTGACGAAGGTGATCAGTGAGCGGCTGGTCCCCGCGGCCCGTCCCAGCCTGGCGTCGAGCAGGTCGCAGACCAGGTTGACGATATCGATGTTCTTCCACTCGTTAGTGCCGCCGACGTTGTATACACCGCCGGGCTGCCCGTTCCTGAGCACGGTCTCCACCGCGCTGGAGTGGTCTCTCACGTGCAGCCAGTCGCGCACGTTGAGGCCGTCACCGTAGACCGGCAGCGGTTTTTCCGCGATGATGTTGTGAATCATCAGCGGGATCAGCTTCTCCGGGAACTGGTACGAGCCGTAATTGTTGGAGCAGCGGGTGTTGAGCGTCGGGAAGCCATAGGTCTCGCGATAGGCGCGCACCAGCAGGTCTGCACCGGCCTTGCTCGCCGAATAAGGCGAATTGGCCGCCAGGGGAGTCGTTTCCGTGAACAGCCCGCTCGGACCGAGGCTTCCGTATACCTCATCGGTGGACACCTGGAGAAAACGGAAATCCGCCACGTCCTGCGACGACCAATGCTTGCGGCTCTCTTCCAGCAGGACCTGGGTCCCCAGGACATTGGTCCTGACGAACACCTCGGGCCCCATGATGGAACGGTCCACATGGGATTCGGCAGCGAAATGGACAACAGCGTCCACCTTCTCCCGCTTGAGGACCGAAGCCACCAGGTCCCCATCACACACGTCCCCCCGGACAAACCGGTAGCGGGGGTCAGCCTCGATCTCCTTCAGGTTCTCCAGGTTCCCGGCATAGGTCAGGACGTCGAGGTTAGTTACCCTGGCAGCTGGATTCCCCTGCAGAAAATGATGGATGAAGTTTGAACCGATAAAACCCGCGCCCCCGGTCACGAGGACGGATCGGGGTATGAAACTGTCTGACATTGCGACTCCCTTTCTGCGTGCAAACAACGATCTGGCCTGCATCCCGGCCTCGGTGCAAAGTCGGCCATCTGAATTTATTGACATTAACACAATAATCACTCCCATTACAACGGTCAGTAACGTTTTCCCACGGATAGGCGGCAAGCTTCGCACCACCCGGAGCCATGCTGCTGCGGCCAACGGTTCAGACCTATAAGAAAGCCGCCGGCACACGACAGGTACGGATTTCATTGAAATGCGGGATCGTTTTGCTATACTGTAGGCACTTTTCCGGCAGGCCGGAACCCTGGACCATCCATGGCACCGCACAGGAGGGCAGGACCGTCACCATGAAACCACTCGCCAATGCCAGCCCTCAATGGCTCGAAGAGCACTATCTGCTCTGGAGGACAGCCCCCGACAGCCTGCCGGCCGAATGGCGATCATTCTTCAGCGGCTTCGAACTGGGCGCCCTGCCCGCAGACGGAGTCCGGCAACCGGAAACGGCGTCAAAGGTGGCAGCAGTGGCTGCGCTCATCCATCGCCACCGCGACCTGGGCCACCTCCTGGCCTGCACGGATCCCCTCTCCCCATGCTCACTGGAACATCCGCTCCTTGATCTCACGGCATTCGGCCTTGCGCCCGAAGACCTGGACACATCCTTCCCCACGCCCGACCTGCCGTTCTCACAAGGCACGCTGCGGGAGATAGTGGCGGCACTGCGCGAAACCTACTGCCGCTCAATCGGCATCGAGTTCATGCATATCCAGGATCAGGACGCGTGGCAATGGCTTGTTGAAGAAATGGAGACCACGCGCAACCGGGCTGTTCTGGCAGCAGAAGACAAGGTCCGCATTTTTCAGCGGTTGCTGCAGGCAACGCTGTTCGAAGAGTTCCTCCACCGGAAGTTCCCCGGCCAGACGCGTTTTTCTCTCGAAGGCGGCGAAACCCTGATCCCCATGCTCGACGCAGCGCTTGCCGAGGCTGCGCGGAACGGAGCGACCGACGTCATCGTCGGTATGGCCCATCGCGGCCGGCTCAATGTCCAGGCACATGCCTTCGGCAAGCCGTACAGGAATATTTTCGCGGAATTCAGCGAAACTTCGGAACCCGGCTTCATCGGTGACGGTGACGTCAAGTACCACGGCGGCTATTCCTCCGACGTCACCCTCCCTTCGGGCGACCGTCTCCACCTTACGCTGGTGGCGAACCCGAGCCACCTCGAAGCCGTCGATCCGGTGGTCGAGGGAAAGAGCCGCGCCCGCCAGGACCGCCACGGCGCAGACGGTCCGAAGCGGGTCCTCCCGGTGCTTATCCACGGCGATGCCGCTTTCGCCGGGCAGGGCATCGTCAGCGAGACCCTCAACATGTCCAACCTGGAAGGCTACGGGACCGGCGGAACCCTCCACATCGTCGTCAACAACCAGATCGGCTTCACCACATTGCCGGCAGACGCACGGTCCTCGCGCTCCGCGACCGATGTCGCGAAACTGCTTGCTGCGCCGATCTTCCACGTCCACTGCGAAGACCCGGAGGCTGCCATCCATGCTGTGCGGCTCGCTGTCGACTTCCGTTACCGGTTCGCACGCGACGTTGTCGTGGAACTTATCTGTTACCGGCGCTACGGACACAACGAAGGCGACGAACCGTACTTCACCCAGCCCCTCATGTACGGCAAGATCAAGCACCGCCCCCCCATTCACGAAATGTACGCGACTCTCCTGCTGCAGGACGGCATCGAGCCGGACCCGGAAAGACACCTGCGGGAAGAAGCCGCAAACCTCCTGGAATCGGCCCTGAAGAATGGTCCAGGGGCAGCTGAAGCGGTTTTCCGCGGCAGGTGGAGCAGCGTGCAGCAGGAATACTCGGAAGCTAAAATTGAAACCGGCGTGCCCCGGCAGGACCTGGTGACGCTGGCAGGCGCCATCTCCCGGCTCCCGGATTCGTTCATGCCGCACCCCAAAGTCGCGGCACTCATCACGCGCAGGGTCGGCGCAGTCAAAGCCGGCACAGCCATTGACTGGGCAAACGCCGAAAGCCTGGCATTCGCCTCGCTGCTGCGTGAAGGGACCTCGATCCGACTCAGCGGCCAGGACTGCCGGCGCGGCACGTTCAGCCAGCGGCACTGCGTGCTGCACGACATGCAAACCGAAGCGAAGCATGTCCCCCTTGCCGGTGCCTGCACCGGAAACACCACCTTCCGGCCCTACGACAGCCTGTTGTCGGAAGCCGCGGTGCTGGGCTTCGAATATGGCTATTCCCTTGAATCACCCGAATCACTCACGCTATGGGAAGCCCAGTACGGCGATTTCGCCAACGGCGCCCAGGTCATAACAGACCAGTTCATCACCAGCGGAGAAACCAAGTGGGGACGGGCCACCGGACTCGTCCTGCTCCTCCCCCACGGATACGAGGGGCAGGGTGCGGAGCATTCCAGCGCCAGGGTTGAGCGCTTTCTGCAGCTCTGCGCCGGCAACAACATGGTAGTGGCCTTCCCCTCGACTCCGGCACAGTATTTCCACCTCCTGCGGCGCCAGGTCCGGCAACCCTTTCGCAGGCCCCTCGTAGCCCTGACGCCCAAGAGCCTGCTCAGAAACCCTCTCTGCGTTTCTCAGCTGGATGAATTCTCCGGGGGCTGGTTCAGGGAAATCCTCCCCTCTTCCGCGGATCCCCAAGAAGTCGCAACGGTCCTCATATGTACCGGCAAGATATTCTTCGAACTGCTGGAAAGGACGCAACGGGAAGGGCGAAGGGACCTGGCAATCGTTCGCGTGGAACAACTCTACCCGATGCGGAGCGACCTGCTGCGCGAAGAACTGGGCAGGTACCGGAAGGCGCGCACCATTGCATGGGTCCAGGAAGAGCCCCGCAACATGGGGGCATGGGCGCATATCCGGCCGTATCTGGCGGAAATCCTCGGAACGGACCCGCAGTACGTCGGGAGGCGGGAGAGCGCATGCCCGGCAACCGGTTCCCACAGGCAGCACAAAATGGAGCAGGAAAGGCTGCTGGAAGAGGCCTGTACCTGATTCTCGCCATCGGCCTGCCGCACGGGATTCCGCGGGCGCAGAACCTGCATGATTGGAGACATGATGGAAATCCGCATACCTGAAGTCGGCGAATCGGTGTTCGAGGCACTGATCGCCAAGTGGCACGTGAAAAACGGCGAGAGGGTCCACCGGGAACAGCCTGTCTGCGAACTGGAAACGGACAAGGTAACCCTGGAAATAAATGCCGAGGCAGCGGGCATTCTGTCCATTCTGATGCCGGAAGGCAAGACCGTCAAAATCGGAACGGTTATCGGTATCATACAGGAAGCAGGCATCCGCGAGCCGGGCGCTTCCATGGACGCGGCGACCCGGGCTGCGGCACCGCCCCTCTCCCCCGCAGCCCGGAAACTTGCCCGGGAAAAGGGCATCCGGCCGGAAACCATAACGGGAAGCGGAAAGAAAGGGCGCGTGCTGGCTGAAGACCTGTCACGCCAGGTGGCCGCGGAACGGACGCTGGCGGTTCCTGGCAGGGAAAACGCCTCTGCAGCGGAAGTTCGTGACCGGAACCAACCGGAAGAGGAGTCGGCACCTTCCCGGTTTGCAACGGTGTCCCCGCCCGTATCCGACAGGGGACGCCCGGTCACGAGGAAGCCAATGACCCCCATCCGCAAAAAAATCGCTGAACAGCTGACCCGGGCGCGGCAGCAGACCGCCATGGTGACCACGTTCAGCGAAGCGGACATGGGCAGGATCATCGCCTTGCGCCGGAAATACAAGGACCATTTCCTCCAGAAACACGACGTTTCACTCGGCTACATGTCTTTTTTCGTCAAGGCATCGGTCGAAGCGCTGAAGGAGTTTCCCGACCTGAACGCCCGTATCGAAGCAGACGACATCGTCTACCACCACTACTACGACATAGGCATTGCGGTATCAGGCGATAAGGGGCTGGTGGTCCCGGTCCTGCGCAACGCCGACGGACTCCACTACGCCGAGATAGAAAAATGTATCGACCGTTTCGTTGAAAAAATCCGCGACAACACGCTGGGTATCACGGACATCGAGGGGGGGACATTCACCATCAGCAACGGAGGAGTATTCGGTTCGCTCCTGGGCACCCCCTTGCTGAACCCGCCCCAGAGCGCCATCCTCGGCATGCATGCGATACAGGACAGGCCGGTGGCCCTGTTGGGCAAAGTGGTGATACGGCCCATGATGTACCTGGCGCTATCGTATGATCACCGGATAGTCGACGGGCGTGATGCGGTGCTGTTCCTGAAGAAGGTGAAGGAATACGTGGAGGAGCCCGGTGAAATCCTGCTGGAAGGGTGAGGAGCCCCGGGCATGAGGAAGAGCCTGTCTCGCACCGGTTATCGACCACCTGTGCGGAAAACTGTCACGGAGGTTATCTGAATGCCTGACGACATCTACGACCTGATCGTCATCGGCGCCGGCCCCGGCGGCTACACGGCGGCAATACGCGCCGCACAGCTCGGCATGACGGTCGTTGTTGTGGAAAAACGCACCATGCTCGGCGGAGTCTGCCTCAACGAAGGCTGCATCCCCAGCAAGGCCCTGCTTGACTCCAGCGAACTGTTCGTCCAGGCACGGGATGGCTTTGCGCACCACGGCATCGTAACCGGCAAACTCTGCTTCGACCTTGCCAGAATGATGGCCCGCAAAGATGAAATCGTGAAGAAGCTCGCTGAAGGCATTGCCTTCCTGTTGAAGAAGAACCGGATCCAGCGCCTGGCAGGTGCGGGCAAGCTGGCCGGCAGCAGACGGGACGGCCTCCAGGTTGTCGCGGTGGCCACTGCCGAATCAGCCGCAATTCCCCGCCTGATCAACGGCAGGCGCGTGCTGCTGGCAACCGGCAGCCGGTCGGTGGAACTCCCCGCCCTGCCCTTCAACGGCGAAACCGTCATCAACTCCCGGGAAGCGTTGTCACTCCCTGCCGTTCCCGCCCGGCTCGGCATAGTCGGCGCCGGCCAGATTGGCCTTGAAATGGGGTCGCTCTGGAAGCGGCTGGGCGCCGATGTCACCATAGTGGAGACGCTGGGCACCCTGCTGCCCGGCGGCGACCGCCAGGTTGGCGAAGCCCTTCTGAAAGCACTCAGAAAGCAGGGCATTCGTTTCCTGTTCCAGTCGCAGGTCAGGGATGCATCAGTGAATGGCGGCACGGTTCTGCTCACGGTATCGTCCGGCGACACCGTTGAGGAAATCCAATGCGACAAGGTTCTCGTGGCAGCAGGCCGGGTGCCGGAAACCTCCGGCCTGGGTCTTGCCGAAGCAGGGATCAGCGTTGACGAAACCGGCAGGATTTCCGTCGACATCAACTATGAGACGGACTGCCCGGGTGTCTATGCCATAGGCGATTTGGTCCGGGGTCCCCAGCTTGCTCACAAAGCCATGGAAGAAGGGACGGTGTTTGCGGAAAGACTTGCGGGCCAGGCATCCGAAGTGGAGTACGACTACCTCCCGCTGGCGACGTATACCTGGCCGGAAGCCGCATCGGTCGGCATGACCGAGGAGCAGCTCCAGGAAGCGGAGATCCCGTACCGGGCCGGAAGGTTTCCCTTCTCCGCCAATGGCAGGGCGCGGTGCCTGGACTGCACCGAGGGTTTCGTCAGGATACTCACCCGCCGGGATACGGGCCGGGTATCGGGGATCCACATCGTCGGCCCCCGTGCGTCCGAGCTGATTGCCGAAGCGGTAACGGTCATGTCGTATGGTGGCAGCGCCGAGGACATCGCCATGACCTTCCATGCCCATCCCACGCTGTCGGAAGCGATCAGGGAAGCAGCGCTCGATTCGCTCACGAGGGGCATTCACCTATGAACAGCCGCTGAACGTGGAGAATGTTTGGGAAATTCCGGCGTCTGACCTTCCCTGGGCGATGCCGTCTCGCTGCAATTCTCTAGAGCAAGGGAGGACACCATGGTGAAAGATGAATGCAGGGTCCCGGCTGAACGGCTCAGGTGGACATGCGACCCGGGCCAGCTGGAATTCGAAACGACCGACGAACTCACTGAACTTGAAGGGACCATCGGCCAGGAACGTGCGCTGAGGGCGATCGACTTCGGCCTCGACATGTCCGAGTGCGGCTTCAACCTCTATATTTCAGGCGAAGCCGGGACCGGCCGCACATCGTCGATCATGAACCTGCTGAAGATCAGGGCACGGGAAGAAGCCACCCCCAACGACTGGTGCCACGTATTCAATTTCAAGGCGCCCGACAACCCCATGGCGTTCGCCCTGAAGGCCGGCATGGGATGCCAGCTGGAAAAGGACATGCAGGAACTTCTGAACCTGGTTCGGGCCGACATACCCAAAGCGCTCGAAAGCAAGGAATACGAGAGCAACAAATCGGCAATAATCCAGGAGAACCAGGAAAGGAACAATGCCATCTTTTCCGAACTGGAGAAGGAGGCGCTGGAGAAGGGCTTTTCTCTCCAGAGGACCGTCTCCGGGCTGGTCATGGTTCCTCAGAAGGAAGGGCGCAACTTCACCCAGGAAGAATATGACGCCCTGCCGCCTGGGGAGCAGGAGAAGCTGGATGCCGTCGGCAACGAGCTCAAGGGAAAGCTGGCCGACGTGATCAGCCAGATCCGTGAAAACGAGAAAGCGGTCAAGGAATCCCTGTCGCAGCTGGACCGCAACCTCGGCCTCTCCGCAGTGGGCCACCACATCGTTCCTCTGAAGGAAAAATACCGTGAATTCGAGCGGGTCATCGAATATCTGGACATGGTCCAGGAAGATATCCTCCTCAACCTCGAGGATTTCAAGGGAGCGCCGCAGCAGCCGTCCATACCCGGCCTCAAGCTGCCGGTTCAGACACCCTCGTTCGAACGCTACGTAGTGAATCTGCTGGTGGACAACTGTGAAATGGAGGGAGCGCCGGTTGTCTTCGAGGCGAACCCGACCTACAACAACCTGTTCGGCCGCATCGATCACGTCATGCAGATGGGAGGTGTTGCAACGACCAACTTCGCCCTGATAAAAGCAGGCTCCCTCCACCGGGCCAACGGCGGCTACCTCGTGGTTAATGCCCGGGACGTGCTGATCAGCCCGTTTGCCTGGGATGCCCTGAAACGCTGCATCCGCAACAGCGAAATAAAAATCGAGGATGTCCTCGAACAGTACCGGATCATCACCATGGTTTCCCTCACGCCGGAACCTGTCCCGCTTCAGGCAAAGATCATCATGATCGGCTCCCCCATGATCTACTACCTGCTCTACTACATGGAGCCCGATTACCGGAAGTTTTTCAAGGTCAAAGCGGATTTCGACAGCAAGGTGGCGCGAACCCCCGAGGTGTTGAAGGATTATGCCCTGTTCGTCTCGACCCACTGCAGGAAGGAGGGGCTCCTGCCCTTCGACAAGAGTGCCGTCGCCGGCATCCTGGAATGCTCGGCGCGCATGGTGGAAGACCAGGAGAAGTTTTCCACCCAGTTCATGGAGGTTGCCGACCTGATCAGGGAAGCGGATTACTGGTCGCGCAAACAGGGGAGCACCACGGTAACCGGTGCCTGTGTCAGACAGGCGATCGAGGAAAAGGTCTACCGCAGCAACCGGATCGAAGAGCGGATGCAGGAGCTGTTCGAGGAAGGCACGCTGATGGTGGATACGACCGGCAGTGTCGTCGGGCAGGTGAACGGGCTTTCGGTGATCTCCCTGGCCGACTATACCTTCGGCAGGCCATCCCGCGTAACCGCCCGGATTTACATGGGCCGGGGCGGCATGGTGAACATCGAGCGCGAGGTCAAACTCTCCGGACCGATCCATGACAAGGGCGTGCTGATCCTCACCGGGTACCTGGGGGGGAAGTTCGCCCATGACAAGCCCCTGTCCTTCTCCGCATCCCTCTGCTTCGAGCAGAACTACGAAGGCATCGAAGGAGACAGCGCTTCGTCGACCGAGCTGTATGCCCTGCTTTCCGCGCTTTCAGGCCTGCCGCTCAAACAGGGCATCGCCGTTACCGGGAGCGTCAACCAGCTGGGCATGGTCCAGCCCATCGGCGGCGTCAATTACAAGATCGAAGGTTTCTTCGCCGTCTGCAAAGCCAAGGGGCTCACGGGAGAACAGGGCGTGATCATCCCCCGCAGCAACCTGCGCAACCTGATGCTCAAGGAGGACGTGGCCGAAGCGGTGAAAGCCGGCACATTCCATGTCTGGAGCATCGAGACCATCGACCAGGGCATCGAAATCCTCACCGGGGTCCCGGCCGGGGAAATGCGGGAAGACGGATGCTATCCGGAAGGGAGCGTCAACCAGCTGGTCGATTCGCGCCTCCGGACCATGCTGGAAAACATGAAGAAATTCTCAGCCGGTCCGGACAAGGAAGAAAAAAAATAGCGGGCCGGCAAAGGATCTCTTTTATGCGCGACCGATGCACCCTCATAGTCAATCCCCTCTCCGGCGGATTTTCGCCGGGGAAAGCCGGGAAAGCGCAGTCGGACCTGGAACAGCTCGGCATGGCCTGCAGCGTCCTCGAAACCATGACGCCGGCTGAAGCATCCCACCGGGCCGCGGCGATCTGCCGGGAGGAAACAGACCCGCTGATCGTGATCGGCGCCGGTGACGGCACCATTAACGGGGTCGTTAACGGGCTTGCCCCGGGGGCAGCAACCGTCGCCGTCCTGCCATTCGGCACCTCGAACGTGCTCAGCCGGGAACTTGAGATTTTTACCCCTGAAGAGGGCATTGACAGGATCGCAGCCGGGCGTACGAAACCGGTTTCCGTAGGTCTCATTGAAAAGGATGCTGTGAAACGCTACTTCCTGCTCATGGCAGGGATCGGTTTCGACGGCGCCGTCGTCAAAGGGGTTGGCCCGCGGGAAAAGCGGTTGCTGGGCAAAGGCGCCTATGTCCTCTCTGCCCTGCGGCGGCTGCTGGCAGGCGAAACGGGTTCGCTCCGGGTCGAATGTGAAGCCGGCCATCTCGACTGTCACAGCGTCATTGTCTGCAATGCATCGAAATACGCCGGGAATTACTCTCTTGCCCCATCTGCATCCCTGTTCGAACCGGGATTCCAGGTGGTCTGCCTGGAGCAGGGAAACAGGGCATGTCTGCTGCGTTCGTTTTTCGCTCTCCTGAGCGGCAAGGGAATGAACGGCAGGAACACCAGGACCTTTCATGCCGGCGAACTCGAGATCCGCGGCGACAAACCGCTCCAGGCGGACGGCGATTTCTACTTTCATGCCCCGGTACATGTCCGGGCGGTTCCGGATTTCATGAGGGTTGTCGTGTAGCAGGCTGCCCGGAAACGTTTACAAGAAAGGAACGAATGCTGGTAGTCGGTATCGGACAATGCTCGTGGGACTGTCTGGCGGTGGCGGACCGGTACCCCCCGGCCAACAGCAAGTGTGAAGTACGTCACTGGCAGGAACAGGGTGGAGGCCCGGTGGCAACCGCCCTCGTTGCCCTGTCGCGCTTCGGGGTGCCCGGCCGGTTCCTGGGTGTGGTGGGCGACGACACCGAAGGCGAAAAGATCCGCAGTTGCCTGCAACGCGAAGGCATCGAAACCGTGGGACTTGTCACCAGGAAGCACGCGTCATCCCAGAAAGCTTTCATCGCCATAGAAAACACGGCCGGCTCGCGGACCATCTTCTGGCAGCGGCCTACGGGAAGCCCATTGCTCCCGGAGGAACTTCCCCGCGACTTTCTTGACGGCTGCAGTTTTCTCCACTTGGACGGTTTGATGAAGGATGTGTCGCTGTCTGCTGCCTCGCAGGCCCGTGATAAAGGCATTCCCGTCATGCTGGACGCAGGGAGCTCACGTCCCGGCATGGAAGCTCTGGCCAATAGCTGTGATTATCTGGTGGCTGCTGAACGGTTTGCCCTCGAGATGGGATGGGACGGGACAATGGAAGGGTTCCAATCGTTCGCAGCCCGTTTCAGCTCTGCAGTTGTCACCGTCACGCTGGGTGAACGGGGCAGCATCACGCGTCATGGACGGGAAACATTCGCCCTGCCGGCTTTCCCGGCAGTTACCGTCGACACCACGGGGGCCGGGGACGTGTTCCACGGCGGATACCTTTTCGGCTTGCTCCAGGGGCTGAGCCTCGAGGACACCATTCGCTTTGCCTCTGCCGCGGCTGCATTGAAGTGCGGCCGCATTGGCGGAAGAGCCGGCATACCCGATGTCGCGTCGGTTCTGCGTTTCCTGGACGACAAAGGCGTCTCGCTGCGAGCATGGCCCGGCGTCATGCAGACACCCCGTGATCCCTCGAAGGCACGGGAGACATGACACGTTTAATCTGGACAAATGGAGCATTATTTATTACATGATAGTATAAAGATATTTCCAGGCGGAGGCAGCGCAATGACAAGGTCAAAAATACTTCTGGTTGACGATACCAGGCTCTTTCTCGAGTTGGAAAAGAGTTTTCTCAAACTGTCACCGGTGCACGTCCTCACCGCGTCCAGCGCTGAAGAAGCTTTGGAAGTCGCCGCGAACGAACGCCCCGATCTCATTTTCCTGGATATCCACATGCCGGGAATTGGAGGTATCGCCTGCTGCAAACTCCTGAAAAGCGATCCTTCTCTCAAAGCCATTCCCGTTGTCATGGTATCAGCTTCCGGCAAGGAAGAAGACCTGGACCTCTGCAGGTCGGCAGGATGCGATGACTACGTTACCAAACCGGTGGATCGGAAGATGTTTCTCGACAAAGCGCGCAGATTCCTGAACACCGTCGACCGGCGCGAACCCCGGATCAGCCTGAGAGTGGAAGTGGCCTGCAGACTGCAGGACCAACTCATGACCGTGCAAAGCGTTGACCTGAGTTCCGGGGGCGTGTACCTTCAGTGCGACATGGACGTAGCCGAGAAAGCCATGATGGCTCTCTCTTTTGTGCTGGCGACACGCGATGAACCGGCCGTCGTCGCCAAAGGTCAGATCGCCTGGGTCAATAGCAGCCGGCAACGGAAAAAACCGGCACTCCCCCCCGGTTTCGGCGTCGAATTCATCGACATGGCGGAGTCGAGCCGCTCGGCAATCAGGTCCTTTCTGGACTCGCGGCTGTAATTTCACCGCAGCAGGAAAGGGACCATGGAACGTGACCGCGACAACAACCTGAAATGGGATCAACGCTTCCGCCAGGAAGCATGCGTATTGGGCAGCGATCCCTCGGCATACCTGGCCGACAACATCGAACTGGTCAAGCAACTCGTTCCGGGAAAGCGCGCCCTCGACATCGCCTGCGGTGAAGGGAGAAACAGCATTTACCTGGCGAAACAGGGCTTCAAAGTGGTGGGCCTGGATATTTCCCGCGCCGGACTGGACAAGGCCCGTGTATGGATGGAAAAAGAGTCGTTGACCATCGATCTGCGCCAGGTGAACCTGGAGCGCTACGTCTTCACCGAACGGTTCGACCTCATCATCAACTTCAATTTCCTGTTGCGCGATCTCATACCGGAAGCGGTAGCAGCGCTTGAACCAGGCGGGGTCATGGTGTTCGATACCCTGGTGGATTCACCGTTCGTGCCCTGCCCCCACAAAAAAGAGTACCTGCTCCAACCGGGGGAGATCATGACCATATTCCGTACGTTCAAGGGCGAGATATTCCTTCCGCAAGAGCGGCTCCATGACGATATGCCGACAGCCAAGCTGATTTTCCGCAAAGACCGGCCTCAGGTTACCGCGATGACCTCTTCGTAGGTCGTCACACCTTCCAGCATTTTTCTTACGGCAACCTGGCGCAACGGGATCATCCCGTCCCGGAGCGCAATCTCCTGCAACTCGGCTGTATCGGCCTCATCACCCAGCCGGGCAATCAGGTTCTCGGTAAAGTCCATCACCTCGAATATGCCGCTCCTGCCACGATAGCCGGTTCCCCTGCACGCAGTGCACCCGTCTCCATAGAAAACCCTGGTGTGCCTGGCGTCCAGACCCAGGAATGCCTGCTCCTCCCCGGAAAGCTGCCGTTCACGCTTGCACAGGGGGCAGATGCAGCGGACCAGGCGCTGGGCAACGATGCCGATGACGGTTGACGAGATGAGAAAAGGCGGCACGCCGAGGTCGAGCAGGCGGGTCACCGAAGAGGGAGCGTCGTTGGTGTGAAGGGTGGAGAGGACGAGATGGCCGGTGAGTGCGGCCTGCACGGCGTTTTCCGCGGTCTCCCGGTCCCTGATTTCTCCGACCATGATGATGTCCGGGTCCTGACGCAGGATATTGCGCAGGATGGTGCCGAACGTCACCCCTATGCCCGACTGTATGCCCACCTGGTTGAACTCTTCCATCACCATCTCTATCGGATCCTCTATGGTGACCACGTTCACCTCGGGTGAAGAAAGGGTCCGCAACGTGGAATACAGCGTGGTGGTCTTGCCGCTGCCCGTCGGACCGGTGACCAGGATGATGCCGTTCGGCTTTCTGATGAAGCCGTTATACAGCTGGTATTCCCGCGGATAAAAACCGATACCGTCCAGGTCCTTCATCAGGATATCGGGGTCGAAAATCCTTATGACCACTTTTTCGCCAAAGGCTACCGGCAGGGTTGAAACGCGCAGTTCAACCTCCCTGTCGCCGTGGTTGGTCTTGATGCGGCCGTCCTGTGGCCGCCGCTTTTCCGCCAGGTCCATGCGGGAAAGCATCTTGATCCGGGAAACGATCGGCAGGTGGAGCGGCTTGGGGATGGTGTGGATATTGTGCAGCACCCCGTCCATCCTGAAGCGGATAAGGGACATGTCCCGCTTCGGCTCGATGTGGATGTCGCTCGCACGCTGGTCGAAGGCATACGTGAGTATGAACTCCACGGCATTGACGATGTTCCTGTCAGACCCGTCGATATCGTGGTGCCCTTTCATCCGCACGAACTGCTCCAGATTGCCCAGGTCAACGGTTGCCGCCGACTCGTTCTGAGCCGCCAGGATGGAAGCGCGGAAGCCGAAGAATTCCCGGAGAATCTTGAGGATATCGCTCTTGGAGCTCAGCACCCGTTCGACGTTCACTTTCTTCAACCGGAGGAGGCTTTCGATCTCGTCCACGGAGAAGGGGTCGGCGACCGCGATGGTGATCGTTTCCCCATTCTCCGCGACCGGCACGATGAGGTGCTTCATGGCGAAAGGACGGGGGATGGGCGACGTCACCACTTCCAGGTCCAGCTTGAGCGGGTCGATCTTCAGGTAGGGGATGCCGGCAGCTTTGGCGATCACCTGGGTGATGGCATCCTCGGTAAGTATCCTGCCGTTGCCTCCCGGGATCTCCAGGTTAAAGGACGAGATCACTTCCGCGGGGGACGGCAGGACAGGCGACTGGGCGAACCTCCGGGCGTAGCCCGGGTGCTGTCCCTGCAGGCGCGCAGTCCGGGCCTCTCCCTGCACGATGACATCGGTGAACTGTTCCTGCGTGAGGAGGCCTTTATCCAGCAGGGCCTGGGCGACAGCCTTGATTGTGAGGACTTTCCTGTTCGTCATCGTGCATCCCGCATTCGATCCATCACAAGCGTCTCCCTATCCGCTTCAAGAGCAGCGAATTGACCACGACCGATACCGACGACAGCGCCATTGCCAGCCCAGCGAACTCCGGTCGCAATGTCACGCCGAACGGATAGTACAACACTCCTGCCGCAATCGGTATGCCCAGGAGGTTGTAGAAAAAAGCCCAGAAAAGGTTCTGCTTGATCCTCGCCAGGGTGGCCCTGCCGAGAGTGATGGCGCGCACCACGTCCATGAGGTCGTTCCGGACCAGTACCATGTCCCCTGTTTCCCTGGCAACATCCGCGCCGCTGCCGATGGCGATCCCCACGTCTGCGCGCGCCAGTGCAGGCGCGTCGTTGATCCCGTCTCCCACCATGCCCACAAAGAAACCTTTTTGCTGGTATTCCCGGACGACTTCTTCCTTCCTGCGCGGCAGGACCTCTGCTTCGAACCCGTCAACGCCGCACTGCCGGGCGATCGCAGCAGCTGCCGCAGCGCGGTCGCCGGTAAGCATGAAAACTCGTATGCCCAGTTCCCGCAGCCGGGCGATCGCAGCCGGTGACGTCTCCTTGACCAGATCGGCGAAAGCGGCAACGCCCATGATCTTCCCATCCGCAGCGAGATACACCAGCGACTTGCCTTCGCCGGAAAGCCTGTCTCCATCCTCCCGCAGAAGCCCGGTGCTGACGCCCGACTCCTCGATGAACCGGAGGTTCCCGGCCAGGAGGGTCTGTCCCCTGTAGGTGCAGGAAATGCCGGAACCTTCCGTCTCCCGGTAATCCCCGACCCGCCCGTGTTCGATGTTCCGCGATTCCGCGGCACGAACGGCCGCGAGTGCCAGGGGATGGTTGGACATGGACTCGGCCGCAACGAGGTACTCCAGCAGCATCGCATCCGTTACGCCCGGGGCGGGGATGCAGGCTGTCAGTTCGGGCTCTCCCCTGGTTATGGTGCCGGTTTTGTCGAGAAACAGCAGCTGGATCCTGGAGATGTTCTCAAGCACCGAACCGCGCTTGATCAAAATGCCCCGCATCAACCCCACGCCGCTGCCGACCATGACCGCCGTCGGCGTAGCGAGCCCCATGGCGCAAGGACAGGCGATAACGACCACGGCTATCGCCTGACGGAACGCAAAAAGGAAGTCATGGTGAAAAACAAGGTACCAGGCGGCAAAGGTAATGAGTGCCAGGGAAATGACGATGGGGACGAAGATCCCTGAAATCCGGTCGGCGAAACGCTGAATGGGCGCCTTGTCCTCCTGGGCTTCACGGACCATGCGCACGATCTGGGCAAGGAGCGCCTCGCTTCCGACCCTCGTGGCACGCACGGTGAGCACGCCGGTCTTGTTGATTGCCGCTCCGATCACTCCGTCACCCTCCGCCTTGTCCACCGGCAGGGATTCACCCGTGACCAGTGATTCGTCAACCGATGACGCGCCATCGACGACCACTCCATCCACAGGGATCGTTTCTCCGGGTCTGATGCGGACCACGTCACCGGCCTTGACGGCGGAAGCAGGGACTTCCCTTTCTTCACCGTCCGTTACCAGGCGCGCCTTGTCAGCCTGGAGGCCGGCAAGCTTCTTCAGGGCTTCCCCCGCCTTGCCGCGCGCTCTGGACTCCAGGTACTTGCCCAGCCTGATGAAGGTGATCAGCATGGCCGAGGTCTCGAAGAAGTTCACCCCATGACTGCCGAAGGCGCCAAAGAACGCCAGCAGGGAATAGAAATAGGCAGCGGACGTGCCGAGGGCGACGAGGACGTCCATGTTGGCCCCTCCGCTCTTCAGAACGTACCAGGAGCCCCGGTAGAAGGTGAGCCCCGCGGTGAACTGGACCAGGGTGGCCAAGAGCATGCTTGCCCAGTCGGCCAGGGGATTGCCGTGCCAGGGCATGGCAGCCATGATCGGCAGGGAAGCAGCCATGCTGAACAGAAACCAGTTCCGCTGCGTGCGACTCTCATCACCGGCATCGCCCCCGGCCCTGAAGCCGTATCCCAACCCCTTGACACATGCTTCTATCTGGCCGGGTCCGATCCTGAGCGGGTCGTACTCGACAGCCAGCTCCTCCATGGGGAAATTGACCACGGCCCGCCGGACGCCCGGTGTTCCGGCCAGGGCATGCTCGATCCTGGACGCACAGGAGGCGCAGGACATGCCGGAGATGCTGAAGGTCTTTTTCACGGGTGTTCTCCTGCCGGACTCTCGCTTTCCCGACGCAGATGGGTAAAGAATATCTTGATGGCTCCGGCGCAGGGAATCCCCAGCAGGATCCCCCAGAAGCCAAGCATTTCCCCCATCAGCATGACCATGACGATGGTGACCAGTGGATTCAGGTCCATGGATTTCTTGAACACCAGAGGTTTGATGACATATCCCTCGATGAAATAGATCACGGCAAATGCCGTCATGACCTGGAGCAGCAGCATGCCGCTCTGGTATTCCGCATAGGCGAAAAAAAGAGGGGGCAACGTAGCCAGCAAAACACCGACAAAAGGAATTATGGAGGCGATACCGGCGAAAATGCCGCAGAACAGGGGGTGGTTGATGTGCAGAAGCACCAAGGCGAGGGAAGATATCGCCGCAACAATGACAGATACGATGACCTGGCCGCGGATATACCCTCCCACATTATCATTGATCTCCCGCCCGACAGCCACCATGAATCCACGCTGTGATAACGGCAGCCAGCGCTTGATCCCATCCAGGGTCTGCTGCTTATAGAAAAGCATGAAAAAAACCAGAATCGGTGCCAATAGCAGGTTAAAAAGATTCAAAACCAGGCTGGATGCTGCCGCATAAGCGCCTGCGCCGATATGGGCGACAATTTTATCCACACTGGATTGGATCGAATCCACAAGCCAGCTCCATTCCTGTTCAGCGCGGCTCAGTCCGATACGCCCCTTCAGCTCCCGAGCCAGCTTCTCAGCTTCACTGTAGTACAGAGGGAGATCAAGGACCAGCGAATTCCAGCCGGATGTCACGAGGGGGAAAAAAATGGTTATGCAGAAGTAAGAGAAGACGGCGAGAAGTGCATAGAGAATGAGAATGCCGTGCATTCTGCCGATTTTCCGTCCTTCCAGGAACACGACAAAGGGATCAAGAAGGTACGCGATGACAAACGAAAGAAGGAGACAGGAAAGCGTGTGTTCGGCAAAGTAGCCGAGCAGAATGATGGCCACAACGACCGAAAATGTGGCGCCGATTCGATGCATCGGTGTGAGGTTCTGTTTCATGGCAGAGCTTCCCGGGAAATGATGGCGACCCTCCGGCATCCGACACGTTGCGGAAGCCGGAGCGGGAATCTTTCCGGACCGGGCCGGGTCATGAGATTATAGTGCGTGATGCGGCAAATCAGTGTGGTTCATCGGAGAGGAAGATGTCATTCATCTCCAGCCAGTTGCGGATCCTCACCGTGGTCTGTTCGTCTTTCAGCACCGCGAGCCGTTCCTTCTCTTCCGGGTAAAACGCCAGGATATCATCAAGACGGCCGTATGGCTGTTTGCCCACGAAGGCACGCTGCAGGATGTTCTTCAATGTACCGTTGGCCATCCCCTTGATGAACTCGTAGACCAGCTGGCGCTCCATGTCATAATCCAGGTCAGGGATCTGCAGGTAGCGTTCCTCGTTCGAATCGATTTCGTCCCAGAAATCATCGTCCTCATAGTCGATGGGCACGGAGAAGACCTCTCCTGTCTCCCTGTCGAGAAAATAGACGCTTTCAGGGTCGGTGTTCTCGAACGCATCCAGCAGATCGTCCCATACTATTTCAACGTCACGCATAAACCCCATTGACAGCCGCTCCTCGCTGCAGTTCCCTCGATCTTTACCTTTCGGCACAATTCCTCTATAGTAGCTCCATGCGAAGGGTCTTCATAGCTGATGCTCATCTTGCCGTCCCGGAAGATCACAATTACGGTCTGCTGCTCGATTTTCTTTCCGGTTTGCGGGGAAACACGCATACCCTCTACATTTTAGGCGATCTTTTCGAGTTCTGGATCGGTTATGACGCAACCTGCTTTCCACACTACCGCCTGGTCCTTGATCAGCTTGCAAACCTGGCCGCAACGGGGACGGCTATCGTTTATTTCGAAGGAAACCACGATTTCCACCTGGGAAGCTACTTCACCGGAACTCTCGGCGCTGCGGTCTACCCCGATCCTTCAGTGCTGGACATCGACGGAAAAAGGTTCCATATCTGTCATGGTGATCAGATCAACATGAAGGACTACGGACACCGCCTGCTGCGCAGCATGCTGCACAGCAGGTTCTCCAGGCTCCTCATCCCGCTGTTCCCCTCCGGGCTTGCCTGCCTGACCGCCCGTTACCTGTCAGGCCGCAGCAAGCGGAAACATGGGGAAAGAAACACCAGGTGGGATTACAGGACGTTGCTGGAAAGGTACGCCGACAGTCACTTCAGGGACGGATGCGACGCGGTTGTAACCGCACATTTTCACCTTCCCTTCATATCCCGGAGGCACAACGGCCCAGAGAAAACGCTTCTCTCCGTCGGAGACTGGATTACCCAGTTTTCGTACGGCGAGCTGAAAGACGGGGCACTGTCGCTGCACCGCTTTCGCTGAGGTCCGCGAAGACAACTGACGTGCGGCCCGAGCCGTTTAACTTAGCCCGAACAGTCCGAGATACTTATCCACTCTCTCGCCAAGCGTCGGCGCTGCTATCAACGCGCATATCTCGTCCGGAAGATAGTTCCTGCAGACGACAGGCCGCAGTGCATAGACCGAACAGAGCAAATCGTTGCCCAGATGGGGACACGGAACCCCCAATGGCTTACCGAGGCTTGTTATGTCAGGCGCCGTGCAGCAGGTCCCGCAGCAACGGCACGTACTTTCGTGCATGGGACGCCTTTCCGTGATGAAGCGCTTGCATGCTGGCCCGGATCGCCCCCGCGGACTACCGGATACCGCTCGTCGCAGGCCCCATTGCCTGACGGTGCCCGGCCTCTTCGCTGAAAAAAAGCTCCAGTGCGTGCTCACCGAGATGCGATGCCTTGATCTTCCAGCGATCCTGGTTGATTACCAGAGCAACAATTGCGATTTTGGGATCCTCAACCGGGGCATAGGCAGCAAACCAGGTATACCTGCCCTCCGGCTCCTTGCCGTCAATTGATCCCGTTTTGGCCGCAATGGTCACCGAAGCCAGTTTGGGTCGGCCGCTGCGGTCATGGAACGCCCGCCGTGACGTTCCACTGGTTACCGTTGTCAGCAGCATCCTGGTCAACTGGGCGGCTGTTTCCTGAGTAACCAACCGTCGGATGCTGGCAGGCTTTTCGGCAAACAGCAGGTTGTTTTCCCGGTCCCTGATCTCCTGAGCAAGAATAGGGGCCATCATGGTACCCTGGTTTGCCAGGGCGGCCATCATCACGGCAGCATGAAGCGGTGATATCTTGACTTCGCGGCCAAGTCCCGCACCCATGAGCTTCAGTTCCAGGTCATCCTGCGGTGTGGTTGCCCGGCTCGGCTGTACGGGCGTTCCGGGAAAGAGTGTCTGGTTGAAGCCGAAGCGCTGGGCATAGTTCATGATGCTGTCCCTGCCCACGACGTCACTGGCCAGCCGTCCGAAAACCGGATTTATGGATTTGCCCATGGCCTGGTCAAGGGGCATCTGCTGCCCGCGCTGGCCGGGTTTGATATCCCATGCCCGAGGATTTTCCGAATAGGAATAGCCGCGGTAGGCAAACATGGTATCCGGCTCGACCTGCTTCTGTTCCAGCGCAGCGGAAGCGGTTATGATCTTGAACAGTGATGCCATGGGATAAAGCCTGAAGCAGGACATGCCATCCCAGGCAGGGTCCATGGACGAGTAGCCCGTCAATGCCAAGATGCGGCCGGTCTTTGGCTCGATGGCGACAAAGGCTCCGTACGGCACCTGCATTTGCGTCATATAGTTAAAAACATTTTCCTGCAAATTCGGGTCGATGGTGAAATAGAGCGAAATGCCTTCGGGTGACGATGCAGCCAGCCTGTTCCCCGCCTGCCGTGATCCGTGCAGATGGGCTGCAGCCAGGCGGAAGGATCCGTAATTGTCATACTCGTGTTCGGCAGTGGCGGCTTTCAGGCGAATATGGTTCTGAAGCTGAAACAGCTTCGGTATCACCACCTTCACAAGAGACGCAACAGGATAGAGCGCGATAACGGCAGCAATGATCGGCAGCAGGATCCTGAGGCGAGCCTTGCGGCTGGCGTTTTCCTTCAGTGCATGAAATGAGTTCTGTGTAGAACGCTTCTTGAAGCGCACGGGAAAGAAAATCAGCCTCTTCTTTTTTACGAGATGTTTCAGATCTTGCATGGGTTGGTTAATTTCTCAGAAGTAATTGATATCAGGATAGTTAATGGAAGCGTTTATTGTCTCGTATATTTTTGCCACTATAGGCTACTTGCCCATGTTTGTCAACGACGGCCAGTTTATCGCAACGGGATACTGTCATTCCTCTTCGTGGTAAAGACACAGGAAATGCCATTCTCAAGGTAAAAAAAAAGACAGGGAAATTGATTTCACCTGTCTTCTTCATGTCATCCTTCTGACCAGACAACGCTGACCGGAATATTAATCCGTAGCCTTTTCGTCCGCAGATTCGATGGATTCGGCACTTTCCGCTACGGGAGCGTCCACGGAAGCAGCTGTTGCAACGGGTGTTTCAGCTGCCAATGGCGCTGCCTTCCTG
Source organism: Geobacter sp. UBA5735 (assembly GCA_002419385.1). Lineage (GTDB taxonomy): Bacteria > Desulfobacterota > Desulfuromonadia > Geobacterales > Geobacteraceae > RPRC01. Next base: position 73,499 of record DIFZ01000062.1, read on the forward strand.
GTTGCGCTTTTCCTGGTTTTCTTCACATCCTTGGCTTTCATTTCTTCTTCAACCAGCTCAATCAAGGACATCTCTGCCGTATCTCCGGGCCGAATGCCAAGCTTGACAATGCGGGTGTAGCCACCGGGACGCTCTTTGAAGCGGGGTGCAATAACGGAGAACAGTTTAGTCACCGTCTGCTTGTCACGGATATAGGCGGCTGCCTGCCTTACGGCGTGAAGATCTCCCTGTTTACCGAGAGTAATCATCTTCTCCGCGATAGGCCGCAGCTCTTTGGCCTTTGCATCGGTGGTAACAATCTTCTCATGGGTCAGGAACGATGTCACCATGTTGCGAAACATCGCAATGCGGTGACTGGTAGTCCTTCCCAGTCTTCTTCCGGATTTACTGTGGCGCATGGTACGATTCCTTTCTATATCTCACAACGCGACATTCTATTCTTCTTCCTGACGTTCGCCGCGGATCCTGCGCAGAATTTCGGGATCGGGGAAATTGTCCAGATTCATCCCCAGGGTCAGACCCATGTCTGCAAGAACATCCTTGATCTCGTTGAGAGATTTTCGGCCGAAATTCTGGGTCTTCAGCATTTCAGCCTCGGATCGCGACACGAGTTCACCTATGAGCTTTATTCCGGCATTTTTCAGACAGTTTGCGGAGCGAACCGACAGTTCGAGCTCATCAACGGCACGATAGAGATTTTCATTGATTCTATCCCTGTCTTCTACCTGCTCGAACTCTTCAACCTCCTCTGCCTCTTCATCAAAATTGATAAATATGGTGAGTTGATCCTTGAGTATTTTAGCAGCTAACGCAAGAGCGTCTTCCGGCTTTACGCTACCGTCAGTCCAAAGTTCTATGGTCAACTTGTCATAGTCGGTCATCTGACCGACACGGGCATTTGAAACACCGAAATTGACCTTGTTTATGGGAGAAAATATCGAATCAATGGGAATGGTTCCCACCGGCGCCCTTTCATCCCGGTTCCTGTCGGCCGGGACATAGCCTTTGCCGATCTTGACAACCATCTCCATCTCAAGGTTGGCATCTTTGGAACAGGTGGCTATGTGATGATCAGGATTCAATATCTCGACATTCGGGTCTGTCAGAATATCGCGTGCATGAATGACACCCTCGCCCTTGTGAACGATCCGTACTGTTCTCTGCTCGTTGCCATGAAGCTTCAGCCGCACACCTTTGAGATTCAGTATGATGTCGGTCACATCCTCGGTTACCCCGGGGATGGCTGAGAATTCGTGAAGTACTCCCTTGATTCTGAGCGAACAAATGGCTCCGCCCTGCAACGATGAAAGGAGTACCCGCCTCAGTGAGTTGCCCAGCGTCGTGCCGAATCCCCGTTCGAAAGGTTCCGCGACAAACTTGCCATATGTACTCGAAAGCGTTTCTGCCTCAACCTGCACCTTTTTCGGTTTTATCAGGTCACGCCAATTTTTATACATCTATTTCCTCCAGGGAGCATGTTAACCAGGGGTTACTTGGAATAAAGTTCAACGATGAGCTGTTCCTGGATCGGCGTCGTAATGTCTTCCCTCGTTATGAGAGACTTTACTTTTCCGCAGAAACCATCTTTGTCCAAGTCCAGCCACTGGGGGATGCCACGCCTCACAACCGCCTCGAGAGACTCCGTGATAGCCGCAACCGACCGGCTCTTTTCACGCAGGCTTACGGCATCACCGATCTTCACCTGATACGACGGAATGTCGACTTTTCTGCCGTTCACATCGAAATGGCCCTGTCTGACAAGCATGCGCGCCTGAGTGCGGGACGAAGCGAAACCAAGCCGGTAAACGATATTGTCCAGACGTCGCTCGAGTAGGAACAACAGGTTTTCACCAGTGACTCCCTTCATGCGCTCAGCCTTTTCAAAGTAGCCGCGGAACTGTTTCTCCAGAATCCCGTAAATCCTTCTTACCTTTTGTTTCTCACGAAGCTGAATCCCGTAGGGAGAGACCTTTACCCGCGACTGGCCATGCTGGCCAGGCGCATAATTACGCCTCTTTATGGCGCACTTGTCGGTAAAACAGCGCTCACCTTTCAGAAACAGTTCCATATTTTCACGTCTGCACAGCCTACAGCAGGGACCAGTATATCTTGCCAAGGAAAACCTCCTTCATAGGTATCCGAGATTAAACTCTTCTTCTTTTGGGCGGGCGACAACCATTGTGGGGGATCGGGGTAACGTCACGTATGAAGCTGATGGAAAAACCGGCAGCCTGTAACGCTCTGAGTGCCGACTCGCGGCCGGAACCAGGGCCCTTCACATACACCTCGATATTTCTGACGCCATGCTCCTGGGCCTTTTTCGAGGCATCCTCGGCAGCTATCTGGGCTGCGAACGGCGTACTTTTTCTCGATCCCTTGAAGCCCTTGCTTCCAGAACTCGACCAGGCCAGAACGTTGCCGTTCTGATCGGTAATCGTAATCATCGTATTGTTAAAAGTGGCCTGAATGTGGGCAACTCCGTTAGGAATGTGCTTTTTTTCTTTCTTCTTTCGAACAACTTTTCGCGCCGGGTTAGCCATTATTCCTCCAGATACTTAAGTGCTATTTCTTTTTACCTGCAACCGTTCGTGCAGGACCTTTTCGTGTCCTGGCATTGGTCTTGGTTCTCTGACCGTTGACCGGGAGGCCTTTTCTGTGCCTCAACCCGCGATAACAGCCGAGATCCATGAGACGCTTGATATTCATGGATATCTCACGGCGGAGATCACCCTCTACCTTTATGCTCTTGTCGATATTTTCACGGATACTGGCAACCTCCGGTTCGGACAGGTTGTCGGTCTTGGTATTTACATCGACACCGCTATCCGCCAGGATCTTCTTAGCGGTTGTCCTGCCTATACCGTAAATATAGGTCAGCGCGATCTCTATTCTCTTGTTCTTCGGTAAATCAATGCCGGATATACGTGCCAAAGCCCACTCCTCCTCGTTATCCTATTAACCCTGTCTCTGGGTGTGTTTGGGGATGTCGCAGATAATTCTCACGGTGCGCTTGCGACGTATGATCTTGCATTTGTCGCACATCTTCTTGACTGAAGCTCTTACTTTCATGTGATATCCTCTCGAAATTGTACTGATCGTCTACAGGTCGAACCAGACAGAGACAATCTTAGGATCTTCGTTTCAAATGAGCATTGTCAATATATCTGGACCATTGTCCGTGATCGCTACTGTGTGCTCGAAATGAGCCGACAAACCGCCATCCAATGTCACGGCTGTCCATCCGTCGCCCATGATTCTTACTTCAGGACCGAACTGATTGATCATCGGTTCGATAGCCAGCACCATTCCCGGTTTCAGCTTGATCCCTTTGCCGGGAAGCCCGAAATTGGGCACCTGAGGGCTCTCGTGAAGGCTCGTACCGATTCCGTGCCCGACAAATTCGCGCACAACCGAAAAACCGTTGCTCTCGGCATGTCTCTGCACGGCATGGGAGATATCTGACAGCCTGTTACCCGGAACCGCTTTTTCAATCCCCAGATCCAGAGATTCACTGGTGACCCTAATGAGCTTTTCAGCTTCCTGAGTCACGCTGCCCACCGGGAGAGTCACTGCCGCATCACCAAAGTAGCCGTCATAGACCACCCCGTAATCCAGGCTGATCACGTCTCCCTCCAGCAACTCCCTTTCTGCGGGCATACCATGCACGACCTGCTCGTTTATCGAACAGCACAGCGAGTAGGGATAGCCGCTGTAACCCTTGAAGGCCGGTCTCGCACCCATTTTTTTCGCCTGCTTCTCGGCGAGGCGGTCAAGCGCCAGCGTTGTAACACCAGGTCTTACTTCTTCCCGGATGAGATTCAATATTTCTCTGACTATGCGGCAGGCTGCCCTCATCCTCTCGATCTCTCGCGGAGACTTAAGGATTATCACACCGGCAACCGCCTATGCTTTTGATAATGCTGCTGCAAATATCTTCTATAGAACCGGTTCCCGAGACAACTCGAAGCAGGCCCTTTTCCTGATAGTACTGGATGAGCGGCGCAGTCTTGGCATTGTATTCGACCAACCTCTTGCGCATGGTCTCTTCCTTGTCGTCGTCTCTCTGAAAAAGCGCGGCACCGCAGACATCACAGACAGCCGGATCCTTCGGCGCGTCAAAGATCAGATGATAGCCTTTGCCACACTTCCCGCAGGTTCTCCTGCCGCTGATTCGCTTGAGGAGTTCCTCATCATCCACTGCTATGGAAACCACATGGTCAATGCTCATGCCGAATCCTTCAAGTATCAGTGAAAGCGAATCAGCCTGGCCCACAGTCCTCGGAAACCCATCGAGAATAAAACCTTTTCCGCAGTCAGCCTGTTGAAGTCTTTCCTCGACAATACCGATTACAACCTCGTCGGGCACCAGTGCGCCACTGTCCATGTATCCTTTGGCACGTATCCCCATAGGGGTGCTGTCGCGAACCGCCGACCGCAGAATTTCACCGGTCGAGACCTGGGGTATGGAATATTTCTGGCTTATGATCTTGGCCTGCGTACCCTTCCCTGCACCGGGAGGCCCGAGAAAGATAAGATTCATGCGCTCACTGCATTTCATTTATCGCCGCCCCTTTATCCTGACGCCCTTCATGAACCCCTCGTAGTTTCTCGTTATAAGATGGGATTCAATCTGCGCTACTGTATCCATGCCCACACCGACAGCAATCAACAGCGCCGTGCCTCCGAAATAGAAAGGAAGGCTAAAACGCGCGATAAGCAACGTAGGCAGAACACAGACGAGCGAAATGTATATAGCGCCTGCAAAAGTAAGCTTCGTCAGTACCTTGTCCAGGTAATCCGATGTTTCCTTTCCAGGTCGTATGCCGGGGACATAGCCCCCGTGTTTTTTTATGTTTTCGGCAACGTCAATCGGATTGAAGGTTACAGCCGTATAGAAGTAGCAAAAAAATACGATGAAAGCAACATAAAAAAGTTCGTATACCCAGTTTCCAGGTTGGAAGTTCTGGGCAGCCTGTTTCACTGCGGGGACATCGACGAAATTTGCGATGGTTGCAGGAAACATTATTATTGATGATGCAAATATCGGCGGGATGACACCGGCCATGTTTACCTTAAGCGGCAGGTGAGATGTCTGGGCGCCATACGTTTTCAGGCCCACGACCCGCTTGGCATAATGGATCGGCAGTCTTCGCTGTCCCCGCTCAACAAAAACGATTGCTGCCATTACGGCAAACATGAGCAGGACGACGAACAGAAGAAGGAACAATGATATCTGGCCGGCCTTAACCAGGCGCAGACTGTTCATGATGGCAGCAGGTATTCTTTCGACAATTCCCGCGAAAATTATCAGGGAAATACCGTTGCCGACACCCTTTTCCGACATTTGCTCGCCCAGCCACATGAGAAACGCCGTACCTGCGGTAAGGGTTATGACTGTCAGCACGCGGAAAGCCCAACCCGGATGCGGTACCACCAACTCACCGGCCGGACCAGTCATGGTTTCCAGGCCAAAACTGATTCCGAGGGCCTGCACCACACTGAGAACAATGGTGCCGTATCGGGTGTATTGGGTGATTTTCTTCCGTCCGGCCTCGCCTTCTTTGGAAAGCTTCTCGATAGCCGGTATCACTACCGTCAACAGTTGGAAGATAATTGACGACGAAATATACGGCATTATGCCCAGCGCAAATACCGTCAGTTTCTGCAGGGCACCGCCGGAAAACATGTCGAACATTCCCAGCAATGTACCCTTGTTTTGAGTAAAGAAGTGCAGCAGTGCCTGGCTGTCAATCCCGGGAGTCGGAATATTGCAGCCGATCCGGAATACCGCGAGCATTGCCAGTGTGTAGAGTACCCTCTTCTTTAGATCAGGGATTCTGAAAATGTTCTGAAGCGCATCAAGCACTCTAGAGCTCCTGTACCGTGCCGCCAGCAGCGGCGATTTTTTCCTTGGCCGCTGCGCTGAATTTGTGTGCCGCGATCGTAAGGGACTTGGTAAGCTCGCCGTCTGCAAGCACCTTTACACCATCCTTCACGCCTGTTATGATTCCGGCTTTCACAAGTTCTTCTATCGATACAGTGCTTCCAGCTTCGAAGATCTCGAACTGAGCGATTTTTACCAGCTCATAGACCTTTCTGGCAAGCGGCGTGAAACCCCTTTTGGGCAAACGTCTCTGCATCGGCATCTGGCCACCCTCAAAACCGGTCTTTACACTGCCGCCGCTGCGCGCTTTCTGACCCTTATGCCCCTTGGTGGCTGTTTTTCCATGACCAGAGCCCGGCCCACGTCCTATTCTTTTGCGTTTCTTTGTCGAACCCTCAGCAGGGCTTATCGTATTAAGCTGCATGTCGCATCACTCCGTAGTAGTTATTCTTCGATTCGAACCATGTGCTGAACTTTCCGTATCATGCCGCGTACCTCCTGGGTATCCGGAAGTGTTACGGTCTTGCTCAGCTTATTGAGTCCCATGCCCCGGAGCACCGCGCGGTGTTTTTCTGGCCTTCCGATGTGGCTCCTGATCAGGGTTATGCGCAAATTTTGTGACATGTGAAAATCTCCCCTGTCCTAATCTATTCAACAACACCACGTCTGGCAGCTACCTCCTGGGGACTCCTGAGCTGTCTGAGTCCGTCAATCGTAGCCTTCACGACATTGTGAGGGTTATTCGATCCAAGGCACTTGGAAAGAATGTTGTGCACACCGGCTGCCTCGAGCACAGCTCGTGCTGCGCCGCCGGCAATAACGCCGGTACCGGCGGAAGCCGGCTTTATGAGAACACGCCCGGCTCCGAAATGACCGAGAACTTCGTAAGGAATGGTGTGACCCTCGATCGGGACGCGGATTATGCTTTTCTTTGCCTGCTCCACGCCCTTGCGGATCGCCTCGGGAACCTCATTGGCTTTTCCCAGGCCATATCCTACATGTCCGTTACCGTCACCGACGACAACAAGTGCGGAGAAACTGAATCTCCGACCGCCCTTTACAACCTTGGCAACGCGGCTTATATGAACCACTCTGTCCGTAAGGTTAAGTTCATTGGGATTGATCTTAAGCAAGTATAGCCTCCTGATTCTTTATTCTTAAAAAGAGAGACCGTTTTCTCTGGCTGCATCGGCAAGCGCTTTTACCCGCCCGTGATAGAGAAACCCGTTCCGGTCAAATACTACGGACTTTATACCTTTTGCAACAGCTGCCGCGGCAATAGTAGCTCCGACTTTTACAGCTGCCTCAGCATTTCCCGTGTATTTGAGACCTCCGGCGACTTCAGCATCGAGCGTTGAGGCGGCCGCCAGCGTCGAACCGGTTGTATCATCTATCAATTGGGCATATATGTGTTTCGCGCTCTTGAAGACATTCAGCCGGGGCCGCTCACTGGCTCCTCTGACTTTCTTCCGCACCCGAACTTGTCGCTTCAATCTTGCCAGCTTTTTCTGAGATAGGGTACTCACTTTTCATTTCTCCTTACAGGTGGATGCTATTTCTTTCCTGTCTTCCCGGCTTTCCGGAGTATTTTCTCGTCAGAGTATCTTACACCTTTTCCCTTGTAAGGCTCCGGCTCACGGAAGGAACGAATCTTGGCCGCTGTCTGGCCTACAAGTTCCTTGTCTGCGCCCCTGACGAATATCTTGGTCATCTTTTCCACTTCCACGCTCACACCTGCAGGCAGGGTGAAATTCACCGGATGGGAGTAGCCAAGGCTCAGGGTTATGTCGTTGCCCTTTGCTTCAGCTCGATATCCGACACCCGTGATGTCGAGGGCAGTTTCGAAGCCCTTCGTAACCCCGATAACCATGTTGTTGATCAGGGTACGGGTCAGACCATGGGCTGATCTCGATCTCTTGTCCTCACCGTTCCGGTTCACCACAAGGCTGTTTTCGAGCTTGTCTATCGTTACCCCTTCCATGATTGAACGTGAAAGAGTTCCCTTGGGACCTTCGACCTTTATCGTCGCGTTGTCGATCGCTATCTTGACACCGCTCGGTATTTCTATTGGAAGTTTTCCAATCCTGGACATGGCGTGCGCTCCTCAGTTATTTCTTACCAGACAGTACAGAGTATTTCTCCGCCGATACCTGCTTCTCGTGCGGCCTTGTCAGTCACTACACCTTTCGAAGTAGAAAGAATCGCGACGCCCATACCGTTCTTCACTTTAGGAATACTGTCCCCTCTGACATATACCCGGCTCCCAGGCTTGCTGATTCTCTTGATCTCGGTGATGACGCCATCTTTCTCATCGATGTACTTGAGATATATGCGCAGTATTCCCTGCTTTTCGTCAGCAATGACCTTATAGTTCTTGATAAAGCCCTCGCTTCTCAGAACCGTGGCGATATTGACCTTCAGGTTGGACGATGGTATGTCAACCTTCTGCAGTTTGGCCATATTCGCGTTCCTGAGTCTGGTAAGCATGTCAGCTATAGGATCAGTCATCGACATTGATTGTACTCCTCTTGCGCTTTCTTAAAATGAATTACCAGCTGGATTTGATAACCCCGGGAATTCTCCCGTTCGAGGCCAGTTTCCTGAGACAAATCCTGCACATGTTGAACTTGCGGTAATATGCTCTCGGACGCCCGCACAACGGGCACCTGTTATATTCCCGGACCTTGAATTTTGCTGCCCTCTGCGATTTCAGAATCATGGATGTCTTAGCCACTGGTTTTCCTCCAAACGGATTAATTCCTGAACGGCATTCCGAGTCCCTTCAAGAGGGCTCTGCCTTCCTCATCGGTGCTGGCTGTGGTAACTATCGATATGTTCAGGCCTTTAATCTTTTCAACCTTGTCGTAATTGATCTCGGGAAAAATCAACTGCTCCTTGATACCGAGAGAATAGTTGCCTCTGCCGTCAAAACCCTTCGCCGAAATTCCCTTGAAGTCCCTGACGCGGGGCAGGGATATGTTCATGAGACGATCGAGAAACTCGTACATCCTATCCTTGCGGAGGGTTACCATGCAGCCGATCGGCATGCCCTGGCGAAGCTTGAAAGAAGCAATGGACTTCTTCGCCTTGGTGATAACGGCCTTCTGTCCGCTAATAGCGGCAAGTTCCTCAGCGGCTGAATCCAGAATCTTGATGTTCTGAATGGCTTCACCCAGACCCATGTTGATGACAACCTTCTCCAGCCTGGGTACCTGCATGATGCTCTTGTAGCCGAAATCCTTCATCAGCTGGGGGACAATCTCTTTCGTGTAAAGCTCCTTAAGCCTCGCCATTTACTCCTCCGTGCTATTTATCAAAGGCCTCGCCGCATTTGACGCAAACGCGCACTTTTTCCCCATTTTCCAGGAGATTTCTTCTGATTCTCACCGGCTTGCCACACTTTTGACAGTACAGCATTACATTGGAGATATGCAGCGGTGCTTCTTTTTCCTCAATACCGCCCGGCTGGTTGCCTCGAGCACGGGTATGTTTCTTTACTATGTTCAAGCCTTCGACAACGATCCTCTCCTTCTTGGAAAAGATGCGCAGTACCTTGCCGGTCTTCCTGCTATCCTTGCCGGTAATCACCATTACCGTGTCGCCTTTTTTGACTCGCAGCTTATTTCCTTGCATCTGTTTGATCTCCTGGAGCTGATTAAAGTACTTCCGGCGCGAGCGAAATGATCTTCATGAATTTCTTTGCTCTCAGTTCCCTGGCGACGGGACCGAATATTCGCGTTCCAACCGGTTCTTTCTGGTTATTTATGACTACGCCGGAGTTGTCATCAAAGCGGATATAAGAACCGTCAGGCCGCCCTATCTCTTTGGCGGTCCGAACGACCACGGCCTTGACCACATCTCCCTTCTTGACCTTGGAATTGGGCAATGCCTCCTTGACGGAAGCAACGATTATATCGCCGATACTGGCGTACTTTCGCTTCGAGCCTCCCAACACCTTGATGCAGAAGAGCTTCTTGGCCCCGGAGTTGTCAGCCACATCGAGTATGGTTTGCATCTGTATCATCGGAATACTCCTACCTTATGAAGTCCTCTGCAGAATCTGATTTATACGCCAGCGTTTATCCTTGCTCAGAGGTCTGGATTCAATTATCTGCACACGGTCGCCAATCTTGCAGCTGTTGGTTTCATCGTGCGCTTTGTACTTGACGCTTCTCTTGATGTATTTATTGTATTCCGTGTGCTTCACAAGGTGGGATACCTTCACCACAACGGTTTTTTCCATCTTGTCGCTGACTACGATCCCCACCTGGGTTTTTCTGGTGCCGCGCTCGCTCATGGTTTCCTCGCCTTACCCTCTCTTTTCCCTGAGTATGGTCTTCAGCCGTGCTCTGTCCTTTTTCAACAGGCCAAGTTTTGCCGTATTTTCCAGCCTGCCGGTGTGGAGCTGAAACTTGATGTTGAAGAGCTCTTTCTCCAGTTCCTCGCTCTTTGCATTCAACTCGTCTACAGTCATATCTTTCAATGCGTTATTCTTCATTTCCATCCCCCCTGCTGACGAATTTCGTAGCTATGGGCAGTTTAAAGGCAGCAAGCCGGAATGCTTCCCGGGCGATCTCCTCGGTGACACCTTCCATCTCGTAGAGAATGCGGCCGGGTTTTATCACGCAAACCCACGAATCAGGGGCGCCTTTTCCCTTCCCCATCCTCGTTTCAGCAGGCTTCGCGGTCAGGGGCTTATCCGGGAAAATTCGAATCCATGTTTTGCCGCCCCTCTTGATGTAGCGTGTCAGGGCGATACGGGCAGCCTCAATCTGTTTCGAGTCGAGCCAGCCGCATTCGGTTGCCTGAAGACCATATTCGCCAAAGGCAAGTGTGACCCCGCGTTGGGGAGACCCTTTCATCTTGCCTTTCATCTGCTTTCTATGTTTGACTCTCTTGGGCATTAACATCGGAAAATACTCCTCTACTATTTTTTCCCAGGAAGAACTTCACCTTTGAAGATCAGTACTTTTACACCTATGATCCCGTACGTCGTCTTTGCCTCGGCAAAGCCGTAATCTATGTCAGCGCGAAGCGTGTGGAGAGGCACCCTGCCTTCGCGATACCATTCGGTTCTCGACATTTCAGCGCCGCCCAACCTGCCGGAACAGGTGATCCTGATACCCTTTGCCCCGAATTTGAGTGCCGTCGTGACGCTCTTTTTCATTGCACGTCTGAAAGCAACACGGCGTTCGAGTTGCAGGGCGACATTCTCAGCCACCAGTTGCGCGTCGAGCTCAGGCTTGCGGATTTCCTGTATGTTGAGGAAAACCTCTTTATCGGTCAGTTTTGCGAGTTCCTTCTTGAGGGTTTCCACCTCGGAACCCTTCTTGCCGATGATGAGGCCTGGCCTGGCAGTATATATGTTTATCTTCGCCTTATTCGCGGCTCGTTCGATCTCTATCTTGGAAACCCCGGAGTGATACAGGCGTTTCTTCAAAAAATCCCTGAGCTTGAGATCCTCGTGGAGCAAGGTTGCGTAATCAGCCTTTGCATACCATCTGGACTCCCATGTCTTAATGACACCCAGCCTGAAACCTATTGGATTTACTTTCTGGCCCAAACCTCACCTCCAACGCAAATTCTTTATTTCTTCTCCGCCAGGACCACGTGGATGTGGCTGGTCGGCTTTCGTATCTTGCTTGCCCTTCCCATGGCCCGCGGCAGAAATCTCTTCAGCACGGTACCGGCATTTACATAAATCGTCTTGACCATGAGCCTGTCCACGTCAGAAACTCCCTTCTGTTCTGCATTTGCGACTGCGGAACGCAGAAGGTTGGCAACAAGCTTGGCTGACGGTTGCGGGGAAAACTTCAAAATGTTCAGTGCATTCTGTATATTCTTGCCCCTGACCATATCAACCACGAGCCTTGTTTTCCTCGGTGAAATACGGGCAAAGGTGAGATTGGCACTCGCTTCCATGTATCACTCCTTAAGTCGATTACTTCTTCTTCAGCTTGCTCTTCTTGTCAGCGGCATGCCCGTGGAACGTGCGTGTCGGCGCGAACTCGCCAAGTTTGTGACCGACCATGTTCTCGGTTACAAAGACGGGGATGAACTTCCTGCCGTTATGGACGGCAAAAGTCAGACCTATGAAGTCCGGAATTATCGTCGAGCGCCGCGACCAGGTCTTGATGATCTTTTTTGAGCTCGCCCCTTCCGCCTGTGCCTTTTCCGCCAGATGGCCATCTACAAACGGCCCTTTTTTTATTGATCTCGCCATTGACTGATCCCTTTAGTGCAATTTATTTGGTACGCTTTTTCACAATGAACCGGGAAGACGTCTTGTTGGTGCGGGTCTTGTAACCCTTTGTCGGGATACCCCAAGGTGTGACAGGGTGCCGTCCGCCTGAAGTACGACCCTCACCGCCGCCATGGGGGTGGTCCACCGGGTTCATGGCGACACCTCTTACTTTCGGTCTCTTGCCCAGCCAACGGGTTCTTCCCGCTTTGCCGAGCGACACGTTTTCGTGGTCGAGGTTGCCGACCTGCCCGATGGTCGCATAACACTCCTGCAGGATCATCCGTACTTCACCGGAAGGGAGCTTCACCTGAGCGTACTTTCCCTCTTTGGACATCAACTGGGCAAAGGTTCCGGCACTGCGGGCCAGTTGACCTCCCTTGCCGATCTTCAGTTCGATGTTGTGCACAATGGTACCGAGAGGAATGGCCTTGAGCGGCAGGGCGTTGCCCGGGCGGATGTCCGCCTTCTCGCTGGCCAGAACGGCATCGCCGACTTTCAGACCGTCGGGAGCGAGAATGTAGCGTTTTTCTCCGTCAGCGTACACAAGAAGGGCAATCCTCGCGCTTCTGTTGGGATCGTATTCGACCGAGGCGACCCGGGCGGGGATGTTCCTCTTGTTCCTGAGGAAATCAACTATGCGGTACTTCTGCTTGTGTCCGCCGCCGATGTGCCGGGAAGTTATCCGTCCCCCGCTGTTCCTTCCGCCGCTCTTCTTGAGAGATTCAAGAAGTGACTTCTCCGGCTTGCAGGTGGTTATCTCATCAAAAGCGGAGCAGGTCTGGTGCCTCTTGCCAGCAGATGTCGGTTTATAACTCTTGATAGCCATTTATTTGAACCCCATCGTGAAATTTACACTTCAAAGAAATCTACGCTGCTGCCCTCTTTCAGGGTAACGTACGCCTTCTTCCAGTTTGAACGCTTGCCGAAGTTTTTGCCGACGCGCTTAACCTTGCCGGCTACATTCACTGTACGTACTTCGACAACCTCGACCTTGAAGAGCTTTTCAGCTGCTTCCTTTATCTCCAGTTTGTTGGCATCCCTGTGCACCTGGAACGCCACGATTCCCTTGGTGTCCTTTTCAATCGTGGTCTTCTCGGTGATCAGAGGCTTCTTGATGACATCGTAGATATTCATGACTGCAGCGCTCCTTCAACCTTCTTCACCGCCGCCTCGGTAAAGATGACGTTTTTGAAGTTCATCATATCATACACATTCAGGCCTTCAGCCTTTAACACCTTGACATCCTTGACATTTCTGGCAGACAGTTCGAGATTGACGTTGCTGTCCTCAATGACGACAAGGGTCTTCTTCAAGGAGAATGCGTTGAGTACCGATACGAATTCCTTGGTGGATATGGCCTCAAGCTGCAAGGAATTGAGGACCGTCATCTTTGCCTCTTTGCAGAGATAGGTGAGCGCGGACTTCATGGCAGCCTTGTGCGCCTTGCGGTTCATGCTCAGGTTGTACACCTTCGGCTGCGGTCCGAATGCAACACCGCCTCCGGGGTATTGGGGAGCACGTTTGCAACCCTGGCGAGCACCACCTGTTCCCTTCTGGCGGAAGGGCTTTTTGCCGCTCCCTGCAACAGCGGAGCGGTTCTTTACCGCTACCGTACCTGCACGGCGGTTGGTGAGCTGAACACGAATCGCCTCGTGAATAAGATGCTCCCTGATTTCTGCATTGAAGACACTGTCATCAAGATCGACCGTGCCGACCTTGTTACTCTTACTATCGAATACATCAATTGTGGCCATGTCTATCTCCGGATATCCCAGTTATGCTATGCTTTAACGCTATCCTTGATGAGCAACAGCCCGTTTTTGGCACCCGGGACTGCGCCCTTTATCAACAGCAGGTTGTCTGCCACATCAACGCGTACCACCTGCAGCCTCTGAACAGTAACCTTAGAATTACCCATCTGGCCGGGCATCTTCTTGTTCTTCATGACACGTGCGGGAGTCGCCGAGCATCCGATCGAACCAGGCGCTCTGTGAAAACGAGAACCGTGTGAGGTACGTCCGCCCTGAAAACCCCATCTCTTGATGACACCCTGGTAGCCCTTACCTATGCTGGTCCCGGAGACATCAACAAGATCGCCCGCATCGAAAATACTCGCGTTCAGGACATCGCCCACGTTATAAGCATCAATGTCTTCGAGACGGAACTCGCGGATGTGATTTACTACGCCCTTCCCGGCAGCTTTGCAGTGGCCAACCATCGCCCTGCTTGCACGGGTTGCGTCAGCGTCACCAAAGCCGACCTGTATTGCCTGATAACCGTCTTTCTCAACAGTCAGTTTCTTCAGCACTACACAGGGACCGACTTCCACAACCGTCACCGGTATTTTCCGGCCGTCGTCACTAAATATCTGGGACATGCCCAGTTTCTTTCCTAGCAAACCCTTCTTCATGACTTATATCCTGTTCGATTTAGTCTGTTGTGGCAATTATCCTGCGTTACAGCTTGATCTCGACATCCACGCCCGCTGACAGATCCAGCTTCATGAGTGCATCAACGGTCTGCTGAGTCGGATCGAGAATATCGATCAGCCGCTTATGGGAACGGATTTCAAACTGGTCCCGGGACTTCTTGTCAACATGCGGTCCCCTGAGTACGCAGTACTTGTTGATTACCGTCGGAAGCGGGATTGGTCCGGCAACTCGAGCGCCGGTCCTCTTGGCCGTATCGACGATTTCACCCACCGACTGGTCGAGCAGCTTGTGATCATACCCTCTTAAGCGAATTCTTATTTTCTGACTTGACATCGCGCCCTCGTACGTATCCTGTTACTCGATAATTGAACTCACGACA